>JAYVFI010000049.1:0-9317 GCA_043773365.1 Ilumatobacteraceae bacterium
CGCTGCGAGCCGAGAGCATCGTCCCGATCATCATCATCACCGCCCAAACCGACACGTACGACATGGTCGCCGGGCTGGAAGCTGGTGCCGATGACTACGTCACGAAGCCTGTCGTTCCGAAGGAGTTGGCGGCGCGAATCAGAGCGTTGCTGCGGCGGGTCAACTTGCAAGTTGTCACCTCGGCGCCGAAACCGTCGAAGTTCGGCGACGTCGAACTGCGACGTGATCTGGGTGTCGTCCTCAAGCGCGGGCAGGAAGTCAGCCTGACCAAGACCGAGTATCACCTGATGTGCGAGTTCGCCGACCACGTTGGTGCCGTCCTGTCGCGTGATCAACTACTCGAGCGCGTTTGGGGCTACGAATACCTCGGCGATTCGCGTCTGGTCGACGCCCACGTGCGCCGGCTTCGGATCAAGATCGAGGATGTTCCCGATGATCCCAAGATCATCGTCACGGCTCGCGGCATCGGTTATCGGCTGCTGGCCTGAGGCCCCGCCCACACCGGGCTTCGTCGTTCTCGAAAAGCTGCCATGCCTTCGATCGCGTCGGGCCCCTGGAACAATTCGTCGCT
This sequence comes from Ilumatobacteraceae bacterium, assembly GCA_043773365.1. Lineage (GTDB taxonomy): Bacteria > Actinomycetota > Acidimicrobiia > Acidimicrobiales > Ilumatobacteraceae > Ilumatobacter. The sequence continues at coordinate 572 of JAYVFI010000049.1, forward strand.
GAGTGCTCGCATCTCGTCGAAGGCCTGATCACGCTGGAGCGTCGGTACTCGATGGAGCAGTCGCTTCGTCTCGGCAACGGCATGTGGGGCGCCGGCGCTGACACCAGCGCACAACGATCGGACCGTGCCGGGCACGTCGCTGCTGACATGTGAGACGAGACCGATTTCAAGCGCCTGAGCGGCGGTGAATTGTTCGCCGGTCAACATGGCGGCGGCGATCTTGGCCGGCGCCACGCGGCGCAGGATCGGAACCGCGATGATCGCCGGGGCGACCCCGATTCGAACCTCGCTGAACGTGAACGTGGAGGCGCTGGCGACGACGACCAGATCGCATGCTGCCATCAACCCCACCCCGCCGGCCTTCACCACCCCTGCGACGGCGGCGATCGTTGGACGAGCTGTGTCCATCAGCCGCTCGAGCACCCGCACGAACGGACGCGAGTCGGGCGGCCCGGAACCGTCTGAGCGCTCCTTGAGATCGGCGCCGGAGCAGAACACGGGCCCCTCGTGGCGCAGGACGATGGCGCGCACATCGGCCCGCTCAGCCTGGTCGAGCGCTTCACCGAGTTCTGCCAGAAGTTGCCTGGACAGCGCGTTGCGATTGTGTTGCGAGTCGAGCGTGATCGCGGCGATCCGATCAACGATCTCGAAGCCCACAAACCTGTCCATATCGTTCGACGGTACTCGGGTCAGCCCGACGAGTCTGAGTGGAGCGACCGCAGAAAGGCCTCGACCTCGCTGCGATCCCTGGTTCGCTTCATCGGAGGCAGCGACTTCACGATGTCCCATCGGTACCGGGCGGTCCCGAGACGAGGGTCGAGCACGGCCACGACGCCACGGTCGGTCTTCGTGCGGATCAGCCGCCCGCACGCCTGTGCCAGCAGTGTCGCCGCGCGTGGCACATCGATCTGACCGAACGCCGCAGCGCCGAGCAGTTCGCGTCGCGCAGACAGCAACGGATCGTCAGGACGCGGGAACGGGATCTTGTCGATCACGACGAGCGACAAGGTGCTCCCGGGCACATCGACGCCTTGGAACAGGCCGGTGGTGGCGAACAGACAGGTCGCTTCGGAATCGGCGAATGCTTTGACCAACGCCGGCTTCGGAAGATCGCGCTGTGTCAGAATCGGCACGTCGACCAGCGGCCGGACCGCTTCCACCGCTTCGTCCATCGCCTTCCAGCTCGTGAACAAGGCCAGGGTTCGGCCGCCGGCGGCGGTGATCAGAGCGGCAAGTTCGGCATTGACCGATGCTCGGAACTGTGGCGATCGTGGGTCGGGCAGATGGACTGCGCAATAGAGCATCGCTTGGGTGTCGTAGTCGAACGGGCTGCCGACGTCAACTTCATCCGTGGCGTCTGGCGGGAGACCAACCCGTCGAGCGAGCGACGACGGAATCGTGGCACTGGTCAGAATCGCCGTGTGCTGTTCCCAGACCCCGGTACGCAGTCGCGGGCCGACGTCGAGTGGGGCGATCTCCAGCCGTGGTGCGTCTCGCGTTCCTGACACGAATGGCACAGTGCCTTCGCCGGAGCCGAGGGCAGACTCGATCGACTCCATCGTTCGCGTGATCATCTGCTGGGCTCGCAGTGCACGTTGCCTGGCGTCCTCGTTGCCGGAGGCGATGGTTGTGATCTTCTGGATTGCCTCGCCAACACGTGTCAGCCGTAACTGTGCGTCCTGGAGGATGTCGACGATCGGATCAGGGAGCGGATTCGGGAGTCGCTGGCCCGCGAACGGCGACAACGCATCTCTGGTTGCGGTACTCAGCTCGGCGATCGATCCGACCAGTTGCGGGTCCTCGAGAATCCGCCGAACTGTGGCGGCGACGGCGATGAACCGGCCGGGCGCGATCTCGACGCCGACTGTGTCACTCATGATGTCTTCGAGCACGTGTGCCTCGTCGAACACGACGACGTCGTGCTCGGGCAGGATCGCGCCATTGGCAGCAACGTTCAGCCCGTACAGGTACGTGTTGACGACGATCACGTCGGACACCTGGGCGCGCTGACGGGCGTGTTCCGCAAAGCACTGCTGACCCATCGGGCATTTGTCACCACCCGGACATTCGTCGGATCCGACGCTGACGGCGCGCCAGGCGACATCCGTCGGACTCCAGTCCAACTCGGCATGATCACCCGTGGTGCTCGAGCCGGCCCACTCGGACAGACGTTTGATCTCGACCCGAGTCACCGCCGAGATCTCGTCGAATTCGAGCGTCGCCTGTTGCGGATCATTGAGCTCGCGCAATCGCTGCAGGCAGAGGTAGTTGCTCCTGCCTTTGAGAATCGCCCATTCGAACTCGATCCCCAGTTCGCTCGACAACTGCTCAGCGAGGAACGGAAGGTCTTTCGAAGCGAGTTGATCCTGCAACGCTTTGGTTGCTGTCGCGACAACGACTCGTTTTCCGGACGTGATCGCGGGGACGAGATATGCGAGCGTCTTGCCAGTACCCGTGCCGGCCTGAACCACGAGATGGCGTTCGTTCTCGATCGCTTCCGCGACTTGGGCAGCCATCTCGCGTTGACCGGGTCGATCCTCCGCGGCGAGCAGCCCGGACGTCACGGCATCGAGTGCCTTCAGCGATTCCGATGTCATCGAACGAGAGCGATCGCGGCATCGAGATCTTCAGCGCCGAACGCCGGCCAGGCTGCGTCAGTGAAATGGATCTTCGATCCGGCACTTTGCCACAAGAGGAAATTCGACACGCGCTGCTCGCCGCTCGTGCGGACCAGCACATCGACCGGCGGCAACTCCGGGAGGTAGAGATGCTGATCGATCGCAGCAGGGGTGACAGGTTGACCGGTCGTTCGCACGGCGCGCACGGCTGCCATCAGTTCGGCACGACCGCCGTAATCGAATGCGACGGTGAGCACCATCCCCGTGTTGCGAGACGTGTCGTTGATCGCCTTGCGAATTGCCCGTTGTACGTATTTCGGGGTTCTGGCCTCGGGACTGTCGAACGGGCGACCGATCCATTGGATCCGGACGTTCAGCTCGTTCAACTCGCGGACCCTTCCGAACAGCTTCTCGTGGAGCCCGAGAATGTGGCGGACCTCGGCGCGTGGACGAACCCAATTCTCGGTGGAGAAACCGAAGACCGTAAGCCAACCGACGTTGCGGCGCACAGCCAACCGGACGATCCGAGCAAGGTTCTCCTCGCCCTCCGTGTGGCCGTCGGTGCGAGGGAGCCCGCGCTGGCCTGCCCAGCGCCCATTGCCGTCCATGATGCAGGCGACGTGAAGAAGAGGCTTGTCGGGCACGGTCCGCCACGTTAGAGCCCGCGTCGACACGGCGCCGCTCATCAGCCTGAGATTTCGCTCTGCACGACGGCGGCACCGAAACCCTGGAGATGCTCGCGCGCTGTTCGACCATGGGCGTGCGAGAATGGGACGGTGAGCCAGCAGTCGGTCGATGCGATCAAGCCAAAGGTCGACGCGTCGTTGCGACACTTGCTGGTTGTCGGCGGCACGTTGCGCGAGTGGGCCGAGATGTCAGAGCACGCCTGGAGCGATCGTGTTGCCGAGTTGGGGACGTTGTGTTCTTCTGTCGGGGTCCCATGGCTGACATTGCGGGCGTACGCGGTTGGCGACGCTCAGCCGTCCGACGATCGCAAGCAGTGGACCCGATCGTTCGACGGGTGCGATGTGATCGTCGACCCGACCGGTGACGGCCGCCAGCGGTTTGCCGATGCGATGCAGCGGCTGGATCCGTCCGACGAGGTCAACGAGGCGTCGGTGGCATCGGTGTTGTACGAACCAGCGGACTGTGAACCCGATCTCGTCGTCGTGTTGGGGTCATCGACGCAGCTCCCGGCCTCACTGGTCTGGGAGTTGGCGTACGCCGAACTCGTGTTTGTCTCGGCGCCGTGGTCACGCTTCGGTGCGGATGATCTCGAGGCCGCGATTGGCGCGTTCTCCCGCCGCCGCCGCCGCTTCGGCGGGCTCGACGATGAGTGAGCTGTACCGCGACGTCGGAGTGGTGTTGCGGACCTACAAGTTGCGCGAGTCCGACCGGATCGTCGTGATCATGACCGAACAGAATGGAAAGGTTCGCGCCGTCGCCAACGGCGTCAGGAAGACGAAGTCCAAGTTCGGCGCCAGGCTCGAACCGATGAGTCACGTCCGGCTGCTCCTGTATCGTGGTCGCGAACTCGACAACGTCAGCCAGGCCGAGTCGGTCGAGTCGCTCTCGCCGATGTTGTCGTCGTTGGATCGGGCATCCCAGGGGATGGCGGCGATCGAGGCGGTCGATCAACTCGGTCTCGAACGTGAGCCCAACCCGCGGCTGTACCGCATGGCAGTGGGTGTCCTTCGTACGATCGCCGAGCGACCGGCTCCGCTGAATGTTCCGGCGTTCTATTGGAAACTCCTCGCGGCGGAAGGTCTCGAGCCTCAGCTCGACGAGTGCATCCGCTGCGGCGAGGGCGAACCGGGTACGCAGTTGGTGGCGTTCGATCTGAACGAGGGAGGCGTGCTGTGTCGTGCCTGCCGGAGCGGTACCTCGATCTCGCCGGCCGCCCTCGCGATCATGCGAGACATCCTCGGCGGTCGCCTCAATGAGGCGCTGGCGCTCGAGGAATCCCCGGCGACCCACGAGGTCGGCTCGCTCGCCACCCGGGCGCTCGAACACCACATCGAACGGCGGCTGCGCGCCGTGGCGATGTTCGAACGTCACTGACGTCGAGTCGCCAGGAAGCGGCCGGGCCACGACCTGCGACAACTCGGGCTGCCACGACGACGAAGTCCCCGTAACCTTGCTGGCCTATGCCGGCAACCGAGCTCGATCAGATCGTCAATCTCTGCAAACGTCGCGGGTTCGTGTACCCGTCGGCCGAGATCTACGGCGGATTCCGGTCCAGCTACGACTACGGCCCGCTCGGTTCGTTGATGCTTCGCAACGTTCGCGATGCCTGGGTCCGCACGATGGTCCAACAGCGCGACGACGTGGTCCTGATCGACGCCGCGATCCTGGCGCCGCCGCAGGTCTTCGAGGCGAGCGGGCATCTCTCGAATTTCAGTGATCCGCTCGTCGACTGCACGAAGTGCAAGCAGCGCTTCCGAGAAGATCATCTCACTGATCCCGAGATCTGTCCGAACTGCGGATCGAAGGGATCATTCACGGCGGCGCGGGCGTTCAACTTGATGTTCAAGACTCACGCCGGTCCGGTGGAGGGCTCTGGTGCCGAGGTCTACATGCGTCCTGAGACGGCGCAGGGGATGTTCGTCAATTTCCTCAATGTGCTCCAGACCAGTCGCAAGAAACCGCCCTTCGGGATCGCCCAAGTTGGCAAGAGCTTTCGCAACGAGATCACCCCGGGCAACTTCATCTTCCGCACTCGCGAGTTCGAGCAGATGGAACTCGAGTTCTTCGTTCCCCCTGCGGAGAGCGCACAGTGGTACGAGTACTGGTGCACCGCTCGTCTCCAGTGGTACGTCGACCTCGGCATCCCCGCCGAGATGCTCACGCTTCGCCCGCATGCAGCCGACGAGTTGAGTCACTATTCGAGCGGTACGAGCGACATCGAATTCCAGTACCCGTGGGGCTGGGGTGAGCTGGAGGGTGTCGCTCAGCGCACGAACTATGACCTCACGCAGCATGCTCAGCACAGCGGGCAGAAGCTCGACTACTTCGATCAGGCGACCAACGAGCGATACGTGCCGTTCGTGATCGAGCCGGCAGCCGGGGTCAATCGTGCGATGGCAGCGTTCCTGCTGGCCGCCTACGACGAGGACATCGTCAACGACGAACCTCGCACGGTGCTTCGTCTCCATCCTCGTCTGGCTCCGTATACGTTGGCAGTCCTGCCACTCAGCAAGAAGGACACGCTGACACCGCTCGCCCGTCAGATCTACGCCACACTGGCCGATCGATACATGGTCGACTATGACGAAACGCAGGCGATCGGCAAGCGTTATCGCCGTCAAGACGAGATAGGTACGCCGCTGTGTGTAACCGTCGACTTCGACTCACTGGAAGACGACGCCGTGACAATTCGAGATCGCGACACCACCGAGCAAATCCGCGTGCCGATCGAAGAATTGACCAACCAGATCACTACGCGTCTCGGTTTCTGAGGTAACTTCACGCTCTGTGGCGACATACCTCGATCAGATCCTCGATGTGCATCGAGCTCGAGCCGCTGCCGACACACGTGAGCTCGGTCCCATCATCGAACAGGCGAGTCAGATGCCTGCGGCACGGGGGTTCCGTACCGCGCTGTCAGGGCAGACTCGACTGGCGGTGATCGGCGAGATCAAGCGTCGGTCACCGTCGAAGGGTGCGCTCCGGGCCGATCTCGACCCGGCCTGGCTTGCCGAGCAGTACGAGGCCGGTGGTGCCACGTGTCTGTCCGTGCTGACCGATGAGGAGTTCTTCGGCGGATCGGTCGCTGACCTCCAGATCGCCCGTGCGGCATGTTCGCTCCCGGTGCTCCGCAAGGATTTCACCGTTTCGGCGCACGACGTCGTTGATGCGCGGCTGATGGGCGCCGACTGTGTCTTGCTGATTGCGGCTGCGATGCGCAGCTGCCAGTTGGCTGACCTGCATTCGCTGGCGACCGAGCTCGGCCTTGACGTGCTCGTCGAGATTCACGACGAAGCGGAGCTCGAGGCGGCGCTGCATGCCGGCGCCCGCTTGATCGGCGTCAATCAACGCGATCTCGTCACCTTCGAGGTCGACCACGAGCGTGCCCGGCGAATGGCGGAGTCGATCCCGAGCGGAATCCTCAAAGTCGCCGAATCCGGGGTGCGTGGACGCGACGATGCAAGGGCGCTGCATGCCGCCGGGTACCACGCCGTGCTGGTCGGCGAGACGCTCGTCCGAGCCGGCGATCCAGCGGCAATGGTCTCCGAACTGATCGGTTGAGCCGCCGACCCCACCGAGTACCGTGATCTTGCATGTTCGTGAAGATCTGCGGGATCACCAATGAAGACGATGCCTTGTTCGCCGTGGCGATGGGGGCTGACGCGGTGGGGTTCGTGTTCGCGCCTTCGCCGCGACAGGTGACGGCCCAGGCGGTGTACGACATCACCCGTCGGCTCCCTCCCGAAGTCTTGACCGTCGCCGTGTTCCGTGACGAACTGCCCGCCCGAGTCGTCGATGTTGCCGTGCGCTCCGGCGTCAAGGCCGTCCAGTTGCACGGGAGGGAAACCCCGGAGCAGACGATCGAGATCGCCAAGAACATCCGATGGGTGATCAAGGCGTTCGAGGCGGGTTCGTCACAGCTGGCCAACGCTGATCGGTACGGCACTGATTTGATCCTGGTCGACTCCCCGAATCCCGGTTCCGGCAAGGTGTTCAACTGGACGCTCGCGTCGGAGGCGCCGGAGGGGGTCCGTGTGATCCTGGCCGGCGGGCTCGATCCCGACAACGTCGCCGACGCGATCTCGGCCGTTGAACCATGGGGCGTCGATGTGGCGAGCGGCGTCGAGGCATCACCGGGAAGAAAAGATCCGACCAAGGTCCGGCGATTCATTGCCAATGCCCGAGCTGCGGCGCCATCGCCGTACCTCGGACCGGACGATATTCCTTACGATTGGGCAGACGAATGACATCAACAGAGGCGGCGCGGATGGACCCTGATTCGCTGATGACCGAGCCATCGGCCGCCGGGCGCTTCGGTGAGTTCGGGGGACGATTCGTTCCCGAGACACTCGTTCCCGCCTGCGAGCAGCTCGAGGCGGAGTTCCGTGCGGCGTGGGCGGATTCGGCGTTCCGACTCGAACTCGACACGCTGCTGCGGACCTACGCCGGCCGGCCATCGATCTTGACCGAGTGCTTCCGCCTGAGTGAGCAGCTCGGCGTGCGAGTCCTCCTCAAGCGCGAGGACCTCAATCACACGGGCTCACACAAGATCAACAACGTCCTCGGGCAGGCATTGCTGGCGAAGCGGATGGGCAAGACGCGGCTGATTGCCGAAACGGGCGCCGGCCAACACGGCGTTGCAAGCGCCACCGCGGCGGCGCTGATGGGGCTCGAATGCAAGGTCTACATGGGTGCCGTCGATGTCGAGCGTCAAGCCCTGAACGTGTTTCGGATGAAGCTGCTCGGCGCCGAGGTCGAACCCGTTCAGAGCGGTTCGAGGACCCTCAAAGACGCAGTCAACGAAGCACTCAGGGACTGGGTCGCAACGGTCGACAATTCGCACTACTGCCTCGGCTCCGTGATGGGTCCCCATCCGTATCCCTGGATGGTTCGTCAGTTCCATCGCGTGATCGGCGATGAGGCCCGTGTCCAATGCCGTGAGATGACCGGTGCCGACCCAGACGTCGTGGTGGCGTGTGTCGGTGGTGGGTCGAATGCGATCGGGATCTTCTCGGGCTTCGTCGACACCAAAGCGCGTCTGGTCGGTGTCGAGCCGGCCGGTGGCGCAGCGGTCGCGCGGGGTGTCCCCGGCGTGGTTCACGGGATGCGCAGTTACCTCATGCAGGACGAACACGGTCAGGTCGAGGAGGCTCATTCCATTTCGGCCGGTCTCGATTATCCTGGAGTGGGTCCCGAACACTCGTACCTGTCATCGATCGGTCGGTGCGAGTACCCCAGCGTGACCGACGCTGAGGTGATCGAAGCCTTTCAGTTGCTGGCCCGCACGGAAGGGATCATCCCGGCCTTGGAGCCCGCCCACGCGCTTGCGTGGCTTGCCCGTGAAGCTTCGACGATCCAGGGCCAGACCGTGATCCTGAATCTCTCGGGGCGCGGCGACAAAGACGTTGCACAGATGATGGACCTGCTGGGGTGAGCGGTCG
>JAYVFI010000050.1:0-50942 GCA_043773365.1 Ilumatobacteraceae bacterium
CTCGGCTTTCTGCGCCCGCCTTGGGGCCTCGCCTACGACAGCCTTCTGGCGTTGTCGTTCGCCCGACCCGGCGGCCAAGCCCAGGACGGGTAGACGGGACAAAGTCGTCGACGACCCAATCCGTGGCGCGATTCGCTGCAACGCCTCGCGAAAGAGCCACGCCGAACTCGACGAATCCGAAACGCTCGACGAGCGACTTCACAACCGCCATGTTTTGGTGGACTTGACTATAACTTCTTGGTAGAGTAAGAGTCGTGAAGACCAAAAGCGCAGGCGCTCGGCAGGCCCCGGGGAACTACGACCCGTCGCAGTTCCCGGCCTTCGCGGTGACCGTCGACGTGGTGATCCTGACCATGTGGGAGGGCACACTCCAGATGCTGCTCGTACGTCGTGGAGAGGCACCGTTCGAGGGAATGTGGGCGATTCCGGGCGGCTTCAAACGTCCGACCGAGACGTTGGACGAGGCCGCAAGACGCGAGCTCGGCGAGGAGACCGGCGTCGATCCGGCCAGCTTGCTGACCCAGTTCGGCGCCTATGGCGACCCCGATCGCGATCCCCGCATGCACGTCGTGACCGTCGCCTATCTCGCCGTGCTGCGAGACGTCGGGGCAATCGTGGCAGGCACGGATGCAGCCGACGCTGCGCTCGTGCCCGTCTCCGACGTCCTCAACGGGACGATCGACCTGGCGTTCGACCACCTGCGGATCGCAACCGACGCGATCGAGCGGGTCCGGCTCGAACTCGAGGTCACCGGTATCGCCGCCGCATTCGTCGGCACGACGTTCACGTTGGCCGAGTTACGCGCCGTGTACGAAGCCGTCTGGGGTGTCCAGCTCGACGCTGCCAACTTCCGGAGAAGTGTGATCGCAGAGGACGGTTGGGTGATCCCGACGGGGCGCCGTACCCGCCCCGGGCCGGCCGGTGGCAGGCCCGCGGAGCTGTTTCGGGCAGGGCGAGCGTGGAGGGACGGCGGCCCGATCCATCGTCTGCAACGAACCGACGACAGGAAGTGAACCGATGAGAGCAGTTGTCCACGACAGGTACGGAAGCCCGGAAGTGCTTCGGATCGACGAGGTCCCGCGACCCGTTCCGAAGGAAAACGAGGTACTCGTCGAGGTTCACGCCTCGAGCGTGACCCGCAGCGACTGCGCCTACCGGGCCGCTCACCCGTTCTTCTCGCGGCTCTTCACCGGGCTGCGCCGACCGAGAGAGCGGACCGTCGGCACGGAGCTGTCCGGCGTTGTTACCGCGGTCGGCGCGGCGGTCACCGAGTTCGCCGTCGGCGACGAGGTCTTCGGCACCCGATCGGGTGCGAACGCCGAATACGTGTGCGTTCGCGAGGCCGGTGCGTTGGCCCACAAGCCGGGCGGCATGACCCACGACCAGGCTGCCGCCGTTTGCGATGGGGCTTTGCTCGCTCGCACATGCCTGAGGCCGGCCGCCCTCAGCAAGGGGCGCAGCATCGTGATTTACGGAGCATCAGGGTCGATCGGAACGGCAGCCGTGCAGCTCGCCAGACATCTCGAGGCCGACGTGACTGCGGTGTGCAACAGCAAGAACCTCGAGCTGGTGAGATCGCTCGGCGCCGACGATGTCATCGACTACGCGACCGACGACTTCACCGAGAACGGCAAGACCTACGACGTCATCTTCGATGCCGTCGGCAAGCACTCCTTCCGGCGTTGCCGGCGTTCGCTCGTGCCCGGCGGGATCTTCATCACGACCGATCTCGGGTTCATGTGGCACGTGCCCTTCCTGGCGCTGCTGACCCGGGTGATCGGGCGTAAGCGAGTGACCCTCCCCGTGGGGAAGTACAAGCAGGAGGACGTGCGCTTCCTCAAGGGGCTGATCGAGGCCGGAAAGTACCGCGCCGTGATCGACCGGACGTACTCACTCGACGATGTGGCCGAGGCGACCCGCTACGTCGAAACGGGTCAGAAGACCGGCAACGTCGTGCTGACCGTGAAGGGCGGGTGAGCTCGATGGGGGTCGCCGTGCGAGCCGTCGCTGTCAGCTCGCTCGACTGTGGTGTCAAGCGAGCTCGTCATCTGACGATGGTCATGGTCTCAGGCCGAACTGCACTGTCGAGGTCTGTCCGGTGGACGGGACGGTAACGGTGATGAGGTACGTCGCCGACGGATCGGGGAGCGGCTTTGTGGCCAGGTTGTAGATGTACTGATTCGAGCTGAAGCGCATCACACCCGTCGTGTCGGCGGCGCTGGTGGAGGTCGGTTCATTGATCGCCAGACCCGGCGTGGCTCCGGAGATCATGGTGAGCTTGATCGTCGGAGCAACGTTGGCAGGGTTCGAACCGTCACAGTTCGTGAAGCTGATCTTGACCGGGATCGTGCTGTTGTATTTGAACACGCTCGTTCCATCGGGGTTGATCGGCCGCAGGAAGCCGCTCGTGGTGTACTTCACCGACACACTGGCCGTAGCGCTGCCCGTGCCGCCGTCGTCGTCGGTCACGCTGACGGTGGCGGTGTACATCCCAGCGGCGGCATACGTGTGGGCGAGCACCAGCGGACTGGTTGCCGAGCTGACCGTCTGCGTGCTGCCGTCGTCCCAGTTGATCACGGCACTGTGCGTATCTGCCGCGCCAGGATCGCTGAACGTGACCGTGAGGGTCGCGTTGTTCGTTCCGCAACTCACACTGCTCGCCCCGAACGCGGCACTGACGGTCGGCGCCACATTCGTCACACCTACGGTCCCCGACGACTCCGCCGACAGACCGAGTGGATCCGTTGCCCTCACCTTGACGGTGTAGCTGCTCGGTCCATCAAGAAGGGCGGCACTGAAGGACACGCTTTGTCCGGCGGTCTCGAACGAGCCGTTGTTGTCGAGGTCCCAGGCATAGGTCAGGCCGTCGCCGTTGGGGTCGGAACCCGTCGCGGTGAGCGTTACCGAACCGCCTTCGGGGACCGAATACGGTCCGCCGGCGTTCACGGTGGGAGGCGCGTTCGGCACGAGTCCCACCACCACCGGGTCGTGATCCGAGGTTCGGTAGGGGTTGACTTCGTAGAGCGCGTCCTGTGCGGCGGGCTTGAACGAGGTGTCGTAGTCGAGCACGTCGGGTTCGTCGGAGTTGATGTGCCAGTCGGCGGCGCCGGTGATCTGAGCGAACAGGCTTGCATTCGCCAGGGCGTGGTCGAGGTAGCCGGCCTGCCCGTCGAACGTGTACGAGTAGGCATACGTGCCCTGGAAGTTGGCGATCAGGTTGGTGAAATCGTCACCGGTCCCGACGGTGTCGTCGGAACCGGCCTTGATCTCATCGATCGCGTCTTCCTTGGCGTAGGAGTTGAGGTCGCCCATGATGATGAAGTCGGGGTCGCCGCTGCCGGTCGGGTCGGTGGCGAGCCAGTCGACCAACGCTTCCGCAGCAGCGCGGCGGGTCTGGCTGCAGTTGCCCTGACCATCCAGCAGGTCGGGGTCACCGACATCGTTGCAGGCCGAGCCCTTCGACTTGAGATGGTTGACGACGACGGTGAAGCGCGCCCCAGTGGCATTGACCTCGAAGGTCTGCGCCAGCGCCGGGCGACTCTTGGTGTCGTTGAAGCGCGGGTCGACCACCGAGGTGAGCAGTTTGAAGTCGCCGACCGGACTGACCACGGCTGGCCGGTAGATCATGCCGACCTTGATCGCATCGGTGCCGATCGTTCCGGTGGCGATGTAGCCATAGCCGGGCATGCCGGACGTGATGCTCGCCAGCGGCTCGACACCGGTCGAGTTCTCCAGTTCGTTCAAACCGATCACGTCGCCATCGAGACCCGAGAGTGCGGTCAACAACTTGTCGCGCTGGCGGGTGAATTCGGTCGCCTGGTCGCTGTCCCAACCGCGGCATTCGAGGCTGTTGAGCGGACCGCACTTGTTGTCCAGCGCACTTCCCGATGGATAGTCGGCAGTGACGAAGAAGTTGAGCGTGTTCATCGCCCCCACACGGACGGTTCCACCGACCGTCTCGGGCGACGCAGGTCGGGGGTTGGCGGCGGTGTAGACGGCCGGTCCGGTCGGGAAGATGCGATACAGGTTGAATTCGAAACCGAGCACGCCGACAGCGTTCTGCACGGTGTCGCCTCCACGGAACAGGTTCGACAGCGAGAATGCGGCGCCGTTCGGGTGGCGCAGAACGGGTGGGTTCTGGGCGCTCTGGACGTCGTCGAGCGTGATCCGGCTGAGAAGGTTGGCGGAGGCGCGGGCGTTCGCAGCGGCGCCGGGTTCGTCGATGGCAGTGCCGCTGAAGGGCCGGCTCTCACCGGCCAGCGGCTGGGCCAGCACGATCTCGCCGAATCGGTCGTAGTTGAAGTACTCGGCGATCACGAGCGGCTGTGGGAAGCGCACCGACATGCCTTCGTACCGCTCGAAGTCGTCTTGGCTGGTGACGGGCAGCGTCACGTCGCTCGGTGCGACGGCGCCGGTGCCGCATTGAATGATGTTGGCGGCGGGCACCGCCGCAGTGTTGCTGTCGGTGCCGTTGAGCGTGGTCTGGTTGAAACGCTCGCGGGCGAAACCGGTCACGCGAACTACCTGTCCGATGCTGACAACGTTGGTCGAGCCGGTGAACACGAAGATCCCGTCAGAGGTGGTGGGGTCGGCGTCGCCGGTCACGTCTTGGATGTAGAAGCCGGAATCTGCAGTGGTTCCTTCGAAATCGCCGACCACGACGCCCTTTGTCGAGACGATGCCGGGGGTCGGGGTGCTCAGCCCTGAGCCTTGGATCGCGTAGATCGGGGTGTAGTCGGAGCAGACGTCATAGGCCGTGAAGCCGACGACGAAGTCCAACACCATGTTGTCGGGCGGATCGTTTCCATCCTGATCGCTGACCTGATTCGCCAACACGGTCAGGGTGCAGGTCTCACCATGCACGAGGGTGACACCAGGATCGAGCGTGAACGTGGTCGGTCCACCGCCGAACGTGGTGGAGACGTTGCCGCTGGTGGAGCAGCCCAACGTGAACCACGCCGGAGTCACATTTACCGGTTCACTGAACGTGACGGTGAGGTTCGAGCCGATCGGGAAGTCGGTGGCGCCGTTCGTGGGAAACGTGCTGGCGACTGCGGGAGCGGCGTCGGCGGCGTCGTCGTTGACGATCGTCCCCTCGCCTTGCGCGTCGACGACCCCAGCGCCGGTGACGTTGGTGACGTTGACGAGGAACCGCTCGTCGGTCTCGTTGACGATGTCGCCGTTGACCGACACGCTGAACGCATAGCTGGAGCTCCCTGCTGGAATTGTCTGACCCGTCAACGAGCTGGCGGTGAAGTCCGATGGTGAAGTCGCCGTGTCGTCCTGTGTGGCGATGTCGAACGTGACCCCGCCCGCGCCGGCGGGGGACGAGAGGTTGACGGTGAAGTCGAACGGGGTCGTGCCGGCATTCCCCTCGTTGACCGAGACATCGGTGATCGTGAGGTTGGGCAGCACGACGGAGGCACGTGGCGTGATCGAGAACTCGTCGATCGCCAGCCCGTCATCCGAGCCTGGGGCGAGGTCCGAGTCGTTCCACCGGATCCAGAACGACGCCCCGTTGGCGATGCTGAGACCCGTGATGGAGGACGTCACGGAAGCCTTGTTGGCGGCCGCGTTACCGTTCAGTGCGCCAGCCGTGCCGGCAACCACTGGGCTTGCGAAATCAAGGGTGTTGTAGTCGATCCAGGTGCCAGTCGTAAGGCTGGTCGCGTTGGTGCTGAGCTGGAAGTCGAGTCGGTCGGCGGCGCGCCCGGCGGTGATCTGACCGAGGCGCCACATCTCGCCCATGTAGGAGACGTCGAGCGAGTTGACTGTGGTGCCGGTGTTGTTGGTGAATTGGGCACCGATCGTAGGGGTCAACGATCCGCTGAACAGGGTGCCGAACGCCCGCTCGGCGCCGGCCAGAGCACCGAAGCTGTAGACATCGCCGCCGGTCCCGGTGCCGGTTCCCGCCTGGTACTGCCCGTTGTTGGCGCTACTCGTTCCGGTCTCGTTGAGGAACCAGCCGTTGATCGTGAGGTTGTTGGTCGTGCCGGTGTTGGCGAGTGTGTCGAAGTTTTGGGTGGAGGCCGACCCGAGGGTGGTCAGGCTGACCGCGCCGGAGCCACCTCCGAGCGCTTGTGCGCTCTGGATCGGCGCCACCAGTGCCACCGAGGCCATCAGTACAGCCGCAGACAACACACTGGAGAGGGTCTTGATCATCTTGGCCTCCGATAGCAAGGTTCACGGGCAACGTTCGATCAGAGCGCGGCGCGAAAATCAGACTCTCGTGAGTGCCGCCTCTCGGGTCACCATAGGCCTGTTCCCCCTGGCGGGCAAGCCGGGACCTCGTGTTTCCTCGGGCGTGCTCGATGACCCAATCCCGTTTCGCATCGATCAGCCTCCCGACGCAGGTCGTGTTGGGCCGACTCCCTACACTCGTCGGCGTGTCGCGATTCTTGAGCTCCGCCCCGGCTCGCACGGTGCTCAGCGTGTGGGCGTGGTTCGTGCTCGGACTCCTCGTCGTGAGCTTCCTGCCGCTCGTCGCCCTCACGCGGTTGGTGACGATGCCGTTCGACCCGGGGCGCTACCACGCCGGGTTGCTCTTCCGCAAGGTTGCCGTCGTCCACCAGAAGCTCAACCCGCTGTGGAACTTCAAGGTCAGTGGTCAGATCCCGAGCGATCCGAGGCGCCCGTACGTCGTCGTCGCCAACCACGAGAGCTTCGTCGACATGCTGTTGATCTCACATCTCCCGTTCGAGATGAAGTGGATGAGCAAGAGCGAGTTCTTCAAGATCCCGTTCATGGGATGGATGATGCGTCTCGCCGGAGACATCCGGATCGAACGCGGGACCAAGAAGGCGGGCGTGCAGGCCCTGCTCGACTGCCGCGATCGGCTCGGCAAGAAGGTCTCCGTGATGATCTTTCCCGAGGGCACCCGTTCCAAGACCGGCGAACTGGGCGAGTTCAAGGACGGCGCATTTCGCCTCGCCCTCCAAACCGGCACCCCGATCCTCCCACTCGCCGTACTCGGAACGCGCGACGCTCTGATCAAACACGACTGGCGGTTCGGGTACAGCCGTGCCGAGGTCAAGGTGTTGGAGCCGATCCCGACCGACGGGCTGGGCACAGACGACGTCGAAGCGCTCCGCAACCGAACGCGTGACGTCATCGCCTCCGCGCTCGGACACATGCGTTCCGAACACGCCAACCAAGCACCTCGATCAACGAGCGGATTCGGCGAGCGGTGATCGGCGGCGTCGTGCGGACCGCCGTCCTCAGGCGATTCTGGACAGAATCCTCAGAGATCCGGTGACCGACGACAGTTCGAAGCAACCGCTGGCAAGTGCCGGGAGGTAGATCTGTTCATACGGCGGGCGGCCGCCGTCGGCCGGATCGGGGAACACATCGTGAATCGCCAGGCTGCCGCCGATCGCCACGTTCGGGACCCAACCTCGGTAGTCATCGCCCGCCGGCTCGACCCCGTGGCCGCCATCGATGAACAGGAACGCCAGTGGCGTCGACCAATGACGGGCAACGACCGGAGAGCGACCGACAACTGCAACGACATGATCTTCCAGACCCGCCTCGTGGATCGCATCGCGAAAGAACGGCAGGGTGTCCATCTTGCCGACCCGCTGGTCGACGACATCGTCGTCATGGTGCTCCCAGCCCGACTGGTTCTCTTCGGAACCGCGATGATGATCGACCGCGAACAGGACGGTGCCGGCACGTCGGGCGGCGGCGCCCAGCCAGATCGTGGAGCGCCCGCAATACGACCCGACCTCGACCCACGCCACCCCGGGCAGTGCCCGCGATGCGTCGAGGGCGGCCTCGAACAGCGCGTCACCCTCGTCTTCCGGCATGAACCCCTTGGTTGCAAGCGCGAGCGAACGCAGCGCAGGATCGATCGGCACAACGGTCATGTTACGGAGCGGCGAGCCGACGTTGCACGAAGACCAGGTCACACCAGTGACCGTGCTTCCACCCGACCTCCGGCATCCTCGCCGTTTCCACGAAACCGAGCCGCGTGTGAAACGCCAGTGAAGCGGTGTTGGACGAATCGATCGCCCCCACCATCACGTGCGCGCCGGCCGTTTCCGCACGCTCGATCAGGCATCCCATCAGCAACCGCCCCACGCCCACACCCCAGGCCGATTCGAAGACCTGAATCGTGTGCTCGACCGTGAAGCGATAGCCAGGCCGGGCGATCGAGTCGCGAAAGTCGTCGTAGGTGGCGAATCCGAGCACATCGCCGGTGACCCCCAAGGCGACGAGCACGGGAAAGCCCCGAGCGTGCTGCTCATGGAGCCACGGACGGCGCTGCTCGATCGTGTGCGGCGAGTCGCGATACTCGTACGTTCGCGTCGCGATCCAGACATTCAGCAGCTCGACGATCGCCGCCAGGTCGTCCTCGATCGCATCTCTGACCGTCATAACACCCATCACCGCAGCGTAAAGCAGCCGTCTGCAGGCGCGATCATGCGCTCTCACAACATGATCGCGCCAGCACACCAGCCCGGAGCGTTTTGGTGGCGCGATCACGTGCAGCGGGCAACTGATCGCGCCAGCAGGCGGGTCGCGTGAGCAGATCCGGTTGCCGATTGCACGACAGGACGAGATGGCAGGATGGGGAGATGGCGGACGCTCTCCAGGAACTGATCGAACTGCTCGACCTGGAGCCGATCGAGATCAACATCTTCCGCGGTGTCTCGCCGGACGAAGAACGCCAACGCGTCTTCGGCGGCCAAGTCGCCGGACAGGCACTTGTCGCCGCCTCTCGCACGATCGACGAACCGGAACGGCGCGTCCATTCGCTTCACGCCTACTTCCTGCGTCCGGGTGATACCAAAGTTCCGATCCTGTACGAGGTCGATCGGATCCGTGACGGGAAGAGCTTCTCGACCCGGCGTGTCGTCGCCATCCAACACGGCCGGGCGATCTTCAATCTGCAGGCCAGCTTTCACGATCCGGAACCGGGCCTCGACCATCACCTGGCGGCACCGACCGATGCGCCCGATCCCGAGACGCTCCCCGACTTCCGCCAGCGTTACTCGGCGATCCGTGAGCAGATCGGTGACTGGTACGACCGGCCACGCCCGATCGACGTTCGGTTCTGCCCACCCGATCCGGTGCTCGAACCGGGCATCAAGTCGGAAGGTCAGCGAGTCTGGTTACGCACGAACGGCACACTCCCCGACGATCCGGTGCTGCACGCCTGCATCGTCACCTACGCAAGCGACATGACCTTGCTCGATACGCCGTTACGGCCGTTCGCAATGTCGTCGCAGTCGCACAACCTGATGATGGCCAGCCTCGATCACGCGATGTGGTTCCATCGCCCGTTTCGAGCCGACGACTGGCTGCTCTACGACCAGCGGGCGCTGTCGAGTTCCGGGGCGCGCGGCCTCGCCGGTGCATCGATCTTCACGTCCGACGGTCATCTCGCCGTCAATGTCGTGCAGGAAGGTCTGATTCGGGTCCTCCGATGAGGCGAACGATGCCGAACCTGCTGGTGGCGATCGGCCTGTTGACACCAGCCTGCGCCGGCGGAGACGACGCCGCCCCGATCGCATCCACGACGAATGGCAACTCCGCGGTACTCGTGACGACCACTACCGGTGCGGTCCCGACGGCGACGAACGACTCGGTGCCGGCGGCCGACTCGCCGGCATCAACGTCGAGCACAGGCACGCCATCGGTCGTTACGACGGTGTACACGACCGTGGTCACGACCGAGTCGTCGATCCCGACGACCATCGCGACACCGATCGTCGGCAATCCTGTCGTGCAAGCGGTCCTGGTGGGCGAGTTCGACAACCCCGTCGACCTCGCAATCCGACCCGGCGACTCGTCGCTGTACATCGTCGAGCAGTCCGGTCGCGTCGTTCGGTCGATCGACGCCACGTCGACCGTCGTCGCCGACGTCTCCGATCGAATCACCGCCGGGGGCGAGCGAGGGCTTCTGGCACTCGCCTTCTCGCCGGACGGCACGTTCGCCTACTTCGACTACACCGCCAGCGGCGGTGACACCGTGATCGCCCAGTACCCGATCGCCGCCGACGGTGTGATCGACGTTTCCAGCGAACGTGTGATCCTCAAGATCGATCAGCCCTACAGCAATCACAACGGCGGTGACCTGGAGTTCGGTCCCGACGCGATGTTGTATGTCTCGCTCGGCGACGGCGGGTCGGCCAACGATCCTCAGCGGCGGGCGAGCGACACGTTCAATCTGCTCGGCAAGTTGTTGCGCATCGACCCGACCCAGAATTCGGCCGAACCCGCCTACCTCGTCCCACCGGACAATCCTTTTGCGGACGGCGTCGACGGAGCACCAGAGGTGTGGTCGTGGGGGCTTCGCAACCCATGGCGGTTCGCCTTCGACCCGACCAACGGCGATCTGTGGATCGCTGACGTCGGCCAAAACCGGTACGAGGAGATCGATCACGTCGAATCGCTCGACGGGGCCGGAGCTGGGCGCGCCGTCAACTTCGGGTGGAGCGGCTTCGAGGGCACCGACCGTTTCAACGACGACGTGACCGACGCCGGCGACACCACATTCCCCGTCCTGACCTACGAGCATGGTGCCGACGGTTGTTCCGTGTCCGGTGGGGTTCCGTACCACGGCGTCTCGATCCCCGAGCTGGAACCTGCCTACGTCTACAGCGACTACTGCTCGGGGAAGCTCTGGGCGTTCGACCAAGCCGGTCAAAGGAACCTGTTGCTACTCGACCAGCTCGGAAACATCAGTTCCGTCAGGACAGGCCCCGACGGCGAGCTCTACGTCCTCCAACTCGGCGGCCGAGTATGGCGGCTCGACCCCGGATAGGA
Source organism: Ilumatobacteraceae bacterium (assembly GCA_043773365.1). Taxonomy (GTDB): domain Bacteria; phylum Actinomycetota; class Acidimicrobiia; order Acidimicrobiales; family Ilumatobacteraceae; genus Ilumatobacter. Next base: position 10,771 of record JAYVFI010000050.1, read on the forward strand.
ACCCGAAAAGACACGCAGAGAACTCGTTGATGGGCAATCCGTCGATGGAGGTGGCCCCGGTCCAGCCGAGAGGAGCGAACCGAGGCCACCAGGGCAAAGGGGGCCGATCAGGACTGCGATGAACCGTCACCGAACAGTGTGAAGCTCCACTCCACCTGCTCGGTCCAAAACGGTGTGGTCACGGAGCCGATGACCGACACCGGAATCCGAGCAATCGGCGCCCGCTCGGTGCCCTGGTTGGTCGGAGTCTGCGCTTCGAAGCCGAGCGAGACGTCGTATCCCCAGAGCACACTGCAGTGGGGTACCTCGAGCCACACGTTCGGGATGTACGCCCCGCCGTTCTTGTAACGGACGGCGTACTCCCAGTTCAACTTGATCTGGATATCGACGACATCCATGTCGAAGCCATTGGTGTACTTCAGCCGCCACCGATGATAGCTGGGGCCCTGAGTGCCCGTCAGCCCGCGCGAGTCGTCGACTTGTGGCACTGCGTTCGCACGGCCTCGATGGATCTCGGCGGAGGGCTGATTGGCTTCGATCACCTTCCAGCCGGTTTCGAGCATGTTGACGATCGTGGAGACCGCCTCGAGTGTGTCACTCATGCCAGCTCGGTCGCCTGGTCGTCCAACTCGACATCGGGAACGTCCGCCTGCGCGAGCAGTTCATCCTCCATCGAGGTGTTGTCGTTCACGCCGAAGTACGTGTCTTTTTGTTCCTGGGTCCACTCGTCGATGTTCTCGCTGAGCTCGCCGCTGGAAGTGTCACTCATGACCGCTCCTCTTGTTTCGAATCCCTACGGCGTCGCGTGCTGGTCGACAAGTCGAACCTACGAAATCGGCCCGGTCAACGGGAGGGGTGATCGGGCAACCATCCGGGCAGTCGTCGATGCACCGTCATTTCCGGAACAGGAATTCGATCTCGCGGAGCCCCACCGCGTGATTCGACAGGGAACTGTAGGTCCCGACGATGTGCACCTCGAACTCCTGAACCCCATCACCATTCTTGATCTCGTATTCCTTCGGATCCGGAACGTCCTCGATCGTGAGATCGAACGACTGACCGGTGTCGAACACGAAATGGAGTTGGCTCGGTCGATCGAGGTCCTTGAATTTCAGACCGTCGGTCTCAGGGCCACCGTTCCAGACCTTGATCCGTTCGAGGTCGAAGGGCTCGTCGAAACGCACGACGAACGACTTGTCGTCCGTTCCATCCGGCGCAATCCAACCGGTCAACGTGTTGCCGTCAATCACGTTCGAGGCTGGCGAATTCGGGTCCTCGACGATGCCACGAATGTCGATCGGGCTCAGCGGAACATAATGTGGCTGCAGCTTGGACATGATCGAATCCTTGGTGTCGCCGATCTTTCCGGTCACCTTTTCACGAAGGTTCGGCGTCACGCCGACAACCAACCCGCTCAGCAGGAGCGCTCCCGCAACCAGGGGGCGGGCCTTCGCAAACAGCTTGCCGAGGCTGCCTCCCTTGCGACGTTGTTTCGTGCCACCGTCGGCTGCTTTCCAAGGACGGGCGCCCGCCTCCAACGACTTCCGGCGTCGCTTGGGAACGATCCGACGCCACCATTTGCGTTTGGCGACGGCAGCGTCCTTGAGGGTTGTGCCGCACCGGCTGCAGAAATTGCGAGCCGGCGGATTTCCCTCGCCACACTCGCCGCATACGAGGTCGCCGGGAATGATCGCTCGCGATGGCGGCTGCTTGACCGGTCGCGCTCTTTGAGCAGGCGCCGATGGCTTGACCGGGGTGATCGCACCTGGTTGTCCGGGTGCGAAAGCGGTGGTCGTCTCCGCCAAGCCGATCGTTGTTTCGCCCTTCGAGACGGTCGTTCGTGCGACAGGGCGCGGCGGCGCAGGGGCGACCGGTGGGGGTGCGGTGGCGTTTCGGGCGACCATCGCGGCGGCGATCGCTGCATCATCGGCGGCCGCCGGCTGCTCGGACTCCACCATCGCCGACGCTTCGACCGGGGCAGACCCCGGTTCGGGTCGCACCGGCGGACGCGGTGGAGCACCAGCAGGACCAACCGGCGGACGCGGCGGGGCACCAGCAGGACCAACCACACCAGGTGGGCGTGGCGGACCACCTGGAGGACCAACCGGTGGGCGTGGCGGACCACCCGCAGGACCAACCGGCGGACGCGGCGGACCACCCGCAGGAGCACCCGGTGGACGCGGCGGACCACCCGCAGGAGCACCCGGTGGACGCGGCGGACCACCCGCAGGACCAACCGGCGGACCCGCTCCGGGCGGGCCGACGCCGGGACGACCCGGGGCGGCTGCTGCGGGTCCACTGGGTTTCGAAGTGCCAATGTCACCCTTGAACGTTTCGCCCGGAGCGTAGATATCGAGCGACAGCGCCGTTTGGATACGTTCCCGCAGACCCCGTTTCGGCGCTGCGTCTTCAGGCGTTTCCTCGATTGCCGGAGGGGCAACAACCTCTCCGGTCCATTCGAGGAATCCTCCACATGAGCCGCAGAATGCGTCGGACGGAAGATTCTGGAACCCGCATTGACTACAGACGATCACGACGCATCACCTTGTTCTGCTGGTTGTTGTGCTGGTTTGTTCCTCTGGTTTGTTCTTGGCCTGCTCGTTGGACGACGAGAAGCGTCCGAACCAGACTCGCCCTCTCGGAGTTCGATCTCGACGGGAAGGTGGGCCGGCACTGCGTCACGAATCAGCACCTGTAGCGCAGGCCAGTTTACGGTGGCCGCATCGAGCACGTCGACCGTGACTCTGACCGTGCGGTCCTCGGAACGACGAACGCTTCGTTGCTCGCCATCAGTCGGCAGTCGTGAGGTCCATACCGCGCCAGGGTCGCTGACGGTCGCCGTGCCGCCGGTGTAGAGCTCGATCTCGTCACACAGACCAGACGAAGTTCCTCGACGAGCGAAGATCTCGGCCGCCTGCGTGACGAACTCCCGACGGCGCGGCAACGACCAGTCCTCGTCGAGGCGCGAACCGACCCACTCCCCCAGCCAACCGACGAAATCAGCCGGAGCAACCGATGGATCGAGGTAGGCGTGCAAACAGTCCAACGACACCACCGCCGACGCCAACACCGCATCGAGACCAGACGTGAACTGCTGCGTGAAGCTGTCGTCTTGATACATCGATGGAAGCTGTCGAACCAGCGGCTGAGCGACAGGCAGCCCGACGACACTCCCGCGACTCACGACGCCCTCCACGGTGCGGTCATGGCGCCACAACCCGGACCTGGTGTTCGTAGGAGAACACCAAACTATTGGACGCCAGCTCCAGCCGAGCGGTCGCTTCACCGCGTTCACCGGTCACCGGGTTGGCACCGAACAAGCGAACATCCTCGACGACATCGACCCCATGGATTCGCTGCAACACACCGAACGCATCGCCGGCCTGAGCCGGTCGGCCCCACGGCCAGCCGCTCCCGTCGGGGCCGCCCACGAGTGGATCAAAGTAGTGGCGGAGCGCCGCCACCGCGTCAAGGCGGACTCGCTCAGGGTCAGCCCGCGGTCCCGCCCGAAGGCGGGCAACCACCGTGATCCCCTGATAGGTCGGCGGTTCGACGTGGACGACCGAACCGATGATCCGCCCATCCTCCAAACGACGGCCGATCGCAGACAGCGTCGCCTCGCTCGGCAACAAGTCCTCGAATCGCAAGACGTCGTTTTCGCGAGCGGCGGCCGGCACGATGCACACGGTCACGTGGCCGGCGTCCTCCGCCGTCGCCGCCGGTATGCACCGCACCCGAGCAATCTCAGGGGCCGCCTCTCGCGTCAACAACTCGAAGTCCTCGGCGGTGACCGCTCGGCTCCGAGTCCGCAGGAGCAGCGGCCCACGAACCCTTGCCTCATCGACGGATTCGGCATCAACACCACCGCTTGCCGAATGACGATTGGTGACACCGCGAACGAACGGAATCGAGGACTTGAGAGTCCGGATCGATTTGGCTGCGACGTTTCCTCGTACTCCTCCACCGACAGCATGATGACGCAATCGGATCGACGCCCGCGCAGGCGGAATCGCTCCGTACGACCTGATCGATCCGTCCTCGCGGCGCACGATCGGGGCAAACTCGATCTCCCCGGCGGCACTGTCGACGATGACAACGCGATCATCGGGTCCAGTATCAGTGAACCCGTCGACAACGGTCCATGGCTCCCATCCATCGGCGCTGCCGACTTCGACGCTGGGCACGTGGCCGACGGCCACCAGAGGACCGCATGGCAACCGAAAACGTTGGCCCGGCTGACCGGTGGACTCGCCGATGTGCTCGGCGTCGATCAGTTCGGCGTGCGATGACTCGGCGGTACCACCGACTGTCATCACCGTGAGACCCCGGACAAGTGGCGAGGAACTGTATGTCGGTTGACCATCGCGCGCCTCGGTCACACGTGCCCGCAGCCAACCGCAACGTTCACCTTCGATCACGCTCTCGGTATGCCCGACGGGAAGATGCAACACGATGTCGCCGCGTCGGTTCAGCCCTCCAGTTTCGTCCTTTTCCAATTCGCAGTGCACCCACTCCGAACCATTCCATGCCTCCCATTGGAGCGGCGGATCCGTCGGGTCCACACCCACGCCATCGATCTCACACTCGAACCGAAGCGCGATCGCGTTGGCGGGCGCAGCCACGTCCAAACCCACGAGGAGCAGGTCACCCGGAACCGGGAGATCGCTGAAGGCCGACACCGCGGTCCCGACGCGCAACGGATCCGTGACGAATCGCACCACATCGACATCAGACCCGCGGGTTGCCACGACATGCATCTCCGTCGGCAAGATCGTGAGGTCGAGAAGCGTACTGAACACGATCGGATCGTCCGCTTCTCCTCGTAACGTCGCCGATTTGGTACCTGCGGGAATCACCATCGTCGACGTCGCCGTCGATGACAGCCAAAACGTCACACCGGTCCGAGCGGCTGTGGTCGGAAACAGTCGAATTCCGATCAGCTCGAGGAACTTGACGTACAACCGATCCGGCACCCGGTTGAGTCGGTACAGCATCTGATCGGTCATGAACGCGAACGTCTCGATCAGCGTGACACCTGGATCCGAGACGTTGTGATCGGTCCATGCCGGACATCGGTCCATGACCATTCGCTTGGCGTCGTCGACAAGATCCTGGAACCGCCGATCGTCGAGATGTGGGGCTGCGATCGCCATCAGTAGTCACTCCCGTCATCTGGAATCGTGTAGAACGGAAACACCAGATTGCGCCGGTCGTTGGTGCGTTTCACGGCGTAGACCACCTCGACATTGAGGCGGTTGCGTTGGAACGGATCGGGAGTCACGATCACGTCATGGACATCGACTCGTGGCTCCCATTGCCTGACCGAATTCCTGACCTCGAGCGCCAATTCGATCGCCGTCGAGTTATCGGCCGAACGGAACACGAAGTCGCGCATCTTGCACCCGAATCTCGGTCGCATCGGTCGCTCGCCCGGGTACGTCAGCAGGATGATCTGGATCGCCTGCTCGATTTCGCGATCGCCGCTCACCATGGCGATCCCGCCACGGTCATTCACCGTGGGGGGAAATGACCATCCGGTGCCGACGAAATCGTGGCGTGCTGGGTCGGTCACCGGCATCTCACATCTCCGTTCAGTTCAACTTCACTTGGGTGCCGGACAGTTCGACCATGCCGGCGCCGGCATCGATCTTCACGCCGGTTCCACCCTTGAGGGTCAACTTGCCCGGAGCAGCGGCCTCGATCGTGAGATCGCCTGCACTCTTGATCGTCAACGTTCCGCCGGTGCCGGACTGCTCGATCACGATGCTTCCGCCCGAACCGTTCTGTTTGATCTCGATCGCGGCGGGCGGGGTCGAGGCGTCGCAGGTGATCGTGACCTTCTTGTTGACGTCGTCGAGCTGGACGCTGATCGAGTCATCCTTGTTCCCGATCGTGATTCCCGATGTCGTGGCGGGAGCCGGCGGATCGCCGTCATCGTCGACGAGAATTTTGTGGCCGAGGCGGCTCACGAGGCCGCGCTTGACCACCTTTCCTCCGGGAATTCCTGAAATCACGGGATCCCCGCCGAGTTCGATTTCCGTGTTGCCGTTGCCGAGGCCACCCAGCACGTAGGCGCGGCGGACATCACCGAACTCGAACCCGACGAGGACTTCATCACCGACTTCGGGGAGCGCGATCAAGCCGTAGCTCTCCCCGAGTCCGGGCATCACGACCCTGGCCCAGTCGGTCTCGAAATCAGGCGACAACCACGGAAGTGCCACCTTGACGCGATACATCTTCTCGTCATCGATGTTGTTCGTCACCAAACCCGGCACCAAACCGTCGATCAGACCGCGATCTCGACGGTTGGCCGAACCGCCGGTCGCCAAACCATGCAGCGAGCGATCGTGTCGGCCGCTGACTTCGAAGCGGATGTTGTAACCCTCGGTGTCGTCGAAGACGTGCTGCGCTGACGTGACATACCAATCGCCGGCGAATCGAGCTGGCACGTTGTCGAGCTTGACCTTTGCGCCTGCGGTGACACCCTCCGTCGCCATGCACGAACCTTCCGCCTCCGCAAACGTGCTGCCGACATGTTCGGCAAATCCCGCCGCGACGGCATCGGCAGCGCTCTGCGTGCTGGATCCCCACGCCAACGGGCGATCGACGATCGCATAGGCATCGTTGCTCGCGCCCAGGAAACTCGGGAGGAACGGAATGCTCGGAATCGCCGGCAACGACAGCGGGCCACCATAAGCGTTGGCGAGGGCGACCGGGTCGTCGTCGATTCCAGCCGTCTTCGATGCGAGCGACGCCTTTCCAGAAACGACGGCGACGTCTTGAGGATCCCAGACTCTCACCTCGGCTTCGCCGACGAGCCCGGCCGAACTGACGCGCGGACGCAACCACCGAAGGTTCTCGCCGAACGTGAGCGTCGGCGTCCCGAATCCGGCTGCGTCAGCGATGCTGCCGGCGGCGCCGGCCAAACCACCAGCGCTCATGCCAGGGGCAGGTCGAAAGAAGAACTCGCCATCGACGACACCCGTCTCGTAGCCGAGCTCGACGGCGCGGCCCTTGAGGAACTCCCAATCGGTTTGAGCGACCTGGGCAACGTATCGATGTGTGACGCCTGGATCTTGCACGTCACCGATCGTCAGGCCTGCGTCGCCCGCAACCCGTTTGGCGATATCGCTGTCCGTCGAGTCGAGAAAGGTTCTGCTACGACGCGCCCGTTGCAGACGATGGGCGTGCTCGTAACCGCGGACGACCGTGAAGTGAACGAGGTGGTCGTAATCGCCTTCGATCGAAGTGACCTCCCCCACGATCAGATCCGTGGCTGTTGGTCCATCGCCGACCGAGACCGTGATCTCCGCACCGATGTCGATCAACGCCTCATCGAGGATCGTGCCCTCGCGATCGAGAAATGTCAGTTCGAACATGTCGGGACGCAACAAGCTCGTGTCGACGACCGTTCGAATCAGCTTCGGCTCGACGAGCGGGCTGAGCGGGGCCGAGATCCCGAGTTTGACGGAGATCGATGGCCGAATCGCTCCGGTCTCAACGCTGCCGGGCATGCTCATCGGGCTGCCTCGGCAAGATCGCGTAGTTCGTCCCGGGCTGGGAGATAGATGACATCTCCGGGTTGCAACGAGTTGGGATCATCGATCCGGTTGACCTCGGCAATCGCCCGCCATGCGCTCGGCGTCCCAAACGCCTGCGTCGCAATCGACATCAGCGTTTCATCGGCGTGGACGACGTGTCGGTTGCGACCGGGCCGACCCCCGGACGTCGGGTTGGTCATGCTCAGGATGCTCGGCGATTCCTTGAGCGTCAGGTTGCAGACGGCGTGGACGGGAATGCCGTCGCTCGTCACACGGACATAGGAAATGTCGACCCGCGTCATCTGAGCCGTCAACGTGAACCCGACGGCAGGCGGTCCCCACTGCACCACGAGATCAGGTGGCCGGCTCGCCGGCAAGCCCAAGGCCGCAGTGATCGCTCCGAGCAACCCCGATGCAGGTGACAGCCAGCTCATCAAGTTGTCGCACATGACCTTGCACTCCGGCCCGATGAGACGGGCCTTCGAGATCGTCATCGTGAGCGGGTCGGTGCCGTGGAACACGGCTCCTAGCGAACCAGCGGTGCTGCCGGCGGTGACCCCACCACCGGTCGAACCACTTCCCCTTGCCCGCCCACCACCGGACTGCTGTCGCGTCACCTTGATCGACTCCGGATTGAAGTCGAACAGGACGAACTCGACCGGCATGATCATCTTGAAGATCTTCAATCGATCAGTCATCGAGGAACCCCTCGTGAACGAGTTCGAGCGTCTCGATCGCCACGCCCTTTCCGCTGGCATCGAACTGTGGACCTTTCCACGCAGACGGCATCGCGTTCTTGAGTGTCCACGCCGCGACGGTGCCGCGATGCGCATCTTTCATCGTGATCGTCGCCCCCTTCGCGCCTGACTTGAGTGTGATCCACGCTGCGTCCGTGACCTCTTCCAGCCACGCCTTGGTCGTCGCCCAATCACCGGCCTTCATCGCCCGCGTCAGCACGACCGGCGCATATTCAGCACGACCGGGCACGTAGTTCGTGAAGAAGTGATTGCCGAGTTCGGCCACCTTTTCGTGCTTGAAGGTGACAGCGATCCCCTTGCACGTCGACCAAGACCCGAGGTCGAAGCCGTCGACAACGACCTCGAACCGCATCGAGAGCCCAAGTTGATCCTCGGTGAGCAAGCTCATCAGGGCCTCATCACTCCGTCGTGAGGAAGCCCATGTGGGCCAACTCGAGGGTCTCGATGGCGACCTTGTTGGCTGTCGCCTCGAACGCTGCGACAGCCCATTTGACAGGGATCACGTGTCGGAGCGTCCACTTCATGACTGGAGCTTTCTTGGCGTCCAGCAGTTCGATCGACCCGGTGCAGGGTTTGTGGGCGAAGGAGTTCTTGTTCAACCAATCGTGGACGGCCTTCGTTCCCGCAGCCTCGGCGGCGCGTTCGAGCTTGATCGTGCTGTACTTCGTCGCACCGGGGAAGTACCAGCGATCATTTCCGGCATCGCCGGCCCGGTACTCGACCAGATCCCATGCGACATCCAGTCCTGATGCCTTCGACCAACTCCCCAGGTTGACTGCTGTCTCCTCGATCGTGACGGTGAACCGCATCGCCATGCCCAACTGGGTATCGGTTGCAAGTGCCATGTCGTGCTCCTTTCTGATGAGCGTTCGTAGGGCGAGTGTCAGCGGACGTCGGCGAGGACGCCGGCTCGTTCGCGATCGATCAGTAGTTCGTTTCGGATTTCGCGTCGAATCCGACCCCAGAGTCGGCGCGACAAGACTTCGAGATCAAGGTCGGAAGCTGCGGAAAAGATGCGTCCGGCGTCGAGTTCGTCAACGTCAGGCGGGGTGACGTCATGAGCATCGTGGTGTGCCATCGGATCAGTCGCAACTGACCCTGTCATGCCGATCAAGGTGCCGATTGCCGCTTCGTGGTGTTGCGCCGATTCGGCAACCGGAGCATGGCCTGCATCGCCGGTCGGCGTCGTGGTCGACACGATGGTCGGCGTGGTGGTCGGCGTGGTGGTCGACAGGCTGCTCGACAGGATTCTCGGCGTGGTGGTCGACAGACTGCTCGACTCGGATCCGGCCGGAGTGGTCTCGGTCGGCGATGCGGTCGGCAGAGGACCCCCGAAGCTTCCGTCCGTGTTGATGCTGACGTCTCGGTCAACTGCGAGGTAGTCGGGCATCTCGAACTCGAGTGGTCGGTCTTGGTCGACCTGTACGCGAAGCTCCACGATTTCATCGTGTGTGAGCGCGATCGGGGCTGGGGTCTGCTCTTCGCGGGTCGCCTCGAGGCGCTTGGCGCGAAGATTGGCATGTCGCAGATCACGTTCATACTCGTGACGTTGAGTCGTCAGCTCTGGGAGCCGCTCCGCTTCGACTCGTCGACGCGCATTGGGTTCATCACCTTCGATCGAACCGCCAAAGAGGTCACCGAACAGCGATTCCCCGAACAGCTGGCTGACCGTCTCGCGGTCAGTTGCCTGGCGATGTTGCCAGTCGAACTGCGAGTCCTCCACGCCACTGCCTGGGCCGGCGCCACCAGGGTGGTGCCCGCCACCGCCGGTCCGACCTGCTCCATGAGCGGCACCATGGCTTCCAACTCGTCGCGTCGAGGCCGACGGTCGACTGGAGCCGCTCGGTCGTGGATGCGTCGACGCGGAGGAGACGGCCAGGGCAGCATGAGTCGTCGACGAGTCGCTGTGACCACCGACCACCGCTTGGGGTGTCGTGACGTCGGTCTCTGGTGGCAACTGGCCTGGGTACGCGACAACGCCATCCGGTGGACCGAACTCGTATGGCATCTCCTCATCGAGCGCCGTGCGCAGGTGGATCAGGTCGGCGCGTGTCAGTTCAGCCTCGGCCTCGCCGGTTCGCAGCGCCTCGATTCGAGACTCACGGCGAGCCTCGTCGAGCAACTCCTCGTATCGCCGGTCCCTGAGCTGTTGGAGATCATGAGCTTGTTCGCGTTCGAAGTTCCGTGCCCACTCGAGATCCTGTGCCGTTCGCTCGTCGGCATGCCCACGACGCTGATCGGCATCATCTGGGGCACCGAAGATCGAACCGAGGGTGCCGTCGAAACGGGCCTCGCGCTCAGGAGGATTTCGATGTTGCCACGCAAACTGATCGTCGTCGTTGGCGAGCCGCTGGATCCCAGCGATGATCTCCGGCGTTGTCGCGTTCGTGCGGATGAACGTCGGACGCACGCCGCGACCAACGTAGTCCTGAACGGCACGCGCTTGGGCCTCCAACTCGCGCCCCTCGGGCGAATCTTCGTTCGGGGGCGACGATCCGAGGACGCGTTGTTGGGCGACATGTGTGAGTTCGTGAGCGACAACGGCGCGGGTCCCGACGGAATCGAGATCACCCAGTTCTGCCGGTAGGTGTACGGTCGCTCGGTCGGTGAAAGCGATCGCGCCCATGGCCGCGGCCCGATCGCTGACCTCCGGCGAACGATCGATGACCGCATCACCGACGCCGACACCCGTCACGCGTTGCACGAGATCGACGAGATCGCGCGGCGGCGACTCACGACGCGGTCCAGGGACCGGTAAGTAACGCAACAACGGTTCGGGCGTCGGGCTCTCGGCCGATCCATCGTCCTGCTCGAGCAGCATCCGTTGGGACTCCGAGGCCCCAGTGAATCCTGTGGTCGGGCTCCACGAGATACCGGTTGCCACACCGAGGGACGGTGACATGGGCGATCGTTCCGGTACCAGCGGGAACGGCACGATCATCTCGCTACTCGTCAACGCCGTCCCGGGCGTCGGATTTGCTTCTGCCTTGACATGACGATGCACCACGTCCGGCAACGTCGGTTCGCCGATCACTGGCGGAATGTCAGGCTCGATCCTGTCCCGAATCGGCGTCACGGTTTCGACGCGAGCGATATCCATCAGAATTCCTGATGGCGCCGGCTCTCCCATCGCCGAAGGATGGCGGAGCGAGGACGCCATCGGTTGCGCTCCTGCGACGCTGCGGCCGAACTGGTCCCCGTGAAATGTCAATGGCGCCGCGGTCGTGATCGTCGGTGCCGTCGGGGCGAGGTGGGCCCAGTCAGTCCGGGGCCGGGAAGGTGATGACCGGTCGCGAGTAGGACGGGCCGGCGGCGCGGCCGGGTCGACCGACGGCGGTCGAGGAGCAGAAGAACGGCGAAACGGCCAACGCATCAGCGCCAGACCTCACTCTGAGACCAGTTGATTGATCTTGCCGATCTCGTCGATCAAGCGCGATCGCAATGGGTGTTCCAGATCAAGGATCGCGTCGAACGACCAGTGCAGGTAGTAGGCGACGTACGCGACCTCTTCGAACAGCCGGTCAGGTGCGTACGTCACGATCCCCCCGAGGCATCGCCGGCGATGTCCACCGTAAACTCCGTGTTGCAGTGCGGGCAGGTCACCGCGGCTTGCGAATGTCCGTCCTGGTTGATCCGCCGATACAGGTCTTGCAAGAAGGCGAGGTCCGATGCGAACAGGCTTTCGACGACGAACGTATCGACTTCCGGTAACGTCCCGAGCTTCGTGATCGTCCGAGTCAGCAGAATCACCGTGAGGTACGACGGGTTTTCGCGGACTCGCGGGTCGGACTGAGGATAGATCTCGTCCCGGGCGCGGGCGATCCGCATCGTGCCGGTCCGGTGCACCGCCCCTGCACTGTCGACGTAGCCGCGGGGCAGGACGAACTCGAACTCGGTCTGGAGACCACCAGCTGCCGTGTGCTGGGGAGCGGCAATGGTGGCGGTCATCACAGAACTCGCTGAATGGTCTCGAAGGTGAGACTCCACTCCTGCTGCATGACCTCGTTGCCGCCCGCCCGCAACGGGCTGAGCACGCACTTCATCGGCCATGCATTCTCCAAGTAGAAGCGGGCGACGGGCTTGTTCTCAGCGTCGTACATCACGAGCGAGCAACTCTTGCGGGCTTGCTCCATCATTCCCGCCTGGGCAGCTTCGAGCCACGAGTTCATCTCGAGGTTGGTGCCCATCGCCATCTTGAACTTGACCTCGCCTTTCGGGCGAGTCACGCCGGGAATCTTCATGACGCGCACACCGTCGTCGGTCGATTCGAGATGCTCGATCACGTCGACCTCCGTCGAGATGCCCTGCAACTCGGAGAAACTGGCGATCTGGACACCGTCGATGCTGATACCGAACCGGTTCGCAGAGACCGGAGAGTCGTTGGCCATGGCTGGGGTTTCCTTTCAAAGAGTGCGTGAGGCAAAGAGTTCGTGAGCAGTTGGACAGATTGGGGCGCGAAGTCGGCCGGGCTCACTCTTCGAGCCCGGCACCACCGTTGAACTGACTGATCCGGAACACGACGAACTCGGCCGGCTTGACCGGGGCGATACCGATCTCGACGGTGAGGATTCCGGCGTCGCGGTTCTCGGGTGGATTATTCTCGGCATCGCACTTGACGAAGAACGCTTCGGCCTGGGTGCGTCCGAACAGCGCACCGTCTCGCCACACCCGACGCAGGAACATCGTGACGGTTCGAGTCACCGCGTCCCACAACTTCGGATCGTTCGGCTCGAACACGACCCAGTTGGTGCCGCCCAGGATCGACGACTCGACGAAGTTGAACAGGCGCCGGATGTTGAGGTAACGCCATTCCGGATCGCTCGACAGGGTGCGTGCTCCCCAGACCCGGATGCCCTGCCCTGGGAAGGAGCGGATGCAGTTGATCCCATCAGGGTTGAGCTGATCGTGCTCACCCTTGGTGATGTTCAGCTCCAGCGCCATCGCTCCCCGCACGACCTCGTTGGCGGGGGCCTTGTGGACACCGCGGGTGTCGTCGTTGCGAGCCCACACACCGGCGATCGAGCCACCCGGCGGGACGAAGATCCCTTTGCCCTGGACGGGGTCCATCACCTTGACCCATGGCCAGTACATCGTGGCGTACTTGGAGTCGTACCCGGTGATCTCGTTGCGCCATGCCTTGACCTGCTGAGCGTTGAGTCCGGGCGGCGTATCGAGGATCGCCACGCGATTGGCCATCAACTCGCAGTGCGCGATCATCGCCAGCTGGACCGCTTTGACACCGTCGAGATCGATGATCTCACGCTGGTAGGCGACCATCAGGTCCGGAACGAGCAGCATCGTGACGTTTTCCACCGCTTCCAGCCCGGCAAAGCCGGTCCGGTCGGAGGCGTCGCCGATGTAGTCGGTCGCACCGACTTCGACCCGCATCGGCACCGATCCACCGGACAACGAAATGGTGCCGCGGGCTGGCATCACGGCGGCACCGCGAGTCTCTTGGATCGTGATCAACTGCGACTCGGCGCGGACCTTGGTGACGACGTTGTTCGGCCCCTTCGAAAGCGTCACGTTGTCGAACGTCTCATCCGGCTTGCTCGGCGACCGAACGATCAACTTGAACGTGTCGGCGTTGGAATCGGATGCGTCGGCGACCTCGACCGTGATCCGGTCACCGGCAGAACCACCTTCGATCGCCTTCACCGTGAAGGGAATCTTGTCGCCTTCGGCGGGTGCCAATTCGGCTGAAGCCGCCGGCAGTTCCGGTTCGCCGCCGTCACCTTCGACGGCGCCGATTCGTACGACGTAGGCGGCGCCGCCCCCGTTCAGGAAGTACGCGTAGACAGCGTGTGCAAGGTAGGAACCTTCGATGAAGGAGCCGAAGTTGTTCACGAACTGGGTCCAGTTGGTGACCAGGATCGGTTCGTTGACTGGTCCTTGCTCGGCAAAACCGACGAAGGCGGCAACTGCGGTGCCGACGCCTTCGATCGGCTTCGAGCCGGAGGACACTTCCTCCATGTAGACACCGGGTGACAGATATGTCGGCACGTGCTGCCCCTCTCTCGCGTTCGATCGTTGTAACGACAGGCCGACGAAGCGGTTGCCACGTCGCACCACCATCCTGAACGAACGACGACTGCCCGTCCGGAGGCTTCCGGACCGCTAACAGGGCAACTCGGAGTGCCCGAATGGACGGCAGCGGCGGCCCTGGCTGCCGACGTCGCCTTCTGCGACGCTCGAGATCATGATCGAGCAAGCCGACGCCGCACTCGAGTCGTGGTTCGCCACTCTTGATCCTCCGGTCGTGGTCGAATTCGAACGCCCGAACCCGACTGGGAGCGGTGAGCCGACGCGCGGCAACAAGCCGACCCATCCGATCGTGACCCTGTTGCTCCACGGGATCCGCGAACAGCACGACAAGCGCGACAACGAAGTTCGCGACGTGCGCGACGGTGACGGTCGGGTGGTCGAACGTCAACGTTCCACGCGTTTCTTCGACCTCGACTATCTCTGCACAGTCAGCGGTGGACATCGCGATGCACACCGAGCCCTCGGCGCGCTGATCCAGTTGCTCGTCGATCATGATGTCGTGCCAGGTGCCCACGTACCGCCGGACCTTGCCGCGCTCGGGTACCCGATCGATGTGCAACTCGTCGCCACCACCGGGTTCGACGTGGCCCGCGCCTCGACGACCGCCACCGGAGCGGCGCTCGTGATCCGACTGGTGCTGCCTGTCCGTCCGACGTCAGAGCGCGAGATTGCGCCTCCGGCCACCGAACTCCACCTGGACATGGCGCCACCTCCGGCTCGGCGCGACAGCAACGTGATCGACGTCTCGTCCAGGTCGACCACGTCGCAGCCTCCCACCGATCGGAAGTGGACCACCGTTCGACGGCGCGAGTTGATCGCCTCCCCTGGTTCGGGCGAACAGGCCTGAGATGGGCGTGGCCGTCGGATCCGGGGCCTCATTGACGTGCTCGTTCGGGGTTGCTCCGGGCACGCTGAGCGTCCTACCCGCAGGGCGGGTCATCGTCGATGGCGTGCCGATGGCGACGATCATGGACCACAAGCCGAACGTCAACATCGCCCCATTCGGCATGTGCACCACGTTGTCGAACCCGCAGGTCGCTTCAGCGACGTCGGCGGCCCAAGGTGTACTGACGCCGCAACCGTGCATGCCGGTGACGACGACGCCGTGGGCACCCGGATCCCCGATGATCTCGATCGGTGGTCAACCAGCGCTCAACAACAGTTCAACCTGCAACTGCATGTGGGGAGGCGTGATCACGATCACGAACCCGGGGGCGAAGACGATCCAGGTTCCGTGATCGCGACTGCCGGAGTCGTCAGATGACCCCGGTCCGCATCGCAAATGCTACGGCGTGGGACCGGTTGCGAAGGTGAAGTCGACTCGTCACGTCGTGGATCACGTTCTTGATCGTGCGCTCGGAATATGCCAGCGTGACTGCGATTTCCGCGGTATCGAAGCCCTCGGCGAGCAGTCTCAGCACCTCGATTTCGCGGCGTGTGAAACCGTTCGGGCTGATCCCCTTCGGCGCCAGCACCCGCTGCTGCAGGTGACTCATCTGCTCCAGCAACCGGCCCAACAGGTCTGGGGCCATTTGACCATCACCTCGCGACGCCGCCACGACAGCGCTACTCAGTCGCTCGGGCGTCGCTTCATTGCGCCGCAACAATCCGCTCACGCCGAGCTCCACAGCGCGCATCAAGGCGTCGTCGTCGATGTGGCTGCAGACCACGACGACATGCTCGTGACCGGTCCGGCGGAGGTTGCGAATTCGGCATTCCGACGCCTCATCGAGTGACTCGACCACCACGACGGCGACGTCGACGTCACCTTCGTTGGTGGCCTCGACCACGTACACCTCGGGCCGACCCCGCATCTGCGTCGCCACCCCAGCTTCCGTAATCGGGTCATCACCACATACCAGCACAGACAGACGACTACTCACCGAATTCTCCTCTCGTAGAACTCGCTGACGCCACTCCCGCAGCGACGCACAAATGAAAGAGTGAACTTCTCGCCGCCCTGATACAAGCGCGAAGCACAATTCGCGTGAACCTTCAGATGCATTTCGCGTTGCCTTGTCATCGTCGGCGCCGGCTTGACGATCGGCGGACGGTTTTCACGCTGAGCTTCCCTTTCGGGCGTTCTCTGACGCGCTGACGGGTAACCGACGGTGCACGTCCGCCCATGTTCGCCACCCGACTGGCATGGTTCGGTGTACGTATGGGCACCTCTGTCTCTCTGCAACAGTCCACGCTGGCCGTCGATCCCGGTTCGTCGGTTTCCACGGAGTTGCGAATCCGCAACACCGGTGACGTCGTTGATCAATTCGCGTTCCAACCGCTCGGTGAGGCGGCGGCGTGGATCACCGTCGATCCGCCAACGGTGCGTCTCTTCCCGGCGACGGACCAAATTGTCACGGTCACGATTGCGCCGCCGCGGACCAGCGCCTCGAAGCCCGGCGTATCGAACTGGGCAGTCAAGGCAATGCCCGCCGAGGATCCGGGCGGTGCGGCGGTCGCCGAGGGGACCGTCGACGTCGGTCGGTTCTTCGAGATCGGTGCCGAACTGCAGCCCGTGACAGGACACGGCCGGTTGGCCGGACGATTCGAACTGGCCATCGACAACCGCGGCAACATGGCTTTCCCCGTTCGGTTGGCTGCGACCGACACGGATCAGACGCTCGGATTCGAGTTTGCGCCTGCCCAACTCGACACGGATCCCGGCTCCGCTCACTTCACCAAGCTCAAGGTGCTGCCGCAGAAGCGGATGTGGCGCGGGCAGCCCAAACTGCACCAGTTCCAGGTGGTCGTCGAACCGCAGGTCGCGTCCGACCCCGACGCACCGGCAACGTTGCTGCCGGTCGTCGTCAACGGCAACCTGCTCCACGAGCCGATCCTTCCGAAATGGCTGCTGAAAGCGGTGCTGCTCCTGCTCGCACTGCTGCTGGCGCTGTTCATCTTGTGGAAGACGCTGCTCAAGCCGACTGTTGAGTCGGCCGCCCGTGAAATCGCGGTGGAAGAGGTATCGGCCGTGGAAGAGCAGGTCGCCGAGCTGACACCGGCCGTCGAAGAGGCTGCGCAGCAAGCTGAACAAGCGCAAGCCGACGCCGCCCAAGCGGAGGAGGCCGCCGCTGGTGGTGGCGGTGGCGGTGGCGGTGGTGGCGGTGCGCTCGACAACGTGTTCAACGAGACCAGCGCCCCTACCAACTTCCGGCTTGTTGTGGACGTGCCGGCTGGATCGACCGGATCGACGATTGGCCCGGTCAACCCCGACAACACCAGTTTCGCATTGACCGACTTCATTCTCCAGAACCCCGGCGGCGACGTCGGTCGGATCCGCGTGTTGATCAAAGATGCCGTGATCTTCGAGTCGGCACTCGAGAACTTCCGCGACCTCGACTTCCACTTCGTCTCGCCGTACGTCGTGCAACCCGGCGAGGCGATCTCGATCGAGGTTGATTGTGCGGCCGAACAAACGATCGCCGGCGACCCCTGCGGCGATGCTGTCTCATTCGCAGGCTTCACGACCACGAAAACACCCGCGGGTGGATGATGCGCGGCCGCCGAAGCGGGGAAGTCATGCGAAGCACTCGTCCTCCCTCCCGCCGCAGCCTGCGCGATCGACGTCCGCATGAACGCCAAGGACAGCGCCGATCACAACGCCATCGTCCGGGTCACGACCAGTGTCGACACGGTCGACCTCCTCGTCAACCGACAGGGTCACTTCATTCCACGGCTCACCGCCTCACCCGAAGCCGTCACCGATCGGTCGATCTCGACCATCGTCGGGCAAGGCTTCCCGCCGAGCGACCCGGTCCTCGTGCAGATCCTCGAGACATCAGTCAGCTTCGGCGTCACACCCGACGCCAACGGTACGTTCAAGATGGCGCTGTCCCCGCTCGGGAAACTCCCGCTCGGGAACTACACGCTCCATGTCGACGCGGTCACGACCAATTACGACCAGATCGAGGCGCAACTCGTCGTCGTGCTCCCGACCTTCAAACCACAACAACCGACCGAACGGCGTTCGGCACCAGCCTGCTCGTCACACGGGGTGGATGAGACACAATGCACGAACCCATGACACTTCGATCATCGACGAGCCGCCGCAGAGCAGGCATGTTGGCACTTGTCCTCTCGGCGTCCGCACTCGTACTGCCGCACGTCCTGACGATCAGCCCGAGTTCTGCGCTCGGTCCCGTCACCGCAGTGACGCCGTTCGAGGTCACACCCGCCGCGGTGCAAGGTTTCAAACCCGTGATTTCCGGGCGGGGTGAAACCGTCGCTGTGTGGGACCAGGAGTTGAGTCAGGTGTCGTTCGTGCAACTCGATCAGCCGGGACCCGATGGGAAGATCCCCGGTCGCAGCATCACCGTCAGCGGCAATGCCTGCGTCGCGCTGTGGACGGACGACGGCAACGGTGAGCAGACCGTGATCGGCCTGATCGATCGCTGCCAACCGAGGAACACACGAACGCTGTTCACCTTCCCCGTCGCCACGTTTCCGTTCGAGCAGGCGGCGTTGTCGTTCGACGGTCGCTTCGCTGCGATCCAGATCGGCGGGGCGCCCAACTCGGTGTTCCGCATCGACACGACGACCCTCGAAGCGGTCCCGATGCCGACCACCGGGCTGCCGGGCAACGACAGCGAGGCGTCGCGAGGAATCGACATCTCCGACGACGGCAACATCGTCGTCGTTCCGGTCCGCCGGGACTTCGTGATCGGATTGAAGGCGCCGGCACCGCGAGCACTCGGTACGGACAACCGGGACACGTTCGTCGTTGCTTGGGATGTCGCCGCCGGACAAACCACGATCGTCAGCAGCCTGGACGGCACCGTCAACGGATCAGCCGCCTATCCGAGTGTGTCGGCCGACGGTCGATACGTGGCGTTCGCCGCCGACCGGGCACGCGGTCTCGGTGAGCGATCACGGGGACCGTGGGTGTACATCCGTGACCGCACCGCCTCGGCGTTCGTGCTTGCCAGTGATCCGAACGCCTCCGCGTACTACACGTCGATCAGCGCCGACGCGACCCAGGTCGCGTTCGGCACGTATGCCACTGCACCGACACCGTGCGTCATCAACGATCTGATCGAGTTCCAATGCCCGCCGAACCGGATCAACGTCGCATACGGCGCAATCCCAGGCCTCGGCGGCGGCTTCCAGACCGAGACCGTCAGTACCGGAACGGCCGGCGAGATCGGTGGGAGCCACTACGAACCCTCGCTGTCGGCGAATGGGCAATGGATCGCGTGGCGCTCCGATTTCGGGGACGCACTGCTCGGCAGCAAACAGGGCCTCCTCGGACAGATGCATGCATTTGCCCGTCGCAGAGACGTCGGCTTCACCATCGATCCGATCGATTTCGGCACGATCGCCGTCAATACACCGTCGACGCTGGTCACAACCGTTCGAAACAGCGGCAAAGCGACCAACGTGATCGGCTCGCTGGGGCCGCCGACCGGGCCGTTCGCGATTCAGCCGGGCGGATCATGCGTGGTGGGCTTGACCTTGCCACCCGGCGGGTCGTGCACCGTCAGGATCACGTTCACCGCCGGCCCGACGCCGACAACATCGAGCGGTTCGCTCCCCGTCTCCGAAGTGGTGTACCTCCCGGTCTCGGGAGCCGGAGTGCTCACCGGACGATCTACCACCGGGCCGACGATTCCTCCGGTGATCACGACCACGACGACGATCAAGCCGGGGAGCGGAACCCCACGACCGACGACCACGACCACGATTCCCAAAGAACTCCTGCTCGACGCGCAACCGAAACCGCTCGAGTTCGGTCAAGTCGCAATCGGCATCCCGACTCCCGCCCAGACCATCACGGTCACCAACACCGGCACCGGCACCGCGCAACTGTTCGTCAGCATCTTCGGCGTCAACCCGACCGACTTCGAAATCGTCGCGACAACATGCGAAGAACTGATCATCGCGCCCGCCCAGACATGCACGATCGACGTTCGTATGAACGCCCAGGACGGCGGTGACCGCACGGCGCTCGTCACGATCACCACCAGTGAAGGGACGGAGGAAGTCCTCGTCCACGGGCAGGGCCACTTCTTCCCGCGGCTTGCCGCCTCACCGGAAGCCGTCACCGATCGGGCGATTTCGACGATCATCGGGCAAGGCTTCCCGCCGGGCAAACCGGTCGTGGTGCAGATCCTCGACACATCCGTCAGTTTCAGCGTGACACCCGACGCCACCGGTACGTTTCGGAAACCTGTGTCGCCGCTCGGCAAACTCGCGCTCGGGAACTACACGCTCCATGTCGATGCGGTCCCGACCCAGTACGACCAGATCGAAGCACAACTCGTCGTCGTGCTCCCGACCTTCAAACCACAGGGACCAACCGGGCCGGCATTCGGCACCAGTCTGCTCGTCACACGCGGCGGATAGGCGTCAGCTCACTCGCTCGAACTTGATCGTCGCCGTCGCCGGGTCTGCCGAGACGAGCCGGACTCGAAGCTCGGTGCCAGGGTCGACCCGCTTGGCATCGACCTTGGCGAGAATCGCCGGATCAATGATCTGAATCTCGGCACCCCAGTCGTTCTCGTCCAGAACCACGGCTTCGAAGATGTCACCTTGGCGACCGGAGAGGACGATCGCTTCCGCGAGATCGAGGGCCTCCCGCTCCGCACGGTTGGCGCGCTGATCGCCTTTCGACATCGCCGCCGGCAGGGCCGGAAATGCGGCACTGATCTCGTCAGGCACGGTGCGCCCGTTGACGACGGCCAGCACGGCCTCGATCACAAATCGGTCCTGCAGACGCCGGAGTGGCGCCGTCGCCTGCGCGTAGGTTGCCGCCACGGCCGAGTGCCATGGGCGCTCGCCGGGGGTGAAAACGGCATAGCTGGCCCCGCCGGCAGCACGGCGAACAGCCATCAAGAACGCAGAGGTGCGCGGGTCATCGCGTGGCAACGATCGCTGGAAGACGTCAAGCTCGATCTCCTTCGGCCAGGCCAGGCCGAACGCCTGGGCCGCATGGCGGAGACGGCGATGCATCCGTTCGGTGACGTCGGGCATGACCCGGAACAACCCGGTGCCGGCCTGGAACAAGGCTTCACCGATCGACAGATTGGTGGCCAACGACAGCGCCGCGTTCTGCTCCTCCGACTTCAACCGGGGTCGGAAGGTCAACGCGTATCGACCGTCGTCGAGACGATCGATCTCCTGCTCCGGGAACTCGACCCTCGGCGCCCCGCGTGCCACCTCCGCAGCTTGAATCCGACGATGGAGTTCCTCGAAACCCGTTGGCAGGTCGCTCGGTTGCACACCGTCGTACGCCAGCTTGGCGCGACTGCGCACGACGGCGCGTTCGGCGCCGTCGAGGCGAGACACGCCGTCACCGGCCACACGAACCGTGAAGACGACCGCAGGTCGGTCAACGTCGGGGAGCAGGCTGGCGGCGCCTTCCGACAAAACCGTCGGGTAGAGCGTCGCCCGCCGATCCGGCAGGTACACCGTCACCGCGCGCTCGAACGCCTCGATATCCAACGGATCGCCAGGCTGCACGAACCATCCGACGTCCGCGATCGCGTAATGCAAGATGATGTCATCACCGGCAACCTCGATCGCGAAGGCCTGGTCGAGATCGACCGACGACGCCGGATCGAGTGTCATGAAGGCGAGCCCCGTGCGATCGACGTGTTCGCCGCCGGTCGGTTTGACCACTGCCCGGCGGGCAGCCTCGGTGACCGACTCAGGAAACTGATCAGGGATGCCGGCGTCACGACGGATCCGATCCAGACCATCGGCCATCGCCCGACCTGCGTCACCGAGGACTCGCATTGTCAGCGACGGGCTCCCATGAACATGCCCTTCAACGCGTCATAGTGCTCGATCACGTGCCCGGCCCCGAGCACAACCGCTTCGAGCGGCACGTTCGACATCCGAACCGGAACCTGCGTCTCGCGTTCGATCCGCTGGGCCAACCCACGCAACAACCCGCCACCGCCGACGAGGTACATCCCTCGCACCAGGAAATCCTGGGAGAGTTCGGGCGGTGCCTTCGAAAGGCATCGAATCACCGATGAGATGATCGACGACAGCACGTCCTCGATGGCATACCTGATCTCCTCAGGAGTGATCACGACGGTCTTGGGAAGCCCCGTCATCAGGTCGCGGCCGCGAACTTCGGCTTGCGACTCCTGCGGCATCGGATCAGCAGAACCGATCGCCATCTTGATCTCTTCGGCCGTCCGCTCACCGATCGCGATGCCGTGCTCCCGGCGCACATAATTCTGAATCGCGGCGTCGATGTCGAATGAACCGACTCGCACCGCTTCGAGGGCGACGATCCCGCCGAGCGAGATGACAGCGGTCTCGCTGGTACCACCGCCGATGTCGATCACCATGTTGCCGACTGGCTCATCGATCGGCAGATCGGCACCGATCGCCGCCGCCATCGGTTGCTCGATCAAGTTGGCATCGGCCGCGCCGGCCCGACGAGCGGCGTCGGTCACGGCCCGCCGTTCGACTTCCGTGATCGCCGATGGCACGCAGATCACGACCTTCGGTCGCGTGAACCGGCTGACCCCGACGCGTTGCAGCAGCAGCCGGATCATCCGCTCCGTGATCTCGAAGTCGGTGATCGCGCCACCCCGCAACGGACGAACGGCGACGATGTATCCCGGGGTGCGGCCGATCATCTGCCACGCCTCCCGGCCGGTCGCCAACACCTCGCCGGTCTGCCGATTGAGGGCGATCACCGAAGGTTCGTTGAGAACGATTCCCCGGCCCTTCATGTACACCAGTGTGTTGGCGGTCCCCAAGTCGATCGCCAAGT
Organism: Ilumatobacteraceae bacterium; assembly: GCA_043773365.1. GTDB lineage: Bacteria > Actinomycetota > Acidimicrobiia > Acidimicrobiales > Ilumatobacteraceae > Ilumatobacter. The sequence goes on from JAYVFI010000050.1 coordinate 33,846, forward strand.
CACGCGCCACGGGCATCATCCTCGTTGGTATCGCGATCCGTTTCGTCACTGACGTCGTCGGCCGCCTTGGATGTCGTCGCGTTGTGGACCTGGTCGATCACCGGACGGCGGGCCTCTGGTGAGAGTGCATCGATCTGTCGCCGAAACGAGTCGACGGCGTCGTGCTGACGTCGCATCCGGGGCGCCACGACGGCAATCAACGCAACGACGACCAGGACGATCACGATGACAACGATCACTCGCATGTCAGTCGTTCCCGATCGAAGTCCGACCGCGCCCGGACGATTGTGAGGTCGGGGGTTGCGTCGGAACCTGCGATGCGTCGATCAGATCCGCCGAGTTGGTCCCCCAATCGGAACCATCGGCCCAGACTTCGCGTTTCCAGACCGGCACCGAAACCTTGAGCGCGTCAATCGCGAAACGGGCGGCGGAGAACGCTTCGGGTCGGTGCGGTGACGAGACCGCGGCAACCACGGAACTCGCGCCGAGCTCCAACGAACCGACCCGATGGATCAGCACGATGCGTCCGACCTCCGGCCAGCGCACGCGTGTCTCGTCGGCGATCTCGCGCAACTTTGGCGTGACCATCTCGCTGTAGGCCTCGTACTCGAGTCGCTGGACGTCGGTGCGACCTTCAGCGTGATCGCGAACCGTTCCGGAGAACAACACGATCGCGCCGCAATCAGCACGCACGCACCACTCGTAGATCTCGCCGATCGGGAGCGGCGAGTCGGTCAGGCCGAGCCAGTTTTCGCCGTCGATCGGGGGGAGCACAAGGGCATCGTAGCCGTAGACGTCCGCGCGACGTCCGCACACCATCAGGAATCACTACGATCTCGGATTCGTGGCTCGTATCCCTCTTCCACCACACGAGCGGTTGTGGCGTCATCCTTCGGAGCTGGCCGCCGAACAACGGGCGATCATCCGTGCTGAATCGCCTCCGATGTCAACGCGCCTGTTCGCTCTCACGACCGGTTCGCTGGGGCTGCTGGCGATCGGAATGTTGGTGATGACGGTGACTCCGAAGCGTCAGGAATCCCCCAGCGCGATCAGTGCAGTCACGACGCCGCGCCCGGCTGCGGTGTCCATACCTACACCCGTCGCTTCGTTCGTGTCGAGTGTCACCCCGCGATCGATCGGTTTTGCGGACCGTTCGATGACCGTTTCGTCTGGGGCCAAACTCCCGCTGGCGACGCCGATCGGTGACGGACGCTTCGCCGTCCTGACCCGCGCCGGTTTGGCAGGCAATCGCGGGCCGCTCATCGATGTCCGCTTCCTATCGGGTGAGCTCGATGCAGCCGTCATCGTCTCGGAGTCCGATCAGTCAATCGTTGTCGTCGCCCTCGCGCACGCCACATCCGGGTACGAGGTGGCTCGCGATGCACCGGGATCGGACGAGCTCGTCACCGTGCTCGACTCACCCCCGGTGACGGTCGCCTTCGTCGACATCGGATCGATTTCGGTGGTGGAGGGAACCGCCGTCTTGAACAGTGACGGTCGACTCGTGGGTCTGTGTTCTCAGGCCGGCGGCGGGGCGCCGATGGCGCTCTTGGCAGTCACCGACGACTTCGCCGCTTCCACCACCGCCGACCGCTGAGGACAGCAATCAGGGCAACGACCGCGATCGCTCCGGCCATCGCTCCGAGCGTGATCTCTTGACGCCGTTTGGGCGTGATCATCGTCCACCACTTCGCCTCCGTGCCCTCGACGTACGCCTGTTCATTCGTGACCTTCGGCGTCCAGCCCTCGGCCCGCAACTTGTCGTTGGCGATGATCCACGGATCACGCGTGTACGAGCGCAGCCCGGGAGGGATCGGGCCACGTTGGAACCGCCATCGGAGGGCACTCACGACGTCGGTCACGCGATCCGGGAGCGGTAGCCGAAACTGTTTACCCGTCAATGCCCGCACTCGGTCGCCGGGGATACTTCCATCAGGGGCGACGTTGAAGACGCCGTCGAGCTGCTTGTCGACGGCCACGGCGACTGCTGAGGCGACATCGTCGTGATGCACGAACTGGGCACCGGGGTCTGACTCGCCGAACCGCTGACCGAGTCCGGCGGTCAATGCCCGCGCCAGCGATGATGTCCCATCGGCAGCAATCGGGATCGCAGGCCGGAGCACGGCTACCCGCCGTCCGGCGCGTTCGGCCCGCCAGGCTTCGACGAGCTCTTCCGCTGATGCCAGCTGCCGGGCATACACGAACATCGGGTCCGGACGGAGAATTGCGTCTTCGGTCAGTGGGACCGGATTGTTGGCGAGCGCGCCGTACACCATCGCAGACGAGACGACGACGAGCTGGGTCGCAACGAGCACGTGGGCGTCGGCCAACAGGTCGGTGGCGCCGGCCGTCACGCTTTCACCGCGACTGCCCAACAGATCATGATCACTCAAACCGACATCGACGATCGTCTCACAGCGGCCGAGCGCCGCCAGCGCCAGAGCGTCGCCTGAGCCAACGACGACTTCGACGTTCGGCAGTTCGCGCAGTGCGGCGGCGACCGACCATCCGAGTCCCCCACGAACGCCTCGGACGTATACCCGCCGCGTCGCCGTCGGTGTCGTCACAGGGCGACACTAGACAACTTCGGTCAGTCGGCCAATAGCATCGGTTGCATGGCCGACGGCCCAGCTCCTGACAACGTGCCCGAGAGGAATCCATTCTCAGGGTTCCCGATGTTCGGTGACATCGCCAAGATGATGCAGTCCCAGGGTCCGCTCAACTGGGACGCTGCCCGCCAGTTCGCGATGCTCGGCGCTACCCAGGGCGAGCCCGAACACAATGTCGATCCCACGATTCGGATCAGCTACGTCAATCTGGCTCGGATTGCGGGGCTCCACGTCAACGACGTCACCGGTGGCGACACCTCGTTCCCCGAGCCCCGGATCGTGACCCGCGGCCAATGGGCCAGCGAGACGCTCGACGCGTATCGACCACTGTTCACGGATCTGGCGACGTCACTCGGGCAGCAGCCGGCGGTGGGCACTGACGATGATTCGAGCGATCCGATGATCCAGATGATGGCCGGCCTCAACAAGCTGGTCGGCCCGGCGATGTTGGGCATGTCGGTCGGGTCGATGGTCGGCGGCCTGTCGCAGCGCGTGTTCGGTCTGCACGATCTGCCGATCCCGCGTGACAAGCAGGAAATCGTGCTGATCGGTCAAACCATCGATCAGTTCGCAGCCGCATGGGAGATTCCGATCGACGAGATGCGGCTCTGGGTGCTCGCCCACGAGCTGTCCGGATATCGCATCTTCTCGCTCCCCCACGTCCGTCAACCGCTCGCCAATCTGGTGCGGATCCACGTGGGCGCGTTTCGCTCCGACCCGAACGCACTCGCGGACAAGCTGGGAGGAGTCGACCTCGGTGGTTTCGACGATCCGATGCAGGCCATTCAACACGCCTTCAGCGACCCGGAGATCCTGCTCGGCGCGGTGCGCTCACGGGAACAGATCGCGATGCAACCGCGGCTCGACGCGGCGGTGGCGGCGGTCGTCGGCTACACCGACTGGGTCGTTGATGCGGTCGCCGTCCGGATGATCGGCGGAAACGCGCTGCGGATCGCCGAAGCCGTTCGCCGGCGTCGGGTCGAAACATCCTCCGACGATGCGTTCGTCGAGCGGCTGCTCGGGATCCGACTCGGCGAGGATCAGGTCAGTCGAGGCAAGGCATTCATACAAGGTGTCGTCGATCGAGTCGGTGAATCCGACCTCACGCGACTGCTCGAGTCGGTCGATGCGCTTCCGACCCCGAGCGAGCTCGAGGCTCCCGGGCTCTGGATTGCCCGGGTCACGGGCGAGTAGACCGAACTCCGGCGCGATAGTTGGCGACGGCGCTTGCCATCACGGTGGCGACCAACAGGAATCCCACCCGACCCGGAACCTCGATCAGTACCGGGAGCACGGCGGCGATCACCCAGCCGAATTGGAAGCGAGTTTCGAAACGGGCGAACGCCTCGCCGCGATTCGTGCTCGGCCCATCGCGTTGGACGATGCTCTCGAACGAGAGCCTGCCGATCGCGGCGGCAAAGTTGACCGCCACCGCGACGGCGATCCCCGCCGTCCCACCACCGAAAAGGGCAGCCAGGATCCCGACAACCGCCGGCAACCCGAGCGACCAGGTGATCATTCGCTCCTCGTGCATCCGACGACGCAAACGCGGCGCTATCGAATTCCCGATCATCGCCGCCATCGCCGACAATCCAATTGCAAGGCCCAACATCGTTTGGCCGTCGTTGCGACTGCGGAACCAGAAGGCCAGATGGAACAGCGTGAATCCGCTGGCGGCCCGGAGCACCAGCATCGCCACCCACGCCAGTTCGACGCTGACCGTCGCCTCGCTCGGACTCGCCGCCGAAGGGCCACCGACATCGACCCGTTGATCGCTCGGCAGCCGGGAAGCCGCCACGAACGCCATTCCGAACAGTGCGGCGCCGTATGCAAGCGTTCCTGACGTTCCTGTCGTGAGTTGCAACAGGGCGGCCGGGATCACCGCCACCGCTCCGGCCAGCCCGGCGATCACGCCGAGTTTCGAGTTGGCCTCGACGAGTTCACGATCGGTTCGTACGACGGTCGGCACCAGCGCTGACTTCGACACGGTGTAGGTCTTCGACAGAATCAGGGAGACGAACACCAGCAGGAACAGCACGATGTCATCGGCGAATCGGATCATCAGCAGTTGCGCCACGATCCGACCGACCGCCACGGCCTGAACCATGAATCGGCGGCCACCGCGTGCGCGATCGATCACTGGGCCGATCAGGGGAGCGACCAGCAGGAACGGCGCAAAGCTGACGACGAGAAAGAGCAGCACCTTGCTGCGGGCGCCGTTGGGATCGACGTCGAAGAAGAACGAGTCGGCCAAGGCAACGACCATCGAAGCCTCGCCGGCGATCATCGCCGCATGCGTGAACGCGAGCTGTTGAAATCGAGATCCGGGTACCGCGCTCACGCTCGGATCGTAGGCGTCGGGCCGCTCCGCTCGAACTTGTAACCGAGTCCTCGGATCGTCACGATTCGCACCGGCGTAGCGGGGTCGGTCTCGACCTTCGATCGCAGCCGCTTGATGTGCACGTCGAGCGTCTTGGTGTCGCCGACGTAGTCATGGCCCCATACGCGATCGATCAACATCTCACGAGTCATCACGCGACCTGCGTTCGACATCAGCAGGTGCAAGACCTCGAACTCCTTCAGGGGCAACGTGACCTCTTGGTCCATCACCGTGACGCGATGCTCGTCGGGGTCGAGCACGACGTCACCGACCCTGATTGCAGAACCCGGCTCGGCGGACCGCTCGATCTCGGCGGTGCGATCCATCGACGCTCGTCGCAGGAGCGATCGAATCCGGGCAACCAGCTCGCGTATCCGGTACGGCTTCGTGACGTAATCATCGGCACCGACCTCGAGCCCGACCACGGTGTCGATCTCGGCCGACTTGGCCGTCACCATGATGATCGGCACGGAGCTGATCGCTCGAATCTGACGACAAACATCGATCCCTGATGCGCGCGGCAGCATCACGTCGAGCAGCACGAGATCAGGTTGAACGGCGGTGAACCGTTCGATCGCCTCGATCCCATCGGTCGCCACCTCGACCCGGAAGCCCTCCCGGCCGAGCCCGATCTGCAACGCCTCGACGAAACTTGGCTCGTCCTCGACGACGAGAATGATCGGCTGACTCACGCCACTCCCTGATCGCCGGCCGCCGAAGGCACCGAGCGCGCCGATGCCGGAAGCCGCAATGTGAATGTGCTGCCTTCGCCTTCGGTCGACGACACGACGACATCCCCGTCGTGTCGGGCAGCGACGTGTCGAACGATCGATAATCCGAGTCCGGTTCCACCGGTCGCTCGGCTCCGCGCCCGATCGACGCGGTAGAACCGTTCGAAGATCCGGTCGATGTCGCGATGGGGAATCCCGACGCCTTGATCGGTCACGACCAACTCGACCCATCCGGCAACGACTCGAGACTTGACTTGCACGAGGCCGCCTGGATCGCTGTACTTCACTGCGTTCTCGACGAGGTTGCCGACGGCCGACACCAATTGGCGGAGGTCTCCTTCGATCACGATCGAGTCGGCATGCTGACCGGACGCGTCAACCGCATCGAGCGACGAAATCCGAATCTGCCGCAGCGCCGCGAATTCGGTGACCCGGTCGACGGCACCCTTGATGATGTCGCTGACCCTGATCGGTTCGGTGATCCGCTCACCGCCCTGTTCGAGCAGTGACAACTCCATCAGATCGTCGACCGTCTGCCCGGCCCGCTGAGCCTCGCCCATCATTCGTTCGCCGACGCGCTGAATCGTTGTTGCGTCGGTTTCGTCGAGCAGCATCTCGGCGAGCACCGACAAGGCACCGATCGGAGTCTTCAATTCGTGGCTGATGTTGGCGACGAAATCGGTTCGAACCTGCTCGATCCGCCGACGTTCCGAGATGTCCTCGACAAAGGCGATCGAGCCACCGTTTGCGAGCGGTCGCGCCTCGACAACGAGGACCGTACGGGGAGGGCCGTACATGTCGAGCACTTCGTTACTCGAGTCCCCGGCTCGAGCGATCGCGAGGTGGCGTTCCACCGACTGGTCGAGCAACACCCCGACATGGGTGCCGGCCATCGCTCTCGCGGCAGCGTTGCGATATTCGACGCGACCATCGCGGGCGGCGACCGCGACGCCTGTCGGATGATCCTCGAGCAGGTCGGCAACCGATGGAAACGGTTCGGATGGCGGTCGTGCGGCGAGAGGCGACGGAACCGGCGGGGCGTCGTGGGCTGGACGACCGCCGCGACCTACCGCCCACCCAACCCCGAACGCGACCACAGCCCCCGCGAGCAGCAGGAGCGGGACCATGTTCACTCGCCGCCGGGCTCTCCAGCCGACTGGTCGGCGATCGCCCGCTGATGGAAACGGGTCGCCCCATCGTGAACCGGCAACCACCCCGAAGCGATGTAGCGCACTCGTTGGCTGATGTTCACGGCGTGGTCACCGAGCCGTTCGTAGAAGCGGGCGACCAACGCGAGCTGGACCGCAACCTGGAGGTCGATCAAGCCGGCTGCATGACTCTCGAAGATCTGGGCAATGAACTGACGATGCAGATCGTCCAGGAAACCGTCCATGTCGGGCAGCGCCGCCGCACGAACGGCGTCGACGGCGAGATACGCCTCGATCACTTCCTTGTACTCCTGATGGGCCTGGTCACTCATTCGCTGAACGATCCCGCGCACTTTCGGATCCAGCCCGTGGCCGTAGATCCGTCTGGCTGCCTTGCAGATGTTGGAACACAGGTCAGCTGATCGCTCGATCTCCGGCGCCAGCTTGAGCGCCGCCGCGACCTGACGGAGGTCACGCGCCACGGGTGCTTGGAGCGCCAGCAGTGTGAGCGCCCGTTCCTCGATTTCGATCGACCGTGCATCGATCTCGTCGTCGGCGCGCAAGACGTACTCGGCGCCCTCGAGATCTTGCTGCAACAAGATCTCCGTGACCCGCGGGATCAGTTCGACGACCGACGAACCGAGTCGGGCGATCTCGTTTCGAATCTCGTCGAGCTCGTGGTGAAACTCTGGGCGCAGATCGTTCATCAGCCGAACCGCCCCGTCACGTACTGCTCGGTACGTTCGTCGTCTGGGTTCGAGAACATCTTGGCGGTCGGGTTGAACTCGACCAACTGCCCAGTCCGACGGTCGCTGTCACCGATCTCGGTGGTGAAGAACGCCGTCCGATCACTGACGCGCGCAGCCTGTTGCATGTTGTGCGTCACGATCACGATCGTGTACTCACTCTTGATCTCCTTCATCAACTCCTCGATCCGAGCGGTCGCGATCGGATCGAGCGCCGAGCACGGTTCGTCCATCAAGATCACATCCGGCTCAACCGCAATGGCGCGCGCAATGCAGAGTCGCTGCTGTTGGCCACCGGACAGGCTCAGCCCGGACGACTTGAGTCGGTCCTTGACTTCGTCCCACAGCGCGGCGCCTCGCAGCGACTTCTCGACGACCACGTCGAGGTCAGCCTTCTTCTTGATACCCGACAGCCGGGGGCCGTACGCCACGTTGTCGTAGATCGACTTCGGAAATGGGTTCGGTTTCTGGAAGACCATGCCGATCCTGCGGCGAACCTCTGTCGCATTGACGGCAGGGTCGTAGAGGTCGACGCCGTGATAGGTGATCGTCCCTTCCACCCTGGCGGATTCGATGAAGTCGTTCATCCGGTTGAGACACCGCAGGATCGAGGTCTTGCCGCACCCTGAAGGGCCGATGAACGCCGTGATCTCGTGCTCGCGAATCGAAATTGTCGCCCCGGTCACAGCCCGGAAATCGCCGTACAACACGCTCACGTCGTCGAGTTGGAAGACCGGGTGGACCTGTTCGGGCAACGCCGCCACGTTGGCGCTTGCGGTGACATGACTTTGCTCACGACTGTGCTCGCTGCCGTGGTCGTCGGTGAGGTCCATTCGATTCATCCGTTCAAGTCCATCGTTCGTCACAGTACCCTTCAAGCGCTCGATCACGTTCCTACCCGCCGTCGTTCGAATCGGTTTCGCAAGAAGATTGCGGCAGCGTTGAAGAACAGCACGAGTACGAGCAACACGACGCCAGTGGCAGCCGCAGCCTCCGAGAAGCTGTGCTCGGAACCGGGAGGCTGGGCCTTGCCGCTCCAACTGAAGATCAGGATCGGGAGCGCCGTGAACCTTCCGGTCAGCGACGTGCCAGGCAACAGACCGGTCACGGCACCGACGATGATCAGCGGGGCCGCCTCGCCGAGTGCCCGCGCCAGCGACAACATCGTCCCGGTCAAGATCCCGGGGGCGGCATACGGCAACACGTGATCGCGGGTCACTTCCCAGCGCGACGCGCCGACACCGTAGCCCCCGTCACGCAGGCCCTGCGGCACGGCCCTGATCGCTTCCATCGACGTGATCACCACGATCGGGAGAACCAGGACCGACATCGTGAGCCCTGCCGCGATGACCGACTTCCCGGCAGTCATCGGTCCCAACCACTTCACGAAGATGATGAATCCGAGCACGCCGTAGATGACCGCTGGGACACCCGCCAGATTGCGGATATTGACAAGGATGAACTGGTTCAGCCGGGTCTTGGTGACGGCATACTCCTCGAGATACAGCGCAGCCGCGATCCCCATCGGAATCGCCAACAACATCACCGTGATGGCAATCACGGCCGACCCGTACAGGCCTGGCGAGATCCCGATCTCGTCAGGATCGGACCCGATCGAGCCGGTGATGAAGCCAGTGCCGCGGTCCGCCAGATACGGACCGGCCTCGCCGAACAGTCGGGCGAGGACCGTCGCCAGAATCAACAGCGTGAACAGCGTGGCGAGCAACAGCAGCGTCGACATCACAAGCCCCGCAGTGTCTCGTTCACGACGCGTCAGGCCCGCTCGAACCGATTCCGCGGCCGACTTTCCGGCCAGTGCGGGAGTGATCAGACTCATCGCTCAGTACTGCTCTCGGATTCGATTGACGATCCGGTTGCCGACCAGGTTGAGCAAGAGCGTGATCACGAACAGCAACGCCCCGACGAAGTACAAGACCTCGAACGACGCACCGCCGATGTCCTGGTCGCTGCCGCCGACCGCATTCGTCATCGCGCTCGTCATCGTGAGCCCTTTCGACGTCGGCCCCCAGCCATCGAACTGGCCGGCGCCATCGAAGCCCCCCGCCATGACGGCGACCATCGTCTCCCCGATCGCGCGAGAAACGGCAATGATGAACGCCGCCACCAGCCCGCTGATTGCGGCCGGCACGACGATCCGGAACACGGTGTTGATCTTGCGGGCACCAATTCCATAACTTGCTTCTCGCAACGACTGAGGCACAGACGCGAGTGCGTCCTCGCTGACAGAGGCCATGATCGGGACCACGAGGATACCGATCCCGAGCCCCGCCGCGAGCATGTTGAACTGGCTCGTCGGATTGAAGATCGGACCCACGATCTGAGGGGCGATGAACCGGATCACGAAGAATCCGACGATCACGCTGGGGATCCCCGCCAGCACCTCGATCACCGGCTTGATCACGCGGCGGGCACGAGGCGACGCGTACTCCGATAGGAAGATCGCGACACCGAGCCCGAGCGGCACGGCGACGAGCATCGCCACGGCTCCCATCACCACGCTTCCCCACAGAATCGTCCTCAGGTCGAAGCGTTCGCGTCGTGGGAACCATCCGCTGTCCGACAGCTTGCCAAGATCCCAACCGATCAATTGGAGGAAGTGGAACGCGCCTCGGAACAGGACGAACACGATCAGCAGGCTGATCACGACCGTGGTGATCGCCGCCCCCTGGAACAGGACCCGCATCAACCGGTCTCGATTGCGTTGCTTGGAACCGCCCTGTAGATCGGTCAGGGTGAGCATCGTGCTCCCGGATTTCGGTCGGGCCCGGCATCTTCGGGCAGGTATCGGACGGATTCACGCCTTGCGCCGCAGGCCGCCGTTGTAGGAGACCAACGGCGCAAGGCGTCGGGGGAACGTTACTCGGTGTCAGCCGGCGGCTGCCCAAGCGGCCTTGGTTGCGGCGATCCGATCGGCCGGCAGATCGACGTAGCCGGCTTCGCCGACCGACGCCATCCCTTGCTCCGACAGATACAGGCTCACGTAACCGCCGATCGCCGGGTTCTCGGCGGCCTTGTCGGTGTTGACGTAGATGTAGAGCGACCGTGAAAAGCCGTACTCGCCACTGGAGATCGTCTCCTCGGTCGGGTCGACGCACCCGTCGCCGGTGTCGACGGCGAGCGCCTTGACCCTGCCTTGCTCGGCCGCGTAGTAGGCGTATCCGACCCAGCCAAGGCTCGAGTCGGCGCCTTCGATTCCCTCGATGATGAAGTTGTCATTGCCGGACGACGAGTAATCGGCCCGCGTGAAGACGCTGTCCTCGCCGAGACGTTCCATTGCCAGACCCTTGATCGCGAATTCGACGAACGAGTCGTATGTGCCGGACTCCTCGCCTGGACCAACGATCGTCAGCGGAGCAGCCGGGAACGGCGCCGACGTTGATCCCACGTCGGCGGCCAGTGCATCGGCATCGTTCCAGTTGGCGAAACCCTCAGATTCCGGTCCGATCAGTGCGTACAGCGCCGGAACGTCGAGACATTCGACGGCGGTGTTCTTGGGGTTCGTGATGACCGACAGACCGTCGATCGCGATCTCGAGTTCCACGTAGTTGATGCCGTTTTCGGCACACGTCGCCGCCTCTTCGTCCTTGATCTTGCGCGAGGCGTTGGAGATGTCGGTTTCTCCACCACAGAACAACTTGAAACCATCACCCGTGCCGGGACCGTCGACCGTCACGTCGAGCGCTCCACCGGACATCTCCCCGGCGAGTTCACCGACACGAATCGAGATCGGCTCGACGGTTGACGAACCCGAGACGATCACGCTTCCGGCGGGAAGATCGCCGGTCACTTCGGCAGTCGGCTCAGCGGTCACTTCGGCAGTCGGCTCAGCAGTGGCCTCGGCAGTCGGCTCAGCCGTTGTGTCAGCGGTGCCGGCTTCGTCGTCGCTGCCACTGCACGCGGCAAGCGCCAGTGCGGCGATCACCGATGCGGCCACGAGACGCTTCGAGGGAATCTTCACGTTGTCTTCTCCATTCGGATTGTTCACGTCGGATTGTTCACGTCGGATTGTTCACGGTTGTGAAGCCGTTCACGACTTCGACGACGACCGTAGGGATCGCACATGAACTCGAACTGTTACCGAGGTGAACGAGCGGTAAACATTGTCGGATCGGGCAGCCATCGCTCACCGACTCGTTCACCCGAGGTTCATCGCAGGTTCATCGACCGGCGCGGTAATAGTTAGCGACGCGTGGATTGCTGGCGTTCGACCGTCCAGCGGTGCATCCGCTCCTGCGCGTCCGGCTCGTAACGATCAAGGGGTCCGAGGCGTTTCCAGCTGTCGTCGGGCTGCATTTCCCACCGCACGATGTCGTCGGCGAGATCGAAACTCAACACCTGGTCCAACCATTCGCGGTGCTTCGGGTGATCGATCGGCACGAGCACCTCGACCCGCCGGTCGAGGTTGCGTGGCATCAGATCCGCTGAGCCGATGAAATAGATCGGTTGATCGTCGTCGCCACCGTGACCGAACCGGTAGACCCGGCTGTGTTCGAGGTACCGACCGAGCAGGCTGCGCACCGTGATGTTGTCGGAGAGCCCTGGCACGCCCGCTCGCATCGTGCAGATCCCTCGCACCAGGCAGTCGACCTGCACGCCAGCGTCGCTTGCGGCATACAGGGCCTCGGCCATCACCTGATCGGCGATCGAGTTGCACTTGAACGTGATCCGACCCTCGTTGCCGAATGAAGATTCATGTTCGATCAGATCGAGCAATTGGCGACGCAGGTCACGTGGCGCCACGAGCAGGGTCCGATACTCCTCACTGCGGCTGTAGCCGGTGAGGTGGTTGAACAACTGGGCCGCATCCGCCCCGATGTCGTTGTCGCAGGTCAAGAACCCGAGGTCCTCGTAGAGGCGGGCAGTCTTGGAGTTGTAGTTGCCGGTGCCGATGTGACAATACCGACGCAGCTGATCGCCGTCGTCGCGCACGACCAGGACGACCTTGGAGTGTGTCTTCAGCCCCACCATCCCGTAGACGACGTGCACACCGGCGCGCTCCAACTGCTTCGCCCAATGGACGTTGTTGGCCTCATCGAAACGCGCTTTCAGCTCGACCAGCACGGCGACCTGCACCCCGCGTTCGGCAGCCATGATCAGGCTTCGCACGATCGGGCTGTCGCCGCCTGCTCGATACAGCGTCATCTTGATGGACTGGACGCGCTTGTCGTTCGCCGCCTGTTCGATGAAGACTTCGATGCTGCTCGCGAAGCTCTCGTACGGGTGGTGAATCAGGAGTGCGCGATCTCGTATCACCGAAAAGATCGAGCGGTCGGCCTCCTCGGCCACCAGCAGACGGCCCGCCGTGACGGGGGGCCAGGCACGATCCTTGAGTTCCGGCCGGTCGATCGAGTGGAGTTGCAGGAGACAGCTCAGATCGATCAACGTGCGCGACGTCGTCACGTTGCGGAGTTCGATCTCGAGTTCCCGCACGAGCAATTCGAGCATCTCGTCGCCGACCGTGTCAGCAACCTCCAACCTGATCGCTCGGTTGAATCGACGCCGCCGCAGCTCGAGTTCCACGGCCTCGAGCAGGTCGTCGGCTTCGTCCTCTTCGAGGGTGAGGTCGGCGTTGCGGGTCACACGGAACACCGTCCACTCCTCCACGACCATCCCGACGAACAAGGTGTGGAGGTAGGCGGCAACGACCTGCTCGGCTGGGACGAAACGACCGTCGCCGAGCGGGATCAATCGCGGGAAGACGGTTGGGATCTTGAGCCGCACGAACCGGCGTTCGGCCGTTTCCGGGTCGGCAACATGTGCGGCGATGCTCAGGGCGAGATTCGAGATGTATGGGAACGGGTGCCCTGGATCAACCGCCAGCGGTGTCAGCACCGGAAAGATGCGGGCATCGAAGTAGTCCCGCATCGCTCGACGATCCGTGTCGGAGAGCTGCCCCCAGGCAACGATCGCGACCCCCTCGGCAGCGAGTTCCGGGACGAGTTGATCGAGAAAGATCGATTCCTGCCTGGCAACCAGTTCCGGCACTCGAGCAGAGATCTCGTTCAGTTGCTGGAGCGGTGAGCGGCCGTCCCAGGTCGGCTCCTCGATACCTGCGGCCACCTGGTCGCGGAGGGCGGCGACTCGAACCTGGAAGAACTCGTCGAGGTTGGTGGAGAAGATCGCGCAGAACTTGGCACGCTCGAGGAGGGGAATCCCGGGTTCGGCAGCGAGCGTCAGCACACGATCGTTGAAATCGAGCCAGCTCAGCTCTCGGTTGAGGATCCGGTGTGTCTCGGTCATCGCCTGCTCGCCCGAGCGGCGATCACCCGTCGACTTCGGGAATCCCGAGTTCCCACTCGAGCGAGATCAACTCGCGTTCGGCGTCGCGATTGATCCGCTCTTTGTTCCGTCGGAACTGCGGGTCGTCGCGCGGCAACAAGACGAGCCGGGCGAGGGCGCGAGCCCGAAAGTCATCGAGCACCTGTCGGTCACCCCAGTCACCGAAGACCTCCCAGTGCGGGGAGACCGGACCGAGGAACACGATTCGAGCGTGTGCTCGTGGTGCGGCTTCTTGGATGACGTCGGACATCGTGTCATCCTACCGGCCCGCCACAGCCGCGACGAGATCCGTCAGGTAGGTGCGAATTTGATGACGAATTGGTAACCATTCGGTATCGAGTCCAGGGATTGATGGACTTTTCTTTACAGTTCCGTTACACTCTGGCCGCAAGCGGGAACCAATAGGCTGCGCCGAACGTCTAGTAGAGCAGGTGCACCGATTTGGTTCGGGAAAAAGTGCACACGACGAGTCGCCGTCACGACGCCGGCTCACCGACCAGGAGGCGCGACCACATGAACACGAGCCCATTGCCAGACCCCGATTCCCTGACCGCCTGGATGGGTGCAGGATCATGTCGCATGTACCCCCCGTCGATGTTCTTCCCGAGTGACGGCGTCGGCGTCGACAGGGCCCGCAAGATCTGTGCCGACTGCCCGGTCAAAGCCGAATGCCTCGAGCACGCGTTGGAGCATCGGATCGAGCACGGCGTCTGGGGCGGATGCAGCGAACGCGAGCGCCGCCGGATTCTCAAACGCCTCCGTCTCGCCAGCAACTGAATCAGTTTCGATACGAGTCGCTCCACACTCGACATGGGGCCAAGCAGCGCTAGCCGATCAACACGGCGGGTCGATACCAGCCCGATCGATACCAGCCCGATCCACACCAGGCGAGTCGGCAGCCGGGCGAGCCCGGAACCGCAAAAGGTGGGTACGACCGCGTCGCACCCACCTCACTCGCATCGATCGACGATAGTGAGCAACTAGCTCTTGGCTTCGGTGTCGTCCTTCATACCTTCGGACAGCCCGTCTTTGAATTCCTTCTGGGCCTTACCGAGGTTCTTCGCAAGCTTCGGCAGTTGCGCACCGCCGAAGACGAGCAGGACGATCACGAGAACGATGATCCATTCAGGTCCACTTGGCATGTCGTCAGCCTAACCCTCACGCACCGATAATGCTGCGCGCCGACTGAGCCCGCTGGCGCCGGATTCGACGCCGTTCTCGCTCGGACAGACCGCCCCAGATACCGAACTTCTCACCGTTCTGGAGGGCGAACTCCAGACATTGCTCGCGCACCACGCAGCCGCGGCACACTTCCTTCGCCTCGCGGGTCGATGCCCCTCGTTCCGGAAAGAACAGGTCGGGGTCGACTCCGAGACAGTTGGCATCGTCTTGCCAGTTTTCCGGAAGTTCTGCTGGTTGCAGCATGTCGTCATACATAAGTGGAGACCCCTGCCGTGGTCTGGTGGGGTCGAAACCCGCGATCGTGGTATTGGAGAGTGTAGTTACAGCGATGTCATTCTCGCATAGCAGACCACATTCCCGCAAGGGTGCATTTCGCGAACCTGTGAGCAGGGTCGCCGCGAACCTGTTGGTGTGACATTCAGCCGGATCTCCTCACACTGCGTGAGATCGCCAGTGTGAGATGACGTGTGAGATCGCCGGCGTGGGCGATCAGCCGGCGCGGCGATTCGTCATCCGACGGCGATGTTCCAGGAAGTCGACGAGCACGTAGTCACCGAGTGACTCGTTCGTCGTGTAGAACGCCCGGCCGCGATTGATCTGGGTCATCCGGTCGATGAACGCCGTCAGCGCAGTCGTGGCATCGAGTACGAACGTGTTGATCCGAATCTGCTCCCGGGTGCAACGTACGACCTCTCGCAGCGTCGCCTCGATCGTCTCGCGCACCGGCGGATAGTTGAAGGAAACGTCGCCGCGCGGCGTGATGTGTGCGGTCGGTTCGCCGTCGGTGATCATGATGATCTGCTTCGAACCGGTCTGCTTCGACAGGAGTTGACGGGCGAGTGTGAAGCCGTGGTGCATGTTCGTGCCGTAGACGAAGTCCCACGACACCTCTGGCAGTTGTTCGGGCGTGATCACACGAGCGGTTTCGCTGAACCCGACGAGACCGAGGTAGTCGCGTGGGAACTGCGAGGAGATCAGGTGATGCAACGCCATCGCGACCTTCTTGGCGGGCAGGAAGTTGTCGCGCATCGGCATCGACATCGAGAGGTCGAGCATCAACACGGTTGACGATCGAGTCAGGTGTTCGGTCCGTTCGATCTCGAAGTCATCCGGGTGCAGTCGAACGGGGGTACCACTCCCCGATCGCCGCAGCGCATTGCGGATCGTCCCATGCAGATCGAGTTCGAAGGCGTCACCGAACTCGTACGGCTTGGTCTGGTAGGTCCGTTCATGACCCTGCCCGAACTGATGCAGTTGGTGCTGACCGACCGATTCCTTGGTGAGCTTCGTGAACAGATCGCGAAGCGCGTTGGAGCCAATCGCGCGCAGCCCCTTGGGGGTCAGTTCGAGACGACCCTCCTTGTTCTCGATCAGGCCGGCTTCCTCCAACATCTTGGTCAGCTGGGCGAGCCGCTCGAGTGACTTGGCGGCATCGTCGCCCATCAGGTCGCGAACGCGATCCATGTCGGCCTCGGCGAGGGCACCGGGATTGGTCGCGTTCTTCAGCAGATGTTCGAGCTGGTCGAGATCGCCGAGGTCCTGCATGGCCTGCATCGCCTGGGGCATCCCCATCGGATCCTGACCCTCGAAATCGTACGACTTGCCCCAGTTCATCTCCGGGAACATCGACTGCAAGTTGCTGCCGAGTTGCTCCATCTGCCAGCGCAGGTCCATGTCGTCGAGCAGTTGGTCGGAGAGTTGTTGCAGCTGTCCCCGCTGCTCCGGGGTCATCGAATTCAGCATCGCCTGCATCGCCGCCATCCGGCGTGCCATCTGTTCGAGCAACTCCTCGAGCGTCTCCGGATTCTCCGGGAACAGGTCACCGAATTGTTCCATGAACTGTTCGAAGCCCGGGTCCTCGCCGCGTTGGTTGCGCTCCAACATCTCGTTCAGCGCGGCGAGCATGTCTTTCATCCGCTGCATGTCGGCTGGCGACATGCTTTGGATCCCTTCGGACATCTGATCGACCATCTGCTGCATGAGCTGCTCACGCAACTGGTC
>JAYVFI010000051.1:0-12286 GCA_043773365.1 Ilumatobacteraceae bacterium
TGGGCTTTAGCAAGGATCGCGATCGTCATCCACGTTCTCCTCACCGGCTGGAGAGATCCAATATTGGCGAGGGTCGGGCGCGGACATTCGACCCGAGCGAAGGCTTGCTCGACACGGCGCGGGGCGGTAGAGGTCCGCCATGCCCGCGATCGTGTTGGCGCCCAGGATCGTCGCCAACCCCGAAATCTTGGGGGGAAAAGCCGTCATCGAGGGGACCCGCCTTAGCGTCGAGTTCATTCTCGGCCAACTCGGCCGTGGCCTCGCCGTCGACGAAGTAGTCAGGGAATACGGCGTCCCGCGTGAGGATATTCTTGCGGCGGTACGCTTCGCGGCGAACACGGTCGGCCGGGACGCGTATCTCGCACCCGAGCGCTGATTCGTGGAACGATCGAGCGGGCTGCGATTTCTCGCCGACGAGAACATCGCGGCCTCTGCGATCGATAGCCTCCGCAGCCTCGGCGGCGACGTGGTCACCGTCGACGACCGGCGCCTCCAAGGCTTCCCGGATCACCGACTTCTCGATGCCGCGACCGCCGAGCATCGAGCCATCCTGACGCAGGACACTGATTTCGGCACCCTCGCCATCGCCCAGGGTGCGCCGTGCTTCGGGATCATTCTCGTGCGCCCGGGCGACTTGCTGCCGTCGGAGCTCCTGGCTCTCGTGGCGGATTTCCTGCGGGCGGACGCAGAACTTCCCGCCCCGTTCATCGTCGCACTGGAGCGCGGGCGGACGCGCGTCCGCGCGCTGACGGAACCGATCTGACCGTTGTCCCTTCAGGCGTGCCGGCGTGCCGCTATGGCGAGGGACAAGAGATCAACGGAGCGGTGAAGAGCGACAGGCCTCCTCGCAGGGGAGGAGGCCTGTCGCCTTCAGGGAGTTGCGGGGGGAGGATTTGAACCTCCGACCTTCGGGTTATGAGCCCGACGAGCTACCGGACTGCTCCACCCCGCGGTGAAGATCTCCTACTGTACGGCGAATTCCGGCCGACGACAACCGGCGGTCATTCTGGGGCGTGGCAGGCAGCCTCGACGTTGTTGCCGTCGGGGTCCCTGACGAAGGCGCCGTAGTAGTTGTCGTGATACTCGGGCCACAACCGGGGTGGGTGCAGCACTTCCGCTCCAACCACGAGGGCGGCGTCGAAGAAAGCCTGCACCGTCGCCCGATCGGCGGCAGCAAAGGCGATGTGGGATTCACGGAAACCGACACCGGTCTCGTGTGGACCGATCCAGAAATCGGGTTGCGGCGGCACGCCGTAACCGAACACCGGACCGAACTCCATGATCCGGACCCCTCCCAGCGGGGCCAGCACAGCGTCGTAGAACGCAGCACTGGCGTCGACATCGGAACACTGAATCCCAAGGTGATCGATCATGGTGCAATGCCTTTCATTCGCTCTGTCAGCTCCAGGCCGACTTCAGTTGCCAGATCGATGAAACGTTCCGCCGCCGGCGAAAGGGTCCTCCCCTTTCGCCAGGCGACCGAGATCCGCCGCTCTGGCAACGGGGGGTCGAGGTGATGCAGCGAAGTTCTCGGGTCCTCCGGTTCGATACACAGCATCGGGAGCACGGCAACACCCATGCCGGCCCGCACCATCGCCGCCACGGTCCCGTTGTCGTTGCTGCGAAACACGTACGTCGGTTGGATCCCGAGCCGCCGCAATCCGCTCTCCATCGTCGTCGTCTGGCACGAGTTGGCGTGCTGCCCCACCATCGGTTCGTTCTCGAGAATCGAGACTGCGACGGGCCCGGGTGGGAACTGACCGGGGCGGGCGATCAACATCATCGGGTCGCTCATCAGCACCCGGTAGTCGAAGTCGTCGGGAACCTCGCCGACCAGGAACGAGACGTCGAGCTCACCGGTCGACAGCCTGTCGACCAGGTCGGAATCGGCGTCGCACTCGAAGACCTTGATCTCGAGATCAGGCTGGCCTTCCCGAAGGCGACCGACGAGCATCGGCAGCATCGTCGCCGAAATGCTCTGGAACGTCCCCACGCTGAGCCGGCCGAGGCCGCCACCGCGGAACCGTTCGAGATCCTTGCTGACATCATCGAGATGACCCAGCAACCGCCGCCCGTGGGCCAGCAGCTGCGTCCCGAGCGGCGTCAATTCGACCGGGCGAGGGCCGCCGGGCCGGTCGAACACCCGGTCGCCGACGATCCGTTCGAGGGCCGCGATCTGCTGGCTGACGGCCGACTGGGTGTAGCCGAGTCGCTCGGCGGCACGTGCGAACGTACCCTCCTCGGCGACCGCGTCGAAGGCGATCAGATGGCGCATGTCGAGATCGCGGAGGTCGGACACAACAACAGCTTAACTGATGATCATGAGTAGATACAATCGCTAGTGTTAATCGACCGATGGTCGTACCGTAAGAGTCATGATCAACCGACCCAACCCCACCACTCTCGACATCGACCGGTTGGCATGGACGATTGCCGACAAAGGCGTGCACACGATTCCGACCGCAGTCCTCCGCGAACTCGGATTCGAGGCGCACGCCGCCGGCGCCAAGCCGGTCTTCACCGAGATCCTGCTCGACGCGTCGGCACCGCCCGTCGCCCGGCAACGAGCCTTCGGGCAGATCGCAACACTGATCGCCCGGTGGCGCACTCACGACGCTACGCCGCAAGCCCTGTCCGTCAACGGCGAGATCACGCAACACGTCACGTACGACTCCAGCAGTTGCGGCCAAGGCGTCGCAGCCTGAACCATCCGGACACGGCCGAGCCCACCGCGTCAGAACACGCGTCAGAACAGGCGTTGCGAACCGACCGCCACCACATCTGACTGCCACGCCGGGCGACCGAACACCTTACGCAGATCGTCGGCAAACGAATCGAGCGTGTGCGTCGGGAACGCCGGATCGAACGAGTTCTGATCCCATCTGGCGCAGAAGTCGAGACACAGAGGCGCCCACTCGTGACCGGCGAACTGGTCCCGGCCGTTGCGATCACCGCCGAGATGATGGGCGTAGTAGTAACTCTGGAACAGCCCGTGCTGCGCGACCACCCAGGCGACTTCGGCCGGCACGTACGGACGCAGGATCGAAGCGCCAAGTTCGCTGTGGTTGTACGGCGCCAACTCGTCACCGACATCGTGCACCAACGCCGCAACGACCCAGTTCACATCGGCGCCGTCGAGTCGGGCGCGAGTGGCGGCCTGCAACGAATGCTCCAACCGGGTGATCTGATACCCGCCGAGCGAACCGGTCAACCGATCGAGCGTCTCCAACAGTCGGTCAGCGAGACCTGCCGCCTGGACCCGTTCGTAACGGTCGAGCAGGGCATAGTCGTCGGCTGACCCCTCGGCCATCGCCGTGAAGCTCACCACCCCCGATGGCTGAACGCCGTCGTGAGCGAGACGGGTGATCAGCGGCTCAGCCACACCACACCGCCCGAGGGCACAACGTGCGCCGGCGATCGCTTTGCCAGGGGTCACCCGAACAAGTCATCACACCAGTGTTGCACCTGCAACACTCGCGAGATCGACGCGTGGGGGCGACACCAACTGCACGACCTGAGGGTGCGTGCCTTCGGCACCGACGAACAGCCACGTGTCGGCACGCTGGCCGGCCCTGCCCGCTTCCTCACCCGCCCGGCGATGATGCTGCTGTATCGAGCACAGGTCGACGGGTTGGACAACGTCCCGGTCGACGGCCCGGCGATCATCGCCCCGAACCACCGCTCGTTCTTCGACACGCCGCTCGTGATGGCAACCGCCCCGCGCCGCGTGATCTTCCTCGGCAAAGCCGAATACATGGACCGCACCAAGACCAAGTACCTGTTCCCCGCAGTCGGGATGGTGCCGATCAAACGTGACGTCAAGAAGGCGTCGATGGCCGCCCTCACCACGGCAGCAGAGTTGCTCCAAAAGGGCGAACTCGTCGGCATCTATCCGGAAGGGACACGGTCACGCGACGGTTCGCTGCACCGCGGACACTCCGGAGTCGCCCACCTCGCGGTGATGACCGGCGCGCCGATCATCCCGGTCGGTTTGATCGGGACCGAACGCGTCCAACCGATCGGCGTGTCGTTCCCGCGCCCGTTCAAAGGTCCCGTCCGGGTTCAGTTCGGCGAGCCGATCCGCCCGGAGAACTATCGGTTCGGCGGGAGCCGCAAACGCCGCCAACAGATGCTCGACGACGTGATGGCTTCGATCGCCGCGATGACCGGGCAAACCCGTTCCGACGACTTCGCATCTGACGAACCGCCACTGATCCGAGGCGGCACCGAAAGCGTCTATCGGGTCACGACCCATCGCGCCACCGGGCTCAGTTGGCGGCACGCCGCCGATCGCGCCGTCGACGACGTCTGTCGCAGCTACGACGACGCCCGCGTCGGGGAGGTACGCCGATTGCGGTGCCGCGTGATGCCCTCCGGTGAGATCGAGTTCGAGACCGAGCTCCAGTTGTCCACCAAGTTCCGAGCAACACCATGAACGAAAGCACTCATCGTCGTACGAAGGAGAACACCATGAACGAAAGCGTCTACCGCGTCGTCGAACTGATCGGCTCGAGCAGCGACTCGTGGGAGCAAGCGGCTCGTAACGCCGTCAGAGAGGCAAGCAAGACCTACCACGACCTGCGCGTCGCCGAGGTCGTGGAGATGGACGTACTGATCGAGGACGGGGACGTGATCGCCTTCCGAGCCAAGCTCCGTCTCAGTTACAAGCGCTCCACCGACTGAGCCCGTGCCGCCACACTGGCAATCGCTTCGGCGATCTCGTGGTAGCGGGTTCCCGGCAGGTCGTGGCCCATGTCGTTGAACATCAGAAGCCGGGCGCCGGGCACCGCCTTGGCGGTGGCGATCCCGCCCGACGGGCGCACGAGCGTGTCGAACAAACCGTGGATCACCAACGTCGGCACGGTGACTCGGCCGAGGTCGGCCGTGCGATCGTCCTGTGTGATGATCGCCGCCGTCTGACGGCCCGTTCCTTCCGGCCGGAAACTGCGCTCCATGCTGGCGGCGATCATCCGACGCATCTCGGCTTCACTGATCGTCGGGCCGCACACATCGCGAAAACCCGCGACGAAGTTCTCGACCGCGTTCTCGCGCGTCGGTATCGGTCGGCGCGCTCCACGACGGATCACGCGGACCTTCGGTTGGCCAACCCTGCGGCTGCCGGTGGTCGACATGATCGACGTCAGGCTGCGAACCCGGGTGGGATGCTCGATCGCCACGGTCTGTGCGATCATCCCTCCCATCGACAACCCGACGACATGGGCGCTGTCGATCCCGAGCGCATCGAGCAGTCCGACGGCGTCGTCGGCCATGTCCCGAATCGAGTACTCGGCGTGCAGCGGCCGCCGGAACAACAACGAGAAGGCGATCTCACGCTTCGTCGGCGGAACGCTCGTGAACTCCGTCGAGAAGCCGCTGTCGCGGTTGTCGAACCGGATCACTCGGAAACCATGATCGACCAACGCCTCGATCAACCCTGACGGCCAATCGATCAGCTGATTGCCGAGCCCCATGATCAGCAGCAGCGGCTCACCCGAGCCGCTTTCCTCGTACTCGATGGTGATGCCGTTTGCCTGGACCGCAGTCATGCCGTGAGGCTAACGGCGGCCCTGGCTGGTGTGGTCGGGCTATGGCGCCGTAGTGGCCGGCATCGATGCCGGAACGGGAACCGATTCCGGAACGGGTGCCCGGGCCGGCGCCTCGACTCTCACGGCGCCGCCCTCCGAGTAGCCGCCGCTCGATCCGTACATCAGCACCGCCGCACACGCCTGCACCTGATCGAGCGGGGGGTCGGCGATGATGCGAGTTGCTCCCGCCTCGATCGGCTCGACGATGTAGACGCACTCGGCCGGGATCGGCGCGCCGTTCTCCCCGGTCAGCATGGCGTCGATCGTCGCCCTCGGTGCGGCCTGGAGCAGGTACGGCACGAGCGGCATGTCGATCACGTTGGCACCGTCCGGAACGTCCCGGAAACCTTGCGTCAGTTGCGCCGCAATCGTCCCGATCGGCGAGACGAACCACTCGCCGTGGTCTTCGACGACCGCAACGGTTGGCAGCGTCGGGAAGCCTTGGCTTCCGACCACGGCGATCAGGAACAGCGACATCACGCTGTCGGACTCACCACTGCACAGCCGCACGGTCTGGTCATCGATCCGCTCCGCCGCCGCCGGGTGGAACATGTCGAGGAACGGCTGACCGGTCATCGTCGTGCAGCCGTCACGGCGCTCGATCCGGATCGGGAGTGGCGCTTCCGGCGGCGCCGGAACGTCTTCGCTGAACGGTTCGATCGTTCCGTCCGGCGTGGCGTACGTCGTGCTGTAGTTCTGACTGCCTTCGAGCACGGCGACGAGGTTTGGATCGTCGTACCGCAGCGGTTCGCCGAGTTCAGCGGTCGTGGCCGGCAGCGCTGCATCCGCCGCCAGCACCCACGCACCAGCGCCGTCATATGTGAACACGACAACCGGTTGACCGGCGATGCGTGGGTTCCCTTGCGAGCCGTTGGACGAGCCGAACCACGCCGCCGGCACCGTTCCCTCGAGCACGAACGCCGTCGGCCGGAGGGACAGACGCGATCCGTCACCGAAACGCTCGTACTCGAGACCGCTCAGGTCGAGGTGCAAGCCGGCTGCGGCGGCATTCGCAGCCCACTCGTCGACGACCGGGAACCACAACGATGCGTAGCGGCGAAACGCCTCACCCTCCCCGGGTGCCATCAGACCTGCCGTACCGGACACGTCGAGCGCCGCCAGCCTTCGGTAGAACTCGTCGACAGCCGCTTCGGGGGTTGGAGAACCCTCGGTCAGCACGCCAAGGCTGCTCGGCGGTTCGGCTCCCGCGTTGACACGGATCGCCTCGGCCACGCTCATCCCGAGACTGACGAACCACTTGCCATCGCGCTCGACCGTGACGAGTCGGGCCTGCGAGTCGATCAGGGAACCACCAGTCCCCGATCCCGAGGCGAGCAGATCCGATCCGCGCAAGCTGTCGCCGAACGCAAACGCCGACTGATCGAACGTGGCCGACCACGAACCTGCGCTGGGGCTCACCGCAACGAGATCAGGGGCGAGCGCCTCGGTGGTCAGTTCGAGACCATCGATCACCACATCGACGCCCGCCACATGATCGAGCGCAAACGACTCGTCGAGCAGATCGAGTCGCTTCGCCTCTCGCATCGCATCGTCGAATGCGACCCGCAGCGCACCGACCTCCTCGGGCAACGTCACGTCGATCATGCCGAGCAGATCCTCGGCCGCCAGGGCATCGGCGAACTCCTGCACCGCAGCCTCCGGGCTGTCTGCCCCGCCCGGCTGGGATGCCCCTTGGAAGCCGATCGCGGTCAGCCCCGCCCCGCCGGCGAGCACGACGATCGTCGCTCCGATTCCGGCAATCCGACGCCGGCGACGCGGCCCCTCGAACACGGCGACCCGCGCCTCATCGGGCTGACGGACGGCCACCGGAGCATGGTCGGCAAGCTGATGGATGCGCTCGCGCAGCATCGTCTCGAACGAGTCGTCGGGATGGGCTTGGCTGTTCATGACGGCACCTCGCTGATCGATTCACGGAGTTGGGTGAGACCGCGCTTGACGAGACTGCGCACGGTTGCTCGACGACATTTGACGATCGCTGCAATCTCGGCGTCGGGAAGATCACATAGATAACGCAGCACGACCGCCGCCCGCTGACGGTGCGGCAACTCGGCCAACGCGTCACGCAGATGGATCAGCCCGACATCGAGCATCGCGTGCTCGGCCCGATCCGGCAGGGGCGCCGACCG
This sequence comes from Ilumatobacteraceae bacterium, assembly GCA_043773365.1. Lineage (GTDB taxonomy): Bacteria > Actinomycetota > Acidimicrobiia > Acidimicrobiales > Ilumatobacteraceae > Ilumatobacter. The sequence goes on from JAYVFI010000051.1 coordinate 7,733, forward strand.
AACTCGTCGATGCAGCGAACGGCAGCGGTTGACGACCGCCACCCGCAGATACGGGACCGGATCATCGGGCTTCGAGATCCGCGGACCGGCAGCGGCGAACACGTCCTGGACGACATCTTCGGCGGCCGGCCCGGAACCGGTCAGAACGAATGCGACACGCAGGAGGTCCCGGTATGCAGCCACGTAGACGGCCTCGGAGCCGGACCAGTCGGTCGCCCCGGGCTGGCGTTCGTTCGCACGTCCCGTCAAGTTCATGGTGAGTTGCATCACCCTTTCTCACGCACGAACACCGCGATCTGTTGCACGCTATTGCCAATTTCTTCGAGGAACCTACGATGGCCTCGTGGACTCGTTGCCGATACTCGACATCGCACCGTTCATGGACGATCCCGGCAGCCCAGCCGCTGATCGGTTCGTCGACTCGTTGCGCCAGACGCTCCACGGGCCGGGGTTCTGCTACCTGATCGGTCACGGGGTCGACCCGACGCTCGAAACGCGCGTGATGGACGTCGCCCGCCAGTTCTTCGACCGGCCCCAATCCGACCGGCTCACAATCGTCAACACGAACACGCCCCACTTCCGTGGCTACACCCGGCTCGGTATGGAGCACACCAACGGGATCAGCGACTGGCGTGAGCAGATCGACCTCGGACCGGAGCACGAGCCGGTCGAGATCGGCCCCGACGATCCGGTCTGGCTTCGCGTCCGCGGCCCGAACCAGTGGCCGGCGGCGGTGCCGGACATGCAACCGATCGTCACCGCGTGGATGAGTCGGATGGCAGTTGTCGGCAACGCCGTGCTCCGAGCGATTGCACTCGGCCTGGGCCAGCCGGCCGACTACTTCGCACCGACCCTCGCCCCGCACCCGGAGGTGCTCGTCAAGATCATCAGGTACCCCGCTCAGGACACATCCGCTGATACCGGCCAGGGAGTCGGCCTGCACCACGACTCCGGCCTCGTCTCGTTCATCCTTCAAGACGACGTCGGAGGGCTCCAGGTCCAGGTCGGCCCCGAGGGCAGCGGGTTGATCGACGCAACACCGCTACCCGGTGCGCTGGTGATGAACATCGGCGAGATGCTGCAGATCGCCACCAACGGATACCTGCGCGCGACCAAGCACCGCGTCGTCAGCCCACCGGCGGGGCGCGAGCGGAACTCGATCGCCTATTTCTTCAACCCGTCGATGGAGTCGACCTTTGAACTGATCGCGCTCCCGCCCGAGCTCATGGCAGCAGCCATCGGAGGGCAGAACACGAAACCCGGCGACCCGATTTTCAGCAACTACGGCGAGAACTGGTTGAAGTTCCGGGTTCGCTCCCACCCCGACGTCGCTGCAATTCATCACCCCGATCTGATCGGAAGATTCGGGTGAAAGTCTTCCGTCCGGTACGGTGAGGCGCAACGTATGGGACTCTTCAAGAAACCAGCCAAAGACCCCGATGAACTCGTCGCGCTCAAGGCCGAGGTCGCCGCGATGGGTGCCCGGCTGGCCGCCAGCGAGTCGGAAAAGCACCAGATCGGGACCCAGGTCCGCGGACTCGAGGACCGCCTCGCAAGCGTGATCGCAGCACCGGCTGCGACCCGACCCACCGTCGATCCGGCCGAGTTGATGCTCGTCAACGCCCGGATCCAGCGCCTCACGGATCGGCTCGAAGTGGTGGCGACGTCAGCGGTCGAACCGGTCGTTACCCCCGCCCCGACCCTGGAAGAGCTCGCCGAGCTGCGAGACACCGTGTCGGGACTCGCCCACCGGATCGACGCCGTCGCAATGTCGGCCGGCCAACCGACAGCGGCGCCCGCACCGTCACTCGACGAATTCGCCGAACTTCGAGCCGCGGTCTCGGGACTCGTCGAACGGATCGAACGCCCAGCCCAGTTCTCGGCCACCCCGACACCGCCACCACCGCCACCGGTGGCGGCATCGCCGGAAACCGTCGCCAATCCCGAGCCGGTCAGCATCGCCGAAATCCATCAGCGCCTCGATGCCATGGCGGAACGGATCAGCGGGGTCGACCAGCGTGTCACATCGATCTCGACCGAACTCGCCAACCAGCTCTCTGAACTGTCCGGAGAGATCGACGCGATCGGCACCAATCAGCCGACCGACGAACACCTCGTCGCCGAGATCCGCGAAGCCCAAACGCGGCTCAGCAATGAACAGGCCCGCTACCAGATCGCCTTCCGACAAGACCTCGCCGATCTGGCCGAACGTCTCAAGCGTTCGTAGCCGTTGATCAGCCGTTCTCGAGCAGGGTCAAGGCTCTCGCCACGAGCTGGCCGGCTTCGTCGACCTTGGCTTGGTATCCGCCGAGATCGCCGTTTCTGAGCAACCCGTCGGCCTCCCCGAACAGACGCTCGGCCTGCTGCAACAACTCGGCCGCGGTGGCGTCGACGCCGACGTCGACGGATCCGGAATCAGTGCTCGAATCGGTCGAGGACCCGGGTTGCGCATCGGTGCCCGTGCCGCTCCGCCCGAGCCGAACGGCGTCATCACAGTTGCCTGCCCGAGCCACCGCACCCGATTCGTCGACCCGGTCGCCCACGTTGGCGTCGAACCCGGGAAACAGGTCAGCGAGCGCCGTGCCGAGATCGCACGCCATCGAGGCGCTGTTGTTGTGCGAGACGATCACGAACCGGTACTCGGAAACACCCTGGACCTGCACATAGAAGGGACGCACGTAGATCACCCCGTCGGCGACAGGAAGGATCTGCATGTCTCCGAAGAAGACGTTCGAACCGCTCTCCGAGTTGTCCTGCTGGGTGATCTCGCTGCTGATTTCGCTCTCGGATTCGGCCTGGCTGGCAACGACCAGCGGGCCGGCGATCTGAGGGTCGTTCTTGACGACGTAACTGGTGAGTTGACCGTAGGTCAACGGGTCGCTCGATGCCGTCATGTAGGCCTGCAGCTCGGTGCGGTCGTCGTTCGCCGAGAACGGCACGAACGGCCGGAGCATCACGAACTCCTGCTTGCCGTCCGCGCCACGGAACAGCGTGTAGTACGGCACGAAACGAGTTGAACCGGACTCGGTTGCCAACTCCGACGGGAGCGCAGCCGTTCCGACCGACGCGCCCGTGGGGTTGGACCCGGTCCCTTGCGGTTCGCGTGATGGCGCCTGGGCGACCGACCATGCCCCACGCCGTTGGAAGAAGTCCGAAGCCTTCAACTGGTACTTCGAGTAGAGCTCGGTCTGCACTCGGAACAGATCCTCGGGATAGCGCAGGTTGCCGAGCAACTGCTCGGGCATCTCTTCGAGCGGTGTGAACAACTTCGGAAATGCCGACCGCCAAGCCCGAAGGATCGGGTCCTCATCGTCCATCACGTAGAACGTGACGTCACCGGTGTACGCGTCGACAACGGCTTTCACGCTGTTGCGGAGGTAGTTCGCATCTCGCGAGATGCCAGAGCGATCGCTCAGTTGGACATCGCCGACGCGCTGTGCGTACGGGTAGCGAGACGTCGACGTGTACGCATCGACCACCCACTGAACGCCACCATCGACAACGACCGGATACGGGTCCCCGTCGTAGTCGAGGAACGGGGCCAGCTGGGAAACACGTTCCTTCACGGAGCGGACCCACAACATCTGCGAACTCGGCTCGATCGCACTCGAAGCCACGAGGTTGTAATCGAGGAACGCCAGCGCGAACGCGGCCCGCCTCCCGAAGCCCGACACGTTGACCCCGGAATCTCCCGAATAGGAGGTGCTGTCGCCACACGAGCTCTCGTCGACCTTCGTGCCGGCGATCGCATACCCGGTCAGCACGGGGCTGAAGTACAACTCCGGCCGAGTGAGCTGAGGTGATCCGTAGATCGGCCGGTCCTCCGTGTTGACCCGGCTGACCGGAGCCGTGATCAGACCGCAACCACGAGTGCTGACGAGGTGCTGTCCCTGCCAGCTGTTGTTGGCGAGATTGGCGAGATCGAGCTCGCGGGCGGCGATCAGGACCTGCTCCTGTTTGCCGTCGATCTGGTCGCGGGTGATGTCGAGATCGGCGATCTTGAGGCCGGCGGTCTGACCGCGATCTCTGCTGAACCGCGACAACATCAGATCAGGATTCAAGAGCCGGACGTTCGCCAATGGCTCGAGGTCGTCCTCGACGTCGGCAGCGGTGAGACGGCTGAACGTGACATCTTTCGATACGACCTCGTTGATCCCCATTGCCACTCGGGTCGCATCGACGTTGCGGGCGATGTACGGGGCCTCGCGATCCTCCTGGTTCGGCTTGACGATCACCCCTTGCACGATCGCCGGGTAGACCAAGCCGCCGACGATCATGATCACGAACCACAGCCCGGACGAGACAACCGGCAACCGCCAACGATTCGTACGGATCGTCGACAGGTACAGCACCGCCGTCAAGATCGCGATCAGGACCAAGAGCATGTACGCCGGCAACTGCGCCTTGACCACGGTGTACGTCGCCCCCTGCACGAACCCGCGACGTTCGTTCGTCAGTTCGTAACGGGCAATCCAGTAATCGGCCGCTTTGACGGCCGCGAGCAAGGCCAGCAGCACCGCAAAGTGGGCCTTCGTGGCGGCCCGTACGCTCGGC
>JAYVFI010000052.1:0-71464 GCA_043773365.1 Ilumatobacteraceae bacterium
CACAACCACCACCACCGAACAAACCTACCGACACTGGATCCCCGGCGAAGACGCCGACCTCGCCGACCTCCTCAACCACATCACCCAAACCGGCTGACCGAGCCGTGACACAGATCGGACACAAGAGGGTAGGATTCGGTGAGAACTGGTGAGAACTGGTGAGGGTACGAAATGCCTGGTCAGAGACCATTTCCAACGTAAACATGCAGGTCAGAAACCTGCAAAATATAGCCTTCCAAGCTGATGATGCGGGTTCGATTCCCGTCGTCCGCTCCACAGCGTATTTCTCCGACGCAGAAGCGCCGATCCGTGCCAAAGTGGCATATGCGCAACGACGGAATACTCGCACGGCAACGGTGGGCTGCGATCGGGGCGGCAGTCGCCGTTTCGCTCGGCGGCGGGGCGACGTGGGTGGCTACGGCGGCCGGAAACTCGCCGTCGGCCGAGCTGGTCACGATCGTGCCGTGCCGGATCATGGACACCCGCGCCGGGAACGACAACGTGGGGCCACGCAGCACGCCGCTTCGGTCCAACGACACCCATGTCGTCACGGTGTGGGGAACAAACGGGAGGTGCACGATCCCATCGACGGCGACGGGAATCGTGAAGAACGTGACGGTCGTCAACGCCACAGCGCCGAGCTTCCTCACGATCTATCCGTCCGACGCCGACCGACCGCTGGCATCGAGCCTGAACTACGTCGCCGGGCAAGCACCGACCCCGAACGGCGTGACGGTAGGGCTGTCCGCCGACGGCAAGGTGGCGTTCTTCAACCGCGAGGGGTCGGCCGACGTGATCGCCGACATCGTCGGTTACTACACCGCCGGCACTCCCGGTCCAACCGGCCCGCAGGGTCCTGCCGGCCCAACCGGCCCGCAGGGTCCCGTCGGCCCGCTGCCGACGGTAGGCGTCGCGTCGCTCACGGCCTGCTGCTACTCGCTCAGCAACACAGCGATCGGTGAGGCCAACGCCAAGCAGGTCCTGATCAAGGGATCCCGCTCTCCAGGCAGCTACCTGGTCCGCGTCGACGCCCAGTTGAACAACTTCGGTGCGTTGTGGTTCGACTACCACTGCAAGCTGCAGGCACTGCAGTATCCATACTTCATCGGCATCGGCGGCTCGGTGCCGTGGAGCGACCTTCCCGCCACCCGCCGCGAGGTCAGCTGGCGGACCGGCAAGGACAACGCCGGGAACACCACCACGAGCACGGGCGTGTCGATCTCGATGCAGGCGCCGGTCACGGCCGGCGACCTTGGGCTCGACGTCCGAATGGTCTGCTGGGGCACGGTCGACACCTCCGGACCGCTCTACGACTACGGACTCGGCGTGGAGTCTGCCGTGCTCACGCTGGAGCCGGTCGGCGGCATCGTCTGATCTCCTCCACGACTTCGACGGTTCGCCTGGCTGCGAACCTGCGCACCCGGCGCCTCGGGCTGCGCTATCAACTGCGTTGCCGGAATGTGGGACGTGTGACGGAGATGACGGCCGTGAACTGAGCGAAGTGTACGTGTCGATCCGCGTGAGGCGGCAGGCAGATGCGCCGACCGGTGCGCGCGAGCACGCTCCGGCGAGCCGTCGTTCTGGACGCGCGTTCTGCGTGCCGCTTCCCTCAAGCAGGCACTTCCGGGGATGCTGACGAGCCAGTCGACTTCGGCCTGTTCCGTGTGGTCGGTGGAGTCTTTCGGGCCGCGATTACCGGGGGGCGCCGGAGCCGTCTCAACATCCGGTGGCGTCGCGCAGGCGTTGGCAGGCTTGAGCGAGCCGCGGGGGTTCGAGCTTGACGACGCGTCGGCGGAAGGCGTCTCTCGGAATCGTGTGGATGTTGTCGAAGCTGACGACGCAGTCCGTTGGTACGCCGTCATCGGTGGCTGTGAGTTCGAGTTCGGAGACGAGCCCTCGGATGGTGCGCGTGATCGCCGCCACAACCACGGAACCGGTGCGATCGGCGACTGGGTCTCGCGTGAGCACGAGTACGGGGCGATCGCCGCCGGGTGTCGCTGCGAACCACACCTCACCGCGTTGCATCGGCCCAGTCCGCCCAGTCTTCGGCCGGTCCCCATTCGGCGATCTGGCCGATCGCCGACTCCTCGTCGGAGAGTGGCTGGTCCAGCCAGGTGTCGGCATCGTGTTCGGATGCGAGTCGGGTGAGGTGACGGTGCAGTGCCTGGCGGAGCAACTCGGACTTGTCGATGCCAAGTTCGTCTGCCCAACGTTGCGCCGCTCTTGCCTCATCGTCGTCGACTCTGAAACTGATCATCGTCATACAACTATCCTAAACCGTATGACAATCGTCGGCAAGGATCACGTTCGAGAGCCGTTGACGCGCCCATCGGCCCGACCGGGCTACCGCATAGACAGATGGAGATGTAGCCAGGGGCCCTCTCCGCTGAATCGGAGAGAGCCCCTGAACTGCATCGATCAGACCTCGAAGACCTGATGCATGTTGTGCTGGACGGCATGCTGGCCACCGCCCTCACGGTCCTGGATGAAGCACAGCGCGACGTAGGTCTTGCCTGCTTCGAAGTCGGCGGCAAAGGTACCCGACCCACCAGGGCCGAACACGCCGGACCCTGCGAAGTCGAAGTTGACCTGCGACATGTCGAGCCCCTCAGGCGGCGGAGAGTTTTCATCACTCTCCAGGAGCTCGAGCAGCTTGCTCTCCACCAGAGCCGGATCGTTTGTGCCGAAGTCGACCAAGACCACGTGGTGGAACTGCTCGGTGCTGTCGTTGTTAAACGTGACGATCGACTTGCCGGCGGCGACATCGGTTTCGAAGTGGTAGTCGGTCGCCGTCACGGTGCCATCGGCGCTGATGTCCGCACCGTCGTCTCCAGCTCCGACGGTCAACGAGGTGGTGACGATGTCGTCCACCGTGGACGTTCGGTCGAGGTTCGACGCCAGGTCGATCCACACGATGTACTCGCCCTCATCGAGCGCGATCGTCCCCGAACCGGCGACTCCTGCGTTGTTGAGGAAGTAGTCGGCGAACGGCCCGCCCTCGAAGATGGGAGCCAGACCGGCAGCGAACGTTTCCTGATCCGTGCCTGGCGCGACCAACGTGAAGTTGATCTCTCCCCCGGCTCCCTCGGTTTCGTCGGTCACGGTGACGTCTACCAAGCCGGCCACGAGGTCGGTCGGCAGGCCGTCGATGGACGTGTCGGTGAGGGTCACGCCGACTGCGGTGCCGTCGCCAGTGGTGGCGTCAACCGGCTCACCCGACCCCGACGGCTCCTCCGGAGTCGACTCAGTCGGGTCGGAGGCTGTGTCCTCAGGAGTCGTGTCGGAGGCTGTGTCCTCAGGAGTCGTCTCGTCGACGCTCGTCTCTGTCGCTTCGGTCGTCTCCGTCACGGTCGTGTCGACCGCCGACGGAATGGTCTTCGTCGCTGTGTTGTCGTCGTCGCCGCCGCAGCCGGCGACGAACAGCGCAACACATGCGAGCACTGCAGCACTTCGTCCGGCCGTCCGACGAGACGTCGTGGTGTTCTTTCGAATGAATTCCATGTAGTCCTCCCTCGATGAGTTTCCTTCGCTTTGGCGTCGCGTACCCACTTCATCGACGGCCAAAACCGCAACTTCTGTCAGGTGCAGATCGAGTCGACCCGAACCGTCCGTGAGGTCGTCGCGGCGTTGAGCAACAAACGTCACGCCGTAGGAACCAGGACCAGCTGTGGACCGCGCATCCGTTTGACCTCGTACATCGCCTTGTCGGCCGCCTCGACCGTCTCGGCGGCCGTGGCGCCGGGTTCCCGTTCGCTCACGCCGACACTGATCGAGGGACGCACCACGACGCCGGCGATGTCCAACGGCCGCGCCACTTCGGCCGTGATCCGCTTGGCGAGCACAGACGCGGCACTCGGATCGGCGTCGCGCACGAGCACGACGAATTCGTCACCGCCGTAGCGACCGACGACGTCGTCGGCCCGCACCGCCGCTCGGATCCTCGACGCGACCGCGTTCAACATCACATCGCCGGCATTGTGACCGAGTGTGTCATTGATCGTCTTGAAGCCGTCGAGATCACAGAAGAACACCAGCGTCGTGCGATTGTTTTCTTCTGGAGGCGGGTCGCTCGCCAAGGCGGCGTCGCTGACGGCAATTGCCTGATCGAAAGCGTTGAGCCACCCGCGACGATTGGCGAGTCCCGTCAGTGGGTCGACGGTCGCGGCCGTTCGCATCCGGTCCGACTCCGCGACCCGGGCCAAAGCCTGTTCGGCGAGCGCTGCCAGCACTTGGAGTCCGCGCTCGTCACCGGACCGGTAGGCGTGACCGGCAGGACGCGGGAGCGCGATCAGCCACTGCCGGTCGACGCCGACCCCCCATGGGGCGCCGACCTCTCCGGCCCCTGGGGGGCGATCGGCGACTTCGACGAGTGGCGAACCGGCGACGGTACGAGCCGCGCCGACCACTGCGTCGAGAACATCCGACGACGAGCCGGCGTCGTGGCAGGCGGCGGCCGCATCGACCAGCGCCGTGCTCCTGGCCCGCTCGGTGGTGGCGGTCTCCCCTTGTCGGACGGCGAGGGTGATCACCGCACCTGCGGCAAGCACGAGCACCACCGCCTCCGGGTCGGTGCGCAGGAGGGTTGCGGCCAGCATCCCGATCGCGTTCATCGACAGGACCGCCAATGATGCGAGCGGTACGGTCTCGTCCAGCAGCAACGATCGCAGTGCATCACCTTCGAACGATCCCACGCGGATCGCCGTCAACACGAGATCGATGGCGACATAACCGGCAGAACCGACGATCACCGCCAGCAGATCGCGTCGATCGATCCCCGGTGTCGTCGTGCCGATCCGGCTGACTGCCACGAGCAACGCCGTGCCCGCCAACGCTGACAGTGACAGGTTGAACCGGACCGCTGGGCTCTCACGCCGCACTTCCGAGACGGCAACGCCGGCCAGCCACGCCAGCAGCGCCCACGGGAGCGGCACGATCAGCGAAAGCATCACGAGGACGGCGCTGTCCGTGGCGACGCGGATGGCGCCGCCGAGGTTCACGAGCTGGACTGCGTGCCGGCACAGCATCGCCGTGATCGGCACCGCAACGGCACACAACACGAGGCCCGACGCAACCGAACCGAACGGTGGGTCGCCAGGGGCGAACGAGTCGATGATCGCCCTCGCCACGACCACCAGGGCGAGGATGCTGACACACGCGTCGAACACGGCCCGACGCCGAGCTTGCAACCCGATCGTCATGTCTCGACCTCCTCCGCGTGAGAATTGCGTGCACAGGGTCTCCTGCTCCGATTCTGACTGTCCGGCGCACGATCGATCGCGCCACAGGCATCGGAGGAATGGGTTGTCGACGCCGATCACCCTGTGGCGGCAGCGCCCGCGCGCCGAGACGAATGGGCGTCACCTGCGGCTGAGTAGTGTCCCCTCTCGTGACCACTCGCGCTGCGTATCGTGACGTTCTCTCGATCCGAGACGCTCGGGCGCTGATCGCCGCCAGCGCCGCGTCGCAGCTCGGCGATTGGCTGTACAACGCGGCGCTGCTCGGTTACGTCTACACGGCGACGGGCTCGGCGGCCTGGGTTGGGGCTGCGACGATCTGCCGATTGCTCCCCTACGTGCTGCTCGGTCCGTTGGGAGGTTTGGTCGCTGATCGTTACGACCGCAGAACCGTGCTCCTGATCGGCGACGTAATGCGATGCGCAATCATGATCGCGCTGGGCATCGTCGTCGCCACCGAAGCGCCGGTGGTCACGGTGATCGCCCTCACGGCGTTGGCATCGGCGGCCGGAACCGCCGAACGCCCGGCGGCGATGGCTCTGCTCCCGCGGCTCGTCGGCGAGTCCCGGCTCGGTCCTGCCAACGCGTTGCTCCACACCGTGCAAGACCTGGGCGTCGTTGTCGGCCCGGCGATCGGGGCGATCCTGCTCGCGATCGCCCCCGATGCGGTCGCCTTCTTCGTCAATGCAATCACGTTCGCCGCCTCCGCGATGCTGATCTCGACGATGCGCCGGCGTGCCACTCCATCCGGTGCGAGGGTCCACTCGGGCGTCATCGGCGAGTTGATCCACGGCCTTCGGGCGGCGCGCACGACGCCATTCGTGATTCCGCTCTTCCTCGTCGTCGCGATGGTCGAGTTCACGTACGGGGCCCAGACCGTGCAGATGGTGCTCTACGCCGAGAACCGACTCGGGCTCGGCGGCGAGGGCTACGGGTATCTCCTGGCGACTGCAGGCGTTGGTGGCGTGCTGAGTGCGTTGCTCAACGCCCGCCTCGCCGAAAGCTCGAAGGTGGCGACGATCGTCGTCGCCGCAGGCGCTGTGTTCTGCGCCACCCAGATCGCGTATTCGAGAACCGACTCGCTGGCCGCCGCCCTGATCGTCACCCTGCTCGGAGGCGCGGGCATCGTTGCGTGCGAGGTGGTCGCCGAAACAGCCGTCGCACGAGTGGTCAAGTCGGAAGTGCTGGGTCGGGTGATGGGCGTGTTCGACGCCCTGTCGGTGGCTGCGATGGTGCTGGGCGCGATACTCGCGCCCGTGCTGATCAACAGCACCTCACTGCGCTCCAGTCTCGCCATCCTCGGTCTCGGGGCATTGCTGATCACGGTGCTGAGCGTCATCGGACTGCGCGGCCTCGGTGAGCTGAGCCGCCGACGAGCCGAGCTGCTGGCCTCGCGGATCGCGGTGATCGAGCGGCTGGCGATGACAGCGGGCGCGCCACGGGTCGTTCTGGAGCAACTTGCGTCTGCTTCCCAGATCTGTCCGCTGCCACCTGGCGTCGACGTCGTGGTGGAGGGCGCACCCGCTCATGCGTTCTATGCGGTGATCGACGGGAGCGTGCTCGTTCACCGGAACGGCGAGGAACTCGCTCACATCGGTCCGGGGGGACACTTCGGTGAGCGTGGCCTGCTCGACAACGCCCCCAGGAACGCAACCGTCACGACCGAGCAACAGAGCACGATTCTGCGTCTCGAAGGAGACGTACTGCTCGACGCGCTGCAGTCGGCGCCCACGGTGCTGTCGGCGATCGACCGGACGAATTCGCAATGGGGCTCCGCCCCACCCGAACGGACGTCGTTCGTCGATGATCCCGATTGGGTAGCGCAATGAGCCTCGGCGGAGCGACCGTGGTGGTGGTCAGCGCCGGGTACGAAGGCAAGCGGCGAGCCCACGCCCGGATGGCAGAGATCGGGGCCCGCCTGGTGATCGTCGACGAGCCGGGCCACTGGTCCGAATCGTTGGTCGTCGACGGCGTCGCAGCAGCATGGCTGCCGGTCCAGATCCTCGGCGATTCCGACGCAGACGCTGAAGCCGTGCTCGAGGCCCTGAGGTCGGCCGGCGTGAAGCCGGATGGGGTCCTCACGTTCTGGGAGGACAGTGTCTGCGTTGTCGCCCGCGTCGCATCAGCCCTCGGGCTGCCGGGCAACCCATCGGACGCGGTCGATGCCGCCCGGAGCAAGATCCGTACCCGCGAGCTATCGGCCCGGTTGGGCTTGCCGACACCCAAGGCGCAACGCGTGCGGTCGCTCGACGAATTGTTCGCGGCCGCCGTCTACGTGGGGTTCCCCGCCGTGGTCAAGCCCGAGTTCGGCGCCAGCGCCGTCGGTTGTGTGCGGGTCGACGACATCGAGTCGCTCCCGGGGATCTACTCGCTCGTGCGCGGCGTGGTGAATCCCGAGCACGACCACATCTTTCGCGCCGGCAACGATCTCTTGTTGGAGGAGTACCTGGACGGGGTCGAGTTCGACGTCGACCTCCTGATGCACGACGGAAAGTGTGTGTTCTCGAGCGTCTCTCAGAACTGGCCGACAGCCGAGCCCTCGTTCCAGGAGACAGGCCTGCATTGCCCAGCCGACCACGATCGTCGGGAAGTCAGGCGGCTCGTCGAGTTCTGCGTACAGACCGTTCGACAGTTCGGGCTGCACCGCGGTGTGCTCCACGTGGAAGCCAAATCCACCAGCCGGGGTCCTCGCATCATCGAGGTCAACGCGCGCATGGGCGGGGGGCGGATCCACGAGATCGTCGAGACCGTTTGGGGGGTCGACCTGATCGAGCAACAACTGCGCAGTTGCCTCGATCTCCCACCGACCGCGAAGCCGAGCCGCAGGCCACGCAACGCGGTCGTGAACACGATCATGCATGCCCCCGCGACCGGTCAGGTGGTCGCACTGCCGTTTGCCGACAAACCGGCCGACTGCGTGCAGCTGTCGATCGATCTGGAGGTCGCCGTCGGCGATCACGTGGACGGGCCCGAGCACGTGTTCTCGACGGTCTTGGCGGAAGTGACCGTGACGGCCAAGGATCTGCGACACGCGAGGTCCGCAACCGCTGAGTTGCTCCGCGAGCCACCTCGCGTCGTGGCGTTGGCGCCGACCGTCGAAGACGGCGGTGGATGAGAGTCGCTGCAGACCAACGAGGCCGACGAACCGTCGGCCGACCGCATGGGCGGCAACACGGTGGGAGCTCTCGGCTGATGCTCGCAGCGCACCAGGTGATTCGATCGATTCTCATCGATCCGCCCTGACGTTGGATCAGCTGAGCACCGGTCGTCGATCTCAACGACCCGACGCCGCTGCTCGCGACGCCGAACACGCCACGAAGTACGGTTGCGCCAGCGATGGGTTGGACACGAGCGACCGGGCAGGGACGAGGAGCAGCATGAGCAACGATGCGGGGAGTCGGGCGCGGGTCCTCACCACCCAACAACCCGAATCTCCCGAGTCCGTACTCCAACACGTCAACGACGGTGCCGACATCATCATGCCGATCGCCAACGGCGAGCCCGTGATCTTGCTGGATGCGATCGAAGCCCACGCCGACGATCTCAACAATGTCCGCGTGCACCAGATGCATGCGCTCCACGATCGTCCCTACCTCCACGCCGCCTACGGTGACCGACTCCGGCACGTCTCGTACTTCCTGTCGGAGGTCACCCGTCCATGCTTCGCGGCGGGAACGATCGACCTCGTCCCGAACAACTTCAGTGAGATGCGAGCGATCCTCAAGGAACGCACGCACGATCCGCTCGTCATGGCGGCCGCATCCCCACCGGATCGGCACGGCTATTTCAGCCTCGGGCTCAACGCCGATTACGTGTCGTCGTTCGTGGGGCGGGCGCGGTTCTTCCTCGAAGCAAACCGGCAGATGCCGAGGACGTTCGGTCGGAACCAAGTCCACATCAGCCAGGTCGTCGGCTGGTCCGAGACCGACTATCCACCGATCGAATTGCCCCCGCCCGACGTTGAGGACATCGACCGCAGGATCGCCGGCCTGGTCGCCGAACGGGTGCCGAACGGCGCCACCATCCAGGTCGGGATCGGCTCGACCCCGAATGCGATCCTCTCGGCGCTCGGGGGCCATCGCGATCTCGGGATCCACACCGAACTGATCTCCGATGGCGTCATGGATCTCGTCGAGAACGGGGTCGTCACCGGCATCGCCAAGCAACTCAATCGGACGAAGACGGTCGGCACCTTCGCACTCGGGACCCGCCGTCTCTACGACTTCCTCGACGAGAACTGCGCCATCGAGCTCTGGCCCGTGCGATACGTCAACGATCCTCGCGTGATCGCCCAGGAGGCGAGCTTCGTCTCGATCAACTCCACGATCGCCGTCGATCTGATGGGACAATGCGCCTCGGAGACTGTCGCCGGCAGGTATTACTCGTCGAGCGGCGGGCAGGCCGACTTCGCCCGCGGGGCGATGTACTCCACCGGCGGACAAGGTTTCGTCGTCCTGCATTCGACCACCAGGGACGGCGCCGTGTCGAAGATCGTCGCCCAACTGGCGCCGGGTGATGTCGTCACGACGCTCAAGAACACGGTCGACAAGGTCGTCACCGAATGGGGCGTCGCCGAGCTGAGGGGGCGATCGATCCGCGAACGGGCCACGGCCCTGATCGCCATCGCTCATCCCGATCACCGGCCCCACCTTGCCGCCGAAGCCCGACGACTCGCCTACATCTGAAAGGTGAGGTCTGGCGTCGATCGTTGTCACTCGGCGGCGATTGCGCCCAAGACGTCGAGTCGCGAAGCTCGCCAGGCAGGGCGCAGTGACGCCAACACAGCACCCAGCACCGCGCTTCGCATTCGGGTACGCCCTGCTCACCGGGCTGAAAGTCCCGAACCGACGCAACGTCGGACGCTCCGTCCAACAGGGCGTCAGCGTGTCACGCCCGGCGGGTTACCCGGCAGGAGGAACGGCCGGTGGCGCTCCGTTTGCTTGTTCCGACACGTCGAATTGAGGGCACGGATGGGTTCGAAGGTGATCCAGCAGATCAGTCAAGCTGGCGGTGGCGAGGCCGATCACCGAGTCGGCCGCTCCGTAGTACATGTCGACCGTGTCCCCGTCGTCGCGCAGGATCCAACCACACGGGAACACCACGTCCGGAACGTCGCCCAGTCGTTCGTAGCTGGCGTGCGGACCGAAGATCCATTCGTTGCCGCGAGCGATCATCCGTTCGGGGTGATCACGATCGAGGAGCGCAAGGCCGAGTCGGTAGATCGAACCGGAGGCGGTCGTCTTGACGCCGTGGTAACACACCAGCCATCCCTCGTCGGTCAGCAGCGGCGGCGGACCGATCCCGACCTTGTTGGCATCCCACCAACCGCCTCGGCGAGCAGGAATCAGCACGGCAGCGTCGCCCCAATGACGCAGGTCAGGACTCCATGACAGCCACACGTGGGCACCCAGGTTGGTGGCAGGGACCGGTCGGTGGATCAGACCCCAGCGACCATCGAACATCTTCGGGAACAGGGCCGCATCCTTGTCCTCCGGCGACATGATCACGCCTCGCCGCTCGAAGTTCCTGAAGTCACGCGTGACTGCAAGACACACCAGCGGACCGCCGGCCGAGAACCCCGTGTAGACGATCAGGTACTCGTCACCGATTTGTGTGATGCGGGGATCCTCGATCCCCCAATGCTCCTCGAACGTGTGCAGTTCCGGTGTGAGACCGCGACCGGGCTCGATCGTCCATGCGGTGCGGCCGTCGACGGAGGTCGCGACCGCGAAGTGCGAGAGGCCGGAACGCATCTCGACCCGGACCAGCAGCAGCGTCTGCCCGTCGAACTCCGTGGCTCCGGCGTTGAAGACGGCGTTGACCATCTTCGGGAAGTCGGCCGCCACCAGGATCGGATTCCTACCGAATCGGACGAACAACTCGTTGGGATGAACATCATCGGTCACTGACAGCCTCCGTACGCTCTTGTCCCGCTCACCCGCAAGTAACGATCTTTGCAGGTATCCGCGAATTGTTGACATCGCCAGGTAAGACTTTTCACACAGTCATGCATCCCGCCTCGTCGATCCAACTCGAAACCCGGCCGAAGTCCCTCGAGACCTCGCTCCCAGGACTGCTCCCGCCCGTGCGACGGATCGCCGATGACCCAATCGTCGCTGCCGGCGTGATTCCGGGGTACGGGCCGATCTTCAATGCCGGCCTGTTGCACTATGGCGGCCGCTTTCACCTGTTCGCCCGAGCGATCCGCGACTCGTATCGTCGCAATGCCGATTCCGGCCCGCGTTTTCTCGACTACATCTCCGACGTGGTCGTGTTCGAGTCGTCGAACGGCGTTGAGTGGACGTACGGATACGTGCTCGTCTCGGCCGGAGATCATGGTGTCGACTGCTACGAGGATCCACGTGTGCAGATCGTCTCGAGCCGCGGTCACGAGCACATCGTGATGACCTACACCAACCTGCCGACCGACCCCGCCGCTCCGTGGCGGGTCGGCGCGCATCGACTGATCCACGACGGAGCCCGTTTTCACATGGCTCCCGAGAGCGGCCGGCTGCTCGGGCCCGACGGCATCCGTGACAAGGACGCAATCATCTTCAACCTCGCCGACGGCCGGGTGGCGCTCGTGCATCGGATCCACCCCGACATGCAACTGGCGATCTTCGATGATTTGGAGCACCTGTGGGACACCCCATCCGACTATTGGGACGCTCACCTCGCCCAGCTCGACGACCACATCATCATTCGCCCGTCGCCCGGTGCACTCGGGATCGGAGCGGGCGCTCCACCGATCGTCACCGCCGGCGGATTGCTGCTGTTCTTCCACGAACGACGTCATGACGGCGTCTACACGATGAACCTTGCGTTGCTGGACGCCTCCACCGGCAGACCGATCAGCATCATCCCCGAACCCGTGCTGGAACCAGAGTTGCACTGGGAAATCGCCGGTGACGTCGACAACGTCGTGTTCGTGCAAGGGGCTCATCTCGAAGACGACGGCGACACGATCACCCTGGTGTACGGCGCCGCTGACCGGCACGTCGGCGCAGCGACAGCGTCGGCCGCTCACCTGCTCGAGCTGCTCGCTCGATGGGCCTGAAGTCCGGCCCTGACCTGCTCGTACGACAACATCGTCCCGATCATCGCCAGTGTTGACTCGGTGCCCTGATTGAGGTTGACGCCCGTCTCGGTCAGCGCATCGAACGCCGCTCCCGTGGCGAGGTCCCAGACAGGAACCTCCTGATCGTTGTAGCCGGCGAACCAATCGGCGATCGCAGCGCACACCTCGGTCCACAGTGGATCATCGGTCAACCGCCCGGCCTGTGCGCACGCCGACGCAAGCGTCCAGGCCTCGATCGGTTGCTGGTCGAATCGGGTCGTCTCACCGGGGCCACGACCGGTGTGGGGCGTGAAGCTGAAGTGGCCGGCCGGATCCCACTCGCTGTCGACCAGCCAGTTCAACAGCTCGAGCGCTTGCTCGATCCGATCGTCGTCGCGGGCGAACTCACCGAGCACCAGCAGCGCCTCGATCAACAGCCCGTTCCCGTACGTCAGACGCGCTTCCGGCCAACACCAACCGGCCGATCGAACCGGCCGCGGCACGGACGGTCGATTTGCCTCGACGAGTTGATGACCGATCACAGATCTCGGATCGGACCGCAACAGGACGTCCCCGGCAATCACCGCGTGGGATGCAGCACGCGGGTGGCTCGACTCGAACATTGCCGCACGTCTCAGCAGCAGATGTGACCGATCACGAAACCGATCACCAGTTGGAGCGGATGGCGGTTTGGTCGCGGCAACCGCCAATCCCCACAATGCCCGTGCTTGCGCATCGTCGCTCGGCGGGTCGGCGGTCGGTTGACCGCCGGCATCGAGTCGCAGGACAAAACGACCGTCGTCACCCTGTGCCGCTTCGAGTTGCCGCAAACACGCCCCGACAACCCGCCGGGCATCCGGGTCATCGGGCAAGGAGCACGCCAACCCGAGTGCCCGACCGGCGTCGTCGGTGCAATGGCCGAACTCCGGGGCGGGAACGCTCCCGAGCGAATGCTCGATGATCCCGACGCCATCGAGTCGCCCGATCAGCGGTGCGAGCGACAGGCTCGGCAGGCGGTAGTCGACGAGATGGCGGGTTGCACGAATCATCCGACGAGTCGACCTTCCTCGACTTCGACTGCGGCTTCGATCAGCTGACGAAACTGACGACCGACATTGGTCCAGTCGTAGCGCGCCCCTTCGGCCCGGGCGGCGGTCTCCATCGCGAGTCGAAGTTCGGGTCGGGTCAGCACATCTCGGACGGCTGCGGCACAGTCGTCTGGCGATCCGTGAGGCACGATCGCAACCGCACCCGTTCGGCTGAGTTCCACGGCGTGCGGAAAGGCTGTTGCCACCACGGGCTTGCCAGCTGCGAGCGCCTCGACGAGCACGCCAGACGTCACCTGGTCGGTCGAATCGTATGGCACGAGTACGAGGGTGGCGCTGCGAACCAGCGCCCGCAGTGCATCCCAGTCGCGATATCCATCGTCGAAATCGACGAGATCGGAGACACCGCACCGTCTGGCGAGCTCCACCAGCGACTGCCGGTACTGCTCGCCCTCCCGCGCCCGGATGTGCGGATGGGTTTGACCGGCGACGACGTAGCGCACGTCGAGCCCGCTCGTTCTCAGCTGCCCGACCGCTTCGATCCCGTGTTCGATCCCTTTGCCCGGGCCGAGCAGGCCCCACGTCAACATGATCGGCCGCTTCGAGATGTCCGGGGAATGACCTGACGCGACCGTCGGATCGATCAGGTTCGGTGTGGCGCCGTGCGGGATGACGACAACTCGCTCCGGGTCGGTGTCGGCCACGGCAAGGAGTCGGCGGTATGCCACTTCACTGTGCACCACCACAGAATGCGCACGGGCGAGCACGGCGTCGAGGATTCGGCGCTGCGAAGACGAAGGGCGCTCCAGCACGGTGTGCAAGACCGTGATCACTGGAGGCCGACAGGCGTCGACGAACGGGACGACGTCGCAGCCGTCGATGCCGGGAAAGATACCGAACTCGTGTTGGAGCAGGATCGCATCGAATCGGGAGGCAACGTCGGCGGCGGCGTGCGCCGCCGATCTCGATGCTGAACTCGACACATCTGTCGACCCGCGTCGCCACAACCCGGCAACGTGCCTCGAATCTGCCCGCGAGCAATCGTCGTCATCGAGCAAACGGAGCACCTGGGACGTGGCACCGGTCCGTTCGAGTGCCTCTCGAACGTTGGCCGTGTAAGTCGCCAGCCCGCACTCGGTCGGTGGGTACGTGCCGACCACGAGTACCGAACGTGCCACCGATCTACCACCACCCGTGGTGCCGTTCGAAGGTGCAGCTCGATGTCTCGGATGCTGACGCGACCACGAACTGGGTCCAAGCCTGCCTTCGCTGTTCGGTACCGGTGTCGTCTGGGCATTCAGCGGATTCATGCATGCTCCCGTGGGCGGTCGAGATAGCAAGATCGTGCCCCGGAACGATCACCAAACGAAAGGGCCGAACGACCCGAGGTCTTGCTATTTTGGCGGCTATCGCGCCGATCCGCAATCGGCTATTCCCGGCCACCGATTCCCGCCACCATCGGACGTGCCAGGTATCTCTCGAACCAATCCCCGCTGAGACGGGCAACCTCCTCCAGCGCCCCTGGTTCTTCGAAGAGATGGGATGCACCTGGGACCACCACCAATCGGCTGCCTCCGCCCACCCGGGCGGCCGCTTCACGATTCAGCTCCACCACCACCGGATCTTCGCTGCCGACGATCAACAGTGTCGGAGCAGTCACCCGATCTAGGTGCTGGCCGGCCAGATCGGGGCGCCCCCCACGCGAGACCACGGCGGCGATACGGGACGCCGGCTTGGCGGCGGCACACAACGCTGCCGCAGCACCGGTGCTGGCGCCGAAGTAACCGATCGGAAGGCCCTCCAGAGCCGGCAGATCGCCGACGACCTCCGTCGCCACGCGCAGTCGGTCGGCGAGCATCTGGACGTGAAACACGTTCTGGCGCACCAGTGCCTCTGGCGGCGTGAGCAGGTCGAGCAACAACGTGGCAAATCCGCACTGCTGCAGTCGATCGGCGACCCAGCGGTTGCGCGGGCTGTGGCGGCTGCTCCCGCTGCCGTGTGCAAACACCACGACACCGTGAGGTCCGGGTGGGACACACAGATCACCGATCAGCGTCAGTGGACCGAGCGCGATGTCGAGTTCGGTCGTCGCCGCGCCGGAGGGTGCCAGCGGCTCGCTCGAACGTGGTGTCGCCACACGATGCGCTGCGAGGATCTCGATCACATCGGCGTCGGTGACTGAGTCGAAGCGTCGGTACCACCGACCGACGGCTCCGAACGGCTCAGGAGATTCCAGACAGATCACGCGATCTGCTTCTGTCCGGAGTTGCTCGACCACGTCACGAGGCGCGACGGGGACCGCGACAGTCACGCTCGCCGCGCCGTCGGCCCTCGCTACGAGAATCGCGGCGCGAATCGTGGCGCCCGTGGCTATCCCATCGTCGACGATCACGACCGCCCGACCGGCGGTCGCTTCACGCGGATGAACCGAGCGGATCGCGCCGAGACGCCGGTCGAGTTCGAGTCGTTCGTGCGACTCGACGGTTCGCAACTCCTGCTCACTCACGTGGGCCGCCCGAATCACATCCGGATTGAGCACCAGCTCGCCGCTCTCCCCGATCGCACCCATGGCCAGTTCCGGTTGAATCGGCACCCCCAGTTTGCGTACCACGATCACGTCGAGCGGCGCCTGAATCGCGTCTGCCACCTCGGCCGCGACCGGAATACCTCCGCGCGGCAGCCCGAGCACCAGCGGGCGGGTCAGATCTGCTTCGGCGACTACCGCACCAACGCTGCGCCCGGCCTCACGACGATCCTCGTACACGTGTCGATCCATGGCAGCTCCTTCCCGTATCGACATTCTCCCCGCGGCACGGTCCGAACACCAGGGACGTTCGACTCTCGCGCCTGTAGCGAACGCCCCTTGTTCGCTCGCTACTCACCGAGAACCCTTGAGGGTATGACAACCCCAGACACCACCGAACTGAATCAGCAGAGTCCAGGGGAGGCGTTGTTGGTCGAGCGACAACGGCTGACGTCACAGATCGCAGCGCTGCGAGCCGAACTGGGGCTGTCACCTGGAGCAGTCGGTCTCACGGAGATGGAGCGGTACGGGCAGCACCCGAGTGACCTCGCTTCGGAAACCGTCGAACGCGAGATCGACCTGTCGATCGAACTCGACCTCAGCGAGCAGCTCCGCGAGGTCGACGCAGCCTTGCACCGCTTTGACACGGGAACATATGGAATCTGCGAGACCTGTGGTCAGCCGATCGACCCCGCCCGACTCGCGGCGTTGCCGGCCGTCCGGCGATGCACCACCGACCAGCAGAGCGCCGAACAGTTCTCCGAGCACGCCGGCCAGCTGCACGTTCCTTCCAGGTTCATGCAGGACACGACGTCGAGTGACGACGAGGACGACGTCGGGCGGCACACATCCAACGAAGAGCTCTCGATCCACCTCGAGAACTCGTGACGTAGCGCCGGGCAAGGGGCATCGACATGTTGCGTATCGCTGAAAGCACGATGCTGGAGACGCTGAGCGAACCGGAATGCCGACGGCTCTTGGCCTGCGGTGGGATCGGTCGAATCGGGATCGCCACCGATGAGGTCGCCTACGTGCTGCCGGTCAACTACGCGATGCTCGACGATCTGATCGTCTTCAGGACCGCCAGAGGGTCGACCTTCGATCGCCTCGTCCGCAATCGATCGGTGACGTTCGAGATCGACCATCTCGATCCCGGCTATCACGCCGGCTGGAGTGTGGTTGGGTTCGGCGTCGGTGAAGGGCTGGAAGGCGTCGTCGACCCGAACGTGCTGCATGCGCTCCACCTTCGACCATGGGGCTTCACCGCCGAGCCGGGCTGGATCGGAATTCTGCTCCACGAGGTCACCGGCAGGCGCGTCGTCCATGTCGGCATCTCAGACGAGTAGAGGCGATGACCACGTTGTCCCCAACGCGCCGGTGGTCATGCTGCGCCGAGCAACCAAGAAGTACGAGACCGGATCGAAGCACGTCATCGCGCTGGAACAGGTGGATCTCGATCTCGTTGCCGGCGAGTTGATCGTCGTGCTCGGTCCGTCGAGATGTGGGAAGACGACACTGCGGCCGGCTGAGTAGTGGTCGGTCGAATTGCCCGAGTCGAAGCGCCGTTGGTCCCTGTCGGCGACAAGTTGCTGCGTGCATCGTGGAGTCGGACGAGAGAGGAAATCACGATGCACGCTTTGGTGATCTACGAGTCGATGTTCGGGAACACTCATGCGGTGGCGGATGCAATCGCGATCGGCCTGTCCCGGACGCTCACGACCCAGGTCCGGCAAGCTGCCGACATCGACCTCGGCAGGCTCGATGCGGATCTCGTCGTGATCGGTGCTCCGACGCACGCCTGGTCGATGCCACGCGCCTCCACCCGCGACGGGGCGAAGCAGGACACCGTGAAGCATCCCGAGCATCACCTCGAACCGATCGCCATGAACACCGGCGTGAGGGAACTGCTCGCCCGGCTGCCGAACCAAGGTGACCGATTCGGTGCCGCATTCGACACCCGGTTCGACAAGCCCAAGGCCGTCACCGGCTCTGCCGCTCGGGCAATCGCTCGCAAGATGCGAGCATCGCAGTTCGTACTGCTCGACCGACCCAACAGTTTCGTCGTCGAGGGCATGGATGGACCTCTCTCCGAGGGAGAACTGGTCAGAGCGCGTGCCTGGGGCGAAACGCTGGCGAGCATGGCCCGAGCCCATGCGGCATCCAGCAGTCAACACCTGGCCCGCTGACATGGATCCGAGCGGCGAGCCCAACTCGATCGACGCCCTCTTACCAGCGGCGATGGCTCGTAAGGCCGAGACGCTCGGCGTCACCAAGACCCATTTGGCATTACCTCAGCTGGCCGCCCTTGCCGTGCTTGCCGGGGCGTTCATCTCGTTCGGGGCGTTGTTCTCGACCGTCGTCACAGCAGACACGTCGATGTCGCCGGGCATCGCACGACTGCTCGGCGGGCTGACGTTCTCACTCGGGCTCGTGTTGGTCGTCGTGGGCGGGGCCGAGTTGTTCACCGGGAACACACTGATCGTGATGGCCTGGGCCAGCCGCCGCGTGACGCTGATCGAGCTGTTGCGGAACTGGTGCGTCGTCTTCGTCGGCAACTTCGTCGGCGCCACGCTGACCGCCCTGATGGTTGCCCGCTCCGGGCGACTCGACGCAGGCGATGGTTCGATCGGGATTCGGGCGGTGTCGATCGCAGAGAGCAAACTCACGCTGCCCTTCGACGAGGCACTGATCTCGGGCGTGCTCGCCAATTCGTTGGTCTGCCTCGCGGTGTGGATGTCCTTGTCAGCCCGATCGGTGATCGATCGTGTCATTGCCGTCGTCCTCCCGGTCTCAGCATTCGTCGCGGCCGGCTTCGAGCACAGCATCGCCAACATGTACTTCGCCCCCGTGGCGATCTTTCATCGACACTGGACCGACAACCCGGCCGCATTGTCGGCGGGCGAACACGTCGACTGGAGCAACTTCATGATCGACAACCTGATTCCGGTCACGATCGGCAACGTCATCGGTGGCGGGGCCCTTGTTGCCGGCGTGTACTGGTTCATCTACCTGCGAACGACCCGTAGCGGGTCGGCCTAGGTTGCACAGGCTGCGCCACCATCAGGTAAGGAGACCGACATGCCGAACACCACCCACCACCCGATCTGGCCGGTGGAACCCGAGCCGCGCGAATTCGGCGCCTCGATTGACCTGGACGACGACTCGGACATCGTGGATCCGCGCTTTCCGATCGAGGCCGATCAAGCCGACGTGCTCGACCAACTGAGCAGCATCGACGAACCGATCACGATCGAACGTCCGGATGACGAATGGGACCTTTGACCCGCCACGAACTCGCCCAATGCATCTGACGAACGGAGGGTGCGAGGTCGACGATTGAACCATGACCGTTCGCCGACCTCCAACTGGACTGAGTGCCTCTGAACAGCGTCTTTTCGAGCACATCGCCGATCACATCGAATCGGAAGCGGGAATGCTCGGGCTCTATCAGACACTCGCCGAGAGTGAGCAACCGTTCGTGCGCTACATGGCCGAACTGATCGCAGAGGACGAGGCCCGCCACCATCGCCTGTTCGAGCAATGGCTGGAAGCGATGGAGTCAGGTGCCGATTGGACGGAGGTCGCTTCAGGACTGCCGACGATCGACGTCGGACCGACCAGCGCCAAGACGCTCGCCCTCCTCGACTCGCTGATCGACTTCGAGAAGGACGATCTGCGCGAGACGAAGAAGCTCCGCAAAGTGATCTCCACGATCCCCGACACCAACCTCTGGGACATCATCGTCAGATTGGTGATCGCCGACACGAAAAAGCATCTCGCGATGCTCAAGTTCATCCGAGACCGAGTGATGGTCTCCGACCATAGGAGGTAAGAACACCATGCAGGCGCACATCGGTGACCAGGTGATCATTCGAGGCCACAGGGTTGGACAACCCGACCGAAAGGGCCAGGTGCTCGAGACGCGCGGTCCTGACGACTCACAACCGTTCCTCGTCCGGTGGGATGACAACGGCCATACGACGTTGTTCTTTCCAGGTACCGACTGCCTGGTTCGGCATCTCGAGCACGAAGGAGGCCTGCGATGAAGATCGAGGAACTGGTCCTGCGACCGCCGGTGCTCGTCTCACCGGACAGCACGATCCGAGAAGCAGCCGAAGTGATGGGACGCCAGGGAGTCGGGGCAGTCATGGTCGCCGATGGCGGCGGACTGCTCGGAATCGTGACCGACAGGGACCTGGTGACGCGTGTGCTCGCGAAACGGGTCAGGGACGACGCCCGGATCGACTCGGTGATGAGCATGAACGTGGTCGCGATCGACGCTCGCTCCGACGTTCGCGACGCCGTTCGTGCGTTCGGGCATCACGCCGTACGGCGGCTACCGGTGCTCAACGGAAGCCACATCGTCGGCATGCTGACGATCGACGACATGCTCGTTGCCTACACCAGCGAGTTCGCAGAGATCACGCGTGGAGTCACGGCACAGTTGCTGTTCCCCCACGCGATGGACGCCGCCAACCCGCCAGCGGTTGTTGGTTGAGGGTCAGTTCGGCTCGGAACGATCGAACGTGGCGTGCCAGTACACGACGGTTCCCGACGGGGACCGTCGCGTCACCGTCGCTGCACCCCCCCACCGATCTGCCCGCTCCTGGAGGTTCTTGAGACCCAATCCGTCGTGTAAGGGTGTCGGCTGGAATCCGACACCGTCGTCCTCGACGATCACCGAAACCGAGGATTCGTCGACATCGACGGTGACGCTCGTCTCGTGAGCCCGAGCATGCTTGACGACGTTCGACAGCGTTTCCCGAACGACGGCCAGCAGCTCGTTCCCCAGCTCGGGTGGGACAGCGCCGAGTTCTTCACTGATCGTCAGATGAGGCCGATGGCCGAGCAGCCGGCTCGATTCCTCGACGGCAACTTGGAGGGCATGCTCGAGGCTGAGATTGATGCCTCGCGGACGATGCAGGCAGAAGATCGTGGTACGGATCTCCTTGATCACGTCGTCGATCTCGTCGATCACCCCGCCGACACGTTGCTCGATATCGGCACGCCCGATCGAAGCCTCCAGATGCAATCCGGCACCGAACAGCCGCTGGATCACGCCGTCATGCAGATCACGTGCGATTCGGTCGCGTTCATCGGCAAGCGCAGCGATGGAACGCACAACCGCCAACTCCGCGGTGGTTTCGGCGACTGCCCGTCGGAGCGCCCGTTGCTCGGTGGCGTCGCGGATCGCGGCGATCACGAATTGCTCGTCGCCCAATGTCAGCGCACACAGGCTGACCTCGACCGGCGTCGGCGTGCCGTCTCGTGCGACTGCGTCGAGCTCCAGGCCTGAACCCATCGGGCGCAGTCCAGGATGACGGACGTAGCCCTCCCGAAGCTGGACGTGGTGTGCGGCCACATTGGCGGGAACGAGACACTCGACCCGCTGACCGACAAGCTGGTCGACCGGCCAACCGAGCATGTGTTCGATTCGCCCGTTGGCGAACACGATCACGCCGTCACGGTTGACGAGCACGGCGGCATCAGGCATGGCGTCGAGAATCACGGCCGCGAGGCGTACCCCATCAAGCTCACCGGTCGCACCGCTCACGTGCCCCTGTTTACACCAGTTCGACGCTGCAACTGCCAACCACGCCGCAGAAACGGCGCAAGACCCCGGCAACCGGGTCAAATGGCCCTGAGCCGGCGCCAGCAGGACGGTGCATCCTCTGAGTATGGGAACTCACGAGGCTCACGAGAAGTCGATCGTGGTCGGCTGGTGCGGATCGCCGGCGTCCACGCGGGCGGTCGACGTGGCGGCTCAGTTCGCCGAGCGCCACGGCTGTCCCGTGGATGTGGTGTTGGCATGGGACTACCTCAACAATCCCCGCCACCAGCCACCCCGCCACGCCAGCACCGAGGACGTCTCGCGGTTGCTCGACGAGGTTGTCGCAACCGCCCAGGAACACCACCCGTCGGTCACAGTTCGCGGTACCGCTCAGGTGGGTTTACCAGTCGTCGTGATTCCCCCGAAAACCGCCCATGCGCTGATGCTGGTCGTCGGTCGGTCCGAGCAAGACCTCGGACTGTTTGCAACCTGGACCCCCGACGAAATCCTCCGTCAAGTCCGCTGCCCGGTGGTTTTCGTCCCCTGATCCGAGCTGTTGTACGAACACGGTTGTCCCGAACACCAGGGCTACTGCAGGTCGGCCGCCCGGACGGCGTACACGGCAGCTTCGGTGCGGCGCGACATCCCGAGTTTGAGCAGAATCGACGACACGTAGTTCTTCACGGTCTTCTCGGCAAGATTCACGTGCGCCGCGATCTGGCGGTTCGTCATTCCTTCCGCAACGTGGTCGAGGATCGTGCGTTCGACCGCGGTCAGCGACGCGATTCTGGGATCCTCCGTGGGTTGCGGGTTGCGCAACCGCTCCAGGAGCCGGCCTGTAAGTGCAGGGTCGATCAGCGACTCCCCGGCTGCGACCCGATGAACTGCGTTGGCCAGGTCGCTGCCCCTGACCTGCTTCAACACGTATCCGGAAGCACCAGCCAGGATCGACTGGAAGAGCGCTTCGTCGTCGGAGTAGGACGTCAGCATCAGACACCCGATCTCCGGATGCCCGCCGCGAATCTCGCGGCACACCTCGACGCCCGTTCCGTCGGGGAGTTGCACATCGAGCACAGCGACCTGGGGCCTCGTCGCCGGAATTCGCACCAATGCCTCGGCACAAGTCGACGCCTCGCCGACCACCTCGATCGTGCCAGTTGCCTCCAGCAATGCCCGCACCCCTTCGCGCACGACCTCGTGATCATCGAGCAGGAACACTCGGACGGCGGTGCCCGCAGACGACGTCATATCCAGAGTTGACCACAACTCGGCGCCACGAGAAAGGGCCGAAAGGCCCACCCGTCGGACCCTGTTCAATCCGGCGCCGGTGGCAGACGCTTGTCGTATGGACCGAGACATGCCGGGAAAGCCGGCCGGAAAGACGGCTCCAACGCTTTCGACGCTCGGAGCGGTCCAGACCGTGACCGGCAGCAAATTCCTGGTCGAGCAGGGGGACGATGCGGTGCTGTTCGACTGTGGTCTCTTCCAGGGTGGACGCGTACCACATCCGTTCGGCAAGGAGGTCGACGTCACCGCAGACATCCAGGTCCGATTTCAGCCGGCCGGTCACATTCTGGGATCGGCATCGATGCTGGTGCGGCTCGAGTCTCCGGATGTGCGCCTTCGATTCAGTGGCGATCTCGGTCGTTCCAACCATCCACTCCTGGTCGCGCCCGAACCGGTCGGCGATGTCGATTGGCTGGTCGTCGAATCGACCTACGGAAATCGCCGCCATGACATGCGCGACCCGGCCCAGCGACTCGCCGAGGTGATCGACCGCACGATTGCGCGTGGGGGCCGCGTGATCATTCCAGCATTTGCGGTCGACCGAACCGAGGTGGTGTTGTACCACCTCTCCGAGCTGGCACGTTCCGGTCGGCTGCCGAACGTACCTGTGCACGTGGACAGCCCGATGGCGCTCGCCGCACTGCACGTGTACCGCGAGGCGATTGCGCAGGGCGCCATCGACGTGCGTCCGGGCCTGCCGGACGATCTCTTCGACGTGCCCCACCTCAGGGAGGTGTACGACACCGACGGTTCGAAAGCGATCACCGCCAGCTCCGAACCTTCGATCATCATCGCCGGGTCCGGCATGGCAACGGATGGTCGCGTGATCCACCATCTCGCCAAATTCCTCCCCGACGCTCGGAACACCGTCGTCCTGGTCGGCTTCCAAGCAGCCGGCACACGCGGATGGCAACTCCTCAATGGGGTCGACGAGCTCAAGATCCACGGTCGCTACGTGCGGGTGAGGGCCGAGATCTGCGACCTCACAGGGTTCAGCGTGCACGCCGATTCAGGAGAACTCGTCGACTGGGTGAGCACGGCCGATCGGGAACCTGACGGCATCTTCGTGGTGCACGGCGAGGAGGACGCATCCAGGGCACTGGTAAAGCACATCCACGATCGGCTCGACTGGCCGGCCATCGTTCCACGACAGGGCGAACGACTGTCGCTCAAGGTTTGAGCGGGCTGGGGCCGAAAGTCCCGAGAATCGACACGGATCGGCACTGTCGGAGACCTCGATCGCGGCGCATCGTGTCGGTATGAAGAAGATCGTTGTCGGAGTTGACGGGTCAGCGTTGAGTCATACGGCCCTCCGTTGGGCGTACGACGAGGCGAAGCTTCATCGGGCCGAACTGACTGTCGTTCATTCATGGCTGTATCCCTATGTCGGCCCACGTACCGGTGTCAGCGAACCGCGTGACGACATGAAGTTGGACGCGATGCGCGAGCTGGAGGCGAGCATCAAGACGCTCGGTGAGCTCGGCGAGGGAGCGGTGCCGATCCATGCACTCCTGAAGGAAGGTTCGCCGGCCGAATGCCTGATCGACGCCTGCGCGGACGCCGATCTGCTGGTCGTCGGTTCACGCGGTCGCGGCGGTTTCAAAGCGCTGCTGCTGGGATCGGTCAGCCGCGTCATCGTCCAGCACGCACCCTGCCCGGTCGCCGTGATTCGAGATGGCAACGTCCCTGCCTCGGCGTTGCACGCCGGATCTTGACGGCCAGGTTGTTCTCCACCGGGAGTTGTACGGGGGGCCGAAAGCCCCTGACCGCACAGAGCGTATGGCCGTACCCGCGCGCCGAAGATGGTGCCAGGGTGGTTGGTATGAAGTCGCGCGACAACTGCGTGTCAGCCGGAAGCGCTGACACGCCGTGACCACGATCAGCTCCGAAACAACTCCAGCGGCGCGAGGTCACCGATCGAGGGACGTGGTCGACGGCAACGAGGCCGCCGCCCGCATCGCTCATCTGGCCTCAGAAGTGATCGCGATCTACCCGATCACGCCGGCGTCGACGATGGGCGAACTTGCCGACGAGTGGAGCGCCAAGGGTCGCACCAACCTGTGGGGCGCTGTTCCTGAAGTGATCGAGATGCAGAGCGAGGCCGGTGCGGCAGGCACGCTCCACGGAGCAATCACGCGTGGCGCACTCGGAACCACCTTCACGGCCAGCCAAGGTCTCCTGCTGATGTTGCCGAACATGTTCAAGATCGCCGGCGAGCTCACACCGACCGTGATCCACGTCGCCGCCCGAACCATCGCCACCCATGCCCTGAGCATCTTTGGGGACCACAGCGATGTGATGGCAGCACGAACGACCGGGTTCGCGATGCTGTGCGCCAGCAGTGTCCAGGAGGCCGCCGATTTCGCCGCCGTCGCCCATGCGGCGACGCTCGACACCCGGATCCCATTCCTCCACTTCTTCGACGGATTCCGGACGAGCCACGAGATCAGCACCGTCGAGCTGGTCGCTGCGGACGACCTGGCGGCGCTCATCGATCCCGACGCCGTCACGGCCCATCGCGCCAGAGGCCTCGACCCCGACCGGCCGGTCCTGCGTGGGAGTGCACAGAACCCGGACGTCTTCTTCCAGGCGCGAGAAGCCTGCAACCCCTTCTACGAAGCGGTCCCCGGTGCCGTGCAGTCATCGATGGACCGGTTGGCGACGATGACCGGACGCCAGTACCACCTCGTCGACTACCACGGCGCTCCTGACGCCGAGCGCGTGATCGTGCTGATGGGCTCAGGGGCGGGAACGGTCAGGGAGACGGTCGACGAGCTGGGCCGCCGAGGCGAACGCGTCGGTGTTGCCGTCGTGCGATTGTTCCGCCCGTTCCCGACAGCGGCACTTCTGGCCGCGCTGCCACCGAGCACCCGCACGATCGCCGTGCTCGACCGCACCAAGGAGCCGGGAGCTCCGTTCGAGCCGCTCCACCTCGACGTGCTGTCCGCCCTGTGGCACAGCGCACCCGACTCGTGGGCCGACGCTCGCCCTCCTCGTGTGATCGGCGGGCGTTACGGCCTGAGCAGCAAGGAGTTCACGCCGTCGATGGTCAAGGCGGTGTTCGACGAGGCCGCCGGCGACGACCCGAAGAACGGTTTCACCGTCGGCATCATCGATGACGTCTCGCACACCAGCCTGCCGATCGAGCCGTCGTTCGTCACCGACCACGCTCGCGTCCGGGCCGTGTTCTACGGGCTCGGCTCCGATGGCACTGTGGGAGCGAACAAGAACACGGCGAAGATCGTCGGCACGTACACCGATCTCGAGGTTCAGGCGTACTTCGTGTACGACTCGAAGAAGTCGGGCTCGATGACGGTCAGCCATCTCCGATTCGATCCTGCGCCGATCGAGAGCACCTACCTGATCGAGCAGGCGACGTTCGTGGGCGTGCACCAGTGGAGCTTCCTCGATCGGATCGATGTCCTCCACCTCGCCGCTCCGGGGGCGACCGTGCTGATCAACAGCCCGCATCCCGCCGAAAAGGTGTGGCAGAGCCTGCCGGTCGAGGCGCAGACCACGATCGTCGAACGCGGTCTGCGGCTCTTCACGATCGATGCCGACGCCGTGGCCGCCGAGGCCCAGCTGCCCGGGCGCGTCAACGTGATCATGCAGACGTGCTTCTTCGCCCTTGCCGACGTCTTGCCGACCGAAGAGGCGATCGCCAAACTCAAGGAAGCAATCGCCACCACGTACGGCAAGCGCGGCGAAGTGATCGTGCAGCGCAACATCGCCGCCGTGGACCTCACGTTGGCGCGACTGTTCCCGGTTCCCGTGGAATCGAGCGTGACAGCCACCAGATTCCGGCGACCGACCGTGGCAGGCACCGTGACCGACTTCGTCCAGCGGGTGACGGCGCGGATGCTTGCCGGGGAGGGCGATCTGCTACCGGTCAGCGCACTGCCGCCTGATGGGACCTTCCCGACCGGCACAGCCTGCGTCGAGAAGCGCACGATCGCCAACGAGATCCCGATCTGGGAGGCAGACCTGTGCATCGATTGCGGCAAGTGCGCGATCGTCTGCCCGCACGCCGCGATCCGTATGAAGGTCTACTCCTCCGACGAGCTCAATCGTGACGAGCTCAATGGTGACGAACACCGCGGTGACGTGTTGAAGACCAAGCCGTTCCGCAGCCGCGAGGTGCCGGGGATGTCGATGACGATCCAGGTCGCCCCTGACGACTGCACCGGCTGCGGTTTGTGCGTCACGGCATGCCCGGCGCACGACAAGAGCGAAGTCAAGCGCAAGAGCTTGAACCTGCGCCCGATCGGTGAGCATCTCGACGTCGAACGGCGGGCATGGGAGGCCTTCCTGGAACTGCATGAAACGGACCCCGCCCAATGGGATCCGGCATCGGTCAAGACGAGCCAACTGCGGCGACCGCTGTTCGAGTTCAGCGGCGCCTGCTCGGGATGCGGAGAGACGCCGTACATCAAACTGCTCACGCAACTGTTCGGTGATCACCTGCTGATCGCCAACGCCACCGGCTGTAGCAGCATCTACGGCGGCAACCTGCCGACCACGCCGTACTGCACGAACGACGAGGGCCGCGGGCCGGCGTGGAGCAACAGCCTGTTCGAAGACAACGCGGAGTTCGGTCTCGGCATCAGGCTCGGGCTCGACGCCCAGCAGCGCGCTGCAATGGCATTCGTCGACCAACTCGCCTCGGGCGACGATCCGCTGATCGAACCGTCGGTCGCAGCGGCGATCATCGCCGGCGTCGACAATGCAGGCGATCTCGCGATCCGGGATCAGCGCAAACTGATCGACCAGCTCCTGGCAACGATCGCCGACGTCGATCGCCCCGCGGCCCGCCAGTTGCGTGAGCTCGCTGGGACGCTGGTCCGCAAGACCGTGTGGATCGTCGGCGGCGACGGCTGGGCGTACGACATCGGGGCCGGCGGGCTGGATCACGTCCTGGCGAGCGGCCGCAACGTCAACATCCTCGTGCTCGACACCGAGGTCTACTCGAACACCGGCGGGCAGGCATCGAAAGCGACACCGCGGGGAGCCGTCGCCAAGTTCGCGGCGAGTGGCAAAGCCGTGCCGAAGAAGGATCTCGGCCTGGAGGCGATGTCGTACGGCAACGTCTACGTGGCGCACGTCGCACTCGGAGGAAGCGACGTACAGACCGTCAAGGCGTTGCTCGAAGCGGAGGCATGGCCGGGGGTCTCGATCGTGATCGCCTACAGCACGTGCATCGCCCACGGCTTCGACATGAGCCGATCGATGACGCAGCAGAAGCTCGCTGTCCAGAGCGGCCACTGGCCGCTGTATCGCTACCAACCCGGCGGCGACGAGACGACGCCACCGTTCCAGCTCGACAGCGCTGCTCCTAGCGTGCCGTACAGCGACTTCGCCCGCAGCGAGGCGAGGTTCGCCATGCTGCAACGCAGCAATCCGGAGCGTGCACTCGAACTGGGGGCTCACGCCCAATCCGACGTCACCGAGCGATGGGGGTACTACGAGCAGTTGGCGCAGGTCCAACGGACCACTCCACCCCACGTCGTCGAGCATCCGGCCCCCGCAACCGACGACGGCGAGGAGTTGTGATGAACGAGGGCATACCGACGGTGGATCTCTCGACCACATATCTCGGGCTGCGGTTGCGCAGTCCGATCGTGGCGTCGTCGAGTCCCATGACCGGTGACCCGTCGAACTGGGAGGACCTCGAGCGGGCCGGCGCGGGCGCGATCGTCCTCCCGTCGCTGTTCGAGGAGCAGATCGAACGCGAGTCGTTCATGATCGACGCCACGCTCGGGTTCGGCACGGACGTCAACCCCGAAGGGCTCAGCTACCTGCCAGAGATGGACGGCTACGACACCGGTCCTGAACGGTATCTGGCACGCGTCGAACTGGCCAGAGCCCGGCTGTCGATCCCTGTGATCGCCAGTCTGAACGGAACCACCCCCGGTGGTTGGGTGAAGTACGCCCGCTACCTGGAGAGTGCCGGCGCACAGGCAATCGAACTCAACCTCTACGACGTGATCACCGACCCCCGTCTCAGCGCCGCAGACGTCGAGCGGCGCTACCTCGAAGTAGTCGAAGAGGTCCGCGCCCAGGTCACGGTCCCGCTCGCTGTCAAGGTCGGTCCATGGTTCACGGCGTTCGGCCATTTCGCCCTCGCACTCGAATCGGTCGGCGTCGACGGGCTGGTGTTGTTCAACCGGCTCTACCAGCCCGATCTCGATCTCGAATCGCTGGCGGTGACGCCCCGGCTGCAGCTCTCGACGTCGGCCGAATCGCGGCTGCCGTTGCACTGGATCGGGATCTTGCGTGGCTTGATGTCGTGCTCGCTGGCGGGCACCACGGGAGTCCAGGACGGCGCCGACGCGTTGAAGTTGCTGCTCGTCGGCGCCGACGTGGCGATGACGGCCAGCGCCGTGCTCCGCCACGGCCCGACCCAGATCGCAACGATGCTGGGAGAGATCCGCGCCTGGATGATCGCTGGCGACTACGTCAGCATCGATCAGCTGAAGGGAAGCGTCAGTCGCGCCAACGTCCCGGACCCCGACGTGTACGAACGCGCCAACTACTACCAGGTCCTGCACAGCTGGCGCTGAATCAGCGGCTCGTGCGCTGGCGGCGCAACCACCGGGCGACCAGCTTCTTCACCTCGGCGGCCCACAGCACGATGCTCGCCAGTCCGGTGCAGATCAGCCAGTCTGCGATCGTCAGGGACGTCGTGTGAAAGGCGTTGTTCATGAACGCCAATTCGACGACGGCAACCTGCAAGACGACCGACAGCGCGATCGCCCCCCACAGCAGCCGGTTGGTGAACAGCCGGTGGAACACACTGACGTAATCGGACCGAGCATTGAAAGCATTGAAGAGCTGAGCGAACACCAGCGTCGTGAACGCCATCGTGCGGGCCTCGACAACGCCACCCGAACCACCGAGCAGACCACCGGAGAGCCGCACGTCGAGCGCCGCCAAGGTGACGGCCGCCATGACGATCCCGACCCAGACGATCCCGATCCACATCTGAGCATCGATCATCCGGTCGTCGATGTGTCGTGGTGGGCGGTGCATCACGTCGTCGGGAGGTGGATCAACGCCCATCGCCAACGCTGGCGCGGTGTCGGTGAGGAGATTGATCCACAGGATCTGCGTCGCCAACAACGGGACGGCGATCGCCTCGCCGGTGGATTCGAGGCCGAGTGCTCCGGCAAACACCACCCCGAAGAACATCGTCAACACCTCACCGATGTTGGAGGACAGCAGGAACCTCAAGAACTTGCGGATGTCGGCAAAGATCCCTCGCCCCTCGCCGATCGCCGTGATGATCGTGGCGAAGTTGTCGTCGGCGAGGATCACGTCGGCGGCTTGCTTTGTCACATCCGTTCCGCTGATACCCATCGCCACGCCGATGTCGGCCGCCTTCAACGCCGGGGCGTCGTTGACACCATCGCCGGTCATCGCCACGATGTTCTGCGCTGCCTGGAGCGCGGCAACGATCCGCAGCTTGTGCTCAGGGGACACTCGCGCATAGATCGAGACGTCTCGGGCTGCTGCAACGAGACCTTGATCGTCGAGGTCGTCGATGTCGGCCCCGCTCAACACGCCGGCGTCGGCTGAGGCGATCCCGAGATCGGCTGCGATCCGGGCTGCCGTCCGTGGGTGGTCGCCCGTGATCATCACGACACGCACGCCGGCGCGACGGGCTGCGGCAACCGCCACCTTCGCCTCAGGCCGGGGGGGATCGATGATGCCGACCATCCCGAGGTAGATCAGTTCGCGCTCGGTCGATTGGTCATCAGCCGGTGGCTCGACATCGGCCGTCGGCCGATAGGCGACGGCGAGTGTGCGCAGCGCCAGATCGGCGAGCCGATCGACGGAATCGAGCACCTCACCACGGCGACGCGCGGTGAGCGGGACGATCACGCCCGCCACCCGCTCGTGCGTGCACCGGCCGAGCAACACGTCGGGGGCACCCTTGGTGACCACCGAGATCCGCCGCTCCCGCTCGACGTCCGCCTCGAGCGTGGACATCAGCTTGCGCTCGGAGGTGAACGGGATCTCACCGACTCGCTCGAACCGGGCTTGTCGCTCCTCGGTCAGACCGATCTTGGCCTCAGCGACCAGGAAGGCGGCCTCGGTCGGGTCGCCGTGGACGGTCCAACCGTCGTCGGTTTCGCTCAGCGTTGCGTCGTTGGCAAGGCTCCCACCCCCGAGCACGAAACGGACTTCGTCGAGGAGTTCAGGATCGTCCAGAACGTTCCCGTCGACCATCAACTGACCGATGGGCTGATGGCCGCTGCCGGTGACATCGCACTCGCCCGATGGCGTGACGATCTTTTGGATCGTCATCTCGTTCCTGGTCAACGTGCCGGTCTTGTCGGAACACACGACCGATGCCGAGCCCAGCGTCTCGACGGACGACAGCTTCTTGACGATCGCCCGCTGACCGGCCATGCGCTGGACGCCCAGCGCAAGGACGACCGACAAGATTGCCGGCAGGCCCTCGGGCACCGCCGCAACGGCGAGCGAAACGCCGATCAGCAACACGTCGACGTAGTCGCCGGCTCGTTCGATGTCGGTCGTCAACACGATCGCCGCCATCACCACGACGGCGATCACGATGACCACGAACGCCAGCATCCGACCGATCCGGTCGACCTCGGTCTGCAACGGCGTGCGTTGCTCGTTCGTGCGACCCAACAGGCGGGCCACCCCGCCCATCTCCGTGTCCATGCCTGTCGCCGTGACGACCGCTCTGCCACGTCCACGAGTGACAGCCGTCCCGTGGAACACCATGTTGAAGCGGTCACCCAGCGCTGCCGGCTCGGCCAGGGCGGCGACCTCTTTCAGCACGGGCTCGCTTTCACCCGTCAGCGCCGCTTCGGCGACCGTCAACGAGGCAACTTCGACCAGCCGCGCATCGGCGCACACAGCATCACCCTCGGCAAGCACGAGCAGATCACCCGGCACCACGTCCACGGAGGCGACCCGTTGCACGCCACCATCGCGGACGACGCTGGCGGTCGCAGCCGCCATTCGCTGGAGGGCAGCGACCGCCTGTTCGGCATGCGCCTCCTGCACGTAACCGAGTGCAGCGTT
Source organism: Ilumatobacteraceae bacterium (assembly GCA_043773365.1). Taxonomy (GTDB): domain Bacteria; phylum Actinomycetota; class Acidimicrobiia; order Acidimicrobiales; family Ilumatobacteraceae; genus Ilumatobacter. The sequence continues at coordinate 31,757 of JAYVFI010000052.1, forward strand.
GCAGACGACGATCAACACGATCACGACGACGTCGAACGGAAACCCGTGGCGCCCCTCCACCAACCAGGCCGAGAACGACACGACGACGGCAGCCAGGAGGAGATAGATCAGCGGATCAGCGAACTGGGTGAGGAATCTCCTCCACGAAGGTACCGACACGGCGTCGTCGAGTCGGTTCGGTCCGTAACGCTCCAGCCGAGCCGACACCTCCACCGCCGTCAGCCCGCCCTCGACGTCAGTCCGCAGCAGCTCAACGACTTCGTCCACCTCGCGCCGCCACGCCTCGCCGACGCCCGCCGGACGCTCCTTCGCCACTACTCCGCTCACCAAAACCTCCTGTCCCGGCAAAAGGGGTGATCGGTTCGCGGATCAACCAAGATGCACCGGCTGGCCGGTCGTCTGGAGTACTCGTTGCCACTCCTCGCTGCCCAGGTCGAGGCTCCTCCGGACCCTCGTCGCCAGTGCAATCGGCACGTGGGTGGCGTGATTGTGCCACGAGCCGATCACGAGGTCGGTTCGTCCCGCGAACGCGGCGTGGACGGCCTGTTGGCCGAGCGCCAGGCAGAACTCGGCGTCGAACGCATTGGCCGTAACACTGCGGATCAGGTAACTGGGATCGATGTACTTCACGGTCGGGTCGAGCCCGCGGGCACTCAAACCGGTGGTGAGCTGGTCACGCAGGAACGTGCCGATGTCACCGAGACGCTGATTCCCGGAAGCGTCGAACCCCAGATCGTTGTTCGCCAAGATGTTCTGCCCGGCACCCTCGGCGACCACGACCACGGCATGATGCCGGGCGCGGAGCCTGCGCTCGAGCGCATCGGTGAGGCCTTCGACGTCGAACGTTGATTCGGGGGTCAGGCAGAAGTTGACGTCGTTCGAGGCCAACGTGGCGTGGGCAGCGATGAAACCGGCGTGCCTTCCCATCAACTTGACGATCCCGACGCCATTCCAAGCGCCACGCGCCTCGGCGTGGGCGCTGCGAATCGCCCGCACTGCTTCCTCGACCGCCGTCGCGAACCCGAAACTCCGTTCGACCCAGAACAGGTCGTTGTCGATCGTCTTCGGGATGCCGACCACGGCGATCGGCAGCTCCCGTCGACGCGCCTCATCGGCGAGGGCCGAGGCGCCTTTCAAGGTTCCGTCACCTCCGACGCAGAACAGCACATTGACCCCGAGGGCGGCGAGGTTGTCCACCATCGTCGCCGTGTTTCGAGGCCCGCGCGAGGATCCGAGCAGCGTGCCGCCGTACTCGTGGATGTTCTCGACGACATCGGGGGTCAGTTCGATCGGAGCGAACTCCGAGTTCGGTTCGAGCCCGGCAAAGCCGTAACGGAAACCGAGCACCCGCGAAACGCGATACGTGTGATGGAGGGTCAGCGTGAGCGATCGGATCACGTCGTTCAGGCCAGGGCAGAGCCCTCCGCAGGTGACGATTCCCGCCACGGTCGTGGTCGGATCGATCGACAGCATCGCCCGCGGCCCGGCCTCTTCGAAGGCAGGGATCGGAAGTCCGGCGTCGAGGTAGTGCTGGATCCGTGCGGGGTCTGATGACACCATCACGGCACTGCCATCGACGACGAAACGGTGCCCGTTGCCGACCAGTGGCGAGGAGAAGGTGGGCACGCCGATGCGGGCCACCGCCAGGTCATCGACGCTGGGCAGGTCGAAGTTGAACGATTCGGTCATCGTGCTCGGTCAGAACTCGGCATGTGTCGTCTTTCGCGATCAGCGGACTGAGCAAACCAAGGGGCTGATCAGGTCGGGTCTGGGTTCATTTCCCAGTGTTGGGGCGAGCGCCACAGCGCAGAGAGTGTCAGATCGCGGATCGCCAGCAGTTCGCGCGGAATCCGATCGTTGAGCCGGATGAACAGTTCGTCGTGGGACAGGATCTCCTTGTCCCAGTCATCACGATCGATCGACATCGCTTGACGGAAATCGGCCTCGGTGAAGTCGTCCAGCCCGGTCCAGTTGAGGTCTTGGAAGCGCGGCATCCAACCGAGCGGGCTCTCGAGTGCGTACGCCTGACCGTGTGAGCGTTGGACGATCCACTGGAGGATCCTCATGTTCTCACCGAATCCCGGCCACACGAACCGCCCGTCGGCGTCCCTCCGGAACCAGTTGACACCGAAGATCCGAGGTGGGTTGTGGATCGTGCGACCGAACGACAACCAGTGATTGAAGTAGTCGGCCATGTGGTAGCCCGCGAACGGAAGCATCGCGAACGGGTCACGCCGGACGACACCTTGCTCACCGAACGCGGCGGCGGTCGTCTCCGACCCCATCGTGGCGGCGAGGTACACGCCGTGAGCCCAGTTGAACGACTGATAGACAAGCGGCATCGTGCCCGAGCGGCGACCACCGAACACGAAGGCGTTGATCGGAACCCCGTTGGGGTTGTCCCACTCGGGATCGATCACGGGGTTCTGGCCGGCAGGCGCCGTGAACCGGGAGTTGGGGTGAGCCGCCTTGCGGTCGGATGCCGACGTCCAATCGTTGCCCTGCCAGTCGATCACGTGGGCCGGCGGGTCGCCGTCCATACCTTCCCACCACACGTCGCCATCGTCGGTGAGCGCCACGTTGGTGAAGATCGTGTTCGACCGGATCGTCACCATGGCACTCGGATTGGTGGCCGTCGAGGTGCCCGGGGCGACCCCGAAGTACCCGGCCTCGGGGTTGATCGCGTACAGCTTGCCGTCGGCGCCGGGCTTGATCCAGGCGATGTCGTCGCCAATGGTCGTGATCTTCCAGCCCTCGGAGGCGAACGCCGCAGGCGGTTCGATCATGGCGAAGTTGGTCTTGCCGCAGGCACTCGGAAACGCCGCCGCCACGTAGGTCTTCTCCCCCGTCGGTTCGGTGACGCCCATGATCAACATGTGCTCGGCCAGCCAGCCTTCGTCGCGGCCCATCGTGGAGGCGATCCGCAGGGCCAGGCACTTCTTGCCGAGCAGCGCGTTCCCGCCATAACCACTCCCGTACGACCAGATCGAACGCTCTTCGGGAAAGTGGACGATGTACTTGACGGTGGGGTTGCAGGGCCAGGCGACGTCGGGCTGGCCAGGGCTGAGTGGCGCGCCGACGGTGTGCATGCATGGCACGAAGCTGCCGTCGGCTCCGAGCACGTCGAGCGCCGCCGTGCCCATTCTGGTCATGATCTTCATGTTCACGGCCACGTACGCCGAGTCGGTGATCTCGACACCGATCTGTGCGATCGGCGAGCCGAGCGGACCCATGCTGAAGGGGATGACGTACATCGTGCGACCCTTCATGCAACCGTTGAAGAGCCCACCGAGAATGCTCTTCATCTCGGCCGGGTCCATCCAGTTGTTGGTGGGTCCGGCGTCCTGAGCGGTGCGGCTGCAGATGTACGTGCGATCCTCGACGCGGGCAACATCGCTCGGATCGGAGCGGGCCAGGAAACTGTCGGGCCGAAGCTCGGCGTTGAGCCTGATCAACGTCCCAGCGTCCACCAGTGCCTCGGTCAACCGGTCGTATTCCTCGTCGGTGCCGTCACACCAGTGGACCTCGTCCGGCTCGCACAGTTCGACCATCTCGGCCACCCATGAACGTAATTGCTCGTGCTGCAGGTTCGGTGGAGCGCTCATCGAGTCGACTCTAGACGGATCGGGTGCGCCGGCGCCCCGGCCGAAAGTCCCGAAAACCCGAAAGTCCCGAAACACGGTGCGAACGGACTCGGGGACGTGTCACGTCGACACGTCCCCGAGTTCGAACAACCCGAATGATCAGGTGAAGATGATCTGGCCACCCGCCGCGATCTCATAGAACTCGCCGACGGTGATGATGTCTTGGACCTGAGGAATGAAGTCGTTCTTCTCGAGTCCGAACAGGTCGACCGATGCCTTGCATGCGTACATTCCGGCGCCGGTGTCAGCGATCATCTCGACGAACTCGGGGATCGATGGGATGTCGAGCTCCTCCATCTTGTGGTTCATGTAGCGGGTCATGACGCTGGAGACCCCGGGGAGCCCGGCCAGCATCGTCGGCATGTGAAGGCCTGGATTTCCGACGGTCGCCATCTTGATGTGCTCATGGCGCGCCTTGTGGATCACGTCGAGACCGAAGAAGGTGAAGAACAGATTGGCTTCGATGCCTTCGGCGCGAGCGCCGTTGGCCATGATCAGCCCGGGGTAGACGCCGTCGAGCGATCCCTTGGAGATGATGATCGAGACCTTCTTGATCGGTTCAGGCTTGATCGGTTCCTGCTTGTTGGATACCGGATTGGTTGCCGCTGAATTGGTTGACATGGCTGTCCTTTCAATGATCTTGCTGCAGTCAATGATCTTGCTGCAGTCAAAGTCTTGCTGCAGTCGAACATCTGTTGGGGTCAGATGCATCCGCGTGGCTTGGGGATGCCGGCGATCCGGGCGGCAACCTTGGCGGGGCCGCCGTCGGGGAACAGTTGGTACAGCTCCTTGATCGTCACGCCCGAGCGCTTGCCGAGGACACGAACGGTGGGGCCGGTGCCCTGGTCGAAGAACTCCGAGCGCATGAACCGCAGCACCTTCCAGTGCCCCTCGGTGAGCTGCTCGATGCCTTCTCGGCGAGCGAGCTCGGGTGCCATTTCGTCGGTCCATTGGGTGGGGTCGAGGAAGAAACCTTCCTCGTTGAGTTCGACCTCGGTGGCTGCAATCGTCTCTGTTGACATGGGAATCACTCCTGGATCTTGTTGGCTGGGGTTTTGCCGGCGGTTGGCATCGCCGCATGAATGCCCGGGATCTCCCGCCCGGGCAGCAGGCCATGCCAGTACACGGACTGGAACAGCAATTTGCCGAGATGGTTGAGCCGCGACTCCTTGAGCAGCGGCATCCCGACGGCGCCGGGGTAGTGCCCGGTCAGCGGCTCGGTGTCGTAGTTGAAGTCGATCAGCAGCGCCTTGTGGAACCCGGTTTCGATGAAGCAGTTGGCGTGGCCGTCGAAGCCCTCGAGCAGTGGCTCCCCGGCGAGATGACGGCGAACGTTCTCGACCAGTGTCTCACCCTCGAAATGGGTCACCGACCCGGCCTTGGAGGCGGGCACGTTGGCGGCATCGCCGATCACGAACACGTTCGGGGCGGCCTTGGCCTGCAGCGTGTGCTGGTCGGACACGACGAAGTTCAAATCGTCGCCGAGGCCCGGCGAGCGACCGATGTAGTCGGCCCCACCGTGGAGTGGGATCACGACCGCCAGGTCGAAGGCCACCTCGCGTTCGTCGTAGGAGACGATCCTGCCGCCCGCCCCATCGACCTCGCCGGTGTTGAACTCGGTGACCAGTTCGATGTTCTTGTCATGCAGCATGCCGGCGAGATGCGTCGACGCGACCGGCTTGGTGAACGCTCCGTCGAGCGGGGTGACGTAGGTGATCTCGACCTGATCGCGGATGCCGCGCTCGTGGAAGTACCAATCAGCCAGGAAGCAGAACTCCAGTGGCGCAACGGGGCACTTGATCGGCATGTCGACGACGTTGACCACGACCCGCCCGTGGTCGAATGTCGCCAATGCTGCGGCAAGCGCCCCAGCGCCCTCCGGCGTATAGAACGTGAAGACGTTCTCCATCCAGCCGGGTCCGGTGAGGCCAGTCGTTTCCTCGGGCACCAGCTTGGCACCCGTGGCGATCACGAGCACGTCGTACGGGAGGCTCGAGCCGTCTGCCAGATGCACGGTTTCGGCCTCGATCTCGACGCGGTCGATCGCCGACTCCCGAAACTCGATGCCGTCGTGGAGTTGCCGATGACGGGGCCGGACGATGTCCTCGCTGTGGGTCAACCCGAACGGTACGAACAGCAGGCCCGGCTGGTAGACGTGGCGGTCGTCCTGATCGACCACGATCACCTCGAGATCATCGGGTGGGAACAGCCGGCGCACTCTGTTGGCAACCAGTGTCCCGCCGGTACCGCCGCCAAGAATCACCAGCCGTTTTGTCATGCCTCCATTGGACCAACGAGCGACGATTTGGAGCAGGGCCGATGGTCCCGAACTCGCGGGTCGACCGCGGGCTCGTTTACGGGATCGTGACCGCCGGGATCACGACCGGCAGGGTCAACGGATTCAGGATGTCCGACTGGGTCGTGCCGGCTGGCGTGAGGATGTCCATCGCCTTGGCGACGGTGTTGGGATCGACGCTGCAGATCGGGTTGGCGGAGGCGACCGCGTCAGGCGTGCACACACCGAACTGGAAGTCCTGCGACTGCGGCTGGAACCCGCGCGCCTGGTCAGGACTGAACCCGTCCTGACCGGTCAGCACCACGGCGAACGACCATCCGCTCCCTGGCGTACCCCCGAGCGCGGCCTTCGGGACGGTGAACGTGATCCAGCGCGTGACCTGAGTGCCCCGGATCGCCACCGTGCCGACGGTGGTCCCCGACGCATCGATGAATCGTTGACCGAAGCCCTGCACCTCGATCAGGCGACTCCATGCCGCTGCCGGATCGATGGTGTAGTTGCGCTGCGCGAACGACGCCGCCGTCGACGTCGTCGTGGCGGCGGGGTCGCGGAGGTAGACATCGATCAGCTGGGCGCCGAGGGGACTTCCGAACGTGGGTGTCAGGTCGCGGGTCTGGACCCGGAACGTGACCGTGTCAGGGCCGGAGTCGTAGACCTCGAAGGCTTCGAGGTCGTACGCGCCGTCGACGAAGTTGCTGGAGTTCGGGTAGTCGTAGGTAACGGGTCCGTTGTCGTCACCATCGGGGTCGACCGTCGCAAACAGCAGGGTGCCGGGGACGACGTCGAACACGACCGTGGTCTGGGCGAACGCGGTGCCGCCGTCGGGAGCCGTGGCGGTGACCGTCAGCGTGGAGACGCCGGGTGGCACTGGCACGTCGGCACTGAACGACCCATCGGCGCCAGCCGTGGTCGTCGACACGATCGCCGCCCCGTCGATGTCGATGTTGACGGCGTCGATGTCGACGGAGGCGAACGGCGCAGTCGTTCCGCTGACCGTGGCGGTGCCGGTCACGAGGCTGCCGTTGGCGGGTGAGGTCAACGCCAGCGTCGTCGCGCCCTGCGTGTTGTCGATGTACCGAGCGATCGTATCGATCGGCTGCTCGGTGATCTCGCCGTCGCGGATCGTCCTCGTCAGCCGCACGAACGACGCCGCCGACCAGGTCAACGGCGATGCACTTCCGGCGGCCTCACCGTTGACGAAGCCGATCGACGCGCATTCAGGGGCGGTGCCGAATGGGGAGGCCGGCAGGTCAGGGTTCTCCCACGCCTGCTCGGGGATCAGGCCGACTCCGGAACCGGTGCGCGACATCCCGAGCAGTAGTTCCGCTGCCGACGCTCGGTCGCCGCCCGCCACCTGGTGCTCGCCGCGCTCCGCCGACAGCACCGGCCACAGGTGACCCGATCCCTTGTTCTGCGGCTGAGTGCCACAGACTCCTGCCCACGGCTTGCCCTGGACGTTGCAGGCGGTGGCGTCGCCGACGTTGCAGTCGCCGTATCCATCCTCTGTGCCGGGCGTGATCGTGCCGTAGCGGTAGAACCCGTCGCCGCTGTTCGTGGTGCCCTTGATGACGGCATCGACGACGGCGAGCGAATTGGCGATGTCGGGGTCGTCGGCGGGCAGGATCCCGAGCCGCGGCAACTCGAGGAAGCCGGCATCGACAACACTGCGCTGGTCGGCGTCGGGTCCACCGTTGCCGAGGTTGTAGAACCACTCCGAGTTCGGGTTGGCGTTCTTCGAGAGCCGGATGAAGTACGGCTCAGTACTGAGCGGACCGTTCGTCGTCACGGTCCAGCCCTTGATCGAGCGCTGGTAATGATCGGCGGTGCCTCGATAGACACGAGCCCTGGCAGCATCGCCGTTGAGCTCGGCGATCGCCCCGGCAGCGGTCAGGCCGGCGATCTCGGCAGCGATCGTCGACGGGGACCAGCCGCTCTGCTCCTCCCAGCGCTCCGAACCGAAGGCGGGGCCGCGGGCGACGAGGAAGTCAGCTGCGGGGCGGATCTCGTTGACGTAGAAGTCCTGGTCGGTCAACCCCACGGTGCGGGCCATCAGGATCGGGTAGGCGACTTCGTCAAGTTGGATGCCGAACGAGTCGGGAGCGGTCTTGCCGTTGATCAGGCTGTTGCGCGGAAACGAGCCGTCGGACAACTGCTGGCGTTCGAACAGGAACCGCACCGTGTCCTCGGCGGTGGCGATGTCACCCGCCACCAGGAACCCGGTGAACGTTTCGTAGAGGTCGCGGGCAAACACTTCGCGATACGAGCCGAAATAAGTCAGTGCCGGGTCGCCAGCGGCGACGGCCTGTCCCCACGGGCTCGCCAGCGATGCGACCACTGCGCCTGGGAACGTCTTGTCCTCGCTGGCCTTCAGAACCGCCGCCGACGTCCGGTAGGTGCGTCGGACCTCGGCCCGCTCGCTCCGCGTCAGGCCGGCGGGGTTGCCGGGCCGTTGGAGACCGTGAAGGTAGTCGTCCCATCCGTCGGTGTAGCGCTCGCTCAAGTCGTCGAAATCGGTCGAGGCGGTCCGGCCCGCCGCCCGGACGGCTGTGCGCTGGTCCGTTCCGAACCCGAGTGCCAGGGTGAAGGGTCGATTAGGGCGGGCATCGACCGCCGCGATCTGGACGACGTTGCCGCCGGTCGCGGTCGCATAGGTCGTGACCAGGTGGCGGTCGTTGTCGAGTTGGATGAGGCCATCGCTCGCCGAGCCGGTATAGCCGCTGGAAGCGGACCGGAACGGTCGATCGGCTCGTAACGCGACGTAGACCGGCGTGGCGTAGTCGCGGTTGGCGGCGATCGTCGACGTGTGGGTGTCGATCGAGACCGGCACCGGAGAGCCGGTCGAGGTGTCGATCACCGCGTCGTCGGCCCCGGCGTTCTGCCCGACCGGGTCGCCGCCGCCCCCGTTGCCGTTGACGGTGGCATCCATGCGCACGTAGATCGACAGGTTGCGGATACCGCGAGCAGGACGCAGCGTCGTCTTCATCGCCACGCTGTTGCGACGTGTGTCGGTGACGTAGTCGGTGACCAACGTGTACTTGCCGCTCTTGGCGGTACTGGTGACCCGGCACGACATGCCGCTGTCGTCCAACGCCTCGACCGAGTATGTGGTGTCCCGGCTTTGCAGGTCGGTGAACGTCGCGCCGTCGGTCACGATGTACTGCAGCGACTCGATGTTGGCGGTGTCGATCGTCGGGTAGTAGACGTCCGACAGCACCCCTCCCGCGACGGTGAACCAAACCTTCGAGGTTGTGTTCCGGGCGGTGCCGACACAGTCCTTGCGGGCCAGACCGAAATGAGACATCGTCCCCGGTTGGCCCGGCGCCGCAGCTGTCACGGGTGGCGACGCGACGGCCGACGGGACGACGACGGGCAGCCCGATCGAGAGAGCAGTCAGCGTGAAGAGGGCAAGCATCGGATGCGATGTACGAGTCATCGTGGTCCTCCATGGTGCGATGTCGGTATGGCCGAGTCCGTATGGCCAGGTCCGTGTAAGGTCGACCGAGCGACATCACCGAGATGTCGTCGCCCGCTCACCGCCCGCGATCCGACCGTAACACCGGTCGTTGTCGTTGGCAAACCGCGATCCCTCGACAGCCCACGCCAGGGTGGTCACCGTCGGCCGATCCATGCCTCGACAGTCCGCCCGAGTTGGGTCAGTGGCGACATCCCGTTGCCGAGCACGGTGTCGTGGAACTCGCCGAGCGAGAACCGGTCGCCGAGCCGTGCCGCGGCGTGGTTGCGGAGGCGTTCGATCTCGAGGCGTCCGATCATGTAGCTCGTCGCCTGGCCCGGGTCGGCGATGTACCGGTCGATTTCGCGTTGCGCGTTGGCCTCGCCGAGCGAGGTGTTGGCCGTCAGGAATTCGATCGCCTGGTGGCGGGTCCAACCCATTGCGTGGATCCCGGTGTCGACGACCAGTCGCGCCGCCCGCAGCGAGTCGAGCGTCAGCATCCCGATCCGTTGTAGTGGGCCGCTGTACAACGACATCTCGTCGGCCAAGCGTTCGGCATACAGCCCCCATCCCTCGCCATAACTGGCGACTTCCAACTCGCCGAGCACGGGATGCAGATCGAGTTCCTGAGCAAGCGCAAGCTGGAGATGATGGCCCGGGACCGACTCGTGGAACGTGGTGGCCTCGAGACCGAACCGGGTCCACATCGTCGGATCGGCGATGTTGTAATAGCAGGTTCCACCTCGCGACCCGTCGGGAGACGGCGCCGTGTAATACGCCAACGGTCCGGCCTCGACAGCAACCGTCGACGCCGTTGCGACGGGCAGGCGGGCGAACCATCGGGGTGCCGCCGACTCTGCTCGAGCGAGCGCAGAGGCGGCGTCGGCGATGACCTCGCCCGCGCTGTCGTAGCGCAGGCTCGGATCATCTCGGAGGCGTGCACGCAGGGCGATCGGATCGTCGAGTTCGAGCACCGCTGCGCCGAGCGCTCGGTACTCGTCGTCGAGCAGTGCCAGCTGGGTCCGCCCAATCTCGTGGATCTGCTCGGCCGTGAGATCGGTCGAGGTCGCGGCCTGCAGAAGTGCTTGATAGTCGTCGCCGACATCGGCAATGTGGCAGATCCCTGGCCGGTCGTCGGGACGTGCGCCAGGGAGCGCGTCGTCGTGCAACACGGTGCGAAGACGAGTGATCGCCGGCCGAACGAAGTGGCCAACCGATTCCACGACTTCCGCTCGCCATCGATCGGCCTCGCGCTCGGAGAACTCACTGGGCGCTGGCTGACCCACGAGGGGATCGGTGGCGGGGTCCGTGGCGATGATGACATCGAGTTCGGCGATCGTCGCCAAGATCCCTCCCGCTGTCGCGCTGCGTCCCCTCGCGGCACCCTGCTCGAGGCCGGAGATCCAGGAGTCGATGAACGCTGGCAGCGAACGCAACTTGGTGATGTACCCCTGACCGTGCGCTCGGGTCGTCAATCCGTACCCGGGCACCATCACCGTCAGGTAAGCAGCGAAGTTGAACGCTCCGGCGACCAACGACAGATCCCGCACGTAGGGCAGCATCGCCGCAGTCGCTCGGGCGCTGAACGCCACCGCTGCAGCCAGAGCGTGAGCACGATCGTCCAACTCCGCTTGACCGATCGACTCCGCTCGAGCGGCGAACTGCTCGAGTCGCTCGAGTCGAACGGAAGTTGCTTCGGGGCTGAAATCCTCCCAGTGCTCGATCTGTTCGACATCACCGCGATCGATGTTCCACATGTGGGCCGAACCACGGTGATACGCCCAGTACTCGTCGGCCAATCGCGCTGCATCCGCCGCACTCATCGGCAGAGCCTAGGACAACGACAACGACGCGCTTCCCGTTGGCGGGCGATCGTCGCTGACGCACTCCGGGGGCCGACCTGTTTTTCGTGGTCTCCGACTCTGGTAGAACCTGGTCAACCACGAATCCATTGGAGGCAGCAATGAAGCGACAATCGAAAGTCTTCGTCTGTGCCGTCTTGGCAGCAACCGTCGTCTCAGTGTCGACCGTTGTCGATGCCGGCAACAACAACAGCGGCTTCAAGACCGGCCAGGCGGCGATGCTGACAGCCGTTCGATCCGGCGTCGAGATCACCCCGTTGCTGACCGTTGGCGACACGCTCGGCAGCGGCTACCGCTTCGAGGCGATTCCGGATGGCATCGCCGTGCGACCCCGCGGACAGGGCCGAGTCGACCTGTACGTGAATCACGAGACGAGCAAGGTGCCATTTCCGTACAACACGGCCACTCCCACCGCAGCGAACGGTGAGAACGACTTCGATAACTCCCAGGTCAGCAAGCTGATCCTCAACCAACATTCGGCTGGGGTGTTGAACGGATCGTTTGCGATCGACAGCAGCGCCGGCTATCAGCGGTTCTGCTCGAACTTCTTGGCGACGAGCGCCGAGGGTTTCGACCGCGAGATCCTCTTCACCAACGAAGAGTCGCCCGACTACGTGACGCGCCAGGAAGCATCGTGGCCTCCAGCGCTCGGCGCCGCTGACCAGCGCGAAGCCGGTCTCGTGATCGCACTCGACGTGCGCACCGGAAAGCACCAGCCGATCTACGGCATGGGCCGTCACAACCACGAGAACAGCGTGGCGATCCCCGGGTACGGCTACCCGGTCGTCGTCTCCGGCGACGACACGTTCACCAGCGGCCCGCTGACCGGGGTGTTCCCGGCCGGCGCGGTGCCGGCGCAGTCACAGCTCTACTCGTACATCGCACCGAGTACCGACGCGCTGATGGCGGACGAGGGAGATCTGTGGGCATTCGTGTCGGACACCCCCGGCGTGAAGAACTACTACCAGGTGCTCCCGAACTCGGGAACGGGGGTCACGGGTCACTTCATCCAGGTGCCCAGGAACATCGCCACCGGCCTCAACGACGACGGCTCCGAAGTGAAGGCGGCCGACTTCGGCTTCCCGTTGCCGCCAACCAACGGCAGCTGGCAGACCGACCTTCGCTCTCCCACCCCGCTCGGGATCGATGGTCCCCAATGGGTGCTGGAGTACTGGAGCGACATCAACAACGTGTTCCAGTTCGTCCGGGTCGAGGACATCGCCTACGACAAGCGGCCGGGCATGGGCAACGTCGTGTACATCGTCGACTCGGGTCGCGGTCGCACCTCCGCCCAGAGCCTCGACACACCCAACTTCCGGTCCACCAACGGCCGGGTCTGGAAGATGGTGCTCGACCCCAACGACCCGACGGTCGTGACGTCGCTCACCGTGCAGGTGGAAGGCGACGACAACCCGGTCAAGACGCTGAGCGAGGTTCACCAACCAGACAACATCGAGAGCACTGCCTCGGGTCTGCTGCTCACGGAGGACCCCGGCTCGAGCCAGCAATTCAGCGTTGCCCAACAAGCGGCCGACCCCGTCAACGCTACGACGGGACGTCTCTGGTATGTCCCGTTCTCAGGGACTCCCGAGGTCGTGCTCAAGGTCGATCAATCGGCTGACGGGGGTGCGACTGATGTCGACGGCCGAGCGGCCGGGAACTGGGGCGCGTGGGAGACCTCCGGCATCGTCGACGCCTCGGCGGCGTTCGGTCCTGGGGCGTTCCTGATCAACGTTCAAGCGCACTCGCTGTGGGTAGAAAAGGCGCCGGGCGAAGACAACAACGGCGACGGACAACCCGACTTCACGTACAAGCGCGAAGGCGGCCAACTGGCACTGATCCGGATTCCCGGCTTGTAGAGCGCGACGATCCGAACCACCCCTGAACTCCACCCCAAGTTCTGCAAACGCGTGAGGTTGTTGCGGAGATAGTCCGCAACAACCTCACGCGTTCTCCTCTCGACCTGCCCGAGAAACCACCATCTGATCGAGCGGGTCCAGGCGCCGTTACACCCCGGCGGCGATCATCAGTTGCAGTTTTCGGTCGATCGCTGGTCTGGCTCCTGGGTGTTCGATCACCCACGCCGCAACCGTCGTGGCGAAGCGAGCCGCCTCGACCGCCTCGGTGCCGGTCAAGTACTTGGCGAGGAACGCTCCGGCGAACGAATCGCCTGCCCCGGTCGCATCGACGAGGTTGTTCGTGGCCGGCGGGATGTGATGCGCCTCGCCACCCTGCCAGACCAGCGCGCCGTCCGCGTCGAGCTTGAGGATCACCAGTGCACTCGGGTACAGCGAGTCCAGTTCTCTGGCGATGTCCTCGGGGTCCTTGACACCTGTCAGGGTCGCCCCCTCCTCCTTGTTCGGCAGGAAGATGTCGACCCCGAGATCTTGCGTCACGGCCAGGAAGTGGTCGACGCCCATTTCCGAGATCATCTGGAACGAGCCCGGATCGAACGACAGCGTGGCTCCCGTATCCGCAGCCAACCGAGCCGCCGCACGGGCTGCCGAGCGGGGTGGGTCGGTGAAGAAGGACCATGCCGTCAGATGCAGATGGGACGCCCGCCGGAACACGTCCCGCGGCAACTCGCTGGGTAGCAGATAGAAGTCGGCGCCGTGCCCCGAGACCATCGAGCGTTCCCCGCTGTGATCGACGAACACTGCTACCGAACCGGTCGGGTGGGTGTCGGATTCGACGAGATGTCGAGTGAGGCCTTCACTCTCGAGGTTGTCTTGGGCCAGCTGGCCCATCCGATCCCGACCGATCTTGCCGACGAAGTGAGTCGGCAAGCCGCACCGCGACGCCCACACGGCGACGTTGGCGGCGCTCCCCCCCGGCATCAGCATCACCTCGCCGAACGTGTCGCCACCGCGGAGCAGTTCGGTGTTGGTTCGAATCAGTACGTCCCAGGCGAAGTCCCCGAGGACACAGAGCTCCGCCGGTTGATCGACCACCCCGCCACCGTATCGCCCCACTCCCCTACAGTCATTGCTCGTGTTCACCGTCGGCGCGCTCCTCGTCGGCGCTGTGGCTGCGTTCATCGTCGGATTGTCCAAGACGGGACTTCCTGGCGGTGCCTTGATCGCCGCACCGCTCTTCGCCACGTTGGTCGACGGACGGCTGATCCCCGGCGCCTCGCTGCCGGTGCTGCTCGTCGCCGACGTCTGTGCAGTCGCGCTCTACCACGATCATGCTCGCTGGGATCTGCTGCGATCGCTCGCCGTCGGCGTCGTCGTCGGGTTCGCCGGAGGGGTGGTGTTCTTCATCGCCGTCGGCAGCGCCACCAGGCCGATCGAAGTGACAATCGGGGGGATCATCCTGGTGATCGTGATCCTCCAGGCCTGGCGGATGTGGCGCCAGACCGCGGTCAAGCCGGCGACCCCGCTGACCGCCGCCGGCTACGGAACGGCAGGAGGTTTCACCACCTTCGTCGCCAATGCGGCCGGTCCGATCATGAACTCGTACATGGCCGGCTTGGGGCTCACCAAGAACGAACTGGTCGGCACGTCGGCGCTGTTCTACTGCGCCGTCAACCTCGCCAAAGTGCCGATCTACCTGGCGATCGGAGAATGGACGGACGGCGGGCCGTTCTTCACCGGCGAGACGCTGGCATTCGATGCGGCAATGATCCCGGCGATCCTGATCGGCGTGGCCAGCGGGCGGGCGCTGTTCCATGTGATCTCACAGCGGATGTTCCTCGTCGTGGTGCTCGGACTGTCGGCTGCCGGTGCGCTCCGGATACTGCTCCCCTGATGGACCATCGAACGACCCGGCTGTTGAGCCCGAAGGTGGGCGTATTGTGACGACGATGACGTTCCGAAGGTTGCTCGCCACCGTGCTCGTCGGCGCGATGGCCATCGCTGCGTGTGGCGACGACGGACCGATCGACCGTTCCGCCATCGCAATCACGCAAACGACGTCATTTCCGGCTCCCTCGAGCGAGCATCCGTCATCCTCCGACACCTCCGACACCGCCGACACGACCACCACGGCCACGACGATCACCACGGCCACGACGATCACCACGACCTCGACGATGACAACGACAACCGAACCCGAGATTGTCGTACCGTCAGGAATACTCGCCGTCGTACCGCAACAGAACCGCGAAGATCCGTCGAAGAACCAGTTCCAGGCCGAGATGGTGAACGGGACCCGTCAGCGCTTCGACGTGATCGGCGTTCAATTCGTGTGGGACGGTTTCACGAGCATCGAGACGACTCGTGATTCGATCATCGTCGGCGGGCAGATCATCGACTTTCCGATCCCGTTTCCCGGCGCTGACTGCGCCGGCGATGGAACGATGGCGACGATGCCCGACGTGGGCACGGCGCGAGTCGTGTTGACACTCGAAGACGGATCCCGAGTCGAAGCGCCGGTCTACGACGTCTGGCACCTTGCCCGCAAGCTGTACCTCGACGATTGCGAGCGGCAGATGATCGACGGCCTCGTCACGATCGAATGGGTCGATCTGCACGAGGAGCAGTTCGACGGCCGACCGGTCACGGCAGGTTCACTGCGGCTCACCCGGCGATCATCGACCGGAACGATTCGGATCACCGCGATCAGCAACACGATCCCGCACGAGTTCGACGCGATCAACGGGTTGGTCAACGGAGCGGTCATCAAGTTGGACTCGGGGACGAACGTCGCCGACGTTCCGATCCGGTTTCTCGAAAGTCGGTGCGATCCGCACGCCCTGGCGGAGGTCAAGCAGCCGTACAAGTTCGTCGCCCAGGTCGACCTCGGTGACGGAGTCCTTCATCCGTACATCATCTACCCACCCCAGGCGATGTGGGTACCGATGCGGCTGACGGCCGACGCCGCCTGCGTCGCCACCGGACAGGTGGTGTTCGTAGGAGACGAGAGCTCCAACCCGTGAATCGAGCAAGGGGCACGAAAGCGCGGTTCGCCCACCACGCTGACCACGCTGACGAGAAACGCCATCCCCCGAAACGTCTGATTGCGGAATCGATCTGCCAGACTCCGCGTCGTGACCGAACGCGACATCACCTTTCCCGATGGCTTCCTCTGGGGCGCAGCGACCGCCTCCTATCAGATCGAAGGAGCGGCCCACGATGGTGGACGCGCACCCTCGGTCTGGGACGACTTCTCGCACACGCCTGGCAAGACGGCCAATGGCGATACGGGCGACATCGCCTGCGACCACTACAACATGGTCGAGTCCGACGTTGCAATGATGGCTGAACTCGGTCTGCAGACCTACCGGTTCTCGATCTCGTGGTCCCGCGTGCTCCCCGATGGGCGCGGCAAGCCGAACTCCGAAGGGCTCGCCTTCTACCACCGGCTCGTCGAGTTGCTGCTCGCTCACGACATCGCGCCGTGCCCGACGCTGTTCCACTGGGACCTCCCGTCCGGATTGGAGAAGACCGGCGGGTTCCGCAACCGCGACACGTGCAGTCGGTTCGCCGACTACGCCGCCTTGATGGTGCAGGAATTGGGCGATCGCGTGTCGATGTGGTCGACGTTCAACGAGCCATGGTGTTACGCCTACCTGGGGCACGCCGCAGGTGTTCATGCCCCGGGTCTCACCGACGATCTCGCCGCCGTGACGGTCGCCCATCACGAACTGCTCGCCCACGGTATGGCCGTCCAGGCGATCCGGGCCGAGCGCGACGGTCTTCAACTCGGGATCGTGATCAACCCCAGCAACATCCGACGCGAAGGCAACCCGCCCGCACCCGAGGACGCGATCCGACGGATCGATGCAATCCACAATCGCTGGTGGTTCGACGCCGTGCTGAACGGCAAGTACCCGGCCGACATCATCGATGATTTCGGTCATTTGGCGGATGCGGTACAACCCGGCGACGAAGCGACGATCGGCCAGCCGATCGACTGGATCGGGATCAACTACTACTCCGACATACTCGTCAAGGCGACCACCCACGATGCAACCACTCGGATGCGGGCCTATCCGACGGTCAACAGCGTCACCGAGTCCGACGTCCGCGACGTCCACACCGACATGGGATGGCCGATCACGCCCGACGGATTCACCGAACTGCTGGTCAGACTCAAGGACGACTACCCCAATCTTCCACCCGTCTACATCACCGAGAATGGTTGCGCCTACGACGACCAGGTGATGGACGGTCGGTGTGCCGACCCCAGGAGGATCCAGTACCTGAACTCGCACCTGCGAGCGCTCAAGGACGCCATCGACGAGGGGGTCGATGTTCGCGGTTACTACCAGTGGTCACTGATGGACAACTTCGAATGGTCGCTCGGCTACGACAAACGATTCGGTCTGGTGCACATCGACTTCGACACGCTCGAACGAACGCCGCGTGACTCGGCGTTCTGGTACCGCGAGGTCATCAAGCGCAACGGCCTCGCCGCCACGCAGCACTGACCGGCGCTCAGCGAACGCCGAGCAGGTCGACGACGAAGATCAGGGTTTCGTTGCCCTTGATCGCCGACCCCGCCCCGCGCTCGCCGTAACCCATGTGCGGCGGGATGTGGAGCGTGCGACGACCACCCACCTTCATGCCGGCAACGCCCTCGTCCCAACCCTGGATGACCTGACCGCGTCCGAGACTGAACTGGAACGGCTCCATCCTGTCCCAGGAGGCGTCGAATTGCTTCCCGGTCGACCACGAAACCCCGACGTAGTGGACCGTCACCTGCTGACCCTGGGTGGCCTCGTCACCGTCGCCTTCGATGTCGTCGACGATCACCAACTCCTCAGGAGCATCGGTTTCCGGCACGGTCACATCGGGCTTGCGCATCAGTTGAAGTTATCCAGATCGTTCGATGATCTGACGCAGTTGCGGCCATGCCGCCGCGAAACCTGCATGGAGCTGGCGACGCTCGACGTCGTCCGGTGAGTCCCATGCGACGTCGTCGGTCTCGAAGTTGATCGAGCTCCCGAACTCGCTGGCGACCTCGACGACGAACGTCGTGTAGGACCAATCGGTGGCGGGTGCGAACACCACGCGGCCGAGCACGGTGTAGTCACCAGGCATCTCCCCGACCTCCTCCTCGGCTTCTCGCAGACCACCTTCGAGCGCCGACTCCCCGGCGTCGAGCGCGCCGCCGCTGCACGACCAGGTTCCCCCTTCGTGAGCAAATGCCGATCGCTTCTGCAGCATCACCCGGGGTCCGCCCGGAAATCGAACGACGAACACCACGCCGGCCGCGCCGTACACCCCCCAGCGAACGTGCCCGTCGCTACATCGCAGGAACCCGTCGCCACTCCTGCGGGTCACGGTTCTTGGCACCAGAGCTGCTTGGCGGCCGAAACCGCTGACATGCCGATCGTTCCCGACGAGACCCCTTCGGGTCGATACGAGGTCCCGATCAGCGCACTCAGCGTGGTGCCGACGCTGCGAGTCAGCGCCTCGAGGTCGTACCCACCCTCGAGCACCACCAGCAAGCGACGAGCAGGTACGAGCGATTGGAGCCGAATGGCAAGGTCGGCATAATCGTCCGCCGTCAGTGCGATCCCTGCCAGCGGATCGTCGCGGTGAGCGTCGAAGCCGGCAGAGATGATCAACCAGTCCGGGCGGAACCGCTCGACGACCGGAACGATGACGTCGTCGAACGCCGCCCGATAGGTGTCGCCTGCGGCCCCTTCCGGGAACGGTAGGTTGAGCGTGTTCCCGATGCCGGCACCGGTACCCGTCTCGTGCAGCATGCCCGTGCCCGGATAGAGCGGTGATTGGTGGGTCGAGACGTACAGGACGTTGGGGTCGTCGTAGAAAATGTCCTGGGTGCCGTTGCCGTGATGAACGTCCCAGTCGACGATCGCCACCCGCTCACCTGCGGCCGTCAGTCTGGCGGCACCGACGGCAGCGTTGTTGAACAGACAGAACCCCATCGCCCCGCTGCGGACAGCGTGGTGACCCGGTGGTCGACCGGCGGCAAACGCAACATCGCAGTCGCCAGCCCGTAACGCCTCGATCCCGCCCAGTACGGCGCCTGCACTCCGTCTGGCGGTGATCCAGGATCCCGGTGAGGCGATCGTGTCGGCGTCGAGGTGTCCACCGCCGGCCGCGCAGAATCGTTCGACTCCCGCGACGTAGGTCGGGTCGTGGACCGTTCCGAGCTCGTCGACCGAGGCCAACTCGGGTAACCGCCACTCGGTTGCTTCTCCGAGTCCCGCCTCGTCGATCCCGGCGAGCGCCGCGTCGAGGCGCCCGCGATGCTCCGGATGACCATACGACGTCTCGTGATCGTCGAGTTCCGGGGCGGTCAGCACCAGCAGTTCAGCCATCGCCAACCACCGTCAGTTCGGACACGGCCCGTCGTCTCATGAGAAATCAGACCGTTTGAACCAGCGCGTGCGCCACCAGTACTCGAGCGTCGTGGCCTCCCACAACGTGTCGTTACGCCCATCTTCCGAGAGGTACCAGCTCTTGCATCCCGACGCCCACACCGTGCGACCCATCCGTTGAGTATGGCGCTCATATGCCACTCGTTGCGCCACCTCGCCAACTTCGAGCGTCCGCTGGCGTCTCCGGCGCTGATGCTCGAGCGCGCCGACGATCAGATGCAGTTGGGCCTCCATCATCAACACGATCGAATTATGACCGAGCCCTGTGGTCGGCCCGACCATCAACCAGAAGTTGGGAAATCCATGGACTGCCGTGCCGAGGTACGTTGCCGCGCCGTGTCGCCATTGGTCGGAGAGTTCCCGGCCGCCACGGCCGAAGACCTTCATCGGCGTCAAGAACTCGGTCGCCGCGAAGCCGGTTGCCAAGATGATCGTGTCGACGTCGTGGTGCTGGCCCCCGACGGTCCGCACGCCAGTTGGCGTCACCTCCGCGACCGCCTCCGCGACGAGCGACACGTTGTCACGGTTCAACGTCGGGTACCAGTCGTTCGAGAGCAGTAGGCGCTTGCAGCCAGGTACATGGTCAGGGGTCACCCTGGCCTGCATCTCCGGGTCGTTCACGAGCGCCCGAATGAAGAGCTTGCCGCCTTCGGAAACCCGCTCCTGCGGTTTCTGTTTCCCGAGAAAGACGAGAAACAGCAACTCTTGGCGGAGCCAGATCCGACTGCGCTTGATCCGGGTCAGCGCGGGCAGGCGTCGATACCTGCGTCGGGTCTTGGCGCTGATCGGCGCGTCCTCGCGTGGGAGCACCCATGGGGCGGTTCGTTGAAAGACGGTGAGGTGCCCGACTGCAGGTGCGATTTCCGGCACGAACTGGATCGAACTGGCACCTGTCCCGACGACCGCGACCCGCTCCCCCGCTAGATCGTGATCGTGTTGCCACCGGGCGGAATGGAACATCGTTCCCGCGAACGTGTCGAGCCCCGGGACTGACGGCAGTTTTGGTTGGCTGAGCGGTCCGGTGGCGTTGATCACGACGTCGTGCTCCCTGATCTCGCCGGCCGACGTCGTCAGTTCCCAGCAGCGCCGGTCGTCGTCCCAACGCATCTCGGTGATCTCCACGTCGAACTCGATCGACGGGCGCAGCGAGAAGTGCTCGACGACATCGAGTAGGTAGGCCTGGATCTCGGCTTGCGGCGGGTACTCGCGAGTCCAGTCGGGGTTTCGATAGAACGAGAACGAGTACAAATGCGAGCGGATGTCACAGGCACATCCCGGATAGGTATTGTCGCGCCACGTGCCACCGACCTCGGCTGCACGCTCGAAGATCGTGACATCCTCGAACCCGGCCTCCCGCAGCTTGATCGCTGCTGCAAGTCCTGAAAATCCGCACCCGACAATCGCAATCCGCACCGTTCCACTCTGCCACCGGGTCACTGGCGGGTACGAACCGGCAGCCGTCCCCGAACTACGATCCGTCGCTGTGACAGGATCATTTCTTCATCCGATGGCGCGACCCGCACGCGAGCAGTTCATCACGCTGACGCGAGGTGAGGGTTCGCTCGTGTGGGACACCGACGGCAAGGAATACATCGACGGGATGGGGAGCCTCTGGTACTGCGCGGTCGGCCACGGCCGGCAGGAAATCGCCGAGGCGATCTACAAACAGGCCGGCACGCTGGCCGCCTACTCCACGTTCGATCCGTTCACCAATGCGCCGGCCGACGAACTCGCCGACAAGCTCGTCGAGCTCACGCCGATCCCGGCGGCACGTGTGTTCTTCTGCAACTCGGGCTCCGAGGCGATCGACACCGCGATGAAACTGGCGCGTCTCCACCACGTCCTCGGCGGGCACCCTGAACGAACGCTGATCATCAGCCGAATCCGTGGCTATCACGGCACCAACCTGGGAGGAACCTCCGCCCAGGGCATCCAGATGTTCAGGGACGGTTGGGGGCCACTCCTCCCCGAGGTCGTCCAAGTGCCCACCGACGACGTCGAGGCGCTGGCTTCGTTGATGGCCGAACGGAGTCATGAGATCGCGGCGGTGATCACGGAACCGGTGCAGGGTGCCGGTGGCGTGTGGGAGCCGGAGGAGGGCTACCTCGAGGCGCTCCGCCGGCTGTGCGATCGCCACGGCGCGCTGCTGATCTTCGACGAGGTGATCACCGGTTTCGGCCGCCTCGGGAGTTGGTTCGCCGCCAACCACTACGGCGTCACGCCCGACATGACGACCTTCGCAAAAGCGGTCACCTCCGGATACCAGCCACTCGGTGGGGTTTTCGTCGGCAAGCAGGTCCGCGACGCGCTCGAATCCGACCCGACCTATTTGCTCAAGACCGGATACACGTATTCCGGCCATCCGACTGCTTGCGCGGCTGCGCTCGCCAACCTGGCGATCATCGAACGCGAAGATCTGATGGGCGAGGCAAAGCGGATCGGGACGCGGCTCGGCGGCGGCCTTCGCTCGCTCGCCGACGACGGCATCATCGGCAGCGCCCGTGGCGTCGGTGCGGTCTGGGCAGCAGGACTCCACGAAAGCCAAGACGCCATGAAGTTCCGCGACCGGATGTTGCAGCTCGGTGTGATCACGCGAGCGATCGGCACCCACTCGCTGACGTTCTGCCCACCGCTCGTCACCACCGACGCGCAGATCGATCGAATCGTCGACGCGATTGCAACTGCCGCGTCGGAGTGATGATGGGACGGCTCGCCGCACTCGACCTCACGCAACGCCTCGCTGAGGCGGAATACAACGAGCGGCTGATCGCAGCCCAGCGGCGCTTGGTGCACCTTCGGCTGCACGTCGGGGGACACCTCGAATCGTCCGAACTCGGCCCGGGCATCCTGGTCGTCTTCGAGGGTTCCGACGCAGGAGGTAAGGGCGGGGCGATCAAGCGGATCGTCGATCCGCTCGACCCGCGTCACTACCGCGTGTCGGCCTTCGCCAAGCCGACCTTCAACGAAAAGCGCAAGCACTTTCTCTGGCGCTTCTGGCAGGACCTTCCTGGGTTGGGTGGGATGGCGCTGTTCGACAGGAGTTGGTACGGACGCGTACTCGTCGAACGAGTCGAGGGATATGCATCGACGGAACAATGGACACGCGCCTACGACGAGATCGTCCAGTTCGAACGCAATCTGGCGCTCGAGGGGCTGATCATCGTCAAGTTCTGGTTGCAGATCAGCCCGGAAGAACAACTCCGGCGGTTCGAACATCGCCAGAAGGACCCGCTCCGACGCTGGAAGCTGACCGACGAGGACTGGCGCAATCGCGACAAGATCGACCAATACAACGCTGCCGTCGAAGACATGTTCAAACGCACGGACCACGACCTCGCACCATGGAACGTCGTGTCGGGTGAACAGAAGAAATGGGCACGGGTCACGGTGTTGGAGACGCTCGTCGGTCGGATCGAGGCGGGTATCGAGCACTTCGAACGACCCGTGTTCGGTGACGGCTTTGCGTGACCTGACGGGCAAGCGGGCGCTGGTCACCGGAGCAGCGAGCGGCATCGGTCGGGCCACTGCCAGACGCCTTGCCGAGCTCGGGGCCGAGGTGATCGTCGCCGACATCGACTCATCAGGCGGGAAAGTGGTGGCAGAGGAAATCGGTGGATCGTTCCACCGTCTGGACGTCGGGGATCCCGACGCCTGGGACCGGGTGATCGCCCTCACCGCCCCGATCGACGTCGCCTTCCTCAACGCCGGGATCTCGACCGATGTCGGGCTGCCGCCCGGCGGGGCCCCGGTGGTCGAGGTGACCGATGCCGCCTATCGTCGGATCATGTCGGTCAACGTCGACGGCGTCGTGTACGGCACGCGCGCAGTGCTGCCCGGAATGATCGAGCGCGGCGCCGGCGACATCGTCGCCACCGCGTCGATGGCTGGTCTGCACCCCTTCGCGATGGATCCGGTCTACGGGCTCACGAAACATGCCGTGGTGGGGTTCGTGCGCTCGATCGCCGCCGCGTTCGAACGGCATACCGACGGGCCCGACGTCTGCATCAGCGCGATCTGCCCGGGTTTCACCGATACGAGCATCCTCGGCGGCGAACTCCGTGACGCAATCGGTCAACTCGGGATGGACATCATGCCCCCGGAGGACGTTGCAGAGCTGGTCGCACGCGTGCTCGAAGAACGCGTCCAGGGTGCCCAGTGGGTGCTGTGGCCAGGCCAACCGGCCTTCGTCTACGACTGGAACCCGGCCGTCGTCCGCTCCGACACGAGCAGATAGGCGCGGCCAGCTGCCAGCCTCACGGTTGCTGGAGCAGTTGCATCAGCGAGCTCGTGTCCCAGCGCTTGCCGCCGCGTTCGACGACCTGCTTGTAGAACTGGTCGATCACCGCCGTGATCGGCAGTCGAGCACCGACCCGGTCCGCCTCGGCCAGACAGATCGACAGGTCCTTGCGCATCCATTCGACCGCAAAACCGAATTCGAACTCACCAGCAGCCATCGTTCGGGCGCGATTCTCCATCTGCCAGCTTCCCGCTGCCCCTTTGCTGATCGTCTCGACCACCTGATCGACGTCGAGCCCAGCCTTCTGGGCGAAGGCGATCCCTTCGGCAAGCCCCTGCAGCAGCCCGGCGATGCAGATCTGATTGACCATCTTGGTGGTCTGACCCGCGCCGGCCGAACCGAGCAGTCGACATTCGCGCGCATAGCCCATGATCACCGCTCGCGCGGCGGCGAAGACCTGTTCGTCGTCGCTCCCGCACATCACGGTGAGTTGCCCGTTCTGGGCGCCGGCCTGGCCGCCAGAGACCGGGGCATCGACGAACCCGAATTTGCGATCGGCACACACCGCGGCAAGTTCGCGAGCCAGATCGGCAGAGGCGGTGGTGTGATCGATCAAGGTCGCCCCGGGCGACATTCCCGCCAGTGCGCCGTGTTGGCCGAGCGCCACCGAACGCACGTCATCGTCGTTGCCGACGCACATCATCACGAATTCGGCGTGCTCGACGGCCTCGGATGGCGTGGGTGACGCCTGATGTCCGTGGGCGACCACCCACTCCAGCGCCTTCGACGGCGTCCGGTTGTACACCGTCACCGAATGCCCTGCGGAGGCCAGGTGACCAGCCATCGGAGCACCCATCACACCAAGACCGAGAAACGCGACACGAGCCATGACCCGATTCTCGCAGGTCACCGGACCCGGGTCGGCAACCCGATCGTCTACTTCTTCTTGACGACAGCC
Source organism: Ilumatobacteraceae bacterium (assembly GCA_043773365.1). Classification (GTDB taxonomy): domain Bacteria; phylum Actinomycetota; class Acidimicrobiia; order Acidimicrobiales; family Ilumatobacteraceae; genus Ilumatobacter. The sequence goes on from JAYVFI010000052.1 coordinate 56,501, forward strand.
TTCTCCGGCTTGAGCACGCCTTTCGAGAGGGCTTCGTCGAGGTAGGCCTCGGCTTCTTCGGCGCTGACTTTCAGGGCAGGCGAGATCTCGCTGATCAGGTTGACCCTGGCGCGTTCGTACATCGTGCGCTCGGCGGCCGACAGCGAAGCGTCACGGTTGCGGGCCGCCAAGTTGCGCACGACTTCGGCAACTTGGTACACGTCGCCGCTCTTGAGCTTCTCCTGGTGGTTCTTGAACCGTCGGCTCCAGTTCGACGGAACCCGGGGATCAGGCTTCGCCAGCACCGACACGAGGTCTTCGAGTTCATCGGCCGAAACGGGAGGACGCACGCCGACTTCGGCGGCCATGTCGATCGGCACCTTCAGAATCATCTCGCTGATCACGGTCTCGAGGATGAGGTACTCCTTCTTCTCGCCGAAGGCCTCCATCTTCTTGGTCCCCTTGACGACGCACGCGCCGTGTTGGGGGTAGATGACGGTTTCGCCCTTCTTGAAGTTCACGCAGTACCTCTCGCCTGTTGTGGCTCGCGTGCCTGTTGTGGCACAGCAAACAGGTATGCAGGCTACCGTGCCCCCGGCAGGAATCGAACCTGCGGCCTTGTCATTAGAAGGGACTTGCTCTATCCGCTGAGCTACAGGGGCGTGATCTCCAGGATACCGCCGGGTGGTCATACCCCCGGTCATACGAATCCGATGGTGACCGCAACGGCCGGCAAGTCGAGGTTGACCCCAACGATTCACCCGGTCGGCGGCGTCGTCACGATTCAGTCAAGGGCAACGGCGACGACTGTGAACTCGAAGTCCGATCGGTCGGGGCGACCGACTCCTAGCGACTACTGACACCGGACTCCTGGACACCGGCGACCGACTCTTTTCGGCGCTGCTCTTCGGCACGAATCGACGCGACCGCAGATCGTCGCGCGGCGAGGATCAACACGACCGTCAGGAACGCAACGATATTCACCGACCCGAGCGCAGCGAGACGAAACACCGTGTTCTGATGATCGGTGCCTGCCAAGATCGAGTGGTAGGTCGCCATTGCATAGAGCGGCAAGCTGAGGTGATGGACTGCTCGCCAGATCCGGCGCGGCAAGTGTTTCATCAGCAGCGACGTCGCTTCGACGGCGACCAACAGATACATCGCAACAATTCCAAAGGCGACCGCACCCGGCTTCCACTCACTCGCCATCGGAACGAACAGCTGCGACCACGCGAACACGACGTACGAATCAGCCCAGAGGCCGATCAAGTGGATCGCCGTGAACACCACGCTGAGGCCGCCGAAGAATCGGTGCAGATCGAGCAACCAGGACGGCCTGGCCGCCTTGGCGAACGCCTTCGTCGAGATGAAGAGTCCCCAGCACACCGACAGGGTCACCAGCGCCCAAGCAACCATTCCGGACGATCTGGAAACGAACCACCACACCTGTGAGTTCATGAAACCTTCCAGCCTGCCCGTCGCGATACCGCTTCGACATCACCCAGATGATTGACGAGCACCCCGCTCGAGCCGTGGTCCTGGAGCAGTTGCCTGGCACCTTGCGAACCATCGAGGAGGGCGACTTTGGCAACAACTTCGGCCCACCAGAGTTCCGCCGAGATGACGGTGACCGTGACGAGGTCCGAGTGACTCGGTTGTCCGGTGATCGGATCGATGATGTGATGCATGGTCCGTCCGTCGCGCACCCACTGGCGACCCAAGATGCTGCTCGTCGCCACGGCACCATCGTCGACCGAGATCGTCGCCAGCACCGTTCGTCGGTCGCCGCAATCGCACACGGCCACGGACCATTTGCCGCCGACCCAGTTCTCACCCAGTAGACGCACGTCGCCGCCGAGCTCGACTTGAGCGGTTGTTGCGCCGAGGCCCTCCAGATGCGCCACGACAAGATCTCCTGCCAGGCCCTTTCCGATCCCACCGGGGTCGAAGCCGGATTCAGCGGGAAGTCGAACACCGTTCACCGACTCGAACAGCTCGATCGGTTCGACGCAGGCCGGCGTCACGCCGCCCGAATCGACGAAGTGCCCGCCCGATGGATATCCGAGCGATTCGAGGGTATCGAGAACCAGTGGATTGAACCTGCCACCGGTTGCGGCACGCGCACGTTCAGCCCGCTCGACGAGATCAAACGTCTCGGGTGAAACGAGACAGAGCGAGCCATTGGATCGATTGAGCAGGCTGACCTCGCTCGTGGCAACGAACCGGCTCCACAACGACTCCAGTCGATGCACCAACGCAACGCCTGCCGACACCAGCTCGGGGTCCTCGGCCACGATGCGACACGGACTTCCCATCGCACGAAACTCGGCCATCGCGTAGGGCCGACAAACGATCGGCGGTGCCCACTGCGCGAATGTCCCGATTCCCATCGTTCAGCCGCCGCTGGCAACCGTCGTGGGCGTCGGGGGTGGTGGTGGTGGTGTGGTGGGTGGGGGTGGTGCTGGTGTGGTGGGTGGGGGTGGTGCTGGAGTGGTGGGTGGGGGTGGTGGCGCGGGGGCGGGTGTCGGCTCCGGGGCTGGTGTGGGCGCCGGTGTTGGCGCCGGAGCGACGGGTGCCTCAGTCGCAACCGGCACTGGAACGACAGGTGCGGTGGCAGGAGCGACGTCCGGGGCCGGCGCGGGCGCAGCGACCGGAGCGGACGCAGCGTCGGGGGCTGAAGCGGTCGCTGCAGGTTGGGCTGCTTGCTTCTGGACGCCAGGGGACGCCACGACAGGGGCGCTGATCGTGGGCGCCACCGGCGCTACCAAGGCCGGCATCGTCGTGACGGCGGCTTCGAACGGCGTAGATGCGACCGGGGTGACGAGGGTCGTAGGCGCGGACGTCGGGACCGTTGGAACCAATCCGGTTGGGGCGATGCTCACCACCGGCAGCGCGTCTGTTGCCTGAGGCAGCGGGATACCCGACGTCGAAGCCTGCTCGGCCGCCTGCGACTCCGCTCCCGCGGCGGTCAACGGACCCATCATCGGCACCATTGCAAGGAATCCGACACCGGCGACGGCACCAGCCACACGACGCGCAGGTCTCGCCGGATGCGGGCGTGGTTCAAATGCGCCGATCGACTGGATGAGCCGTGTCCGCACCGACATCCCCGCCGGCACCGGACCCCCACGGACGGTCGTCTTGTCGGGATCTTGCGTCAACGCGCCATCAGGTGTCGACGCCGTCAGCACCATCGCCGTTCCGGTTGGCGGCGGGAACGCCGGCGACGGGTTCGGATCCGACGCCTCGATGTTGCGACCGACAACAATCGGCGCCTGGCCACGTTTCGCTCGAATGCGCGCGATCCTTTCCTCTGGTGTGAGTTCAGCCATCGTTCAACCCTTCAGTTCTCGATCAGAATGCGACCATGCGAAATCGTCGCCGTCCACTGTGCTTCTTGTTCGGTCACGGTGTTTAAGAACTTGAGTGCCACCGTTGTCGGTCCATTGCTCTCCTTCTGATGAACCCAACCAGCCCCGAGGTTCAAACTCGAGGTGGTGATCGACGAGTTGTTCGTCACCGCCAGTGTGACCTCACCGACGTTCGGTATCGAGTAGCTCTGGTACTCGATCGCCGGGGCGACCGTGGTCATCGTGGTTGCCGGGGCGACCGTGGTCATCGTGGTTGCCGGGGCGACCGTGGTCATCGTGGTTGTCGGGGCGACCGTCGTCGGCGGCGCTGTGATGGTCACAGGCGCGTTCAGGGGTGAGGGCGACACCGTTGTGACCGGCACCGCTGTCGTCGGAGCAGCCGGGGTTGTCACCGGCGCGTTCGGGGTCGGCGCGGCGGGCGCGGTCGTCGACGCTGCCGCGGGTGATGTCGTGGGTACGAGATCTTGCGTCGATCCACCGTCGATCATGGGTGTGCCGACGCGCACATCGCCACCAACCACCGGTGCAGGCGATACACCGCTCGTCGAGGATTCGAGCGATGCACTCGAGTCGCTCGCGGCCGGATTGTTCGGCGCGGCGTCGATCACGGCGAGGTTCAAGAAGACCCCCACCAGGACGGCCGATGTCGTCAAGATCGCGGCACGGGATTGAATCGCACGAAGCCGGAGCCATCCCGAAGGCGGCAGTGCAGGAATCGACCTCATCAGAAATTACACGTCGCCGCATCCGCTTTTCGCTTGATTCTGCGTCTTTCTTGACGAAACGTGAACGATCGACCACGTTGGGTCGACTGTCTTGCCGATTCGTTGCTACGCCCGAAGTGTGCGACGCACCAGATCGAGCGAGTTGATCACGGCGAATTGGCGCATCTGCTCGCGCTCGCCGGGCAGCCGGAACGTCTTTGTCAGTTCCCCGTTCGGCCACACCAGGCCGACACACAGCGTGCCGACCGGCATCCCATCCTGCTCGGCCGGTCCGGCGACACCGGTCAGCGCCAACCCCACGTCGGCGCCGAGTACCCGGCACGCGCCGCGGGCCATCTCGAGCGCCGCCAACTCGCTCACCACCGGCCCGTCACCCACTCCTAGCACGGTCCGTTTCACCTCGCTGGCGTACGACACGATCGATCCACGGAACACATCGCTGGCACCGGGAATCCCGGTCAGACGGGCACTCACCAGTCCACCCGTCACCGACTCGGCAAGCCCGAGCGACCAGCCGTTCGATCGCATCACGTCGAGAACGACCGACTCCATCGTCTCACCGTCGACTCCGAAGACGACATCGCCGATCACGTCGCGCAGCCGTCGCTCCCACGAATCCAACAGCGCCGCGCGCGCCGAGCCGGTGGGCGCCTTCGCGGTGAGTCGAACTTTCAACCCATCCCAGCCGCTGGCGAGGAACGCCAACGTCGGGTTGCCGACCTGCTCCAACTCGGCGATCACGCCGTCGAGCCGCTCGTTGAGACCGCTCTCGCTGTCACCCCAGGTTCGAAGAACTCGGCTGGCGATCACCGACGAGTCACCCGACCGGCGCTGCAGTTCGGGCAGAACCGCCCGCTCGAACATCTCCTTCATCTCGTGCGGGACGCCGGGCACGGCAAAGATGAGCTTCTCGACGCCATCGACCATGATGGGGCACACCAGACCGGGGGCGGTTCCCCGGGTTTGGGCGATGATCCTCGCTCCGACTGGCACTTGCGCCTGACGGAGGTTGTTGTCGGCCATCCGTCGCCCGCGCGAGGCGAACAACTCGCGGATCACCTCGGCGATCGACGCATCGTGTTCCAATTCGACCCCCATCACGGCGGCGATCGCGTCCCGCGTCAGGTCATCGTGCGTCGGACCCAACCCACCGGACACGATCACTGCGTCGGCGTCGACCAACATCTGGGAGAGTTGGCCGGCGATGCGAACGACGTTGTCGCCGACCTTGACCTGCAACAGCGAGTCGATCCCGGCTGCCGCCAGCTGCTCCCCCAACCACGCCGAATTGCTGTCGATGATCTGACCGAGCAACAACTCCGTGCCGACCGCCAGGACGTCGCAACGCATCAGGCCACCGGTTGTGCGATGCCGGCTCGCTGGCGGCGCACGCCGTACCAGAGGTAGTGAGCGCCGCTGGCGATCGAGAATCCGACGGCACTCCAGAGCAAGGTCACCCACACCCACTTCGCATCGACGGCGAACCACGGCCAGAGGGCGAAGCCGACGGCGAGCTGCTGGAGAAACGTCTTCCACTTGGCCAACTTGCTGGCCGGGACACTGACGCCTTTGGATCCGAGCACCGTGCGGTAGACACTGATCACGAGTTCGCGACCGGCGATGATGGCGACCGGCAGCAGCCAGAACATCTCACGGCTGACGAGGGTGAACATCGCGCCGAGCACGAGCACCTTGTCGGCGAGCGGGTCGAGGAAGGCCCCCGACGAGGTGGTCCCGTGGCGACGTGCCAGGTACCCGTCGATGAAGTCGCTGACGCACAACACGAACCACAGCCCGAACGCCAGCCACGACCCGCGATTGTGATCGGGAATGACGAGAAACATGATCGGCGACAGCAGCAGCCGACCGACGGTGATCGCGTTCGCCCAGGTCGCGAGGGCGCTTGGATCGACAGGCATCAGTCGACCGATTCGTCCATGTCGCCGCCCTCGGCGACGAGGTCAGGCCCGAGCGCGTCAACGATTCCGACTTCTGCGAAATCACCCACTCGCAGATCCTGGCCGACGTGGATGACGCCGTCGATCTCCGGCGCTTCACGGACGCTGCGGGCAACGCCCGGTGCGTCGACGAGCACTCGCACGGTGCGCCCGATCATGTCGTCCCGTCGCGTCGCTGTGATGTCGTCCTGGAGTTCACGCAGCTCCGCGAGGCGCTCGTTCATCAACTTCCGATCGACTGCGCCGTCGAGCGTGTAGGCGAACGTACCCTCCTCCGGCGAGTAGGCAAAGAACCCGCACCAATCGAGTTGGGCCTCCTCCACGAAACGAAGCAACAGATCGTGATCGGCTTCGGTCTCGCCGGGGTAGCCGACGATGAAGTTGGATCGGAAGGCCGCGTCGGGGTCGCGGTCGCGAATATCGGTGATTCGCTTCAAGAACCGATCACCGTCGCCCCATCGCCGCATCCGCCTCAGCAACGGCTTCGAGACGTGCTGGAGCGAGAGATCGAAGTACGGCACGCCGGTTGCGAGGATGGCGTCGATCAGATCATCCGAGAGGTCACTCGGGTACAGGTAGAGCAGGCGCAGCCAATCGACTCGGTCGGCAACAGCGTTGACGAGCGCGACGATCGAACCGGCGCCGAGCTCCTCGGGGCGGTCCTTGCCGTAGGAGGCAAGATCCTGAGCGACGAGCACGATCTCGCGAGCCGCCAGCTGGTCGACCTCGGCCAGGATCGAGTCGACATCACGGCTCCGTTGCGGCCCTCGGAAACTCGGAATCGCGCAGAAACCACACGACCGATCACAACCTTCGGCGATCTTGATGTACGCCCACGGCGACGAGGACTTCGGTCTCGGAAGGTTGAGCAGGTCGAGCTCCGGGAGCGCTGCAGATGACACCGGTATCAACTTCTTCTTGCCCTTCGGCGCCGGCTGGTTGAATCGCACGCCGAACCCGGCGATCTGATCGACTTCCGGCAGCGCATCCGCCAACTCGGAACCGTAGCGTTCCGCCATGCAGCCGGTCACGACGAGACGCGCACCGTGGCGGCGCTGTTGATCGAGCGCCAGGATCGTATCGATCGACTCCTTGCGCGCTTCGTCGATGAACGCGCAGGTATTGACCACCACCAGATCGGCCGCCCCGGGATCATCGGTCGGTCGCATGCCATCGGCCAACAACGAGCCAATCAACTTGTCGGAGTCGACCTGATTCTTCGGGCAGCCGAGCGTCTCGACGTAGAAGCGCTGCGACATGAGTTCCCCAGGCTATCCGGCCCGATCCGTGCGGCGGTTTCGAAGCAATCAAGGTTGCCGTGACATGTCCCATCGCGCAGGCTGACCGTAACGACGCGGGGTAGCGTTCGGGCGATGCGAGCCCTCGAATCCGACCGTGACAAGCAGGCCGGCCTGAGGCGCATGAAGATGGTGGCGGCGGCGATGCTGGTGGTTGCGACCGTCGTGTTCGTGGTCGCCAGAATCGACGGTGGTGAGGGTTGGGTCGGGTATGTGCGGGCATTCGCCGAGGCCGCCATGGTCGGAGCGCTGGCCGACTGGTTCGCCGTGACCGCATTGTTCAGGCATCCCCTCGGACTCCCGATCCCGCACACGGCGATCATCCCGAACCGCAAGGACCAGATCGGACGAAGTCTCGGCGAGTTCGTCGAGAGCAACTTCTTGACGCACGAAGTACTCGGGGAGCGACTCGCACAGGCGAGCATCGGGCGACGGCTCGGCGCTTGGCTCTCCGTCGACACCCACGCTCGGCGCGCCGGCGAGGCGATGGGAGACGCGCTTCGCGGCACGCTCGAAGTGCTCGACGACAAGGAGGTTCAAGACGGGATCGAACGGGTTGTTCGAGTCCATGTGCTCGCCACCCCTGCAGCCCCATTGGTCGGCCGGGCGATCGATCTCACCGTCGAGGGTGGCCATCACCAGAGGCTGTTGGACGCCGTGCTCGTCGGTCTCGGCGGGTTCCTCGACGACAACCGTGCCACATTCCGGAAGCGGCTCGACTCGGAATCACCGTGGTGGGTGCCCGAACCGATCGACGACCGCATCTTCGAGAAGATCTACAGCGCAGTCGGACGGTTCCTGCACGATGTCGGCCATGATCCGGACCATGAGGTTCGTCATTCCGTCGACGCACGGGTTCGCGTCTTCGCCGATCGTTTGAAGTCTGACCCTGAACTGCTCGCCAAAGGTGAGGAGATCAAGCAGGAACTGCTCGAACACCCCGATGTCCGTGCCTGGCTCGAGTCATTGTGGGAAGGGGCCAAACGAGCCATGATCGCAGCTGCCGACGACCCCGACAGCGAGCTGCGAACACGGATGACGATCAGCCTGCAGAGCTTCGGTGAGCGATTGGCCAACGACCCTGCGCTGCAGCACAAGGTTGACGACTGGGTCGAGCGTTCGCTCAGCTACGTGATCGAGCACTACCGCACGGAAGTCAGTGATCTGATCGCGTCGACGGTCGAGCGCTGGGACGGAGCATCAACGGCTCGCAAGATGGAGCTCCAGGTCGGGCGAGACCTGCAGTTCATCCGAATCAACGGCACCCTGGTGGGAGGCCTGGCCGGCGTGGCGATTCACGCCGTCGGGCGCGTGTTGTAGACCGATCAGAGTTGACCGTTTTGCTGGAGCAACTCGAATTCCTCGACCGTCATCAACACTTCGCGGGCTTTGGACCCTTCACTCGGACCGACGACGCCGCGTTGTTCGAGCAGGTCCATGATCCGACCGGCTCGGGCGAAGCCAACCTTCAGCTTGCGTTGCAGCATCGACGTGGAACCGAGTTGGCTGCGCACGATCAGTTCCATCGCCTGACGCATCATCACGCTGTCTTCGTCGTCATCGCCGCCTGACGAGTAGGCATGCGCGTCGGACGTGACATCGGAACCGTCGTTGAACGACAGTTGCTGAGCGCCTCCACCGCCCGCGCCGCGCGTGTCCTGATCACCTTCGACGTTGCCGGTGTAGACCGGTTCCGGCGCCTGCGCACGCCAGTGGGCGACGATCTTGCGGACCTCTTCCTCGCTCACGAACGAGCCCTGGATCCGGTTGGCGACGGACGTGTTGCCGGGCAGCAACAACATGTCGCCCTTGCCCACCAACTTCTCGGCTCCCGGCTGATCGAGGATCACTCGTGAGTCGGTCAGCGACGACACGGCGAACGCCATCCGGGCGGGCACGTTGGCTTTGATCACGCCCGTGATCACGTTGACCGAGGGGCGCTGCGTGGCGATGATCAGATGGATACCGACGGCGCGCGCCTTCTGGGCGATCCGTGTGATCGACTCCTCGACGTCGCGTGCCGCGACCATCATCAAATCGTTCAACTCGTCGACAACGACGACGATGTACGGCATGTGCACATACGGCGAGTCCTCGCGTGTGACCCCTGGGGGCGGTGGCAGTTCCTTCTCGATGACGGCCTTGTTGTAGCCGGTGATGTCTCGGTAACCGACCTCCGACAACACGTCGTAGCGACGCTCCATCTCCTTGACCGCCCAGCCGAGCGCGTTGGCGGCCTTCTTCGGATTCGTCACCGGCTGTGTGAGGAGGTGGGGGAGCTTCTGGTACTGCCCCATTTCGACCTGCTTCGGATCGATCAGGATCAACCGCACCTGGTCGGGTGTGGTCCGCATCAGCAGCGAGGTGATGATGCAATTGATGCCACTCGACTTGCCCGCGCCGGTGGCACCGGCGATCAGCAGGTGCGGAGTGGTCGACAGATCCAGGAACACGGCACGACCGGCGATGTCCTTACCGATCGCGACTTCGAGCGGATGGGTTGCCTTCATCGCCTCGGCTGAGACCATCAGGTCCCCGAGCGCGACCAGTTGGCGCTGGTGGTTCGGTACCTCGACGCCGATCGCCGACCGGCCGGGGATCGGAGCGAGGATGCGTACATCGACGGCAGCCATCGCGTATGCGATGTCTTTCTGGAGGCTCGTGACGCGAGCGACCTTGACGCCCGCCCCGAGTTCGAGTTCGTAACGAGTCACGGTCGGCCCGACGGTCATGCCGACGAGTTGCGTCTCGACGCCGTGCTGGGCGAGTGACTCCTGCAGCGTCTGACCGCGCTTTTCGACCGCCACCATGTCGATCGCCTGCGCCCCGGCCTGTTTCAAGTGGGCGAGCGGAGGGAGCACCCACTCGCCGACCTCGACCCCGTCGACAGGGAGCGCGATCTGGTTGTCTGCCGACTTGGCGAGTTTGCGGCGCTTCGGGGTGGTGGCCGCCGACCGGTGAAGTGACGAGAAATCGTCGTCGTCGACGGCACCGTCGTAGATAGCGAGTGTCTGCGGCCCACCGTCGGCAGCGGTGCGTGCTGCGCGACGACCGTCGCTACGAGCAGCCTTCCGGGCAGGATCGCGCTCGCTGTTCAACGTCGACAGATCGGACAGCGCTTTCTTGGCTGCCCGCCCCAACGGCCGTGCCACGGTGCCGACACCCTTGCCCGTGTGCATCGCCATCGTGCGCAGCGACGTGCTCGTCACCAGCAGACCGCCACCGACACCGACCGCCACGAGCACCACAACGGCACCCGCCGAAGCAAGCAGCGACTGCAGCGGTTCGCCGATCACGACCCCGAGCCAGCCCCCGGCCTTGCCGACCTCGTCACGATCACGCCACGGCTGAGGGTCGCCGACGATGTGCATCATCCCGAGTACGGCGACGCCCAACAGCCCCCACCCGACGAACAAACGGGTCGGACTCGACGAACGCCCTTGCTTCACCAAGGCGACCCCGGCGGCCACCAAGACCAGCGGGAGGACGAACCTGCCGACCCCGAAGAACCAGCCCACGAACGTTTCGATGCCTCGACCGAGCGGGCCGGCGAGGTTGAAGTACGTAGCCAGCGCCAGTACGCCGCCGGCCCCGATCAGCACGATTCCTACGAACTCGTGTTCTCGACCGGCTACGGCGTTGCGAAGATCGGCCTGCGCCGTGTTGCGACGTCGATGACCGGGGGGCGGGGTGAGATCCTTCACGCCACCTCTCGCGGCCGACGCCGACGCCGAGCGGCCCGAACCCTGTTGAGCCGACCGCGGCCGGGACGCGCCTGTCCGAGCTGACTTGGCGCGGGCCGAAGTCGAACGGTTCGGCTTCTTCGATGTACCCCAGGTGTTCATGACCTGGCATACGGTACCAAGGGGGTGCGACACCGTTCAGGCATGCCACCTACTCCCCTTGCACCCCAAGGATTTCGCCGTCGGCGGCGAGCAGCACGAGCAGCACGCCACCCGACTTGCTTGCGACTGTTGCGTCGTAGACGACGGCGCCGTCAGGACCGCCCTGCGCGGCGAAGTCGATGATCGCCGGATCGTTCAATTCGGCTCGGATCCGATCGAAGATCCGATCGGCCGCGAACGTCACCGCCGAGGCCGTGAACGTGGCACCCGTCGCCCCGGTGACCGTTTCCCCTGGCACGAGTTGGCGATCCGTGTACACGTATGGCGTCGCCCCACCGTCGGACTCGACGAATACCGTGACCTCGGTGAGATCGGCGGACACTTCGAAATATCGCTGCGGTCCCCCGCGTTCGGACTCGACGGCGGCCAAGGCATCATCGATGTCGCTCACACGCGGCTCGGAGCTGGCCCGATCGCCGCAGGAAGTGATCATCACCAGAGCCGTCAGAACGACCGCCCACAGGGACAGCCGTGGCAACTACGTCTCCAACACGACGGGAACGATCATCGGCTTGCGTTTCGTTCGCTCGCTCACGAACTTGCCTGCCGCCCGACGCACCTCGCGCTCGAGCGCCTCGACATCGCGGACGTCGTTGGCGAGCGCCGTTTCGACAGCCGTGGCGACGCGTTCACAGGCCTCGTCGAGCAGGTCCTCGGCCTCGGGCGCGTAGACCCAGCCACGCGTGATGATGTCCGGGCCGGTGAGCACCTTCCCGGTCTGGACGTCGACCGTCACGACCACGACGACGACACCCTCTTCGCCGAGCACTCGGCGGTCACGAATCACGCCCTGCCCGACGTCGCCGACGATCCCGTCGACGTAGACGTACCCAGCTGGTACCCGGCCGGCATAGTCGAGGCCCGCATCGCTCAGTTCGAGCACGTCACCGTCTTCACACAGCAGGACCTTGTTGCGGGCGACTCCCATCACCTCGGCAAGCCGCGAGTTGGCGACCATGTGGCGGTACTCGCCGTGAATCGGCACGTAGTACTCGGGACGCAGCAGCGAGATGTAGGTCTTGATCTCATCCGCCTGAGCATGACCTGTGGCGTGCACGTCGGCGATCCCGGAATGGACGACCTCGGCGCCTCGGCGGAGCAACCCGTCGATCACCTTGTTGACATTGCTCTCGTTGCCGGGGATGGCGTGGCTCGACAGGATCACGGTGTCGTGCTCACCGAGTTTCAGGAACTTGTTCTCGCCTCGGGCAAGCAGCGCCAGCGCCGACATCGCCTCACCCTGGGAACCGGTCGAGATCACGCAGACCTCGCCGGGGGGGTAGTTGTCGATGTCTTCGATGTCGATCAGCGCAGACTCGGGAATGTTGACAACACCGAGGTCGCGGCCGAGCCGAACGTTCTTCTTGATGCTCAGTCCGAGCGTGGCGATCTTCCGCCCCGAGCCGATCGCGGCGTCAGCGATCTGTTGGATCCGGTGGAGATGGCTGGCGAAGCTGGCGGTGACGATCCGTCGTTCACGATGTTGCAGGAACAGGGAACGGAGTGCTCCGCCGACCGACAGTTCACTGGGTGCGTGCCCCGACTCTTCGGCGTTCGTCGAATCGCACAGCACGACCCTGACACCGTCGCCGGCGGTCAGTTGCCCGAGCCGAGAAAGATCGGTGCGGCGACCGTCGACCGGCGTGAGATCGAGCTTCCAATCACCGGAGTGGAGGATCGTGCCCTGCACGGTGTGGACCGCGATCGCGTGGGCATGCGGCACCGAGTGGGTGACCGGGATGAACTCGACTTGGAACGGCCCGATCTGGACGACGTCGCCGTCCTTCGTCGGTCGCATATCGATCCGGCCCATCAAACCGGCTTCCTCGATCCGGTTACGCGCCAGGCCGAGCGTCAAAGCGGCACCATAGACCGGGAGCGGTTTGTCGCGAAGGTGCCCGATCCCATCGTTGTCGCGAAGCAGGTACTGGATCCCGCCGACGTGGTCCTCGTGACCATGGGTCGCCACCAGCCCGAGGATCTGGCGGGCGTTCTCCTGCAGGTAGGTGAAATCGGGGAGAACGAGATCGATTCCGTGCATGTCGGTGTTCGGGAACATCAAACCGCAGTCGATCAACATGATCGAGCGACTCTCGCCGTGGCCCTGTTCGATCGCCATGCAGTTGCGGCCGATCTCCCCCAAACCACCGAGGAAGACGATGCGGACGGATTCTGCTTGGGCGGTTCGGGGCATCAGGACTCAGCGATCTGGGTGGTTGGGAAAGAGGTCGCGCCAGCGTTGCAGGTTGGCCAACACTTCGGGGGCGCGTTGTTCGACGAATTCGGGTGCGTCGCCGATCGGCAGCCTGGCTTGCCCGACGGCAAACCCGAGATGGCGCATCATCGCCTTGGTCGGAATCGGGTTGGGAGCATCGTCGCCGGTCTCGAATGCGAAGCTCTCGAGCAGTCGGCTGTTGACCAGTCTGGCCCCGACCACGTCGCCCTTCTCCCACAGGTCGAACATCAGTTGATGGTCATCGCCGGTCCAGTGAGTGGCAACACCGACGACGCCGACGATCCCGACCGCCATCAGCGGCAGCGTCAAACTGTCGTCGCCGCTGTACACATCGACCCCGGCCGGGGCGGAACTGATCAGCCCAGCTGTTTCGCCTGGGTTACCTGCGGCATCCTTGAGGGCAACGATGTTCGGAACGTCGCGGAAGAGCCGCAGCAACGTCGCCGTGCTGATCTTGCGACCGGTCCGAACAGGGATGTCGTAGACCATCACGGGAAGATCGGCGGCACCGGCAATCGCACGCATGTGCGCCTCGATACCGGCCTGCGACGGACGGTTGTAGTACGGGCAAACGGCGAGCACGCCGGCCGCTCCCAACTGTTGCGCCTGCTTCGTGAGGTGCACCGAATGGCGGGTGTCGTTCGTGCCGGTCCCGGCGATCACGGGGATCGTGACCGCCTCGATCACGGCCGCAAACAGGCTGAGCCGCTCGTCGTCCGACAACGTCGGCGCCTCACCGGTCGTGCCGGCGAGCACGAGACCGTCGTGCCCGGTTGACTGCAGATATCGCGCCAACGTGACGGCAACATCGAGATCGAGATGGCCTTGGTCGTCGAACGGTGTGATCATCGCCGACAGGACTCGGCCGAATTGCGTCATGGGCACTGCTCCAGAAGGTCGAGGTGACGGTTCGAGCCCCCATCGTGCCCGAGTTGACTCCCCGTTGACAACGACGAAGTCATTCCGTTCCCGTCGACCCACCGGCACACCTGCTCCAACACCGCACCAACTCTAGCCCGCACCGGACATCCGGTGTCAGACACCAGATGTCCGTCCCGAACGCGTCAGTCGCCGGCAACCGGTTGCAGTTCGCTCGACGCTTCGTCCGATGCTTCGTCGAGTTCGAACTTGATGTATTCGGAACCGGTGTCCTCCCAGTCCTCGAACTGGATCACGTTCATCTCTTCGAAGCGACGCCGCAGCCACTGATCGTTGCGATCGAGCAGACCGAGCTTCTTGCAGTTCGGGACGATCTTCGAGAAGAGCATCTGTTGGAACATTGCCCGGGTCGGATCGGCAAGCACCACGGGGAGGATGTCGCGCGGGTTGATGCCCATGCGGTCCCAGACCTCCTGCGACAGGAAGCGGTCGCGCATACGGATGGCGGCCTCGAAGGCGAACTCCTGGCGATCCATCATCTCCTTGTCGGTCATTTGGTCGTAGACCTCCTTGAGGCTGAGGACGCCGAAGGCCACGTGGCGGGCCTCGTCGC
>JAYVFI010000053.1:0-34911 GCA_043773365.1 Ilumatobacteraceae bacterium
CACGCCGAATGTGTCGGACTCTGCGACGTCGTCCGGCCCGCCTGCTTGACGAGTCAGGTCGCTGTCGGTTGCCGCCGCCGGTGACGCGACCACCGACGACTCGCGGGCGGCGTCGTCGCTGCCGCTGTCATTGGCGCCTTTGGCGATCACGACTCCCAACAGGCCGATCGCCACGCTGGCGGCTGCTATGCCGACGTAGCGGGCGTACTGCCGAACCGGTTGCCGGCCCTTCTGCAGCGACACGCCGGCGACACGAAACGCGTCGAGGGCGGCAGTGATCGCTCGCTCCTTGGCAACGGACGAGGGCGGGTCAACCGTGCGGACGCGAGCCTGTAGTGCGCGCAGTCGCTCGACCTCGGCGAGTACCACCGGGTCGGCGTTGGCGAACACCCGTTCGTCATCGGTGAGTTCACCGTCGAGGTAGGCGTTGGCGAGGAAGAACTGTTCGTCGTTCACGGTGCTGTCGCTGATGGTTGCTCGTTCATGCTTGCTTGGTCATGGTTGATTGAAGCCGGTGTTATCGGGGGACCCCGGTATGACGTTCCGGAGGGTCGTCGCGGTTCCCGAGTTGTTCGAGCAGCAGTTTGCGGCCGCGAGCGATTCTTGATTTGACGGTGCCGATCGGGATCCCGAGCGCCTCGGCGATCTCGGAGTAGTCGAGGTCGCCGACGTCGCGCATCACGACAGGGACTCGGTAGTCCGGCGGTAGGTCGGCGAGGGCCTTGTCGATCGCCAGCCGATCGGCAACGGCTTCGACCTCCCGATGAGCGATCTCGTCGATCTGCTCGCGCGGGGCGCTGCGACCGTACGAGGCGTCGTCGTCGCTGACGAGGTGGAGTTGCGGCCGACGTTGTCGTTTGCGAAGTTCGTCGAGTGCGGTGTTGGTGGCGATCCGATACACCCACGTGCTGAAGGTTGATCGACCGTCGAAGCGATCGATGTTGCGAACCACCCGGATCATCGCCTCCTGGGCGGCATCATCGGCATCACGGGTACCGCCGGCAATCCGTCGACAGACGGCGTGGACGCGGTCGTAGTGGCGCCGGAGGAGAACGTCGGTCGCCGCACGGTCACCGCGTTGTGCGGCTCTGACGAGTTGTTCGTCTGACTGGTCGGTCCGAGTCACGGCCGGAAGGAAACTTCGCCGATCTGACCGCGGTACGGGTTGGCGGTGCTGCACGCCGCGTCTTTGCCAAGTTCTTTCAGCCAGATCAGGACGTGTGTCGCGGCGATGTTGATCGGCACTTCCATCGTCTGTGGGGTGTCGGCGAATCGGGTGTCATCAACCGATTGCCATGCTGCCAAGTCACTGGGGGGAGTGGCGTCGGCCGTCACCAGGATGTCGATCTGATACGGAGCGTTGAGGGTTTCGAGCGTCAGCGTTCCGGTTGACGCCGCTGACAGCCCGATGATCAGCCCAACCCCTCCCTTTTGACCGAGGAAGCGGTCCTGATAGCACTCGGTCGCCCACGCACTCGTGGGGTTGCCGTCCGCCAACGCCAGTGAGGCTTGGGCGTCGTTTTCCTGCCCGTTGTCGCCTTTCGGATCCCACGGCGTCACGCTGGCGATCCGGACATCACCCGGCACGCCTGCCGGAGGCGGCACGATCTCGGCTGCCACCGCTGTATCGGCTGACAGGTCGCCCGGCACGACAGTGCTGGTGACGATGTCGTCGGCCTTGTCACCTCGATTGACGCCGACGAACAAGATCCCGGCGACAACGAGCGCGATCAGCAACAGGCCTGACACGACCACCAATGACGGTGTCCATCGTTGTTGATGGTGACGGGCGGGTGTTCCCCGGATCGGCGAACGGGTTGCCGGTGTCGAGTCGACCGCGGGTGCCAGATCGGTGGCGCTCTGGCGAACGGGTTCCGTGCGAACGAGCGGGACCCTGTTGGTGACCGGGTTGATGATGTGGGGGCCGGTGACGTGCGGGTCACCAGGAATTCCCGGCCCGGCGCCGAGCGCGCGGCGAGGCGGATTGGCAAGACGCTCGGGCATCTCGGCCGGCGTGCCGTCGATGTCCGGAGGCGTCGTGTCGACGGCCAACAGGGCACCGCGCAGATCAGAACCGGTCTGAGGCCGGTGGGCAGGGTTCCGGGCGAGCGTCTTGTGGATCAGGTTGACGAGACCGATCGGCAGCGTCGGGCGGAGATGCCCGAGGTCGGTTGGATCGCGTTGGAGCCGGGCGAGCGCCGTGTCGGCATCCGTTTCGCCGAGAAACGGCACCCTGCCGGCCAGGCACTCGTAGAGCACGAGACCGAGCGAGTACAGGTCGGCTCGCCCGTCGAGGCGGCGCCCACGTACCTGTTCCGGCGACAGGTACTTGGCGGTTCCCATCATCACGTTGTCGCTCGTGAGATCGTCGTCGGTCTGGAGGCCCTTGGCGATGCCGAAATCGGTCAGCAGCACACGTCCGTCAGACGTCACCAAGATGTTGCCCGGCTTGACGTCGCGATGAACGAACCCGGCGCGATGGGCCTCATCGAGGGCGCCCGCGATGGCGGCACCGATGTGGATTGTCAGTTCCGGACCGAGCCGCTTCTGCGTGTCCAACAACTGGCGCAGACTCTTGCCGTCGACGAGTTGCATGACGACGGCCTGACGGGCCTCGTGGACGAACACGTCGTGCACGGCGACGATGTTCGGATGACTCAGCCTGGCCACGGCGATCGCTTCCCGCCGGAACCGCTCCGCCACGACCGGATCGCTCGCCAGATTGGTCTTCAACCACTTGACCGCCACTTTGCGGTCCAACTCGACATCGGTGGCGACCCACACCTCTGCCATGCCACCCTGACCGATCCGGCGGTCCAACTGGTAGCGCGACGCGAGCAGTTCACCCGACGGCGCCTGCGGAGTAGGGGGAGTGCTAGAGGGCATGACCGCGCGTCACGCTAGTGGCGGCGATGGTGTGGGAACTGTCATTGCCTTGTCGAGGGTTGGAGTTCCCGCGTGATGCCTTGCCGTTCAGGGTTTCACACTGAACGCGATACCCATCGTCCGGCGCCCTGCATGGGTGCCGATCACGGGACCGATCTGACCGATCACGATGTCGCCGGAGTAGTGCGGGGCGAGCATCTCGACGAACTCCTGGACGTCGTCGCAGTCGGCGTGGAGCACGGCGAGCTGCTCGATTTGAGGCCCGTACTCGCTCACCTTGTCGACCAGGAACCGGAGTGCCTTCGAGCGGGTCCGCTGCTTGCCGCCCTGCTCGACCTTGCCGTCGACGACCTCGATCAGCGGCTTGATCGCGAGCGCCGTCGCCAGCAGGGCCCTGGCGTTCCCGATCCGGCCACCCTTCTTGAGGTTGTCGAGCGTGTCGAGCGCACCGAAAACTCGTGTGCGTCCGGCCAGCGATCGGGCGAGTTGTTCGACCTCCTCGAGTGAGCCACCCTGTTCGGCGAGACGAGCGGACGCGATCGCGATCGTGCCGACGCCGAGGCTGACGGTGCGACTGTCGACGACCCGGACCGGGAGCAGTTCGCTGACCGAGCGGGCGGCGAGTTCGGCGCTCTGCATCGTCGCCGAGAGATCGCCAGAGAGTGACACGACAACGATCCCGCTGGCACCTTCGGCATGCAGTGACCGATACGCCGCCTCGAACTGCCCAGGAGCAGGGGCGGCTGTCTCTGGGAGCGTGTCACTGTTGGCACATTTTGCCCAGAACTCGGTTGTGGTGAGTTGCTCGCGGTCGATGAACTCCTCGTCGCCGAAGCGAATCGTGAGTGGCACGACTCGGATGCCGAGGTCGTTGACGACCTGCTCGGGTAGATCGCAGGATGAGTCGGTGACGATTCGGATGCTCACGAAAAAGCGAGCCTACTCACACCGAACGATCGCCGACCTCGCCGATGGGCTGGTCTGGTCCGGCCGCGGGTCCCGTCATCGACCTGCCCGCTCCCGGAGCGGGGTCGTCCCCGGCCGGGTGGCGTGAGGCCGATTGAAGCATGGCCACATCACGACGGGTCAGGTGCCGCCGCCGGAAGTAGCTGAACCACCAGGTCGCAAGCACGATCAATGCGCCGAGGGTCACGAGCCGCCCGAGCCCGGTCAGTGCGGTGACCCGGGCGGTCAACTCGACCGGCTCCCCGACCGGGTTGCCTGCAGGTGTTCGCAACTCGACGACCACCGCGTGCAGGCCGTTCGAACGAGCGACAACGGTCAGCCGGACGTCGTTGATCCCGGGTGCCAACGTCCGGGTGACGTCGCCGTCGGGGAACGCAAGTTTTTCGGATTCGGCGTGGATCACCACGGTGAGATCGGTCGGTCCAGTGTTGTTGATTCGGAGCCGAAGTGGGAAGTCTCGACTGGAGATCGTGAAGGAGAACGGTTCCGGAGGGATGACCTGACTGCGAACGTCCGACAGACCCTGTTCGACCCGGTCCAGACGCGTTGTGGCCTGATCGGTCGTCAGGCCAGTCGAGAATGCCTGTTGAAGCACTGACTCCCATTCGCTACGCCGGGGGTCGGCCGCGGGCAGCATCGATTCGATGTCAGCGACGAGCAACCCGAGCCGCTCGATGCGAGCAGCCCTGGCGCTGAGCGACAGGGTTGGAACAGTGGGCAGGCGGACGGTGAACAACTCACCGTCGACGAAGAACGGGTTGACAGCGGCGATCAGATCCGTGATCGACGAGAACGTGACGTCAGGTTGCTCGCCCACGAATTGCTCGAGATGGATCAGCACGTCTGCGTCAGGCACGCCGAGATCCGGGGTGGCGAGCACGAACCCGCGGAGATCCGGATCGAGCTGTTCCCGGATCGCAGTCAGGACCGCCATGAGATGAACAGCATCCTCAGCCGGGGTGTTGTCGGTGGCGCGGTCCGGGTCGAGCAAGCCCATCACCGGGTCGATCACGGCGATCGGCATCGTCGTGTCGCCGGGCAGCGAGGCGTTGAGCAGGAGTGACGTGTCGGTCAACGTCGGCAGGCTTCCTCCGAGCTGTGCGTACTCGTCGAACGGAAGCACGACCAGCCGAACCCCGAGGTCCGACAGGGCGACGGCACCGTCGGATGTCAACGGACCATGGCTCAACCACACGTCGCGCTCGATGCTCGAACTCGACAGTGTCCCCGCCAGTTGGCGGGCGCCCTCGTCGAACTGATCGCCCAGCATCACGAGGAGATCTGCTGCCGCCGCCGCCGACGGATCGAATCGGTCCGACGGGGTGGCGACGACTGCTTCATCGGCGAGTGCCCGCCGAAGTCGGCCGGCGAGCTCGGGCTCGTCGGCCAGCACGGTTCGCGTCAGGATCGGGGGGATCACGACCGCCACGGGGGCGTCGATGACTTCGGCCAGCACGGCGATCTCGGCGAGCTGGGGTCGAGCATTGATCAGCTCGAGTTCGGTGGGGTCGGGACTCACGTCGTCGATGGAGGCCAGAATTGCCATGTTGAACGGACCTCGCGACAGGCCGTCGGTTCGAAGCCGTTCGATGAATGTGGTGTGGCGGGTGACCAGCTGTCCATTGCGCAAGACATCGATCGTGAGGGGGTACAAGCCCGGTTCGACGAGGGTCAGATCGGTCGCCAACTGACCTTGCGCGGCGATCGGGACGTCGAGCGTGATTCGATCACCGGTCGTGTCGTTCCCGGTCGCGTCGTTGTCCTCGGCGTCCGTCGAGACGTCGGCGAGCGGATAGGTCACGCGGTCGATCGTCGCACCGACGATTCCTGAGAGGGCCGCGTCGACATCAGCTCGGGCGTCGATCCTGGAGTGCGCCCTGACCTCGACTGACATCTCGGGTCCGGATGGTGTCGTGGTCGTCGGAGTGGGTGGTGTTGCCTCGACGACGGCCGTGGTGGCGACAGCGAGCGGATCCTGACCCGGCAACGTCGTGGTCGTCGTGGTCGTGGTGGTCGTCGTGGTGGTCGTCGTCGTGGTCGTGGTCGGAACGATCTCGGGGATGTCGGCAGTCACCGCCAATTCGAAATGGGCGACGCCGCCTGGCAGCACGGCGAACGTTTGCGTGACCAGTTCGAGCCCGGGCTCGGTGCTCGCCTGTTCCGCGCTGGACCGTGACGACGCCGGGCTGCCGAAGAATGCGGCCAACGTGCCCGCCGCGATCGTCATCGTGAGCACGGCATTGCGTCTCATGCGATCGTGTCAACATCCGTGAGGCGCTGTTCAGCAATCGTCAGTCGATCGCTCAATCTCACGAAACCGAGGCGTTCGTACAACGTCAGGGCAACAAGGTTGTCGACCCCGGTGTTGACGAGTGCGGCATTCAGTTCCCGGCGACACATCCAATCGAGGGCATCAACTACGAGCGCTTTGGCGATCCCGGTGCGGCGATGCGCGGGCGAGACTGCGAGCCGTTGGAGATAGCCGTTGTCGCCATCGGCGCCACTTATCGCAAATCCGGCGAACTGGTCGCCGCGTCGAATCCAGCGCGCTCGATGAACAGGTGTGGCGTCGCCGATCTCGGAGATACTCCGGCTGTCGTTGCCCCACACCGGTCCGAACGCCGCCAGATCGACTGCCGCCGCCCGGCCGTGATGCCACGATCGCATCGGCCGCGATGTCGAACGGCGGAGCGTGTTGGCAGACGGCGACCACGAGCCGCCGCGAAGCGGGAGCCGAAGCAGTGCGAGTTGGTCGACCGGCGAGAAGCCCGCATCCAGGGCGATCTCAAGTGCGCCGGGGAACAGCGCAGAGGTCCGCACGACCGTGAACCCTTGCTGTCGGGCGGCGCTCAGTGCGCGCTGCAAGTCGACGTTCGTCGGGATGTGGAGATGATCGGTGAGGACGAGGTGGCAGACGCTCGGATCGTTCGGCCAGGGACGCAGACGCCAGGTGGGCGTCGCTCCGATTGCCGTCCGCATTGCCGACCCGTTCACGGATCCGAACCGTACTCCGAGTGACCGCTCGCGCCCCGGCCGTCACAACCGAGCCGTTCAGATGGCTCTAGCCTCACTGTTTCATGATTCCGGACCGATTCGCCCCCGTGCTCGCCGAGTTGGCGCCACTCGCTGCTCGGTTCGAAGCGGCCGGACATCAGTTGTACCTGGTAGGGGGCACGGTTCGGGACCTGATGCTGGCTACGGAACGCAGCGATTTCGACCTCGATCTGACGACCGATGCCCGTCCGCCCGAGATCAAGGCCTGCCTCGCGGGTTGGGCAGACGCGATCTGGACGCAGGGGGAACGATTCGGAACGATCGGTGCCAAGTTCGGGGACCGCACGTACGAGATCACTACCTTCCGGGCCGAGTCGTACACCGACGACTCGCGCAAACCGCACGTCACCTACGCTGAACGAATCGAGACCGATCTCGGTCGCCGCGACTTCACGGTCAACGCGATGGCGCTCGAGCTCACGAGCGGTGCGACTCCGACCCTCGTCGACCCGTACGGCGGCGCTGATGATCTGATCCGCAAGGTGCTGCGTACGCCGCTCGCACCCGAGATCAGCTTCAGCGACGACCCGTTGCGGATGATGCGGGCTGCCCGTTTCGTGGCGCGCTACGACTTCGTGCCGACCGACGAGCTGTTGGCGGCCGTTCACGGCATGGCACCCCGCCTCGAGATCGTTTCGGCGGAACGCATCCGAGATGAGCTGGACAAGCTGATCGTGTTGGATCACCCGGCCGCCGGTTTGTGGTTCTTGCACGACAACGCGCTGGCTGACCAATTCCTGCCGGAACTGCCGGCAATGCGGCTGGAGCATGATCCGATCCACCGCCACAAGGACGTGCTGTCGCACACGATCGCGGTCGTTGAAAACGTGCGACCGTTGAACGAACATCCCGGCGATCGCCCACCGTTCGATTTTCGGCTCGTTCGCCTGGCGGCGCTGTTCCACGACGTCGGCAAACCGCGCACACGCGGGTTCCAGGCCGGCAAGGGCACGACCTTCCATCATCACGACGCTGTCGGCGCCCGGATGACCCGCAAGCGGATGACCGACCTGCGTTTCTCGAATGATGATGTTGCCGCCGTGACCGAACTGGTTGCGCTGCACCTTCGGTTTCATACCTACCGGCTCGGGTGGTCCGACTCGGCGGTCCGTCGCTATGTCCGTGACGCCGGCCCATTGCTGCAGGAACTCAACGTGTTGACACGCTGCGACTGCACGACCCGCAACGAACGCAAAGCCCAGATGCTGTCGAAGCGGATGGACGAACTGGAGCAGCGCATCGCCGAGGTACAGGCGGCTGAGGAGTTCGCCGCGATCCGTCCGGAGATCGACGGCAAGGCGGTGATGGACCACCTCGGTGTCGCCCCGGGCAAGGTCATCGGCGAGGCGCTGGCGTTCTTGTTGGAGATTCGGCTGGACGAAGGGTTGATCGGAGAGGCGGAGTCGCTGCGACGACTTGACGAGTGGTACCAGAAACGAACCGACATCGTCCAGTAACCTCGCTGCGTGGGCAATCGAGCCGAGCTAGCGGTCATCGCAGTGGGCGTCGCTTCGATCCTCGCGCTCGTCTTGAGCGTGTACAACGGGCGTCGTCAGGAGTCTCGGCTGCGTCGCCGACTGGAGGGTCTCCAGGCGGCCGAGGTCGAGGTCCGGCGTCTGCTCGACGAATTGCCGGAGGCGGTGTTGTTGGTCGACTCGACGACGGTCGTCAGATCGACGAATGCGGCTGCCCTGAGCTTGTTCGACCTGGCCTCGCGTGAGTTGCTCGACCACAGTCTCCTCGAACTCGCCGAAGACGAGGACAACGTTCGACTCGGCGCCGCACTGCGACGCGCGATCGAAGGCGACGAGGTCGAACCGATCCAGATCGAGATGATCGGTCGCGCGAGAGTGCTCGTGGAGGCGTCGTTCCACATGCCGAGACGGAAGGTGACCAAACCCGAGGAGCAGCGGCTTGTGGTTCGGCTGCGTGACGTGTCGGAACGAGAACAGCAGACACGTGCGCTCGACCAGGCCCGTCGCCGATTCCAACAGGCGTTCCAATCGGCACCGACGGGGATGGCGCTGGTGCGGCTCGACGACGGTCGAATTGTCGACGCCAACCAGTCGTTGGCAGAGATGCTGCGCCGTGACGTGAAGGAACTGGTCGGTTGCACGCTGCGCGAGTTCACCCACCCGGACGACGTGCGCGCCGCTCAGCCGCACCGTGCTCGGCTGGAGTTGGGGATCGTCGATTCGTTCCGGATCGACCAGCGTTACCGCCGTCGGGACGGTGAATACGTGTGGGCTCGCACGCGTGTGTCGACCACCGAGGACGACGGCGTGATGCTGGCGATCACGCACATCGAAGACGTGACCGAGCAACGACGCGCTGCGGAGCAACTGCGTTACGCGGCGCGTCACGACGAACTGACCGGCCTGCCGAACCGGGCATATCTGATGCATCTCCTGCAGGAGAAACTGGCGACGTCCGACATCAATCACGTGGCCGTGTTGTTCGTCGACCTCGACAACTTCAAGACGATCAACGACAGCCTCGGGCACGAGGTCGGTGACCAGCTGCTGCAGGTCGTGTCGGAGCGGCTGCGCAAAGTGCTGCGCGATGATGACGTGCTGGCTCGCTTCGGTGGCGACGAGTTCATCGTGATCATGTCGGGTGAGCCGATCGATGTCGCTGAGCGCTTGCGTATGGCGACGCATCAGCCGGTGATCGTCAGCGAGCACGAGCTGTTCGTGACCGCCAGTATCGGTTATTGCACGAATCACACCACGGGGATGACGCCCAACGACATGTTGCGCGATGCCGACGCGGCGATGTATCGGGCGAAGGCACGCGGACGCGACTGTGTCGAGGCGTTCGAGGTCGGCGGTCACGAGCACAGCGTGCAAGCCCTCCGCACCGCCGGCGAGTTGCGTCGGGGCATCGAGCGAGGAGAGATCGTTCCGTACTTCCAGCCGATCATCGATCTCGAATCGGGTCGCGTGCTTGGCTACGAGGTACTTGCCCGCTGGCTCCATCCTGACCGTGGCATGCTCCCGCCTTCCGAGTTCCTCCCGCTCGCCGAGGAGACCGGGCTGCTGATCGAGTTGGGGGCTCGGATGCTGCGTGATTCGCTGGCGCAACTCGCTCAGTGGCGTGCCGCCGGGCATGCATTCGCCAAGTGCACGCTGTCGGTCAACGTCGGGACGCGTCAGTTGATCGACCCGAACTTCCACAACGTCGTCGTCGACGCGTTGGCGGAGACCGGTATCGATGCCGACTCGTTGTGGTTGGAGATCACCGAGACGGCCTTGTTGGCCGACGTGAAAGCGGCGACGGTCGCGCTGCGGGAACTGCGCAGCCTCGGCTTGCACCTCTCGGTCGACGACTTCGGGACCGGCTACTCGTCGCTGACGTACCTCAAGCGGTTCCCCGTCGAGGCGATCAAGATCGACCGCTCGTTCGTCGCCGGGCTCGGCCTCGAATCGGAGGATACGACGATCGTCGAAGCCGTCGTGCGGCTCGGACAGGCGCTCGGCCTGCACGTCGTCGCAGAAGGCATCGAGTCCCCGTTGCAGCTCTCTCGTCTTCGCGATCTCGGCTGCGACCGAGGGCAGGGCTACCTGTTCGGGCGGCCGCGACCAGCCGCCCTGATCGAACGGGAACGAGTCGACGCCTGAGACAGCGCACGATCGGCGGATCTTGTCAGCTGATCGCGTCGACGAGTTCGATCGTGCCCTCGCGGCTTTCGGTGTAGGCGAGCAGGCAGAGGGCGACGATCACGACCGCCATCGCCGACGCCTGACCGATCGAGACGCGCTCGCCCAGCACGATCCAAGCCGTCGCTGATGCCCCGACGGGCTCGGCCTGAATCAGGATCGAGGTGACCGAGGCGTCGACGCGTGGTTGTGCCCAGGCGACGAGGCCGTGACCGGCGATTCCGGGTCCGACCGCCAGCATGGTGACCCAGATCCAGGCCGTGCCGCGCATCGCGCCCAAGTCGTCGCGACCGATCGCCGCCAGTAGCGAGACCGTCAGTGCTCCGATGAACGAGACGATGAACATGAAGGGCAACGTCTCGACCTTGGCCCGCACGCCTTTCGAGACGAGCAGGTAGCCGACCCACAAGACGAGTGACAGCAGCGCCCACAAGTATCCGATCATCGATGTTCGGTCGCCGGATTCGTTCTGTGGTGCGACGGCGATCGCGGCGATCACACCAGCTACGGAGACGACGGCGCAGATCACCTTGAGGGCCGTGATGTGCTCGCCGTAGGCCACGATCGATATCGGCAGCGCCACGACCGGTCCCAGGGCGGCGATGATCAATGCCGTGGCGATGCTCACGGACTCCAAGGCGACGAAGAACGCACAGATGTTGAGACCGAACAGCACACCGGCAACGGCCGTTCGCCGGAAGTCGACAAGCGTCGGCCGCCGTTGGGCGACCAGCAGGATCACGGTCAGGACCAGCGATGCGATCCACATTCGCCAGAACGACAACACGACACCCGACGTGTGCGTCGACTTCCCGAGCACGCCCCCGAACGACCAGAAGCAGGTCGCCAGGAGCACGGCCAACACTCCACTGCGCCCGGACGGCCGAAACGTCTTCGTCGACGAGGGAGATGTGGTCGTGCTTACCGGCTCAAACTAGTCGCCTTCCTTGCGGGCTCGAAGGATCAGTGTGGTCGGAACGGGGGAGATGTCACTGACGCCCAACTCGTAGATCTGGTCGACGCGGAAGTTGGCTCTGCCGAGATGCGTGAACCAGTCGCCGATCGTGCGACCGACCGTGCCGTACGGATGCACCTTGGACCCGTACTGATCGGTCGTGTGTACACCGGCGAACGGGTGTGGGACCGCGATCACAAACGGGTAGCTGGCCTTGAGGACGCGGTGCACCTGACGCAGCAGTCGCCCGAGATCGTCGATATCGAGCAGTGTGTGGTTGGCGACCACCAACTCGATCGAACCGCTGGTTGCGAACCCGAGATCGGCCAATTCGCTGGTGTGACACTCCACACGAACCTCGTTCTGCGTCGCCGCCGAACGCAACTTCTCGATTCGGCCGGGGTCGGGGTCGACGGCGAGCGACTTCGCACCGGCCAGCGCGAATGCGATCGCGTTCTGCTGGCGGCTGATGCCCAGCTCGAGGGCGCGTTTACCACCGCTGATGTCGCCGCACAGCCGAAGCTGGCGGTCGTCGGGAATGTCGCGTCCATATGAGATAGCAGCGTTCGTTGTCACAACCGACAGTCTGTCGGATGGCTACCCTGTCCGGATGGGTTTCACTGCCGGCGCGCTCAGGGGCGGGCATCAGCGCGGCGGGATCGTCGATCATCGACTGGCACGCCGAATGCTCGTCAATCAGGTGCGGCTCGGTCGGCTCAGTAGGACCGAGGTCTGTGACGCCCACCCGGAGTTGATCCGTGCCGCTCGAAACGTCGGCACGGAGACCTCCGCCGATTGCCCGATCTGCGAGGAAACCAAGTTGCGGATCGTCACGTACGTCTTCGGTCACCGGCTTCCCGCCTCCGGTCGGTGCGTCACCACGGCAAAGGAGTTGCGATTGCTCGGGACGCAGACCCAAGGGCAGATGACCGCCTACGTGGTCGAAGCCTGCACCACCTGCCGCTGGCACCACCTCCTCCGCGTATGGCCCCTGAACGCGTGAGGCCCCCGAACGCGTGAGCCCCCCGAACGCGTGAGGCCCCCGAACGCGTGAGCCCCCGAACGCGTGAGCCCCTGAACGCGTGAGGTTGTTGCGGAAATAGTCCGCAACAACCTCACGCGTTGCGATGGGCTAGGGGGTGTTTGGGGCTCAGGTGTTGGGGACGATGTACTTGGCGCCGTTCCAGTAGTCCCGGTTGGCGCAGATCTTGCCGTCGCGAAGTGCGCCGATCGACACACCGCGAACGTCCATCGGTTGCATGACCCACTCGATCGCGTACTCCTCACCCGTGCTGTGTGAGCCGACGTAGTCGAATCGAGCGTCCGGGACGTTGCGAAACGACCCCTCGATGAAGCGCCGCATCTGTTTCGCACCGGTGGCGCCGTGGCCGATCGTGGTGTCCTCGTACACGATGTCGTCGGTGAAGAATGCCATCACCGCTTCGACATCGAGTGTCTCCCAGCTGGCGAGATAGTCCTCGAAGAAGTTGCTCATGTCAGTGCCTTTCACTATCGGGGTTCTTTGGGGAGTCCGAGAATCGCCTCACCGAGGATGTTGCGTTGGATCTGCGACGTGCCGGCGTACACGGTCCCGGCGCGGGCATTCATCAAGTTCACGTCGATCCACGAGTTGCTCGTGTTCGGGGCGCCGGGTTCGTCGGTACGGAAGTGTTTGAACGGCTTGCGGCCCTCGCGCACCATGGCGTGAGCGCCGAGCAACGACATCGCCAGGTTCGAGGCGTGATGGTGGTATTCGCTCCAGTACAGCTTGGCGATCGAGGCCTCTGGGCCGAGCTGGCCGTCGCGCAGGAACTGGGTCAGGATCCGGTAGCCGAGGAATCGCATCGTCTCGACCTTCATGTGACACCATGCGAGCCGGTCACGCACGATCGGATCGTTGAGCTTGCCCGTCTCGCCAGCGAGGGTGATCAGCCGATCGAGTTCGGCCCGGAAGAAGATCGGGTTGGTGGCAGCCTCCTCACCGCGCTCGAGCCCGAGCAGGCTGTTGGCAACCTTCCAACCGTCGTTGACCTGACCGATCACGTTCTCGACCGGTATTCGGGCGTCGGTGAAGAACACTTCGCAGAACTCGTCGTCACCGGTCAGCGTGCGGATCGGCCGCACCTCGACGCCGTCGTTCGGGAACTCGCACAGCAAGAAGGTGATCCCGCGGTGTTGCGGAGCATCGGGATCGGTGCGGGCGAGCAGGAAGATCCCGGTTCCGTCCATGCCGCGTGAGGTCCAGATCTTCTGGCCATTGAGGATCCACTCGTCGCCATCTCGTGCAGCCCGCAGGTGGACGCTGGCGAGGTCGGAACCCGACTCGGGTTCGCTGTATCCCTGGACCCAGGTGGCGTCACCGGAGATGATCGGAGGCAGGTACTTCCTTTTCTGTTGCTCCGTTCCCCAACGCACCAGCGTGTTGCCGAGCATCTTGATGCTGGTGGTGTCGGCGACGCGGTAGATCGGAACGCCGGCCTTGGCAAACTCCTCGGCCAGCACGACCTGTTCGAGCTTGCCGCGCCCGCCGCCGCCGTACTCCTTCGGCCAGGTGATCCCGATCAATCCGTTGGCCGCCAGTGTGCGTCGCCAGTGGGTCATGAACTGCTCGGCATCGTCGCGTTCGAGCGCGCCGAGGCCGCGCCAGCCAGACGGCAGGTTGGCGGCGAGAAACTTCCGTACTTCGCCGCGGAACGCCTCTGCCTCTGGTGGAAAGGAAAGGTCCATGGCCGCTAGAGGATCCCGATGTGGGGGACCACGCCGCTGGCTTGCAGACGCCTGCCGATTTCATGCTCAAGCGTTCGCCAGTTTCCGAATAACCCGTCGAGCACGTACATGCGTCGCAGGTACCGATGGAATTCGTGCTCCCATGTGAAGCCGATCGCGCCGTAGCACTGTTGCGCCTGGGTGCAGGCGAATTCGGCCGCCTGGGCTGCCATGCACTTGGCGACGAGGGCTGTCCATTCGTCGCCGTCGATGCTGGCCTCGGCCACGAGATGGCTGGCGCCGACGACCATCGCATGGGCGCTCGCCAGCCGGTGTTGGAGCGCCTGGAACACGCCGATCGGCTTGCCGTACTGGATCCGCTCGCCGGTGTAGGCAACCGCAGCTGCCACCACGTGACGACCGATCCCGACCAGTTCGCTGGCCACCAACCAGCGACCGTGGGCGACGATCCGATCGTGGGACACGGCATCGATCCATCGCACCTGGCTCGTTGCGACCGACCCCGTGATCCGCCAACCGCCCATCGTCTGATCGGTGCCACTAAGCGCTTCAGCGGTGAACGATCGAGGTGGGCAGATCGCCAGCCGCTCACCGACGGCAACGACGAGCCCCTGTTGTTCGGCAACCGGAGAGAACGTGATCGTGTCGACGACCAGGGTCTCGCCGTCGACTGCGCTCGCGGCGTACGGCGATCTCAGACCGACGATCGCGTCAGCGAGCGATGCGTCGCCACTGAGTTCGGTCAGCAGTCGGGTCAACTCAGGCCCGAGCGCGTCGGCTGACGAGACCGTCTCGCCCTTGATTTCGAACAGGGTTCGCAACGCCGTAGCCGGATCGTCGGCGACCACGTCGGCCCAGCCCAATTGCTCGAGTCGCACGGCCAACGGCCGATCGTCAGTCTCGGTCAACACGTGCCGAAGGCTGGCGCGCAGCATGGCCAGCGTGTCGTCGTCGAGTGCCGTCATCCCCGTCATCCCCGCGGCATTCCGAGCACGCGTTGCGCGACGAGGGTGCGCTGGATCTCGAGTGAACCGCCGTAGATCGGCGCCGCCCGGCTGAACAGGTATTCGGAGCGCAGCCAGTGCAGTGCCGGATCGAACTCGAAGCGCGGTCCGAGGTGTTCGCGAATCGTGTTCCACGTTGTCGTCTCGGCGTCGATCAGGAGCAGTTTGTCGATCGACACCTCGGGACCGAGAGTCTCCTCGCGGGCCAACCGATTGACGGTGTCGCGGGTGTGCAAGCGGAGTGCCGACATCAACGTGTAGGCGTGACCGATCGAGGCTGCGTGATTTGGATCGGCCGGCGCGATCGACAGTGTCTGCTCGAGCCGCTTGTGGAATCGACCCTGCTGGAGCCATCCCCAGGCGCCGCGTTCCCACTGGAGCATGTACATCGCCACCGCCCAACCTTGACCGAGTTCACCGATCACGCGTTCTTTCGGCACGTAGACACCGTCGAGGAAGATCTCGGAGAAGTGGTTCTCGCCGTCCTCCGCCCGAATCGGGCGCACTTCGGCGCCGGGTTGATCGAGGTCGACCAACACCATCGTGAGACCCTTGTGGCCCGGGCCGCCGGATCGGGCGAGCAGCACCGATCTTCGTGACAGGTGGCCGAACGTGGACCAGACCTTCTGCCCGTAGAGCCGAAACCCGTCGCCGTCGGGCTCCATCCGGGTCCGCAGCGATGCCAGGTCGCTCCCGGCATCGGGCTCGGAGAACGCCTGGGCCCAGGTGTCGTCGCCGCGAAGCAGGCCGGGGAGCAACTCGTCGGACAGATGTGGCGCGAACACGAGCAGCACCGGTACCAAGATCTCGAGTGTGGTGAACGGTTCCGGAATCTGCACGTCGAGGTCCCACAGGGTCTGGAACATCGCTGCTCGGAAACGTGGGTCACCGCCGAGCCCACCGGCCGTCGTCGGCCAACCAAGTCGGGACCAGCCGGAGTCGAACAGCAATGCCTGCAACCCGGAAAGGTGCTGAGCGCTGTCTTCGAGACTCGGTGGTCGGTACCCGATGTACGCCTGAGCGAGCGGCTCGGTGCGCAGGAATTCGTTCAATGCCTCCGCATAGGCGGCAGGTGAATCGAACGAAGCGGCAGAGGGGTCGATCATGAGTAGCTCCGAGTGCCGGGATCAAACGCTGGGTCGATGATCAGAAATACACCTCGGCGAACCCCGTCAGGAACTCGCTCGCTTGCGGGGCGGCGCCAGACGGGCCCGGGACGACGACCCACGTCGCCCCGAGCGCGCGGATCGATTCGAGCTCTTCCCGATGACGGTCCACCTCGCTCGTGAGGTCGTAGACCGACCGGTCGGTGTAGGCCACGGTGATGTCGAGTTTGTCGAATCGGTCGCCTGCCAGTTCCTTCAGCATCGCCAGCCGAGCGCCGATGTCGTCGACCGACGTGACTTCCGGGGAACGCACGGTGGAGAACATGCCTGCTGGGCCGGTCAACGGCATCCAACCCTGCGCGCGCTCGGCGATGCGGCGCAACGTGAGCTTTGCGTTGCCGCCGATCCAGATCGGAATCGGTTGCTGGATCGGGCGCGGCCGTCCGATGATGCCGCGGGCGTTGAAGTGTTTGCCTTCGTAGTCGAACGGTTCGCCCGACCAGTGCATCGGCATCACGTCGAGCGCCTCGTCGAACAGCTCGTTGCGTTCCTCGAAGTCGACACCGAGGGCGAAGTACTCGGCCTTCAGATAACCGGTCCCGACGCCGAGGATGAAGCGGCCGTTCGAGAGTCGATCGAGTGTGGCAGCCGACTTCGCCAGCGAGAGCGGATTCCGGTACGGCAGCACGGCGAGATAGGTGAGCAGTTTGAGCTCGGTCGTCACGGCGGCGACGTGCGAGAGGGCGACGA
This sequence comes from Ilumatobacteraceae bacterium, assembly GCA_043773365.1. Lineage (GTDB taxonomy): Bacteria > Actinomycetota > Acidimicrobiia > Acidimicrobiales > Ilumatobacteraceae > Ilumatobacter. The sequence continues at coordinate 17,108 of JAYVFI010000053.1, forward strand.
TCGGGTCGAGGCTCTGGTGGCCACCCGTCGCCAGCCATTTTGCGCTGGGGGCGGGATGCTCGGTGAAGGCGAAGCCCTTCCAACCGGTGCGTTCGGCGGTCACCGCCAGTTCGGCGACCGGCCCGGCGTCGAGCATGTCGCCGTCGAGGCCATGGAAATCAGGGTATTGGAACATGAACTGCATGGTGGGGAACCCCTGTATCTGACTGCTGACGCTGACGGCTGGTATCTGACAGTTGTGTCAAGTCTACTCGACCGGCGATTCAGCGAAGCAGTCGGCGGTGCAGGTCGCGCCCTTCCTCGAACGCCGCGCCGTACTCGCAGCCCGAGTCGTCGGCGACCAGCTCTGGCTCATGATCGCGGACGTCCTCGACGGTGAGGTGCTCGACGTCGAATCCTTCCGTGACCCGCATCGCGAAACGGGCGACTCGCCCGCCGGCGGCGCTGAACACCTTGCCCGTCAACGCGCAATCCTGATGGGCCAGCCATGCGACCACCGGCGAGACCTGGGACGTGTCCAAACGACGTGACCACTCGTCGCCCTCGCCCGTGCGCCACGCCTTGGGGGCTATCGCGACTGCATCGACATCGCCGTATACGCCATCGGCGCCACGGCGTTGACCTGGATTCCGAACGGAGCACCCTCCAACGCGAGGCTGCGGGTGAGCCCCCAGACGCCGGCCTTGGCTGCTGCGTAGGCACTCGACCCCACCACCCCGAGCAGACCTGAGTTCGACGTGGTCGATACGACGCGACCGTAGCCCTGCTCGACCAGATACGGCCACGCCGCTCGGGTGACGAGGAATGTGCCGCTCAGGTTGACCCCGACGACCCGATTCCAGAGTTCGGTCGTCATTTCAGCAAACGGTGCCGAACGAAGCAGCCCGGCATTGTTGACGACGATGTCGATTCGCCCGTGATCGGCGATCGCAGTCGCGATCAGATCGGATCCACCCGACTCGGTGGCAATGTCGGAGCAGTCAGCGGTCGCCACCCCGCCGGCCGCCCCGATCTCGCCGGCAACCGCGAGGGCGGCTTGGCGATCGAGGTCGTTGACCACGACGGCGGCACCACGCTGGGCCAGCAGTCGCGCGTGGGCGGCACCGATCCCGGTGCCGGCGCCGGTGATCACGGCCACTCGTCCGTCGAAACGCAGCTCACCCATCAGGATTCACCAATCACCATTCACCCGTCACGATTCAGCCATCACGATTCACCCATCACGATTCAACTTCAACGACGGGCGCACGCATCACGTCGAGCACGCTGGCCGGGAGTGTGTTGCCATAGCCGTCGCCGGGCCAGTTGAACCAACCGGACGATGCCATCGTGCCACCGTCGGGGTGCAGCGTCGTGCCGGTGATGTACGACGACAGCCCGGACGCGAGGAACACGACGGCGTTGGAGATGTCGCTCGGCACCCCGACGCGGCCCATCGGGATCGAGACCTGCACGTTGAGCGGATCGAGCATGGTGCGAGGCTGGTCGCCGATCCCCATCATGCCGGGTGTCGGCGTGATGTCGGGTGCCACGCTGTTGACCCGAATCCGGTCGGGCGCCAGTTCGACCGCCATCGTGCGTGCGAAGTGGGCGACGGCAGCCTTGGCTGCCGAGTAGACGGCGAAGTTCGGTGCCGCTCGATAGCCCTCGATCGTGGTGATGTTGATGATGCTGCCTCCCCGCCCGCCGGCCTTGATCGCCGGGATCGCTCGTGATGTCGCGTGGAGCACGTGAGTCAGGTTGGTGCGGATCAATGCATCCCAGGCGCGCGGGCTCTGCTCGCTGAACGGTGCCCGGAACGTTCCGCCGACGACGTTGACGAGCGTGTCGAGCCGCCCCCAGCGCTCGGCGGCGGCATCGAACAGCCTGTCGAGCGTCTCCGGCTGGCGAGCGTCGCCGGTGTGCACGATCGCGTCGGCACCGCGTGATTCCAGCTCCGAACTGATCCGCTCGATCGCCTCCTCATCGCGGTCGACGAGGGCGACTCGCACCCCGTTTGCCTGAAGGTCGAGCGTGATCGCTTCGCCCAGACCGCCGGCGCCACCGGTGATGATCGCCACCGTGCCATCGAGGCCTGCTCGATGAGCCCACCAATCGCTGCTCGTCATGTGGTGTCTCCGTGTCTCGTTGGTTCGGCGAATCGTTCGATCAGCTCACGTTTGAGGATCTTCAAGGTGGGGTTGCGCGGTAACGCCTCGATGATCTCCAACTGCTCGGGGATCTTCTGCGTCATCAGGCCGGCGTCGCGGCAGTGCTGGGCCATTGCCTGAAACGTGATCGGTTCGGCGTCCGGAGCCGTTTCGACGACGGCACACACGCGTTCCCCGCGATCCGCGTCGGGGAGACCGATCACGGCGATTGCGCCGACTGTCGGGTGGCTCATCAACACGTCCTCGATCTCGCGCGGGCTGAGGTTCTCGCCCTTACGGATGATCAGTTCCTTCGTGCGCCCGGTGATCACGATGTGCCCGTCGGGGCGCAGGTGACCGCGGTCGCCGGTGCGGAAGTACCCGTCGGGGCGGAACGACTCCGCCGTCTGTTCGGGCCGCAGGTAGCCCTTGGCGAGCATCGGGCCGCGCACCAGGATGTTTCCGTCGACGCCGGTCGCCACGGGCGCTTCGTGCTCATCGACGATCAGCAGCTCGCACTCGTGGACGGGCTTCCCGTCGGTGTTGGCACGCTGTTCGTCGGTGTCGTACGGCGAGGCGTTGGCGATCATCGGGCACTCGGTCATTCCGTAGCCGTGGTGCACCAGCACACCCGACTGTTCCTTGACGCGCCAGTACAACTCGGGCGGCTTGGGTGCGCCGCCACCCGACATCCGGGTCAGCGTCGGCACCGGATGTTGGCCGGTCTGGGCGATGTGATTGACGAGCGCCAGGTAGTGGGCGGTGCTGCCTCCGTACATGTTGACGCCGTGCCGGCGGAGCAGCGGGTAGGTCTCAGCCGGCGAGAACGTTTCGACCAGTACCGCGGGTAGCCCGGTGCGCAGCATCATCACCAGGAAATCGGGTCCGCCGATGTGGGCATAGGGGTAGGTCACCGATCCGATCTCGTCGTCCTGCGGATCGAGCGCGATTGCGATCCCCGTCCCGCCGGCGATCAGCGTGGCGTCGGTGTGGAGCACCACCTTGGGCTCCGAGGTGGTGCCGGAGGTCGAGTAGAGCCAGCGGATCTCGTCACCGTCGCCGGCGACCGCGTCGGGTGGTGGCGGCAACGCCGAAGGGTCACCCTCCGCGAGGTCGCAATAGCCGTTGATGATCACGAACGATCCGTTGATCGAACGTGCCATCGCGTCGTAGTCGAAGCCTTTCCACACGCCAGGCGTGAAGAACCATCGCGCCCCGGTCGTGCGCAGCAGCGAGCCGACCTCGCGTTCGCGATAGAGGTGGATGATCGGGCTCTGCACCACGCTCAGTCGCGACAGCGCGATCGACAGCGCGATCGTTTCCATCCGTGTCGGGAGTTGCCACGCAACGACGTCACCACGCCGGATTCCGAGCTCTGCGAGACCGGCCGCCACGCGTTGTACCCAACCGGAGAACTCGGCCCATGTCTGACGGCGACCGTGCTCGTCGACGAGCATCATCCGATCCGGGGTGGCGTCGACGCGACGCTCCAACATCTCCCACAGGGTTCGGCCGGTGACGGGCATGACTACAGTCTGACACCACCGTCAGTTTTGACCCGTTTCGGAGGCAACCGTGGATCTGTGCATCAAGGACAAGTCGTTTCTCGTTGCCGGAGGGACCGGGGGGATGGGGCTCGCCGCTGCCAAGGCGCTCGCCGCCGAGGGCGCCGCGGTGGCGGTCGTCGGCCGTAACGCGGAACGAGCGGTGTTGGCAGCCGCTGAAGTCGTAGCGGCCGGAGCCGCTGCGGCACATCCGCTCGTGTTCGACGTCAGCGCCGAGGGCGGTGCTGCCGCCGCTGTTGCCGCTGCCGTCGACTTGTTGGGAGGCCTCGACGGTGTCGCCATCACGACCGGCTTGATCGGTCACGAGCCGATCGAGATCTCCGACGAGCGGTGGATCGAAGTGTTCCGCGACGTGATGCTCGGCACCACTCGCACCGTCGAGGCGGCGCTGCCGCATCTCGTCGCCTCGCGCGGGACGCTCGTCACGACCGCCGCCTATTCGATCCGCGCCCCGGAGATCGCCCGCCTGCCGTACGCCTCGATGAAGAGTGCGGTTGCCACGTTCACGAAAGGGATCGCCAAGGCCTACGGCCCGCAAGGCGTGCGGGCCAACTGCGTCGCCCCTGGGGCGATCGAGACCAGTGCGCTGACGGCGCTCCGCAAACAGGTCTCGGAAGCGAAGGGGATCCCGTACGAGCAAGCCCTGGAACGCGTGATGATCGAAGACTGGGGCCTCGACATCGCCCTCCGTCGCCCAGGCAAACCCGAAGAGGTCGGTGCCCTGATCGCCTTCCTGCTCTCGCCGGTGGCCGGCTACATGACCGGTTCGTTGCTGAACATCGACGGCGGCACGAACTTCTGACGGGTCTGACAGGCGGGATTCAAGGGCTCGGATCGACGGGTCAGCTCGACGGGTCGACGAGGATCTTGACGTGGCTGTCGGCGTGGTGCAACAGCTCGTCCAATCCGTCCTCGATCAGCCGCTCGAGCGGAATCTGATCGGAGATCATCGCCTCGGCGTCGAACGAACCGTTGGCAAGCATCGCCAGCGTTGCCGGGAAGTCGATCTCTGGTTCGTACGTCATCGTGAACCGGATGTCGATCTCTTTGGCCATCGCGACACCCATGTCGACCTGGGCCAGCTGCGACCAACCTGCGACACTGACCATCGTCCCCCGCGGCCGCAGTGATCGCACCCCGTCGTTGAATGCGACGTGGACCGCGGTGGTGTCGAAGACGATGTCGACGCCCTGGCGGGTCAGGTCTCGGACGCAACTGCGCAGGTCGCCGGACGCCGGATCGACGACCGCCGTGGCGCCCAACCGGCCTGCCGCGTTCCGGCGTGCCGCCGACGTCTCGGTGACGATCGTCGTCGTGGCGCCACCGGCCCGTACCGCCTGGAGCACCCCGAGCCCGATCGGTCCTGCACCGAGGACCAACACGGTCGCCCCCAGCGTCGTTGGCGCTCGCCTGACCGCATGCGTGGCGACCGCCATCGGTTCGGCGAGGGCTGCTTCGACGACGCCGAGTCCGGCAGGAACGGCGAATGCGGATCGGCTCGACACGGCAACCAAGGGCGCCAAGCCCCCGTGCAGCGGGAGTCGGTAGCCGCCGTACAGCCCGAGCGTCCGACACATCTGCGGCCAACTGTGGGCGCATGACCAGCACGACCCGCAGGATTCGATCGGGGCGATCGCAACGGCCGTTCCGATCACGATGTCATCGATCCCTTCACCGACCGCTCGCACGGTGCCGGCGAATTCGTGACCGAGCACGATGCCCGGAACATGCATCGTCGCCCCGCCCCGTTCAGCCCCGACGTACGTGTGCAGATCGCTCCCGCAGATCCCGTTGCGAGACACCTCGATCAGCAATTCGCCAGGCTTGGGTTCCGGCTCGGCGACGTCCTCGATCCGGATGTCGCGTGGCCCGTAGTAGACGGCCGCTCTCATCCGGCGATCGCCTTCAAACGGCGCGCCCGCTCAGCGTCGCTGATGCCGCGAAGATCCGCGATCCCGTGCTCGGTCACGACCACGTCGATGTCGCAGCGCGGCGTCGAGACCACATCGACGATCGGGACGATCGTCGCGTCGCCGCGCCCGGTGGTCGAGCGCACCGCAATGATCGACATCCCGCCCACCGAACGTGACGCGCCCGCACAGAAATCGGCGTGACCGCCGACACCGGCGATCGTGCGGGTACCGACCCGCTCGACGTTGACGGCGCCGTCGAACCCGACCTGGATCGCGGTGTTGCACCCGACGAACCGCGGTATCGCCGACAGTTGCGAGATGTCGTGGGTGACGGTCGACGACGTCAGGGTCAGCATGCTCGCGGCGGCGAGGCGCCCGATCGGCTCGCCACCCCATGCGTACGCCGCAACCACGGGATCGAGCAGGAGCCCGCGGTCGTGGAGGGCGGCCATCGACTCGGTCACCAGCCCCGACCAGATCCTCACGGGACGCTCGATCGCACGGGCGATTCCTTCGCCGATCCCACCTGGGCCGAATTGCAGCGTCGGCTGGTCGGGAAGCAGCGAGGCGACGAGCGCCCCAATTCGCAGGTCGATCTCGTCGGCCGGCCGCGAGCGGGCGGCCGAGTCGCTGTCGAACCGTGCACGGGCAGTCGTGGCCACGACGTTGCCCTCGATCAGCGGGGCGCCCAAGTCGTCGCCGTCTTCATCGATCTCGACGACGAGCTTGTCGGCCACCCGCGCCAGCACATCACCCCATCCCACGGAGGATCCGAACGCCAGCGCCGAACCGCGACGCACACCGGTCACCACCCCGACGGCCGGAGGTGACGATTCCAACATGGAGGCAACCGCCGACAAGCGCACCGGCAAGGGCGTGATCCGGCCCTCGTTGACCGCTGCCGACAACCCGTACCCGGCCAGCACCGTCGAGGCCGTGAACGACGGATCGTCGATCCACGGCATTCGCTCGACGGTCCATCCGAGCATCACGCTCGGCGCCTGCGTCAGGCCGACCAGGCGAGCCACCTCGGCTGGGCTGACCCGCGGGGAGTTGGACCCTTCGGCATACCAGATCACCGGTCTCATCCGGTGATCGCCTCGCGTCCCGGAATTCGTTGGATCGGGTTGGGTCGGGCCATCGCCGATCCGTCCGGTCCGTTGAGCATCCGCGCCCGCTGATCGAGCGACTCGCTCATCGCTGGTCCTCGTCCGCGGTCCAGTTGGTGACGCTGCCTTGGGCGTACTTGGCAAGTGCCCACGGCGGTAGTCGCTTGGGCATCGGCAACGCCACCATGCGGGCCCCACGGGCGTCGAGCAGGGCTTGGAAGGCAGCTCCGTCACCGGAGAACGGGGAACCCTCGCCTGCGATGAAGCCGTAGAGCTCACATCCTTCCGGTCCGGCTTCCCACGGACCGAACAGGTCGCCCCATTCCAACATGATGTGGGTGCCTGGACCGCACACGACGTCATCACACCGGATCTCACCTCGCAGGATGAAGTTGATGTGGTCACCGGTGTGGCCGTGTTGGGCGGTCATCGCCCCTGGGTCCCACCGGTTCCAAAAGGCGATGTAACGCGGCGAGATCTCGATCCACTTCTCCCAGATCGAGGCCGTATGCCCGTCGGCGAACTCGAACCGCAGCATTTCCTCGGCGGGCACGTCGTCGAGGTGTTTGATGCTCGGGCCACCCCTCATTGCAGATCACCGGTCACTGTGAGTCCCCTCCTGCGTTCCGTCGTCAGAGTTGACGCTTTCGTCAACTGTACTCTTGGGGCTCATGCAGATCGAAGGGGCCGTGGCGGTCGTCACAGGGGGTGCCAACGGGATCGGGCGTGCACTCGCTCAGGAGTTCGCCCGCCGAGGCGCAGCGGGGGTTGTGGTGGCCGACATCGACCTGATCCATGCCGAACAGGTCGCTTCCCGGATCGGTGGGATCGCCGTCCCTTGCGATGTCGGTGACTTCGATCAGATCGAGTCGCTCGTGGCGACAGCCCGCGAGGTGTACGGCCGAATCGACGTCTTCTGTTCCAATGCCGGCTATAGCGATCCGATCACCTGGGATCTCTCGCAATCGATCGAGGACTACGAACGGCTCACTCGTGTGAACCTCCTGTCCCACGTCGTCGCCGCCAAGGCCGTGCTGCCGGAGATGGCTCGACGCGGCAGTGGTTACCTGCTCCAGACGCTGTCGTCGGCGGCACTCACGACCGCGCCTGCGGCGGCCGGTTATGTCTGGACGAAGCATGGTGCGCTCGGTTTCGCCGAATGGGTCGCCTTGGTCTACGGCCAACAGGGTGTCCGCGTGTCGTGCCTGTGCCCGAACGCCGTGTACACGGGTATGTTCGGCCGGCCGAGAGATCTCGATGCGCCGGCAGCGATCCCCGTTGACATCCCCGGCGTCGAGGCGATGCTCCTGCCTGAAGACGTCGCAGCCTTCTCGGTGGATGCGATGGAGGGTTCCGAACCGTTCCTGATCCTCCCCCATCCGAAGGTCGGTGAGTCGTTCCAACGCAAGGCCGACGACTACGACGGCTGGATCACGAGAATCCGATCACGCACCGAGGCAGTCCGCGCCGCCGGGCTCGGCAGCTGAACGGCTGCTCAAACTGCGAGGTCGGCGGTGTCTCGTTCGAGTTCGCTCGCCGCCTCGACCGTTCGACAGTGGCGATGGGCGAGGTAGCCGATCCCGATCACGACCACGATGTCGCCGACGCTGAACACGTTGCTGAGCGGCCAGCTCTCCGGCACCGCAAAGATGTCGCCGAACCATCGCATCCTCGCGCCCTCGACGAACATCGAGTTGCTGAACCCGGTGTCATCGATGATTCCGGCGGTGCGCAGCGCCCACGCCGAGGCCGGCATCACGCCACCGTTGGCGACGATTGCGATCAGGTTGAGCAGGCCACCGATCGAGATCAGCGGGACACCGGGGATCCGCCAGTTGGACACGGCAAACAGGCCGACGACGGCGTACGAGGCGAGATGAGCGACCCGCCCGACGTTCTCCGGCGGGTGCACCACGGACACCAAGATCGTTTGAATCCCGATCGCCACCCAGACCAGCCACATGTGACGGATCGGCAGCGTCGACATCCTGCTCAGGCGCTGGCCGCTGAGCGGCACGGTCATCACGGCGAGAAAGGCGCAGACAATGAGGATCATGATCGACGCTCCGACGCCAGCATCGGGATCCCGAGCGGGTGCTCGGCAAGCCATGCCGAGGCCTCGGCGAGCGCCATCGGCCTGGCAATGATGTAGCCCTGAACGAAGTCGCATCCGAGCTCGCGGAGCTGGTTCATGATGCCGATGTCTTCGACACCCTCGGCCGTGCAGGTCAGGCCGAGCGCGTGGCCGAGCTGGATGATCGATCGCACGACCATGAAACAGCGCGGGTCGGCCTCCATCTTGTCGATCAACGATTTGTCGATCTTGATCGAATCGACCGGGAGATCGAGCAGCCGAGCGAACCACGAATAGCCCGACCCGAAGTCGTCCATCGCCACCGCCAGCCCTGTCGCCCGCAGCCGTTCGATCACGTCGGTGGTGACCTCCGGCTGGATGTCGAAGGCGCCTTCGGTGATCTCGATCTCGATGTTTCGGGTCGACACGCCGTGGCGGGTGAGGGCCTCGTCGACGGTGGTCGGGAAGTGGCGCGATCGAAGATTCATGGTCGAGACGTTGACGCCGAGTTTGATGTCGTTCTTGATCGAGAGCAGCCGACTGGCGTCGCCGGCCACCAGGTCGAGCACGTGCTCGGTGAGCGGGCCGATCAGGTTGGTGTTCTCGGCGAGCGTGATGAACTGAGACGGGGGGACCAGGCCGAGCTGCGGATGCTTCCAGCGCAGCAGCGCCTCGAAGCCGACGATCTCGCCGCTGACGAGGCTGACTTGCGGCTGGTAGGCCATGTAGAGCTGATCGTCTCGGTTGATCGCCTGATCGAGTTGGCCGACGATCACGATTCGCCCGCCGGTGTCGTTGGTGTTGGAGTGCTTCTCGGCGAGCGACACCGTGGTACGGCCGCGCTTGGCCTCGTACATCGCCCGATCGGCGCTACGCAGCACTTCGTCGGCGGTGAGGTAGGTGCGGTCGATCGCCACGACGCCGATCGATGCATGCACGGTGAGCGGAAAGCCTTCGACCATCAGTGGTTCGTTCAGCCGGTCTGCCACGAAATGACCGATCGCAGTTGCACCCGCGTGGTCGACATCGGGGAAGAAGATCGCGAACTCGTCGCCACCAAGTCGGGACGACACCGCTCCGTGCTCGCGCTCGAAGTTGAGTCGCTTGCCGATCCCTCGGAGCACCGCGTCACCGACGTGGTGTCCGAGCCGGTCGTTGATCTGCTTGAACCCGTCGAGGTCGAGCAGCAGTGCGCAACCTGTGGAACGCGACTGACCGCGAGTTGCCAGGTGTGAGTTGAGGTGGTCATTGAAGGCGCGGGCGTTGAGCAGCGATGTGAGGTGGTCGTGGCTCGCGCGGTGCTCGCGTTCGAGTGCGTGCTCCGCGCTCCGGAACACCAACCAGGCGATCAGCGCCAGCAGCGGCACCGTCACCAGGCTGTAGTCGGCGGCGATCACGAACAGTGGTGACAAGACCAGCAGTGCCCCATCGGCCGAGACCGACAATGCCGATGCCTGACGGATCATGGCGATGATCGAGGTGCCCTGGTGGAGGGCGAGCACGCATGAGGTGAGCACGCTGTTGGTGAGGAAGATCGCCGCCGCCGCGAGGAGGATCACGATCAGCCAGCGCACGTCGAGGGCGGCATCGATACCGAGTGGAGCCGATCGCCCCGAAAACGTCAGGACGATCGCCGCGATCGACATCGCGATCGCCGTCTGGGCTGCGTTGAACGTGCAACGCAGCACGCCCTTGCTCCTCACGAGATCAGGTATCAGGCTCGCTGTCATCACGGCGAGGATCGCGATGACGGGCACGCCGAGCAGAAGAATCGCGAACGCGAACGCCCAACCGGGTGTGATCTCGCCGCCACCGCGGACACGCAGCCACCCGACGCTGTGCAGCTCGCCGACGACGAGCAGTCCGATGAAGATGCCGGTGGCCGGCCAGTTCGGTTGCCCGGTCCAGAATCGATGTTGCAACCAAGCGACGAACGTCAGCAGTGTGATCGCCGTCAGCGCGCAGGCGGCGATGAATCGCTCGAGCGGGCCTCGCAGGTTGGACGCAACCGTTGCTGACATGTCATCCGTCGATGTGATCGTAGGTGAGCTCGAAATGGTTTTCGGAGGCGATTGAGACGCTGCTCAACCGCCTCCGACGAACCGTCAGCCCCACTTGACAGGGGCTCCCAAAGCACCGATGAATGCGATCACGGTGCCGATCGTGGCGCCGGCGCGAAAGCCGTTCACGACGATGGTGGTCTTGATTCCATTGGTCTTCATGTGATTACCACTTCCTTGGCGCGCCGAGTGCTGTTACGAACGCCATCGCAGTCAGCACCTTTCCCGCCGTGATGTTGAGGTATCCGCGCACGGAGGCCCTCCCTTTCTGGATGCCGCTCCCGGGGAATCGGGAACGCTGGCTACCTATCGGTGTGTTTTCTGAAAACTTGAGTCAAGATTCTAAATCGTCGACCACCGAGTTGGAGCCTGAATGAGACGTCTAAGAGACGTACTAATAGGTGCTAATTCGCTAATAGGTGCTAATTGGCGCCGTCTTGCGCTGGCGGGTCCGACGGATCAGGTCGTCGAGCGAAGCCACAGCGCGATCGCCGCCGCCCACAGGTTCTCGTAGGTTGCTGCGCTCCCCGGTTGCTCCGACAGTTCCAGCTGGATCTCGATCAGGCGTTGATCGACATCGATCGGCAGCGTTGCCTGCACGAGCCGGCGGCGCACCGGGGCCGCTCGATGGTTTGCATCGAGGTTCCGTAACTCCCGCGCCAGAACCAGGCGTTGACCGTCGAGCAGGCTGATCGCCTCGATCATCACGTCGTCCCATGTGATCTTGGCGTCGCGCCGAGCTCGGAGCTCGATCTTGCGTCGGCGGGCGTCGCGGTGGATCTCGTCGGGGACGAGGTGACCGCGCAGGGTTGTCCCCATCGCTCCACGCTTTGGTCGTTCTGGTGTCGCCTCGACCCGGGTGGCCGGGCGAGACGACGATGATCCCTTGCGGATGTCGGTGGTTCCAAGCTGGTTGGCCCGAAGCGGAACGTTCTTCGGCTGGCTCGGAGTTCGTCGAGTACCCGCCGGCTTCGGCGATCGGGCTAGCGGTTGCGCCGGGCGTGCTCGAACATCTTGCTGCGTCGATGACTCGGCCCGGACGGGCGCACCCATCGCCCCGCCCTTCGACGGGCTCTGCTGCATCCGCTCCGCCAGTCGCCGCGCCAGATCGTCGTGACGTGACGAGGCCATCACATCCACCCGTCGGTCTCGAAGGGCCAACCTCGCAGTCGGATCAACTCGTAGGCGATGTAACGATACGCGATCGCCGAACGGGCCCGTGGTTGGTGTTCGCCGACCGGAAGCCCGAGCAGGTGCGCCTCACCGAAGCGAGCGTCCTCAGGCACCTTGTGCTTGAAGAGCGGAACGTCACGAGCGTCGGCGATGGCGCGGATGTGTTCTTCGGCGACACGCCGGTACACGCTGTTGCCCCAGACACGGGTCTTGATGATCCCGTAGACCGCTGGTCGTCCGCGGTCGGCCTCGCTGGCGGCGATCGCATTGAGGATCGTTGGCAGTTCCGTCACCGGTCCTGCCTCCGGTGGCATCGGGATCAAGACGCCGTTGCTCGCCGCAAGTGTCACCGCGAGACCAGGCGACTGGTGCCCTGGGGTGTCGACCAACGTGACGTCCCAGTTCCGGCGGGCGTGGTCGAACAGTGCCTCCAGTCGGGCTCGCCCGTCGCTCGTGTGCAGTTGTTGCCAGGCGAGATTGACCGACCACTCGTCGGCCGGCAAGACGTCGAGGTTTGGATAGACATCGGTGACAACCGCATCGTCGACGGCGCATGACCCCATCAACACGGCTCCAACGTCGACGGGCGTTTCGATCCGCCCCCCGAGGAACGCCGTTTGGCCCGCTTGAGTGTCGAGGTCGATCACCAGAACGGATACGCCGGCGCTTGCGAGCGCATAGCCGAGATTGAACGTGAGCGAGGTTTTACCAGCCCCACCCTTGGAGTGGGCAATTGCGATCACTTCGCCAGCGGGTGCGAGATGTGGGCCTGAACTTCGGCGTGTCGGCGTGTCGGTGGTCGACAAGACACCAGGTGTCGTCATTGCAGTAAACTAGCACGAAGCAGAGGTGAATATTTGCACATATGCAGATCTGCAAATGTGAAGTCCGCCAACCCCGACCGCCCGTGTGGCAAACTGCTCCTCACCATTCCTCCAACATTCCTCCAACATTCAGGGATCATTCCCGATGGCTCCCTCGTCCCCCTCCGTCGTCCCTCCCCGGAGGTCGAACGAGAATCCCCGACAGCCGAATCGTGAGGGTGTTGTCCACGTCAAGATTACAAACTTCCATACCGATAGGTAACTGATGATCGAGAAGGCGCCCTTGAGCAAACCAGGTTTCCACGGACGCGCCGCATGTACCGAATCACGCGCATCGGTCATCGCATTCCTACACTCGGTGATCGCGCTGCGGTACCGATCAACGCGTGCACTGATCTTGGCCATGGTGCTGATCGGTGGCGTCGCGATCGTGACGGAACAGCCCACCACCGTCTTCGCCGACCCTGCAATCGGTCCCGGCGTGATTACGCAGGCAACGCCTGGTTCGATCGCCGCCGGTACGGTTCCCGACGGGGTCTGTCGCGCCGCGATCACGGCAACTGGTGGCGGTGGCGGCGGCGGCGCCACGGGAATCGGCGGCCTCGGAGGCGCCGGCGCCTCGATTCGTGCCACGTTCGATGTCCTTCCCGGTCAGGCGTACGGCGGGAGTGTCGGCGGGGGCGGCGGGAACATCAACCCGGCGAACAACGTTCCCGGAGTCGGGGGTGTCGGCGGTGGTGCCCGCGGGGGCACGGCTGTCACACAGCACGCCGGGGCGGGTGGCGGCGGCCGTTCGGTCGTCACGCTCGGTGGACAGACCGTTGTCGTCGCCGGTGGTGGCGGCGGCGGAGGAGCGGCCCACAACGCCTCTCCGTCCGGTGATGGCGGCGGGGCAGGCATTGCCGTCGGGGCTGGTGTCGTCGGCGTCGGCAGCAATGGCAACATCGGTGTCGACGATCTGGCCTCTCGTATCCCCGGCGGCGGCCAAGGCGGCCAGACGGGAGCCGGTGGTCTGGGTGGGGTGCACTCCACGACCGCGTCGCTCAACGGCCTACCAGGGAGCGGCGTCGCCACCGGTGCTGGCGGCGTTGGGGGACCGGATCAAAACTACGACGCTGGCGGCGGCGGCGGTGCCGGCTACACGGGTGGCGGCGGCGGAGCAGCCACGCGAGGCACCGGTGTGACCGGCGCAGGTGGTGGCGGTGGATCGAGTTGGGTCGCGGCCGCCTCACCCGTCGTGTCGGCAACTGCTCCGACGGGCGTCGCCGGCGCAGTTGGACCGATCACCTCCAGTAGCGCGGCGGGAGCCAACGGATCGGTATCGATTGATTGGCTGCCTTGCATCTACAACCTTGCAGTTACGAAGGTCGTTTCGCCGGTCGCGGTCGTCGCTGGCGGCGCCGCTACATGGACCGTCAGCGTCAGGAACAACGGGCCAGATCCCATGACGAAGGGTGACACGCTCGATCTCTCCGACACGTTGCCAACTGGACCCAACGCACCCGGCGTGGCCTACAAGGTCCTCTCGGTGTCGACCTCGGGCGGAACCAACACCAACCTCTTGCGCGGAGCGATCACGTGCACTGGCGTCACCGTCGGAGCGTCGATGCCGAGTTCGACGAACTGCTCCCGCCCGTATGCCGCCGCGCCCGGAACGCCTGGCGCACCCGCCGCTTCCGGAACTCGCGGCCTCGATTCGGGTGAGTCGTTGACGATCAGCTACGAGCAGGTGATCGCCAGCACGGCGCCGTGCAACACGATCACGAACACCGCATCGATCAAGGATCGCCCTAGCCAAACCGGCACGACCGATGTCGTCGGACAGATCGTCACCGACACCGTCAACAGGTCGCTGCTCATCCACTGCTTCGATCTGTCGATCACGAAATCCGACGGCGCAGTCACCGAGGTTCCAGGGACGTCGGTGAGCTACACGATCGTGGCACACAATGTCGGACCGTCGGCCGTTGCAGGAGCCACGGTGACCGACACCCTCCCCGCCGCGATCTCGGCGGCGACATGGACCTGTGCAGGCGCCGGCGGCGGCGTCTGCCCGCCATCAGGTACGGGCAACATCAGCGCTTCGGTGGATCTGCCGGTCAACGCGACCGTCACCTTCACGTTGACGGGCGCGATCGCGGGGACGGCTACCGGCAACCTCGTCAACACGGCAAGCATCGCCGGGCCGGGCGGCTTCGCCGACCCGACACCGGCCGATAACTCGGCGACCGACACCGACGCCCTGACCCCAAGGCCCGACTTGTCGATCACGAAGTCTGACGGCGGGGCGAGTGCTACCGCTGGCGCCGTGATCGTGTACACACTCACTCCGGCAAATCAGGGGTGGCAGACCAGCAGCGGGATCGTGATCACCGAGACCGTTCCCAACAACACCACGTTCGAGTCAGCATCTTCGTCAGCCGGGTGGAGTTGCGTCAATGGCGCCCCGTCCGGAACGACATGCACTTTCGCCGTTGGCTCGCTGGCGCCGCAGACTGTGGGCGCGCCGGTTCTGTTTGCCGTGAAGGCCGCGACCGCGGTGCCTGCCGGCGTTCAGCAGATCTCCAACACCGCAACAATTGCAGACAACGACGCGGTCGTCGACATGGACGGCACCAATGAATCGGCGACCGACACCACCCCACTGGCCGCTGCTCCGGACTTGACCGTCTCGAAGGCCGACGGCGTCACCACCGAGGTGCCGGGCACGAGCGCCGTGTACACGATCAACTATGGCAACACAGGAACCCAGGGGGCGACTGGCGTTGTCCTGACCGAGACGGTCCCGGTCGGCACGACATTCTCGCTTGCCGGCTCGAGCGCGGGCTGGTCGTGCGCCAACGGGGCGCCAGCGGGAACGACGTGTACCTACTCGGTCGGCGGCGTGGCAGTAGGGGCGAGTGGCAGCGTCACGTTCGCGGTCAACGTCCTTCCCGGGGCAACCGGCAGTCTCGCCAACACGGCCACGATCGCCGACGACGCGGCGAATGGCGCCGACCTCAACACGTCGACCAACACGAGTATCGACACCGACACCTTGGCCCCGAGCGCCGACGTCGGCATCACGATCGCCGATACCCCAGATCCGGTGGCGTCAGGCACGCAGCTCACCTACACCCTGACCGTCACCAACACCGGGCCGTCGACGGCGACGGGTGTGTCGGCATCGCAGACGCTGCCGACGGGTGACGTGACGTTCGTATCCGCCACTCCCGACGCAGGGAGCTGTTCGATCGCCTCTGGCGTGGTCACCTGCCCCGTCGGCACGCTGCCGCCAGGCGCAAGCTTCCAGATCGTGGTTCGAGTCGATGTGCTGAGCACGCAGGTCGCCGACCTCACCACGTCTGCCTCGGTCACCAGCGCGACCGGCGACCCGGTCCCGGGCAACAACAACGACACCGAAGCGACTGCCGTGCAGAGCGCCGACACCGGCATCGTGAAGTCGGTCAGCGATTCGACACCCGCTCCCGGGGAGACGATCACCTACACGATCACGGTCACGAACGGAGGTGACGAAGCCGCCAGCGGGGTTTCCGTCAGCGACGTGTTGCCGACCGGCGTCACATACGTGAGCTCCCTTCCCGTCGGTGCGTACAATGCCGGGACGGGGATCTGGTCGATCGGAAGCATGGCCGCGCTTGCTTCGAGCACGCTCACGATCACCGTGACCGTCGACGCCGCGTCGGGGGGTACGACGGTCGTCAACCAGGCAAGCGTCAGCCAAACGTCGCCCGGCGATCCTGATCCCACCGACAACACCGCGTCGGCGACGATCACGATCAACACGCCGCCGGTCGCCGACAACGACTCGTTCACGGTCGCTGAGGACAGCGTGCTGCTCGGCTCGGTGATTCCCGGAGATGTCGATGGAGACGGGACGCTCGACCTCACCTCGGTGACGCTCGTCACTGGCGTCACCAGCGGTTCACTCACCCTCAATCCGAACGGCACGTTCTCCTATACGCCGGCCGCCAACTACTTCGGTCCCGACTCCTTCACCTACACGGTGCGTGATGATGATGGTGCGATCTCGAACGTCGCTACAGTCGACATCACGGTGACGTCGGTTGACGATCTCCCGATCACCAGCGATGACACGGCGACGGTTGCCGAAGACAGTGGTTCGACGAACATCTCGGTGTTGGGCAATGACAGCTTCGGCGGCGATGGACCGTCCACCTCGGCGATCACGGTGGTCTCGACGACATCGGGGACGGCAACCGTCAACAACGGTGGCACACCAAGTGACCCGACCGATGACACGATCGATTTCACACCGGCCGCCAACTTCTTCGGGAACGTCACGGTCGTCTATGAGATCTGTGATCTCGATGGTGACTGTGTCCAGGCCGATCTGGTGGTCACGGTGGCGATCAATGCACCGTCTGCCGGTGATGACACCGCCTCGGTTCTCGAGGACAGTGGGCTGACGAACATCTCGGTGTTGGGCAATGACAGCTTCGGCGGTGACGGACCGTCGACCTCGGCGATCACCGTGGTTTCGACGACGTCGGGGACGGCGACCGTCAACAACGGTGGCACACCGTCGGATCCCACGGATGACACGATCGCTTTCACGCCGGCTGCCAACTTTGTCGGGGCCGTCACCGTCGTCTATGAGATCTGTGATCTCAACGGTGATTGCGTCCGGGCCAACCTGGTCGTAACGGTGACGTCGGTCGATGATCTCCCGACCGCCAGCGATGATGTCGCGACGGTCGCCGAGGACAGTGGTTCGACGAACATCGCGGTGTTGGGCAATGACAGTTTCGGCGGTGACGGACCGTCGACCTCGGCGATCACCGTGGTTTCGACGACGTCGGGGACGGCGACCGTCAACAACGGTGGGACACCGTCCGATCCGACCGATGACCGAATCGCTTTCACCCCGGCCGCCAACTTCGGCGGCACTGTCACGATCGTCTATCAGATCTGTGATCTCGATGGTGACTGTGTC
>JAYVFI010000054.1:0-5224 GCA_043773365.1 Ilumatobacteraceae bacterium
TCCCGAACATCCGCTCCTTGGTGATCGGTGCGAGCGTGCTCCGACAGCCTCTGGGCTATCCCGTGTTCGCGCTCGAGTACGAACAGGACCGGGCTGCGCTGGCGAGTGAGGGAACCGGTGTGCACGGTCTCTACAGCGTCGGCCGAAACGGGGAATACGACCACATCCTGATGGAGGACACCTTCTGGCGTCTCCGACGCCGGATTCCGGCGATGCTGGCGAGCCGCGAGGCGGCGGAGACTCGCGAACGGGTCGAAGGAACCAAACCGGCGGCCCGCCCCGACGACTTCTCGGAGACCGGAGAGGTCGCCCTCACGGCCTAGTGGTGTGTCGCTCCCCGAGCGTTCCGTCGAGCCGGTGACAGCCGACGACCTATGGCGGAGGTGGACGGGAATCGAACCCGCCCAACGAGGATCGCTCGTTGCACTCGCTTTGAAGGCGAGGGAGCCCACCAGGTACCCGGACACCTCCGGAATCAACGGTAGCGGCGCTGTCAGCGGTAGCGGGTGACGGATCGCTAACGTCACGCCGGTGAGTTCGCCGGTGTTGTTCTGTACTGACACGATGTGGGACGAGCGGGGCGACGAGATCGTGTCGATCGACCCGACCCTCGAGGTCGTCCGGCTGGTCGGGCACGAACACATCACACCGAGCGATCTCGAACGGATCACGATCGCCTTCTTCTCGCCGGACGCCTATCCGGACCGGGTCAGCAAGTTCATGGGGACGTGTGTCCGAGCACCCAAACTCGAATGGCTGCAGTCGATGTCAGCGGGCACCGACCACCCGGTGTATGCCACGCTCCGCAGCCACGGAGTCGTGGTCACGAGTTCGGCGGGAGCGGCGGCGGCGTCGATCGCCCAGACCGTGATGACCTACCTACTGGCGCTGAGTCGGCACCTGCCGGAACTGTCGGTTGCGCAAGCGGCTCGGCACTGGGCACGGCTCCAGATTCGCGATCTTGGAGGGATGCGTCTCGGCATCGTCGGACTCGGCGCAATCGGCGAGGAAGTTGCTCGACTTGCAACGGCGTTCGAGATGGAAGTGATCGGTGTCCGCCGCACCGTGCGTGGCGATGAAACCTGCCCCACGTGGGCATCGTCACGGCTCCCCGACCTGCTGCGATGGGCCGACGCGATTGCGGTCACTGCACCGCTCACGAACGAAACCCGCGGGTTGTTCGATGCCACGGCATTCGCAACGATGCGCCGCGGGGCATGGTTCATCAACGTCGGTCGTGGGGAGATCGTCGATGAGCGGGCGTTGACGGAGTCCTTGCTCGACGGTCATCTCGGCGGCGCCGGTCTCGACGTCTTCGCCGTCGAGCCGCTCCCGACAGACAGTGACCTGTGGACGATGCCCAATGTGATCATCACCCCGCACGCCTCTGGCGAAACGGAGCGAACGGATCGACAGACGGTCGAGTTGTTTCTCGACAACCTCCGGCGTCGCACGACCGGTCGACCACTCAAGAACTTGACGACCGACGAGCTCTCCGACTGACCCGATCAGATCGAGCCGACCCACGCCGTCGGGGTTCCCGACCGGCGGGCCGATTCGGCTTTGATCAGCCACTCGATCAGTTCATCGCCCGACAACGGCTGCGAGATGCAGTAGCCCTGGGCAGCATCACAGCCGAACTCGCTCAACCGGTTCATCACCGCGATGCTCTCGACGCCCTCAGCGACGACGTGCAGTCCGAGGTTGTGACCCAGATCGATCGTCGATTTGACGATCACCTCGTCCTGCGGGTCGGTCAACATCCGGGCGACGAAGCTCTGATCGACCTTGAGCTCATTGACCGGCAAACGACGCAGGTAGCTCAGCGACGAGTAGCCGGTTCCGAAGTCGTCAACCGCCATCTTGAAACCTGCGTCGTGGAGATCGTCGATCGTCGCCCGCGTGCGAGGTGCGTCGACGAACAGCGACGACTCCGTGATCTCCAATGTCAGCGTGCCTGGCTCGACACCGTTGCTATCGAGATATGCGCGGACGCGATCGGGTAGTCGCGAATCGAAAAGGTCGTGGGTCGACAGGTTGACCGCCAAGCCGATCTCGAATCCGTGCTCGCGCACGACACGCAGCGTTTCGATCCCGCGCGCCAAGACCAGGTCGGTCAGTGACTTGATCAATCCGGTGTCCTCCGCAACGCGGACGAATTCCGCCGGGGCAACGACACCGCGGGTGAGATGCTCCCAACGGACGAGCGCCTCCACCCCCACGATCCGACCACTGGTGAGGTCGAGCTTGGGTTGGTAGACCACGTCGAGACTCTTGGCTTCGATCGCCGCCCGCAAATCACCGAGCATCGAGAGCCGGGCCGGCGTTCGCCGGTCGATCTCATCGCGATAGAACTCGACCCCCGTGCGCTGCCACTTGGCGTTGTACATGGCGATGTCCGCACGCCGCATCGGCTGCAACGCGTCGACGTCAGCCTCGGTGATCTCACAAACGCCAAGACTGACGGTCACCACGATTTCGAGCCCGTCGAGCGTGACCGGGCGGCCGCCCTCGCTGACGCAGGCAACTGCGAAGTCAACCATCTCGTCGCGTGTCTTGCGGTGACACAGCATGGCGAATTCGTCACCCGCAAGGCGGGCAAGCACGTCGCCAGGTGCCAGCAGCGCAGTCATTCGACTGGCGAACTGAATGAGCAGGTCGTCACCGGCGTGATGGCCGAGCGTGTCGTTGACCTCCTTGAAGCGGTCGAGGTCGAACATCAAGACGAACGAGATCTGCCCGTCCATCGGCTGCTCGACGGTCGCCGCCACTTCTCGCTCGAACAGCGTTCGCGCCGGGAGTTCCGTGAGGGCGTCGTGGCGAGCCTCGAACTCGAGTCGTTCGTGCAACATCCCCTTGCGCACACTCGCTGCGAGCTGGTCGGTCAGGTTCTGGACGCGAGCAACGTGTGCTTCGTCGAACCGATAGAGCGCTCCCGGGCGTTCGGCGATCAGTAGCAGAGCCACCAGACCCGCTTCGTCACGAACCGGGGCGGCGATCACGGCCGTGAGGTCCGAGGTTGCACCCCCCGTGAGTTCCCTCAGGCGATGCGGGTCGATCATCGTCGCCCGAGGAGCCTCGACGATCACACGCCACCCGGGATCGTCGACCCGATCGGGCAGCGTCATTCCGAGCGAACCAATTGTGTGGGTTGCGACTGCCGCGCCGTCGGCGTCGAACCTCACCAGGGCGGCCGAGTCCGAGCGCAGCAACGATGCCGCTTCTTGAACCGCTGACTCGCTGATCTCCTGAAGCTGGAGGGATTGGCCGACACGCCCGGCAAAGCCGTGAACGGCGTCGAGATCACGCAACCGCTGGCCGATGTCGCCGAATTGACGGATCACCCACCAGCCGCCGACCAACGGAGGGATCGCGATCAAGACCAGCCAGGGTTCGACCAGCGCCAACGTCAAGGTCATCCCGGCCAAGCTGGCACTCAGGCAGTACAGCCACCAGGCCGACGTGAACTCGTCGACGATCCGACGAATCGCGTGGCCTTCGAAGCGGGAGATCACGATCGAGACGAACACCGACCCAACTGCCGTGGTCAGCGCGATTGCTCCGCTTGCGGCGACCACCGTCACCAGTTGGGTGGGTTCGGAGCCCCCGATCAGGACGCGGAAGATGAAAGCCACGAACGCCAATTCCCAGGTGAACAGTGCCAAGTTGAACGCCAATTTGCTGTTCGAGAGTCGACGTACGGTGAGGAACATGGCGAGGCTGCCGATCAGCCGCGCCGACAGCGCCGGGACCGGCGCCAGAAAGACCAGGGCGAACGCAGTCGGAACCTCGGAGAGTGAGAATGAAATCGCCTCGCGCTGGAACTCCAGGTGGAACACCGTGATCTCGGACAGCGCGAACAACACCGCCACCACGACGACGACCCACCACGAACCGTCGCGAATCGGATCCGTGACATCACGTGTCAGCAACACCAGCGGTACCGCCGACGCCAGCATGGCGGCCGACAACAGGTAGGCATCACGCTCGGGATGTCGCGTGGCGCGACGTGCTGATCCGTTCTGACCGTCGCCGATCATTGGGTTGGTGACCCCGTCGGAGCCGGGCTCGGTCACAGCGGGCTCCTTGTTGTGATGCCGAGGGTGTGATGCCGGGTCCAACGTAACCGATCGGACTCCGGCTTTCACCAAATCGAGTTCACAACAATTGACTCGTCACCGGCTGGTCACGACCACGACGTGCCCGACCAGCTGGTTCCCGACCAACTCGTACCCGACCAGCTCGTACCCGACCACGACGTACCGGACCAGCTCGTACCCGACCACGACGTGCCGTTCCAGAGTGTGCTGACGCCGGCGGTGCGAGGCAGCCGCTGCCCGTTCCTCGCCGCCCGCCAGGTCTGTGTGGCGCCGGTGACATCGGCATTGACGGCCGCGCTGACGTCGAGCACACCGCTACCTGCGACGAGCGTCGATCCATCTGCGACCGCACCGGTCGACGACACGAGCGCCGCCTTGACCTCGTTGGGCGACAGATCCGGGCGGGCATCCAACAACAGTGCCGCCGCGCCGGAGACGACCGCCGCCGCCTGCGATGATCCGCTGCCGCGGAACGTCTGGGCATCGACGAAGCCCTCTGGATGGTAGACATCCGCGTCACTTCCTGGAGCCCGCAGACTCTCGATGTGTGCGCCGGGTGCGGCCAGATCGGGGTTGCGAACACCGTCGCCGCTGCTGGCCCAGTTGGGCACCACGAATCCCGCCGCGGTCGCCTCGACGCCGCCGACCGCGATCACGTACGGGTCGTTGGCCGGAGCATGGAGTCCAGCCGCGCCGGCGCCCTCGTTGCCTGCCGCGGTGACCACGACAATGCCTGCTGCCCATGCCCGTTCGACCGCTGCCGCCAGCGGGTCGGCGAAGTATGGACGGTTGGCATCACTGTTGATGGCGAGATTCAGCACCCGAATGTCGAGCGCGTCTGCGTGATCGATGACCCAGTCGATACCGGTCACGAGACCGTCGAGCCCCACGCTTCCGTCGCGACCGGCAACCTTGACGGACACGATTCCGGCGCCCGGGGCAACACCGTGCACGATGCCGGCGAGGTGGGTTCCGTGACCGTTGTTGTCGACGAAGGCGGTACCGCCATCACGTTGCTCGGCGCTGAGGTCGACCGCCGCCACGAGCGTCCCCTGGGCCGCAAACGGCCCAACCGGCGCCACGCCGGTGTCGATGACGGCGACATTGACACCGGATCCGGTGAC
>JAYVFI010000055.1:0-25197 GCA_043773365.1 Ilumatobacteraceae bacterium
CGCGGCATGTGGAAGTTGGTCAGGAGCAGGTCGACGAGCTTCCAGTCGTACCCGCGGTGGATGAAGATGTCGGTGCGACCTGCCAACTCGCCCCGTGTCGCGGCCGACTCGAGCGCCCGCACGGAGGTCGTGCCGACAGCCACCACCCGCTTGGCCGAGCGGCATCGCGCCAGCGTTTCCGCAGGTACCCGGTACCGCTCCGTGTGGATCCGATGCTGTCGGGGGTCGTCGACGTTGATCGGACGGAATGTATCGAGCCCGACGACCAGCTCGACCTTGGCCTGCTCGACACCGATTGCGACCAGGTCGGCCAGCAATTGGTTCGTGAAGTGCAGACCGGCTGTCGGGGCGGCGGCACTCCCCGGTTGCCGTGCGTACACGGTCTGATAGCGATCTGGTCGATCGAGCCGCTCTGTGATGTACGGCGGCAACGGCATCACCCCGTGCTGGTCGAGCAGGTCCAAGGAGTCGACCGATCCGATCAGGCTCACCCTGAACGTGTCACCCGAGTCGGTTCGGGCACCGATCTCGACGACGGGTACGCCATTGTCGGCGAACAGCGTTTCACCGACCTTCAACTTACGGGCGGGCCGAACCAAGGCCTCCCACACGCGCCGCTCGCCATCGAGTGGTTCCAGCATCAACACCTCGGCCGCCCCGCCGGTCGAGCGCTGTAGCGACAGCCTGGCAGGAATCACCTTGGTCTCGTTGAGCACGAGCAGATCGCCCGGCTGCAGCATCTCGGTCAGGTCGCTCACACGACGATGGTCGGGCGCCCGGGTCCCTCGGTCGACCAACAGGCGTGCCGAATCACGCGGTTCGATCGGTGTCTGCGCGATTCGTTGCTCAGGGAGCTCGTAGTCGAAGTCGGACAATCGCACGACCGAAAGGCTACGGATCCACACAACGCCTGTGGACGTCGGTCACACCGGGCACCCCACGACAGACGACAGACGACCGGTTGCCGACGTGCGGTTGCCGCGACCTAACCGTCGAACAGCCCGGATTGCATGCCGCCCCGGTTCTTGGGGACCAGCAATCCGATGTGGCTGTAGGCACTCGGCATGGCAACGCGACCCCGCGGGGTGCGAGCAATCATGCCCTGCTGGATCAGAAATGGTTCGTAGACGTCTTCGACCGTTTCCGGCTGCTCGCCGACGCTGATCGCCAGCGTCGAAAGCCCGACGGGACCGCCGTTGAACTGCTCGCACAGCGCCGTCAGCAGCGCTCGGTCGACCTTGTCGAGGCCGAGGTCGTCGACGCCGAAGAGCGCAAGGCCGTCGCGGGCGATGCCGGCCGAGATCGCCCCATCGGCACGGACCTCGGAGAAGTCTCGGACCCGGCGAAGCAAACGGTTGGCGATTCGCGGCGTGCCTCGCGAACGTCGAGCGATCTCCCAGGCGCCATCGACGTCGATGCTGACGTCGAGAATCCCCGCGGCGCGAATCACGATCGCCTGCAACTCGTCGGCGTCGTAGTAGTCGAGTCGGGCGACCAGCCCGAACCGGTCGCGAAGCGGGCCGGTGATCATGCCGGTCCGCGTGGTGGCGCCGACGAGCGTGAACGGAGGCATCGTCAAGCGGATGCTGGATGCGGCGGGACCCTTGCCGACGACGATGTCGAGCTGGAAGTCCTCCATCGCCGGGTACAGGATCTCCTCGACCGCTCGAGACAGGCGGTGGATCTCATCGATGAACAAGACGTCGCCTTCTTGCAGCTTGGTCAAGATCGCCGCCAAGTCACCGGCCCGCTCCAAGGCGGGGCCGGAGGTGATGTGGAGATGGACGCCCATCTCGGTGGCGACGATTCCAGCAAGCGTGGTCTTGCCGAGCCCGGGCGGGCCGGCGAACAGCAGGTGATCGGCCGGCTGGCCCCTGCGGCGGGCTGCCTCCAACACGATCGCGAGGTGCTCCTTGAGCTCACGCTGACCGACGAACTCGGCCAGGGCGCGCGGTCGTAGCCCGGCCTCGACGACTTCTTCCACGTCGGAGCCGACGCCCGGGTCAAGGAACTCGTCACGCACGGCGTGCTCCCAGTAGCGACAGCGCATCACGCAGGAGCGAGGCAGCGTCGCCGGCGGACGGCAGCTCACGAAGGGCGTCGCGTATCTCCGCCTCGCCGTAGCCCAATCCCGCCAAGGCTTCGCGGACATCGGAGACGACCGAACCGGACCCCGAAGGGCCGCCGCCGTCGAGCACCGGAATGCTCAGCCGCGACTTCAGCTCGATCAGCAGCCGCTCAGCGGTCTTCTTGCCGACGCCCGGGACCAGCGTCAGCGCCCCGATGTCGCCGCGGGCGACGATGTCGACCAAAGCCGTCGGCGGATGCGTAGCGATGATCGCGATTGCCAGCGCCGGGCCGACACCGTGGGTGGCGATCAGGGTTTGAAACGTGATTCGCTCGTCCCGGCTCAGGAACCCGAACAGCTGTTGGCTGTCTTCACGGATGTGGTGGTGCGTGTAGAGGAATGCCGCCGTCGACGGCTCCAGCTCCGCCAGCGCGCGGTGTGTGACATGCACCACGTAACCGACACCTGCCACCTCGATCAGAACGGCGCCCGTCAGGTCGCGTTCCAGGATCGTGCCGCGCAGGGATCCGATCATCGCCGACCTCCGGCACTGACCGCCGAGGCAATCCGCGCCCGCATCGGCGACATCGCCAAGTGGCACAGCCCGATCGCGGCAGCGTCGGCGGCGTCGGCCGGTTTCGGAAGTTGCGAGAGCCTGAGCCGAGCCTGGACCATCTTCTGGACCTGCTCCTTGCTCGCCGCCCCGTATCCGGCCACCGCGTCTTTGACCTGGTTGGGCGTGTATTGGACCACCTCGCAACCGGCGCTGGCCGCCTCGCACAGGGCCAGCCCACTTGCCTGGCCGACGCTCATCGCCGTCCGTACGTTGACCTGGAAGAACACCGTCTCGACGGCGACGACGTCGGGCTCGAACTCCACGAGCAGCGCAACGATCTCGGTCCGCAGCGCCGCAAGCCGTTGCGGCAAGGGGTCGGCTGGAGGGGTACGGATGACCCCGAGCGAGACTGCTGCGGCCACGCCGGGGCCGCGTCCGTCGAGCACCGCATAGCCACAGCGGGTCAACCCGGGGTCGATCCCCAGCACGCGTATCGACCCTGGGAGACGTTCAAGAGCGAACACAGGTTCGACTCTAGCGCCATCCGGCGAGCCGAGTGGGGACCGCCGGACGCAACACCAGGCTGAATCCGAACGGCGATCGAGCGTCTCCCCGACCGGTGATCGATCAGCCCGGGTCGCTCGACGCATTCCAAAGATTGAGTGCACCGTCGATCGCAAACCGATCGATTGCGGCGAGTTCGTCATCGCTGAAGGTCAAGTTGTCGAGTGCCCCGAGACAGTCGGCAATCTGCGACCAACGGCTTGCTCCGATCAGCGCCGTGGTCACACGTTGGTCACGCAACACCCAGGAGACGGCCATCTGGGCGAGTGTCTGTCCGCGCTCGCCGGCGATCGCGTCGAGTCCCTGGACGCGGGCGATGTTGGCATCGTTGACGAAATGGGGGCGGAAGGAACCGTCGAGGGCGGCACGCGAATCGTCGGGGATCCCCTTGAGGTACTTCGTCGTCAGCAGGCCCTGCGCAAGCGGTGAGAAGGCGATGCAACCGATCCCCTCGTCACCGAGCACGTCCAACAATCCGTGCTCGACCCAGCGATTGAACAGTGAATACGACGGTTGGTGGATCAGGCACGGCGTACCCAGGTCACGCAGGATCGCCGCCGCCTCACGAGTCCGTTCCGGGCCGTACGAGGAGATGCCGGCATACAGGGCGCGCCCGGAACGAACGGCAGCGTCGAGCGCACCCATCGTTTCTTCGAGTGGCGTGTCGGGGTCGAATCGGTGCGAGTAGAAGATGTCGACGTACTCGAGACCCATCCTGACGAGTGACTGATCGAGGCTCGCCAGCAAGTACTTCCGGCTCCCGAACTCGCCGTACGGCCCGTCCCACATGTGGTATCCGGCTTTGGTCGAGATGATCAGTTCGTCGCGATATGGCTTGAAGTCGGTGGCCATCATCGAGCCGTAGTTGAGTTCGGCGGAACCAGCCGGGGGGCCGTAGTTGTTGGCGAGATCGAAGTGTGTGATCCCTGCGTCGAACGAGTTGCACAGCATCTCTCGCATCAGGTCGGTCAGTTCGGGGCCACCGAAGTTCTGCCACAGCCCGAGCGACAGCTTGGGCAGTTTCAGCCCGTGACGGCCGCAGCGGTCGTAACGCATTGTCTGGTATCGATCGTGAGCGGCGGCGTACGTCACAGTCACCCGATCGCTTCGAGCTCGGCGAGCAACTCGCTGACCGGCCGGTACGTCAGCCCGGCGATCGCCCGGTGGACGTAGCGGATCATTCCTTCGCGGTCGATGATGAAGACGCTTCGCCGGGGGAACCCGATCGGGCCGAGCGTGCCGTAGGCGGCGGCGGTCTGCTTGTCGGTGTCGGCCAGCAGCGGGAACTCGAATCCGTGCTTCGACGAGAACGCTTCCTTGCTGGCGACGTCTTGGGCGGAGATGCCGACCACCTGCGCGTCGAGTTCTTCGAAATGCTCGAGGCCGTCGTTGTAGGCGTTCAACTGCTTGGTGCAGACCGGCGTGTCGTCGCCCGGATAGAACACCAGCACGATCGGGTTGCCGAGAAAGTCTGCGAGCGAGTATTGCTTGCCGCCGGTTCCCGGCAACGAGAAATCGGGTGCTGGATCTCCGACCCCGACGCTCATCCGGCAGCAGCTTCCATCACGTCATCGGCAATGTCGAAGTTGGAATAGACGTCCTGCACGTCGTCATTGTCCTCGATCGCTTCCATGATCCGGAGAATCTTCCTGGCGTCCTCGACACTGGTGACCGGCACGAGGTTCTCCGACACCATCGGAGTGTCGGCCGAGAGCACGACGTAGCCCGCCGCTTCGAGCGCATCCTTGACTTCGAACGTCGCGCTCGGATCACACATCACACACCAGGCGCCGTCGTCGTCGGAGACATCATCGGCTCCGGCCTCGAGCGCCGCCAGCATCAACGCGTCCTCGTCGACCGTTCGCCCGCCAGGACTGGGGTCGATCATGATCACGCCGCGCCGGTGGAACTGCCAGCCGACCGCACCTGGCTCGGCCATCGAACCTCCCATCTTGGAGAAGATCATGCGTACTTCTGCGCCGGTGCGGTTTCGATTGTCGGTCAGCACGTCGATCAACAGTGCTACCCCCCCGGGGGCGTATCCTTCATAAGTGATCGCCACGTACGTGCCGCCGCCGGCATCACCGGTCCCACGTTTGATCGCCCGATCGATGGCGTCGTTCGTCATCTGACCGGCCTTGGCCTTCTGAACGGCCGTGCGCAACGTCGGATTCGTGTCGGTATCGCCGCCGCCGCCACGCGCAGCGACTTCGATCTGTCGGGCGAGTTTGGCGAACAACTTGCCACGAGCCTTGTCGGCGGCGCCCTTCTTGTGTTTGATGGTTGCCCATTTGGAGTGACCAGACATCAGATTGTCTCCGGGTTTCAGGTGATCGGGGTTTCAGGTGATCGGGGTTTCACGTGATCGGGGTCTCACGTGATCGGATGGAAGCTGTTGATGAATTCTTGGTGCAGACGGTGATCGTTCGACAGCTCCGGATGGAACGATGCCACCGTAACGTTTTTCTGTCGCAGCAGAACCGGTGATCCGTCGTAGCTGGCGAGCACGTCGACGCCATCGCCGACTCGCTCGACCTTCGGGGCGCGGATGAACACGCCGTGGAACGGCTTCATGCCGGCGCCAAGGCTGGGCACCTCGAGATCGGTTTCGAAGCTGTCGACCTGGCGGCCGTAACCGTTGCGTCGAACCGAGACGTCGATGGCGCCGAACGATCGCTGGTCGGGTCGACCATCGAGCACTTCCGTGCTCAGCAGGATCATGCCTGCGCACGTGCCGAACACCGGCATGCCGTCGTTGATCCGGTCTGCGATGTCGTCGAACAGGCCGCTGCTCACGAGCAGCTTCGACATCGTCGTCGACTCGCCGCCGGGCATCACCAGCGCGTCGAGCCCAACGAGATCTTTCGGCAACCTGACCTGTCGAGACTGGACGACCAGTTCACTCAGGCGCTGTTGGTGTGCTTCAAACGCACCTTGGAGGGCGAGTACCCCGATCAGCAGGTCCACCTGGGGGCTCCGATTGGATCACTGGACAGGCCTTCGCTGCTCCGCATCGTGTCGAGATTGCTCGTTCGAGACCCGTGCTCCACCTGTACCGGACATCGCCGAGCACCTCAAGCGCTTCACCAGCCTCGTTCGGCGTAGCGTTCGTTGATCTCGTCCATTCCGATTCCGGTCATGGGAGCACCCAAGCCGCGGCTGACCTTGGCGAGAATCGACGCATCACGGAAATGCGTGGTCGCTTCGACGATTGCCGCAGCACGTCGGGCCGGCTCGTCACTCTTGAAGATCCCGGAGCCGACGAAGACGGCTTCGGCACCGAGTTGCATCGCAAGCGCTGCATCAGCAGGCGTCGCCAGACCGCCGGCGCAGAAGATCGGCACCGGGAACTTGCCGGTCTCGGCGATTTCTTGAACGAGCGGGAGCGGCGCCTGGAGCTTCTTGGCCCAGTCGAACAACTCTGCCGCATCAGCCTGACCGACCTTGCGGATGTCGCCGAGGATCGATCGCAGGTGGCGAACGGCCTCGACCACGTTGCCCGTGCCGGCCTCGCCTTTGGATCGGATCAGGCAGGCCCCTTCGCTGATCCGCCGGAGTGCCTCGCCGAGGTTCGTGGCGCCGCAGACGAAGGGCACCGTGAACCCGAACTTGTCAATGTGGTGGGCCTCATCGGCGGGCGTGAGCACTTCCGATTCATCGACGAAGTCGACCCCGAGCGCTTCGAGGATCTGAGCCTCGACGAAGTGCCCGATCCGGGCCTTTGCCATCACCGGGATCGACACGGCGGCCTTGATGCCTTCGATCATTTCCGGATCGGACATCCGGGCAACACCGCCGTCACGGCGGATGTCGGCGGGCACCCGCTCGAGCGCCATCACGGCGCATGCCCCGGCGTCCTCGGCGATCTTGGCCTGCTCGGGCGTGACAACGTCCATGATGACGCCGCCCTTCAGCATTTCGGCCAAGCCACGCTTGACCGGGAACGAACCAGTTACCGACGCCCGATCTGACATGCCTCCATCGTAGCGAGCATCGTGAGACTCCACCCTGGTGGATTCACCACCCTGATACGGCTATCCCAGGACCCGACGGGCAGACTGAGGCGATGAGGTCGCCGTCCAGTGAGGGTACGTATGCCTCGCTGTCGGTTCCCGCCTATCGCACCTTGTTCACGGCCGCCGGCATCGCCTTCCTGTCGATTCAGGCCCAGGCGGTGGCGCGTGGCTGGTTGGCGAACGAACTGACCGGCTCCAACAGCGGCCTCGGCGGCGTCTTCATGGCGTTCGGGATCCCGATGCTGATCGCCACGCCGATCGGTGGGGTCGCCGCCGATCGATACTCCAAGCGTCGAATCCTGATCGTGACACAATGGATGTTGACGCTCGGATCCTTGTGGATCGGGCTCGGCGTGTCATTCGACTTCGTTCAGTACTGGATGCTGCTGGTGGTCTCGATCATCCAGGGCACCGCGTTTGCGTTCCTGGCGCCCGCTCGGATGGCGATGACCAGCGAGGTCGTCGGCCGGGAACTGCTCACCAATGCGATCGTGCTGAGCCAGATGAGCAGCAACGCCGCCCGTGTCGTCGGCCCCGCAATAGCCGGGGTGTTCATCGCCACACCGTGGATCGGCACCGCTGGGGTGTATCACGTCGCCACGGTGCTCAGCATTGCCTCGATCGGTGGCCTGATGACGTTGCCGAAGGGAAAACCGCAAGCGCCGACGACATCATCGGCGTGGAGCGACTTCAGAGACAGCCTTGCCTACGTGAAGCAACACCACCAGGTCGGGTTGTTGCTGGTCGTGTCGTTCCTTGTCGTGATGATCGGGTTCCCCTATCTCGCGTTCATCCCGCGCTATTCGACCAACGTGCTCGGTGTCGGGGCGACGGGGTACGGCATCTTGTCGGCGGTGTCGGCGGTCGGCGCGGTGCTCGCCTCCGTTTACGTGGCCGGTCGAGCGAAAGGTCAGGTCGCCTGGCGGATTCAGACGATCTCCGGCTTGGCGTTCGGGTTCTCATTGGGTCTGATGGCGGTTGCCCCGCATTACGGGTTGGCGCTCGTCGCCGTCTTCATCGTCGGCTTCGCAGCGTCGGCCTTCCAGGCGATGAACAACTCATTGATGTTGTCGCTGACGGAACTCGAATTCCACGGCCGCGTTCAGAGCCTGATGATGCTGTCGTGGGGCGGGTTCGGGATGGCTGCCCTGCCGCTCGGTACGGTGGCCGACTCGATCGGGCTGCGGGAAACGATCGCGATCACCGGCGGGTTCGTCGTGCTCTCGATGGTGTGGTATTCGCTGGTGAGCAACCGGTCGCGCCGGCGGCACGGTGAAGCAGTCGCGCTGGCTTGACAGCTCGAGTGCGACTACTCCCAGTCGATGTCGTTGGCGTACAGCGTCCAGCTCTCGACAATCAAGCCGTCGACGACACGCTGGATCTGGAGCCAGCCGACCGTCCGCTTGTCACCTGTCTCGAGGTTGACACCGCGCATCGTGAGACGGCTCCACACCTTGTCGCCGTCGACGACGCGGTCGTTGACGATGATCGTCGGCTTGTGCAGCGCCTGCTGATATCGCCGAAGGTCGTCTTTGATCTGGTCGCGTGACCGGACCGCGGTCCCCGATGGACCGTGTCGAATGATTCCCTCGGCGATCAGGTCGTCGACGGCAGTCAGGTCAGCGTTGGTCCACGCCCGTGTTTCCCACTGTTCGACCACCTCGAGCGGACTCATGCACGGAGTCTGTCAGACGGCGAACGCTCGCGAACCGTCGAGCAGACATGACACGAGTTGCGCGTCGCCTTCGATCGTCGCCCCGAGTTGATCGGTATCGATCCGCCTGGCGACACTGCGGCAGTAATCGACGACGTCGACGACCACCGTTGCGACGCGAGGGCCGGTTCCACCGATGTCGAACGTTCCGCCTCCAGGCCCCGTGAGAACAACACGCGTCGGCCGCATCGAAACCGTGGGACACGCGATCGGCAGCACGAACGGAAGAGATGCGACCGAAAGCGACGACATCGTTCGAAGCTCGTTCGGAGCAATTGTCTCGAGTGGGAGTTTGACGGCACGGCGGATGTCTTCCCAATGCGTCCACAGTTCGAAGGCCCTGGCGACCAGTGCAGCCGATTGCGAGAAGGGCCATCCGTGCAGCGAAGCGGAGGCGCTCGGGTCGTATCGCTCGGAGTGGACATACTGCGCGAGTCGGTCGGCGGCTTCGAACCAGCGCTTCATCGTGTCGAACGGATTGCCGTCCAACTCCGCTGCAATCTCTCCCAAGCCCATTGTCAGGTGGTCGTCGCTGTCGTCCGGTCGAGCCGGTGGCGTACCGACGATTCCGAACTGGCGGGCGGTGTACCGCTCGATCACGAGCAAGTGGGCGATCAACCCGTGCACGCTCCACGAGTACGGCGCAACCGGCCGGCTCCAGTCGTCCGGCGCGAGAGCCGGCAACAGCGATCCCAGTGCGGCGACGCGGTTGGCATAGAGCGTGGCGGCATCAACCCGTTCGCCACGGGGTCGCGGTGAACCCTGCACTCGCTCGAACAACGACGATCGCACTCCCTCGGGCGGAGAGAGCGAACCGGGCTCGGCGAGCGCGGCGATGACGTCACCGACACGCAACTCGGTGGCGAGATCCTCGAGTTCTCGATCTTCTTGTTCCCGACTACCTTCGGTCATGCCCATTCCAATTCGCCCGGTCGATGCAACTGGTCGGCGAGCCGTTGCAGTCCCAGCCTGATGCGTGATTTGGCCGTTCCCTCCGATGCGCCAGTCGCCAACGCGACCTGACGAAACGTGAGCCCGTCGAGGTAGGCCAGCTCGACCGCGCGGCGCTGCTCCGTCGGCAACAGCTCGAGTGCTGCACGAATCCTTTCACCCCGGATCATCGCCAACGCAGCTTCGTCGACGTTCGGACACTGGGTTGGATGCGCATGTTGAGCCCGGCTCTCTCTGGCGACTCGCCGCTCGTTGGCACGTAGATGATCGATGCACCGCCGTCGGGAGATCGTCGCAAGGAACGCTCGCAGGCTGCCATGCGACGGGTTGAATCGCTCGGGCCGCTCCCACAGTGTCACGAACACCTCCTGGGTGATGTCGCCGGCGTGCGCTCGACCGACCATGCGCACGGCGATCCCGTGCACCAGTGGGCTGTATTGGTCGTAGGCGATTTCCAGGGCAGAGTCGTCACCCGCTCGGATGCGGGCGACGAGTTCAGCCTCCCAGAAGATCGTCCCTTCGGCCACCGGCCGCGAGATTATCGCGTCAGCCTCGGGTGACGTGTCGGGGAGCGGCTCCAGCCCGGTTCGGGGGACACGTGCGGCCCTGTGGGATGCCGTCGCCCGCCGACCGTCCAGCACCGGGTGTGAGCGTTTGTTCTGGTTCGGGTGACGGACGGCATGGGCGGCTCGATCGAGGCGATCTCACATCAGTTCGACACCGACGAGGATCTGGATCACCGACACTCCTACGATCGAACCATGATCCGGTCGTCGCGACATCGCACGGTCGCCGACATCGGGCCGGCACACCGCGTCGGCGATGGCAGCAGACCGGACACCCGGCGTTACTGGTATGCCGGAATGGCAATCGATCTCGTGCACATGCCGCTCGTGATCGCGCTCGTCGTCGCCGGTGCGGTGTGGTTCTCAGGACCGGTCTACTTCGCCATCGTGACGATCGTGGTGGTTCTCCAAGTTGCCTTGCTCGGGTGCCCGTGCATGGCGCTGACCGGGTGGCTGAAACGCAAGCACGATCCCGCCTACGAAGGCCAATGGTCGCTGACGGTCTGGCTGTACCGCCGGTACGGTCGCGCGGTCGGTGTCGCCGTGTTCGTGTTCTTCCTTGCCGCCGCACTCGCCGTGCGGGCACTGCTGTGGTGAAACGCGCCCGGTGATCCGATGTTCCGGTCAGCGGGACGCTGTTCCCGTCCGTGGGACACGTGGGTAAGACTGAATGGATGCGAACTGCCGCCATTGTGGGGTCGGGCAATATCGGCACCGATCTGCTCTACAAACTGCTCAAGTCGGACCACATCGAACCGCGGTACATGATCGGTGTCGATCCCGACAGCGAAGGTCTCGAACGAGCCCGCAACAACGGGGTGGAAGTGAGCCACGAGGGTGTCGACTGGCTGCTCACACGGCCGGAGCTCCCCGACCTCGTGTTCGAGGCGACCAGCGCCTACATCCATCGCGTCAACGCTCCCCGCTACGCCGAATCCGGGATTCGGGCGATCGATCTCACACCGGCCGCGATCGGCCCGTACGTTGTACCACCGGTCAACCTCACCGAGCACGCCGCCCTGATGAACGTCAACATGGTCACGTGCGGCGGCCAGGCGACGATCCCGATGGTGTATGCCGTGAGTCGGATCGTCACCGTGCCGTACGCCGAGATCGTGGCAACGGTCGCTTCGAAATCGGCAGGTCCCGGTACCCGCGCCAACATCGACGAATTCACTCGTTCCACGACGCAGGCGATCGAGATTTGCGGCGGTGTCCAGAAGGGCAAGGCGATCATCGTGTTGAATCCCGCCGAGCCGCCACTGATGATGCGCGACACGATCTTCTGCCAGATCCCCGACGATGCCGATCATGAAGCGATCGACGCGTCGATCCGCGATGTCGCCGGCTATGTCCAGAGCTATGTCCCCGGCTATCGCCTGACGGTCGACCCACAGTTCTCGATCACGCCCGACGGCACGCATCGAGTGGCGATCTTCGTCGAGGTCGAAGGCGCCGGCGACTTCTTTCCCCCGTATGCAGGCAATCTCGACATCATGACCGCCGCCGCCACCGAGGTCGGAAACGTGATCGCCCAACGGATGGACGCCGACACGGACGCATCGGTGATGACAGGAGCGAACTGACATGGCCTACTCATCGACCCTCGACATCCGGATCACCGACTCGGCACTTCGGGACGGTTCGCACGCCAAGGGTCATCAGTTCACCGTCGACCACATCCGCTCCGTCGTGGGGGCGCTCGACGACGCCGGGATGCCCGTGATCGAGGTCACCCATGGCGACGGTCTCGGAGGTTCGTCCTACAACTACGGTCGCTCGTTGGTCGATGAACGGGTGCTGATGAAGACGGCCGTGGAGACCGCCAAGCGGGCAAAGATCGCGGCGCTCATGGTGCCAGGGATCGGAACCATGGACGACATGCGGGCGTGCCGCGACAGCGGCGTGTCGATCGTCCGGATCGCAACCCACTGCACCGAAGCCGACATCTCGATCCAGCATTTCGGACTGGCCCGAGAACTCGGATTCGAAACGGTCGGATTCCTGATGATGGCCCACAAGGTCACACCGGAACTGCTCGCCGAACAGGCTCGCATCATGGTCGACGCCGGCTGCCAGTGCCCCTACGTGGTCGACTCAGCAGGGGCGATGATCCTCGACGACGTGACCCATCGCGTGGAGGCGCTCGTGGCGCACGTCGGCGATCACGCTCAGGTCGGTTTCCACGGTCACGACAACCTCGGCATCGCCGTGGCCAACTCCGTGCTCGCCGTACGTGCCGGCGCCGTCCAGATCGACGGCTCCACACGAGGTTTCGGGGCGGGCGCCGGCAACACCCGCAACGAGGTGTTCGCAGCGGTGTGCGAACGACTCGGGATCACGACCGGGATCGATGTGCTGGCGCTGATGGACGCCGCCGAGGACGTCGTGCGGCCGGTGATGGATGGCGAGTGCATCATCGATCGAATGGCGCTCGTGATGGGCTACGCCGGCGTGTATTCGAGCTTCCTCCGGCACGCCTATCGAGCCGCCGAGCAGTACGACGTGCGCGGCGCCGACATCTTGATGCGATGCGGAGAACATCAACTCGTCGGCGGTCAAGAAGACCAGATCATCTCGATTGCGGCTGACCTCGCGGCCGAGAAGGCGGCGCGAGAACTCCGACCGGTCGGCGGGGAATGACCGAATATGCAGTCGTCGCCGGCGCCACCGGGGCGCTCGGCTCGGCGATCGTTCGGCGGCTACGATCCGAGCACCTGGCGGTCGTTGCAATCTCTCGATCATCCGGCGACCTCGACGCGGTGGCCGGCACGGACCCTGGCGTGATCCCACTGCGGGGCGACCTGGAGGACGACGGTCTTTCCGATGCTGTCGCCACGGTGCTCGACGGCCCGGTCCGGATGCTGGTTCAGGCAGCTGGACTTCCTGCCAGCGGAACGATCGACACGATCACGGGCGCCGAGATGGGGCGGGGAATCGATTCCAAGGTGGGTGGCTTGATGCGCCTCATTCGAGGTGTCGAGCCCCGACTCGTCGAGGGCTCGCGGATCGTCGTCCTGGGTGGCCACTACGGCTTCGAGCCGTCACCGAACGCCCCGTTGGCCGGCATGGCAAATGCCGCCCTGGGCAACCTGGTCCGGTCCTTGTCGGATCACTGGGGTCCGAAGGGCGTCACCGTTCACCTGATCGCGCCGGGTCCCGTCGATTCGCCACGGATGACCGGAATCGCCCGGCGCACCGCCGATCGACGTGGGTCCGGCACCACCACCGAACAGGTCCTCGACGAGTACCGATCGGGGTCACCGCTCGGACGGCTCACGACGATCGACGAGGTGGCGTGGGCGGTAGCAATCCTGCTCGCACCGGAGGCGTCCGCGCTGCACGGTTCCACGCTGTCGCTCGATCTCGGCCGCCGGCGCGGGATCGGCTGAGGCCGCTGATGCCGTTCCTACGCGTCGATCTCGCCGGTCCGATCTCGGCCGACCTCAAGCGTGAGGTGCTGCGGCGCACCGCCGAACTGTTCGCCGAGATCACCGAGTCGCCGATCGAGCGGATTCGGACACAGGTACACGAGTTACCAGCCGACTCGTTCGCGGTCGGGGGCGTTTCGATCTCCGAGTCCGGCGAGCAGGCGCCCTTCATCACGCTCGACCTGTTGCAGGGCCGCCCGATCGAGCAGCACACGGCGTTGATCGAGCGTGTTTCGGCTCTCGTTGCCGAGCTGCTCGGCGTGCCGATCCAACGCACGCGGTTGCGAATCAACGAGGTGCCGCCCGAAAACTGGGGCATCGGCGGGGTCCCGGCGGCGAACACCCGAGTCGATGAGATCGAGGCACGACGCACCCAGAGCCCTTGACTTGCGGGACCGCTGTGACCGATGGTGCGGGTCAGGCGTCGACCAAGCGGGTGGTGACGGTCCCCAAGGGGCCGAAGTGAGCGGCGACCTCGTCACCGGTCCCGATCGGGCGCACGGGGCCGAGCGCTCCGGTCATCAACACGTCGCCCGCCCGAAGTGGGATGCCCCTTCGGCACAGCTCGTCCGCCAGCCATCGGGCCGCTTCGATCGGGTTGCCGAGGCACATCGACCCGTTGCCAGTCGACACCTCCTCTGCGTTGATCGTCATGCTCATCGGAACCGTTCGGATATCGAACGCCGAGAGGGCGACCGGACGGCTACCAACGACGTACAAGCCGCTGCTGGCATTGTCGCCAACGGTGTCGACGAGACCGATCTGCCAGTTCTCGATCCGGCTGTCGACGACCTCGATCGCCGGCAGGGCGAACGCCACCGCGCGGATGATCTCGGCGAATCCATGAGGAGCGTTGTCGAGATCATGTTCCAACACCAGAGCGACTTCGCCTTCGGCGCGCGGTTGGATCAGTCGCGAGGCCGGGATGTCGATGTTGTCGCCGTACTCCGTGTCGGTGAACAACGTCCCGAAATCAGGCTGGTGAACCCCGAGTTGGGCCTGCACCGCCGGGTTCGTCAGGCCGATCTTGCGACCGGAAACGCGATGCCCACCGGCGATCATGCGGTCGGTGTTGATCTGCTGGACGGCGTAAGCGGCGTCGATGTCGGTCGATGTGCCGAGCAGGTCGCGAATCGGCGGTGTCTGTGTCTTGGTTTGCTGCGCCACCCAGAGTGCGTCTGCGGCCCGTCGGATGAGTTCCTGGTCGATCATTGCTGCTGCTGTTCCTGTTGCTCTCGGGCGAGGCGAGCCTGCTTGTCGGCGAGGGTCTCGGTGCCGGCCAGGAAGTCGGTGTTCTCGACCTCGGTGATCCACACCCGGATCGAATCGCGCGGGGCGCCGATCGACTCGTGAATCGCCTCGGTGATGGCGTGCAACATCTTGGACTTCGCCTCAGCGGTCCTGCCGCGTGCCATGGTCACGTTCACTAACGGCATCAGTTGCCCCTCAGGCCTGCGTTCCGACGGCTCGAACCGTGACATCACCGAAATCGCTGTAGGAGGCGACGGCTACCGTGCCCGACCCGAACGGGCGGGCATCGAGTGGCGCCCCTGCCATCACCAGCCATCCGGCAGCAAGCCCGCGACCGGTCCTGGCCAGGTTGCGGACGAGCATCGCAACGCATTCGGCCGGATCGCCGAGCAGTGCCGCACCTGTCGCTTCGCCGGTGACGACCCCGTCAACCGTGAAGGTGCAGGTCACCGTCCGCAGGTCGACGTCTCGCGGTGCGACACCGCGTTCACCGATCGCCACGCGAGCCGCTGACGTGTTGTCGGCGATCACATCGGGCAATGTGAACTTGAACGCCTCGTAGCGGGAATCGATGATCTCGATCCCACCGACCACGCTCGCTGTCGCATCGAGCACTTGGTCCGCGGTCACGTTGGGCCCGGAAAGCTCCGACCCGATCAGGAACACGAACTCCGGTTCCGCCCGAGGGTGAATCAGCATGTCGACGTCGACGTCGGCATCCGGCCCGAGCACCGACGAGCGAAGAACCCAGCCGTACGCCGGTTCACGCACACCCATCTGTTCTTGTTTGGCCCTCGACGTCAGCCCGAGTTTGGCGCCCGCCAACGACTCCCCTCGCCAGAGCCGCGCGTCGATCAGGGCGTCTTGGATCAGATAGGCGTCGTCGATCGACAGCCCGCCGTCGAGCCGGGCGCCGATTCCCGAGATCTCGCGTCGCTCGTCGACGGCCGCCTGGAGATACCTCGCCCAGTGCCGGTGGTCGACCGCCGCCTCGTCGGCGAGCGCGGTCATTGACCGGGCGCAGGCGTAGCGGTCTGCCAGCCGGCCACTGCTGCAGCGGCGTTGATGTGGAGCTTCTTCAGATCGTCGGCCTGTGGGCTGTACTTCATCGATCCGCGGTCGATCCAATCGACGGCAAAACCGGCGCCGCGCCCGAACTTCGATCGTTCCAATGGAAGCGGGATGACGTCGTGCGGTTGGCGGATCACGGCAATCGGATCACGGCCTTCCCGCACGGCTTCGAGCGCCTCGCGGAACTGCCGGCGAACGGCGATCACACCGAGGTCGCTCTTGGTGATGTTCTCCGTGGTGCGATCGGCGATCGGCCCCTGCGTGACCCAAGCCATCACGTCTTGGCCCTCGATGTAGTCGACGATGTGGACGCCCTTGTCGTCGAGCCACTCGTACTCGTAGTCGACGGGATACATCTGATCGGCCGGCTCGGCCCCATC
Organism: Ilumatobacteraceae bacterium; assembly: GCA_043773365.1. Lineage (GTDB taxonomy): Bacteria > Actinomycetota > Acidimicrobiia > Acidimicrobiales > Ilumatobacteraceae > Ilumatobacter. The sequence continues at coordinate 16,569 of JAYVFI010000055.1, forward strand.
AGGAGCGTGCACGGTGTAGAACAGCACACAGGTGTGCGTGTCGTCGACCGGTACCCGGATCTGCATCTGGAAAACGCCGTTGCCACCGACCCACATCTTGTAGGGAAACACCATTGGGTGACCGATTGCCCAGTCGTCGTCCTGTTCGGTCTGGCCAACCAGCTGACGCCGTTTGATGATCCCGTGCTCGAACGTATCGAAGCCGACTTTGATGTGCTTGTTCTTGAAGGAGCCGGGCATTTCGAAGCCCTTCCACTCGGCAATGAAGGCGAAGTAGTTCCCGTGCAGTGCCTCGACGTGGTACGGGTCGACGGCGTTCTCCATGATCTGGAACCAGTTGCACGGCAGCATCGAATGACCGATGTCGCGCACGCCTTCCATCACATACGCCTCGTAGCGCGGCAACTCGGGTGCCGGGTCGGCACCGATGTACGCCCACACCATCCCGCCCAATGCCTGTGCCTTGCCGGCCTTGGCGCACACCTTCTCCCGGAAAGCGGGCGACGAATCGGGCTCCGCCAGGATGTCGACGCATTTGCCCTGGTTGTCGAACTTCCACCCGTGGTAACCGCAGCGCAGACCGCCGTCTTCGACGATTCCGTACACGAGCGATGCGCCGCGATGCGGGCACCGCTCGTGCATGATCCCGTAGCTCCCGTCGGGCAGCTTGAACACGGCGAAGTCCTCGCCGAGCAGGCGCGCCTTCTTGACCGGGAACTCGTCGAGTTCGCGCACGAACGCCACCGGATACCAGTAGTAGCGCAGCAGATTGCCCATCGGGGTCCCCGGCCCAACGCGGGTCAGTTCGTCGTTTTGCTCTTGCGTCATCATCTCCGTGGCTCCTTGATCATCTCCATGACTCCGTGGTTGACCATGTCGAGGCTTGCGGGCGTCAGTCTTGCAAGATCTCGACGGTGCCCGCTGACCCGTCGACGCGGATCATCTGACCGTTCTTGATCTGAGTGGTGCCGAAACCGGTGCCGGTCACGGCCGGGACGCCGTACTCGCGGCACACGATCGCAGCGTGGCTCATCATGCCACCTATGTCGGTGACGCATGCCCGGATCTTGGGGAACACCGGCGCCCAGCTGGGTGCCGTGATCGGGGCGACGAGAATCTCGCCGTCGAGTACCTTGCCGATGTCCTCGGCATTGAACACGAGTCGAGCACGACCTTCGACGCGACCGGGCGACGCCGCCATTCCGGAGATGCCCCCATCGCCGGTTTCGGCACCGAGCCAGCCCTTGACGGAGTCGGATGTGATCCCCCACAGCATGATCGTGAACGGTTCGGTCACGACTTCGGGTGGCTCCCCGAGCGCCTTGGGCGGATGCCACGCCTTGAACCTCTGGATCCAGCGCTTGCGTTGGGCGATCTTCGGTGGCCAATAGGTCGAGCCGGCCGACGGAGCATTGATCCCCCAGGCTGTGTACATGTCCCACAGCACCTCGTCGATCTCGTCGCGCTTCATGTAGACGATGTCTTGTGGGTCGGCGATGATGCCTGCAGCATGGATGGTCGCACCCAGTTCGCGGAGTTTGGCCCAGAACCGCGACATCGTCCAGTGCTCGATGTAGAAGTTGTGGTTCTCGACGTACGGGAACACGGTTCGTGCCAGGCCGAGCTTCCCGGCGAACGCGGCTTTGTCCTCGTCGGTCAGGAGTAGTTCGGTGTACTCGTCGACGATCCGGTCGCGTTCGGCGATGACATGCTCGATCGGTCGGCGGATGTCGTCGCCTGCTTCGATCTTTGTGATGTAGTCGCGGATGAAGGCGTACGGGATCTCCGGGTAATCGATCCACGTCTTGTCGAAGTAGTAGAAGCCGGTCCCCGAGCTGAAGTTGAACCAGGGATCCGAAGCTTCGTCCCACGCCGCCTGCCAGGCCTTGCCGTGATCGGTGCCGTTCAGCACGGAGCCGATTTCGCCGACGTCGCACGGCGTGTCGAACACCCGGGCGAGGCCGGAATCGACTGCCAGGTGTGCCAGATCCTTGAGCTTCTCGTTCGGCTTGAACAGATCGACTTCGACACCGGCGACCATGCGGGCGATCGCCAGGTCGGGAATACTCGGCCAGGCCTGCTTGCAGAACCCGAAGTAATCGAGGTAGGCGGCATACCCGAGGTTCAAGAACTCGAAGTGGTACTGCCAGGTCCGCAGCGAAAGGTCCTTGAACCGGTGGTACTCAGCCTGGATCCGGTAGCCGCTGCCGGTCCCCTGACCGGACGTGACGACTTCGAGGTCCTCGATCTCGGGCAGCGGCGAGAAGTCGATCGCGTCCAGCGCATCGATGTTTTCCTTGACCTTGACGAGCCAGTTCTCGTAGAGCTCGTCCCAGTTCATGAAGTAGTGGCCGGCGCGCTCCATAAACTCAGGAATCCGGGGCTCGATCTTGTCCGGGTCGACGGCGACCGGGGAGAAGTACGGGTAGCCGTACAGCACGCGGAAGTCGATCCCGTCGGCAGGCGGGATGCGGTAGTGACGGCTGTTGAACTGCCCGAGTGAGGCTATCGCGTACTCGAGGTGGGCCGAGTCCCACGGTGTCATCGCCCAGCCCCAGTGCATCGAGTCCTGGAACCAGAAACGGGCCTCCTCGTACGCTCGCCGGCCTTCGCCGAACGTGACCGAATACGGGTACATCTCCTCCCATCCGGCAATGTCGCCCTCGGGGGGATCGACTTCGAACGGGCTCGGGAAACGGTTTGCCATGGTGTTCAAGACCCCCTCAGGTCGGTGTTCGGTTACGGTTGTTCAGTGCAGCGGATCAGGTCGTCGTGCTGGTCGAATCAGGTGGTCGACCCGGACGGCGCCGAGTACATCGGTGCCATCAAGGTCGACACGATCGAGCTCATCGGGTCCGACGTCACGCCGATCGGCACCACCGGCTTCTGCGACCACACCGTCTCCGGCCGACTTTGCAGCAGGACCACGTTGTAGCCGTCAGGCAGGTGCCGATCGACCGCCCATTCGACGTCTTGCGGACAGCCATAGTGCTTCTCCGCCCGCCGGGCGAGCGCGGCGACATTGCGAAGGTCGTCATCGGTCATGCACGGCATGTTCTGGCGTTCCGACTCGACTTCGAGGTGACGAACGACGCCGTCATGATCGAGCCGATACTCGATCAGTTTGGTCGAGACCTTGCGACTGACGATCTCCTTGATGACCTTGTCGACCAGGTAGTTGTCGGGTGTCACCTCGCCGGACACGACGGCTTCCCCGAGTCCCCATGACGCGTCGATGGCGACTTGCGAACGGTCTCCGTTGACCGGGTTGAGCGTGAAGGCGACACCCGCTGCGATCGGATCGACCATCTTCTGGACACCGACCGACATCGAGATCGACTGATGGAGGTATCCCATCTGGTGCCGGTACGCAATCGCACGATCGGTGAACAGCGACGACCAACAGCGCTGCACGCTCTGAACCACCGCATCTGCGCCTTGGATCCACAGGAACGTGTCCTGCTGGCCGGCGAACGAGGCGTCGGGAAGGTCCTCCGCGGTCGCCGACGAACGCACAGCGACCGGGAGGTTGTCGACACTGCAGAATTTGCACAGCGCCTCGTAACTCGACGAGATCGCGTCGATCACCTCCTCGGAGAGTCGTTCCGCCTCGATCAGATTGCGAATCCGATCGGAAACCGCCATGTTGCCGAGCAGGTCCTGGTGATCGATCTCCCGAAGCTCGTGGTTGATCGCAGCGACGAGGTCTTCGTTGCGCCACAGCTGTTGGTACGCCTCGATTGCCACGGCGAAACCGGGCGGCACCGGCAGATCGGCCATCATCAATTCGCCGAGGCTGGCGTTCTTGCCACCGACGCGATGCTTGTGCTGCGACGACTCGTAGCGGTCGTACCAGACGATCATCTCACTCATCGCGCCACCCACATTGGCGACGCCGCCGAACGAATTGATCGTCGCGAACGCGGCGTCCCAGTCGACAACCGGACACTGTTTGCACATCGCTTGGTCTCCGTCATCTGCTCGTCTCCTGCGGCTTCCATAGATCCTCGTTCGACCACACCGGCAATGCGTCGATGTCCGGAACGCACAGTTCCTGCACCCGGTTGCGGTAGGTGACCATGGCGTCCTTGCGGCCCTCCATGATCTTCACGCGGACGTGCTCCGTGTTGTAGGGCTCGCCCGGGTCGTAGCCGAGAGCGGCAACGGCGAAGGCACGGATGCAACCGGAGTGGGTTGCGATCAGCAGGCGAGCTCCGGGGAACTGCCCGGTCAGTTTGTTGATACCGGTCCAGAAACGTCGGACGGCCATCGATGGCGGTTCGAAATGCATCATCGGGGTCGTCAGCCACGACTGGATCGGGTCGCCGCCGGCCATCTGGAGCTTCCAGAACCGATCCATCTCGACCAGCCACAGCGGTCGGTCGCCGGTGCTCATCCGCTCGTACTCCTCGCGAAGGGCGTAGTACTCGCGGTATGCGGCGGTGACGTCCTTGAGCCCGGTCGGCGAGACGAATTGGAAGTTACGGAACTCGTGCATCGGTTCCGGCTCGTGGATCGTGATGTCGCGCTCGAACTGCACGCAACCGTCGAGCAGGCCGCGATGGATGTTCTCGGCCGTTTCTCGCGCCCGATTGGTGGCGGCGTGACGGAACACGACCTGCTCCCCGCTGCGAATGCGCTTCGACAGCGTGTGGCCGTAGGTGTGGGCCTGCCACGCTCCCTGGGGCGTGAGGCCGGAGTCGGTCGAGTAGCCCTGGGTCTCTCCGTGACGGATCAAGAAGACGTCGTTGGCCATGCCACGAATGGCTTCTTGCGGGGCCAGGATCTCCTTGTTGCGGTTGTCCTCGGTCAGCGCTCGCTGCATCTCGAGGCTCGAGCGTTGCCACAACGGCGTATCCGACCGTGCCGGCGGCGCTGTTGTGCGGTCCCGGAACTGTCGCAGGTAGAGCGGCAGCGATTGATCGGGCGGTGGTGAATCGTCGAGCTCGTCGGCGATCCGATTGGCTTCACGTTCTCGGTACTTGGCGACGTAGTACGGCTCGTCGATCCGGATGTTGGCGTTCCCCGTCGTGCTCACGAGTGCACCGTCATGAAGGCGGGGTTCAGCTTGCCCTGGTAGTAGAAGATCGCACGGCCCATCTCGGTCTCCGTCCAGGTGGTCGGCTCGTCATCGGGATCGAACCAGTAGCCGCCGGTGTAGAGCTCGTTGCGGTTACCTGCCGGATCCATGAAGTACAGCCCACAACCACGCGTCGCCCCATGTCGGGTGGGCCCGGCGTCGACGTTGATCCCGTGGAAGGCGCAGGTGTCGGCGCCCAGTCGGAGGTCGTTCCAGTCATCGACCCAGTAGGCGACGTGGTGGAAACCACCATCGGGCCCAGTGAGGAAGGCGATGTCGTGGGTCGAGTGGCTTCGTTCCAGGAACGTGGCGAGCTGGAACCCGTCGTCGGCGATGATCTGCTCGGTCATCCGGAATCCGAGCACGACACGGAAGAACTCGGTCGTCGCGTCGACGTCCTCACACATCAAGAACAGGTGGTCGATCCTGGGTGGATGCATCCCGACCAGCCCTTCAGGGCCGATCGGCGGGTTGAGCTTCGGCATCCGATTGCCGACCTGCTCCATGTTGTGGACCAACTCGACCGTGTGGCCGCTGGGCGCGCGGAATCGGACGCTGTCACCGGAGCCGAGGCCGAGCTCACCAGCATGGTGCCGCACGGTTCTGATACCTGCGGTCTCGACACGGTTGGCGAGGTCGTCGAGATCCCCCGCCGATTCGACTTTGAACCCGACTGCGTCGAGGCCGTACGTGGGCGCGGCGACGAGGATCATCGAATGATGCTGGTGTTCGTCCCACCCCTTCAGGTAGGCGCGATCGGCGGTACGAGCGGTTTCGACGAGGCCGACCACTTCCGTGTAGTAGGCCAGCGCCAGTTCGAGGTCGGGCACCCTGACCTCGACGTGCGAGAGGCGAATGACCCCTGGCATCAGCGCTCCTCCATCGAACCGGCGTGAACTCCCGGTGCTCGACGCCACACGCTCACGTGTACACCGTCAGGAAGCGACCGTTGTCCTTGCCCTCGTAGTAGAAGATCGCCCGTCCGAGGTTGTCCTCGGTCCAGGTGATCGTCGGGAAGTCCGGGTCAGCCAGGTAACCGCCGGTGAACACCTCGTTGCGGGTCCCCATCGGGTCGAAGAAGTAGATCGTGTTGCCCCGCGTGATGCCGTGCCTTGTCGGACCGATGTCGATCGAAATTGCGTTGTAGGCCAGGATGTCGGCCGCTCTCCGGATGTGGTCCCAGTCGTCGAGCCAGAACGAGAAGTGGTGAAGTGCCCCGTTCGGTCCCTGGATGATGGCGATGTCGTGCGGCCGACCCGAGCGCTGCAGGAAGGCACCCATCTGATGACCCTCGGTGCTGAGCACCTGCTCGGTCAGATGGAAGTCCATCGTGGTCTGCATGAAGTGGGTCATCTCGCCGACTTCTTCGGCGTGAATCAGTATGTGATCCATGCGCGGGGGTGCGATCCCGATCAAGCCTTGTGGCACCGGCCACGGGTTGGTCAGCGGCAGCCGGCCGCCGACCTTGGTGATGTCGTGCACGAGTTCCATCTCGTGCCCGGACGGGGTTTCGAAACGGATCGACTCGCCCTGGCCGACTTCCTCGCCCTTGCTGATGCGCTCGACCGCAATTCCGTAGTGCTGGATCCGACGCTCGAATTCGTCGAGGTCATCCTCGAATTCGACCTTGAACGAGAAGCGGTCGATCCCCACTCGTGGGTCGTATCGCACCGACAGGCAGTGATGGTCGCGCTCATCCCAGCATTTGAAGTAGATCCGATCTTCGGTGCGTTCCGAGATGTCGAGACCGAGCACCTGGGTGTAGTAGGCAGCGGCGAGTTCGAGATCGGTAACGCTGATGTCGACGTGCGAAAGTCGGAGAACCCCCATGCCTCGACGGTACGCCCGGCGTTCCGCAGGCTGGGAAGATGTCCCGCAGAGCGGAACGTCCAACTACAGTCTGTTCCGTGAACAAGGACGGGATTGCGCGTTCGGCAACACTCGGCTCGGTCGCCAATGCGGCGCGTGTGCTCAGGGCGTTCAACCACAGCCAGCGCGAGTGGGGTGTCAGCGATCTTGCCCGCAAGCTCGACATCGCCAAGTCGACGACTCATCGCCTGCTTGCCACCCTGACCGACGAGGGTTTGCTGGAACAAGATGCCGAGACCGGCCGCTACCGGGTCGGTCTCGCGATCTTCGATCTCGCCGCCGCCGCGCAGAGTATGGATCTCCACGAAGCGGCCCTCTCCCCCATGACGACCCTTCGGAACCAGACCGGCGAGACCGTGCAAGTGGCCGTGCTCGATGGGCGCGAAGTGGTCTACGTGCATCGACTCGACAGCCCGAACACGCTGCGATTGTTCCTCGAAGTCGGTCGGCGAAACGCTGCTCACTCGACCGGATGCGGCAAGGCACTGTTGGCTTTCATGCCACCCGATCAAGTCGAACGGGTGCTGAAGAACTGGAAACTGGTCGCCAAGACTCAGCACACGATCGTCGATATCGCCGCACTCCGTGTCGATCTCGCCGAGTCCCGGCGCCGCGGTTACGCGATCAACCGCCGCGAGTCGGAAGCGGGCGTGATCTCGGTAGCCGCTCCGATTCGCGACGCCTCGGGTCGGACCGTTGCCGCGATCAGCGTCGCCGGGCCGGCAGAGCGGCTCGAACCACTCGAACTTCGCCTGGCGCAAATGACGATGGAAGCTGCGGCGGCAATTTCGCGCCGGCTCGGCTACCGCGGCTCGGTAGGGGCCGCCTGACATGCGTGTTTCGCTTGGGCCGATCGCCGACATCTCGGAATCGACGTGCCTCGCAGCCGGCGACGAGCGCGCCGTGGTGTTCCGGATCGGCGATGAAGTTCGGGCCTATCGGAACCGATGTGTCCACCAGGACTCGGCGCTCGCAGGTGGCTGGATTCGCGACGGGGTGCTCAGTTGCCCGCTCCACTTCTGGCGATACCGGGCGGACGACGGCCGTCACATCGGCACGACCCAATCGCTGGAGCGGTATCCGGTCGAAATCGTCGACGGTGAAGCGTTCATCGAGGTTCCCGACCTCCCGGCACCGAAGTCGCTGCGACAACAACTTCTCGAACGCGCCAGCGAGTACGACCGGGACGAGGCATTCCTGCGCGATCACACCTGAACTGCGTGATCGATTGCCCGATTGGGCTGGAGCGCCGGCGCCGCGTCTGATTGATTGCCTGTAATGGACTCAGCATCAATGGATGAAACGAGCAGCGTCGAAGCCGGAGAGGCAGGCGACGCCGTCGCGATGTTCGTGCTCGGGGACAACCCGGGGTTGTTGGTCAACGTGGACGACGAAGACAACGAGGCCGGACACGTCATCTTGCACTCCGATGCAGGGACGAAGGTCAGCTTCACCGTGTTCAACGTAGGCGCCACAGCGGGAACCTGCACGGTCGACATCGAGGTCAACAACACCTGGGTCAAGAACTGGACGTCCTCGGAGTTGGCACCAGGTTGGAGCGAGTCGGCAGAGGTCAAGGGTCTAGGGCTTCCTGTCCGGAGGTTGGGGTGACGGATCCACCGTGAGGTGGGTCCGGTGGTGGTACCTGTGGTTCTTCTCACAGAGACCAGAAGGAACCAC
>JAYVFI010000056.1:0-12352 GCA_043773365.1 Ilumatobacteraceae bacterium
GACGAGGTGGACGAGGTCGACGAGGACGCTCCCGCCGAGGACCCGCTCGAGGAGTTCCGAGCCGCGCTGTGGGCCAAGGCCGGCGACTGGTTCGTCATCCACACCTACTCCGGCATGGAGAACAGGGTGAAGGCCAACCTGGAGAACCGCACCCAGAGCCTGAACATGGAGGACTACATCTTCCAGGTGGAGGTCCCCATGGAGGAGGTCACGGAGATCAAGAACGCGCAGCGCAAGATCGTGCGCCGCGTCCGGATCCCCGGGTACGTGCTCGTCCGCATGGACCTGACCGACGAGTCCTGGGGCGCCGTGCGCAACACCCCCGGGGTCACCGGCTTCGTCGGGCACACCCACCGCCCGTCGCCGCTGTCCATCGACGAGGTGATGCAGTTCCTCGCGCCCGAGGAGGAGAAGCGTCCGCAGGTCGCCGAGACCAAGGCCGCCGACTTCGAGGTGGGCGAGTCCGTCACCGTCATGGACGGGCCGTTCGCGACCCTGCCGGCCTCGATCAACGAGATCCACGCCGACTCCCAGAAGCTCAAGGTGCTGGTGTCGATCTTCGGCCGGGAGACCCCGGTCGAGCTCTCGGTCAGCCAGGTCCAGAAGCTCTGACCCCCCAGCTACCAACGCCCACGACGAAACGAATCAGGAAAGCGCGCACATGCCCCCCAAAGCGAAGAAGCTCGCAGCGATCATCAAGCTGCAGATCCAGGCCGGCGCCGCCACCCCGGCACCCCCGGTCGGCCCGGCGCTGGGTCAGCACGGTGTGAACATCATGGAGTTCTGCAAGGCCTACAACGCCGCGACCGAGTCGCAGCGCGGCCAGGTCGTGCCGGTGGAGATCTCGGTCTTCGAGGACCGCAGCTTCACGTTCATCACCAAGACCCCGCCGGCGGCGAAGCTCATCCTCGCCGCTGCCGGCATCGAGAAGGGCTCCGGCGAGCCGCACAAGACCAAGGTCGCCAAGCTCACCAAGGCCCAGGTCCGGTCCATCGCCGAGGTCAAGATGCCCGACCTCAACGCCAACGACCTCGAGGCCGCCAAGCAGCAGGTTCGTGGGACGGCTCGATCGATGGGCATTGCCGTCGCCTGATCAGCCCTCCCGGCCGATCCCCCGCAATCACCAAATCCGCAATCAACCATCCGCAATCAACGATCCGGCCCGGGACGACCTCGCCCGGGGGATCTCAACCACTGAGGAAGACACAACATGTCCGGTAAGAAACTCGTCGACGCACTCAAGACGTTCGACCGCGATCGGTTCTACAGCCCCACCGAAGCACTCGCCATCGCCAAGGCGGCGGCCAGCGCCAAGTTCGACGAGAATGTCGACATCGCGTTTCGGCTCGGCGTCGACCCGCGCAAGGCTGACCAGATGGTGCGCGGCACCGTCGCTCTGCCAGAAGGCACGGGCAAGGACATCCGCGTGGCCGTGTTCGCTGCCGGCGACGCAGCCGAGCAGGCACGTGCGGCCGGTGCTGACCTGGTCGGCGCAGATGACCTGTACGCCCTGATCGAGGGCGGCAAGATGGATTTCGACGTGGCGATTGCGACCCCCGACATGATGCCGCTCGTCGGGCGCCTCGGCCGAGTGCTCGGCCCGCGTGGCTTGATGCCCAACCCGAAGACCGGCACGGTGACCAACGATGTCGGCCGCGCCGTCACCGAGTTCAAGGGCGGCAAGGTCGAGTACCGAACCGATCGATACGGGAACGTGCACGTCCAACTCGGCAAGGTCAGCTTCAACGAGCAGCAGCTGGAGAACAACTTCCGGGCCGTGCTCGACGAAGTCCAGCGGGCCAAGCCGGCCTCGGCCAAGGGTCGTTACATCCGCAAGATCACGATCTCGTCGACGATGGGCCCAGGCGTCCGGGTCGACATCAACCGTCTCAAGCCGGAAACGGACTGACGGGAACGATCTGGCGATAACGTCGTCAGTTACATAACCGGTTGCTCGCCGAAGAAAGCTGGTCCCAGAACCATTTGGCATCACGCCAGATGATGATGGGGTAATGGGTTTCGACCCGCCCGCCGAGGTGCACGCCTTTCGAAAGATCCCGAACCGTTCCGAGTGGATGGTTACAGGCTCCTCGTGGTGTTCGCCATCCCGACTCGTTCGGGGCGAGCCACGAGTAGAAGTGAAAGGAGGTGTGCACTGAATGAGTGAATCCGTTACCAATACCAAAGCGCCACGACCTGAGAAGGTTGCCGTGGTCGAAGCAATCACTGCCAAGCTGAACAGCTCGGCGGCCGTGTTCGTGACCGAGTACCGCGGTCTGACCGTGGGACAAATCGCCACCGTTCGAAACGCCCTGCGTCCGAACGATGCCGAACTCGGCGTCTACAAGAACACGCTCGCCCGCTTCGCGGTCCGCGACGCGGGTCTCGAAGGGCTCGAGCAGTTTCTGGTCGGCCCGACGGCGTTGACATTCGCCCGCGGCGATATCGCCGGCGCCGCAAAGGCGTTGCGTGATGCGTCGAAGACGCTTCCCAACCTGGTCATCAAAGGCGGCGTGCTCGGTACATCCGTGCTGTCGGCTTCCGACGTCGCGGTTCTCGCCGATCTGCCGTCCCGCGAAGAACTGCTGGCCAGTTTCGCAGGAGCTCTGCAGGCGCCGCTGGTCAAGACCGCCGGTTTGCTGCAGGCGCTACCGCGCAACTTCGCCTACGGTCTTTCGGCCCTGATCGACCAGCAAGCCGCCTGAGGCTGGGTCGCAATCCACATCCCCGACGATCCCATCGTCGACACGATCAAACGGTCCCTCCCGGTACCGAACCCATCACACCGATGCCACACCGGCGTCGAAATTCACAAAGGAGAGCCATCCATCATGGCAAAGCAAGACGAAATCCTCGAATCCATCGCTGGCCTGACGGTCATGGAGCTCAAAGAGCTGCTTGACGCGTTCGAAGAGAAGTTCGGCGTCACTGCCGCTGCCCCGGTCGCCGTTGCGGCTGCTGGTGGCGCACCGGCGGCCGCCGCCGAGGCCGAGGAGCAGGACGAGTTCGATGTCATCCTGACCGGTGCCGGCGCACAGAAGATTCAGGTCATCAAGGTCGTGCGCGAGCTCACCAGCCTCGGCCTCAAAGAGGCCAAGGACCTCGTCGACGGTGCACCGAAGGCCGTCCTCGAGAAGGCCGACAAGGCCGCAGCCGAAGCGGCCAAGGCCAAGCTCGAAGACGCCGGAGCTTCCGTCGAACTCAAGTGATCACAGGCGTCTCACGGCGCAGCAATGATCGAAACGGGCCCCGGAGTGCACCTCCGGGGCCCGTTCGCATCTCTGGCGACGCCGAAAACTTGACAACTTGATGCTTGACAGACCCCGTTCGATTCTTTACCGTGTGCCCCTAATTCAGCCTGAGTGGCCGGGAGGCCAACTCAGACGTTCAGAGTTCACCGCAGACGGTTGACGATCCTGCATTTCTCGGGATAGGATCGCCTGTTGCCGTGCGTCCGCTTGTCTTTTCCCTGTGTTTCGGTTCTTGACTTGACGCGCCTACATGCGTTCGATCTGTCCATTGTGCTGACTGCACCACTGAACCCGAGGTGAATTGTGGCTACCCGCTCGATCAATCGTGAGCGCTATTCGTTCGCAAACCTGGACGAACCACTCGAGTTGCCGGATCTCATCGCGATCCAGCGTGAGAGCTTCAAGTGGTTCCTCGAAGAGGGCCTCGCGAACACGTTCCGAGACATCAGCCCGATCAAGGACTTCTCCGAGGCGCTCCAACTGGAACTCGAGTTCGACCCGTTCGACGAAGACCTCCGGCCGCCGCCCAAGTTCACGGTCGAGGAGTGCAAAGAGAAGGACATGACGTACAGCGCGCCGATCTTCGTGCGGGCTCGCTTCATGAACCGCAACACCGGCGAGATCAAAGAACAGACCGTGTTCATGGGTGACCTGCCGGCGATGACCGAAAAGGGCACGTTCATCATCAACGGCACCGAGCGCGTCGTCGTGTCACAGCTCGTCCGTAGCCCTGGCGTGATCTTCGAGCCGGGTGAGCGCTATCGCCTGCGTAACCTCACCAAGCACCAACTCGTCAAGGGAACGATCCACCCGTATCGCGGTGAGTGGATGGAGTTCGACGTCGAACACCGTCCCGGCAAGGACGTGACTTGCGGCACACGCGTTGCTCGCAAGCGTCGTCTCGGGATCTTCACGCTCCTGCGCGCCCTCGGCTACGACGAGGAGAACGCACCTGGCTTCATCGACCGCTTCGTCGCCCACTTCGACTTCCTCGAGGGTCAGTGGGACAAGGAACGCGACGTTGCTCCGACGCAGGACGAGGCACTCGTCGAGATCTACAAGCGTGCCCGCCCGGGCGAGCCGCCGACCGTCGAATCGGCCCGTGCCTACTTCCGCAACGCCTTCTTCGAGAACCGTCGTTACGACCTGAGCCGGGTCGGCCGCTACAAGCTCAACCGCAAGCTCGGGAGTGAAGTCGCCAAGATCGGCGAGCAGTTCGGTCTGATCGGCGCCGTCAACGCGCTCGGTGAGCCGCTGCTCGACATGCCCGAGGAGGGTCAGCACGTACTCAGCCGAATCGAGGTGCTCGCTTCGGTGACGTACATGCTCAACCTCGTCAAGCAGGAGCCTGGTTACCGCCTCGACGATCAGGACCACTTCGCCAACCGCCGGATCCGGAGCGTCGGCGAGCTGATCCAGAACCAGGTTCGGATCGGTCTCAGCCGTATGGAGCGGGTCGTGCGTGAGCGCATGACGACCCAGGATGTCGAGGCGATCACTCCCCAGACGCTGATCAACATTCGCCCGGTTGTAGCTGCGATCAAGGAGTTCTTCGGTACGTCGCAACTGTCGCAGTTCATGGACCAGGTCAATCCGCTGTCGGGTTTGACCCACCGCCGACGCCTCTCGGCGCTCGGACCTGGCGGCCTGTCGCGTGAGCGAGCTGGTTTCGAGGTTCGCGACGTGCACTTCAGTCACTACGGCCGGATGTGCCCGATCGAGACTCCGGAAGGCCCCAACATCGGTCTGATCGGTGGCCTCTCGACCTACGCCCGAGTCAACGAGTTCGGGTTCATCGAGAGCCCGTACCGCAAGGTCACCAATGGACGCGTCTCCGGCGAGATCCAGTACATGGCTGCCGACGAGGAGGAGAACTACGTCGTCGCCCAGGCCAACACGCCGATCAACGCCGATGGCACGTTCAAGAACGAGCGTGTGCTCGTCCGCCGGTCCCCGCAGTCGGCCAGCCTCGACGACCTTCGGAAGATGTTGGAGCAGGAGAGCTTCTTCGGCGCCACGACCGACATCGGGTTCGTCCCACCGGTCGAGGTCGACTTCATGGACGTTTCCCCGAAGCAGATCGTTTCGGTCGCCACCGCCCTGATCCCATTCCTCGAGCACGACGACGCCAACCGCGCCCTGATGGGTGCCAACATGCAGCGTCAGGCCGTTCCGTTGCTGCGTGCCGAGGCGCCATACATCGGGACCGGGATCGAGAACCGCGCCGCCCGCGACGCGGCCGATCTGATCCAGGCCAGCGACGAGGGCGAGGTGATCGAAGTCACCGGTGCCACGATCACCGTTCAGTACAAGACCGATGGCAAGAAGACCTACAAGCTGGCCAAGTTCCGTCGGTCCAACCAGGACACCTGTATCAATCAGCGGCCACGCGTCGTCGAGGGTGACAAGGTGTCGAAGGGCACGATCATTGCCGACGGCCCGTCGACCGACTACGGCGAGCTGGCGCTCGGCAAGAACCTGCTCGTGGCGTTCATGCCCTGGGAGGGTTACAACTTCGAGGACGCGATCATCCTGTCCGAGCGACTCGTGAAGGACGACGTCTTGACGTCGATCCACATTCACGAGCACGAGGTCGATGCCCGCGACACGAAGCTCGGTCCGGAAGAGATCAGCCGAGACATCCCGAACCTGAGCGACGACATCCTCGCCGACCTCGATGACCGCGGCATCATTCGCGTCGGCGCCGAAGTCGGCCCCGGCGACGTGCTCGTCGGCAAGGTCACGCCGAAGGGCGAGACCGAGCTGACCCCCGAGGAGCGCCTCCTACGGGCGATCTTCGGCGAGAAGGCTCGCGAAGTTCGCGACACGAGCCTCAAGGTTCCCCACGGTGAATCAGGCAAGGTGATCGACGTCAAGGTGTTCAACCGTGACGACGGTGATGAGCTGCCCCCGGGCGTGAACCAGCTGGTCCGCGTGTACGTGGCGCAGAAGCGCAAGATCTCGGTCGGAGACAAACTCGCCGGGCGCCACGGCAACAAGGGTGTCATCTCCAAGATCCTTCCGATCGAAGACATGCCCTACATGAGTGACGGGTCGTCGGTCGACATCATCCTCAATCCGCTCGGTGTTCCGAGTCGGATGAACGTCGGCCAGGTGCTCGAAGCGCACCTGGGTTACGGTGCTCGTTGGGGTTGGACCGATCCGTCGGGCACGAAGGTCGGCAACCCGCCGGTCCGCGGCACCGAGAAGAAGACTCGCCCGATCACGGAGCCGGCCACGTTCATCGCCACGCCGGTGTTCGACGGCGCCCACTGGGACGAAGAGGAAAAGGCGGGCAAGCACCCGACGATTCAGCAGATCTTCGCGGGTCTCAACCCAGAAGCCGTCAACGGCGAGAAGCTGATCGGCCAGAACGGCAAGGTCACGATGTACAACGGCCGCACCGGCGACCCGTATGACAACCCGATCACGGTTGGCTACATGTACATCCTCAAGCTGGCTCACCTGGTCGACGACAAGATCCACGCCCGCTCGACCGGCCCGTACTCGATGATCACGCAGCAGCCGCTCGGTGGTAAGGCCCAGTTCGGCGGCCAGCGCTTCGGTGAAATGGAAGTGTGGGCTCTCGAGGCATACGGTTCGGCGTACTGCCTCCAAGAGTTGCTGACGATCAAGTCCGACGACGTGCTCGGTCGAGTCAAGGTGTACGAGGCGATCGTCAAGGGCGACAACATTCCGGAGCCTGGCGTTCCCGAGAGCTTCAAGGTGCTCATGAAAGAAATGCAAGCCCTGTGCATCAACGTCGAGGTGCTCGGCGACGACGGCCGCAACATCGAGATGCGCGATCTCGACGATGAGGTCTTCCGCGCTGCGGAGGAACTCGGCATCGACATCTCCCGTCCGGAGCGAGGCTCCGACGACGACGACCGTCAGCGCGCAAGCCGCTGATCCGAACGAAACCCACCAACGGAACGAAATCAGTACGCACACACGACCGAAGGCACGTAGCGGCGATGGAAGCGCCAACTACGAGCCGCCCGGAGGGACCAGCCGAAGCGAGCACCAGCGAGCCGAGGCCAGTCCCGACCATCGAAAGAGGTTTTTGTAATGCTCGACGTCAACATGTTCGACCAGCTCAAGATCGGGCTGGCTACCGCGGACCAAATCCGCCTGTGGTCGCACGGCGAAGTCAAGAAGCCGGAGACGATCAACTACCGAACCCTGCGTCCGGAAAAGGACGGGCTGTTCTGCGAGAAGATCTTCGGGCCAACCCGCGACTGGGAGTGCTACTGCGGCAAGTACAAGCGTGTCCGCTTCAAGGGCATCATCTGTGAGCGGTGTGGCGTCGAAGTCACCCGCTCGAAGGTCCGTCGAGACCGGATGGGGCACATCGAGCTCTCCGCGCCTGTCGTCCACATCTGGTACCTGCGCGGCACCCGCTCGTGGCTTGCGTATCTGCTGGCCGGGATCGAGCCGAAAGAGGAGCTCAAAGCCAAGCAGTTGGAGAAAGTGATCTACTTCGCTGCCAACTTGGTGACGTGGGTCGACGAGGACAAGCGCCACGAGGATCTATCGAGCCTCGAAGCCGAGTACCTCGCCGAGCGCGACGAGATCCGCAAGGAGCTCGAGCTCGCCGTCGATCGTCGTTTCAAGGAGCTCGAGGCCTCTGCCGAGGCTGCCGAGTCGGAAGGCACCGACACGAAGAAGATGAAGCGTGACGCCGACAAGGAGATCGAGTCACTGCGTGAGCGGTACGAGCTCGAACTCGATCTCGTCGGTCGTGCCTGGGACGAGTTCAAGAGTCTGCACTCGCGCAAGATCATCGACGATGAGATGTTGTGGCGTGAACTCAAGGACAAGTACGGCGACTACTTCGAAGGCGGCACCGGGGCCGACGCGATCAAGCAGTTGATCGACCGCATCGACTTCGATGAGGAAGAGATCAAGCTCCGCGGGGCGATCGACGTCAGCGAGTCGGGGCGCAAGCCGCTCTCCGCGCAACGCAAGCAAAAGGCGATCAAGCGTCTCAAGATCGTTGCGTCGTTCAACCGGCGCGACGCCAATGGCAAGCGGATCAACGATCCGAAAGCGATGATTCTCGACGTGGTTCCGGTGATCCCACCAGAACTGCGTCCGATGGTCCAGCTCGACGGTGGACGATTCGCGACCTCCGATCTGAATGACCTGTACCGCCGCGTGATCAACCGCAACAACCGGTTGAAGCGCCTGCTCGACCTCGGCGCACCGGAGATCATCGTCAACAACGAGAAGCGAATGCTGCAGGAAGCCGTTGACGCGTTGTTCGACAACGGTCGTCGTGGCCGCCCTGTGACCGGGCCGGGGAACCGTCCGTTGAAGTCGCTGTCCGACATGTTGAAGGGCAAGCAGGGTCGGTTCCGTCAGAACCTGCTCGGCAAGCGGGTCGACTATTCGGGTCGATCCGTGATCGTCGTCGGCCCGACGCTGAAGCTGCACCAGTGCGGTCTGCCGAAGCTGATGGCGCTCGAGTTGTTCAAGCCGTTCGTGATGAAGCGCCTCGTCGATCTCGAACTGGCGCAGAACATCAAGACCGCCAAGCGGATGGTCGAGCGTCGCCGGCCACAGGTGTGGGACGTCTTGGACGACGTCATCAAGGAGCACCCGGTGCTGTTGAACCGTGCCCCGACGTTGCACCGTCTCGGTATCCAAGCGTTCGAACCGGTCCTCGTCGAGGGCAAGGCGCTGCAGATCCACCCGCTGGTCTGCACCGCATTCAACGCCGACTTCGACGGCGACCAGATGGCAATTCACGTGCCGCTGTCGGCCGAGGCGCAGGCTGAAGCCCGCGTCCTCATGCTCAGCGCCAACAACATCTTGTCGCCGGCGTCGGGTCGTCCGATCGTGACACCTTCCCAGGACCTCATCATCGGCGGCTTCTACCTCACCGAGTACGTCGAGGATGCCAAGGGGGCTGGGCGCACGTTCCGCCACCTGTGGGAAGCAATCCGCGCCTACGACGAAAAGACGCTGGAGTTGCACGCCCCGATCAAGATGCGTCCGCCGCACGGTGTCGCCCCGCACGAGACGACCCTCGGCCGGGCGCTGTTCCAAGAGGCGCTTCCGAGCAACTACGCCGAGCTCTTCGGCTACGTCGGCGAGACGATCAAGAAGAAGGAAATGGGCGTCATCGTCGAGCGCCTCTCCGAAAACTACCCAACCGCCGAGGTCGCCGCATCGCTCGACCGGATCAAGAACCTGTGCTATCGGTATGCATCGCAGTCGGGTCTGACCGTGTCGATCGATGACGTCAAGACGCCGAAGATCAAGCGCCAACTGCTCGACGGTTACGAAGCTCAAGCCGACAAGGTCGAGAGCCAGTTCCGTCGCGGGATCATCACCGACGGTGAGCGTCGTCAGCAAGAAGTTCGGATCTGGACCGATGCCACCGCAGAGGTTCAGGCAGCGATGGAGGCAGAGTTCAAGGCCACCCGCTTCAACCCGATCGACATGATGGTGTTCTCGGGAGCCCGCGGCAACATGACGCAGATGCGACAGATCGCGGGTATGCGAGGGCTCGTTGCGAACCCACGCGGTGACATGATCCCACGTCCGATCAAGTCGAACTTCCGTGAGGGCCTCGAAACACTCGAGTACTTCATCGCCACTCCCGGTGCCAGGAAGGGCCTCGTCGACACTGCCCTGCGTACTGCCGACTCGGGTTACTTGACCCGCCGGCTCGTCGACGTCGCTCAGGAATTGATCGTGCGCGAGGTCGATTGCGGCACGACGCTCGGTATCTGGATCCCGAACGTCGGACCCGACACCGCCAACCGTCGTACCTACCTCGAGACGAAACTGTTCGGCCGTGCGCTACTCAACGACGTCACGTTGTCGGACGGCACGATCCTCGGTCGCAACACGATCGTCGGTGACGACGAACTCGTCATGTTGCGTGACGATCCGGCAATCGATCGGGTGCGTGTTCGCTCGGTCCTCACCTGTGACGCCGAACTCGGCGTCTGTGCGACCTGCTACGGCCGTTCGCTGGCGACCGGTAACTCGATCGAACTCGGCGAGGCAGTTGGCGTCATCGCTGCCCAGTCGATCGGTGAACCCGGTACCCAGTTGACGATGCGTACGTTCCACACCGGTGGTGTCGCAGGCAAGGACATTGCAGGTGGTCTTCCTCGCGTCGTCGAGTTGTTCGAGTCCCGAACGCCCAAGGGTTCGGCCCGCCTTGCTCGCGCAACCGGCGTGTTGAGGATTGGCGACGACGAGGGCAAGGGCATCTCGATCACGGTGATCGACGACCAGGGCGAAGAGCACGAGACCGTGCTGCCGCTGGGTGCTCGCCCGATCGTGGTCGACGGCCAGGAAGTCAAGGCTGGAGATCCCTACACCGACGGTCCCTTCGATCCGAAGGAATTGATGGAGATCAAGGGCATTCGAGAGACCCAGGTCTACCTCGTCGAGGAAGTCCAGCGGGTCTACCGCGACCAGGGTGTTTCCATCCACGACAAGCACATCGAGTTGATCGTGCGCCAGATGACACGCCGCGTCGGCGTACAGGAGCCGGGCTCGACCGACTTCCTGCCGGGCGAGCGGGTCGACGCAAAGGTGTTCCGCGATACCAACCGTCGGATGGTCGAGGAGAGCAAGCGTCCCGCCGAAGGTCGCCCAGAAATCATGGGGATCACCAAGGCTTCGTTGGCAACGGAGTCGTGGCTGTCGGCGGCGTCGTTCCAGGAGACCACCCGTGTCCTGACCGAGGCAGCGATCGACGGAAAGTCGGATCACCTGATCGGACTGAAGGAGAACATCATCATCGGCAAGTTGATCCCAGCAGGGACCGGCATGATGAAGTATCGCGAGTTCGGGATCGAAGCGCCCGACTACGAGCCGATGACGTATTACTCCAGCGATGCAGAGGATGATCCGGCGGCGTTCCTTGCGAACCTGCATGGTTCGTACGACGCAAGCGGCGTCTGAATCCGGCCGGTTGCAACCGGTGACCGGAATCCGGTTCCGGAATCGAGTTGCTGAAATCGGGGGAGTGATCAACGGCCCGGGGCGCAAGCCCCGGGCCGTTTCACGTCGCCGTGCCGCAGGTGTGTTCACCCTGGGAACACGGAGTTCGAGTCCTCCTTTCGGGGTACGTGGTTGTCCCGGGTCTCCGGCGCAGCAGGTTGTGCCCTTTCGGCTGCTGCACCGGACGACCCGGCGGTACGGTCGACACGAATCGTCGACTCCGACTCCACCCGGACGGCCTGCAGAGCCGATCGGGTGGTCGGATTCGATGCTTCGGTGTCAACGACTGGTTTCGGCTGACGACGTGGAAGCGGCTGGGGACGCCCAACCCCAGCTGCGATCGAGGTCGCAACCGCGTCGAACTCGCCCTTTTCGCTGGCGGAGTGCCGAATCGGAAGTCCTTCTGGTTCTGCGAATGGCCGGCGCTCTCCGGGAACCGGCGCCCGCAACGCCTCGAGCGCGGCGCGACGGAGACGTGCGGTCGATCGCTCGCCCTCGGTCATGCCGTTCGCTGTAAGTTCGACACGATTCGACGGTGCTGGCCCGTCGGGTGCAGCACCGTTCGTGGGCTGCCCGATCGCGAGCAGCGGCGCGTGGTGGATCGGCTCGCCGAGCATCGCCGACAGCCAGCGCTCGGCTGCATCGGCCGCGTCCTGGTGGATCGTGGCCCACTTCTGGTAGCTGCTGCGGCCGAACGAAGCGGCACTCGCCAGGATCGTCGGGGAGGAAGTCGCCGGGGCGGTCGCCGGGCGCTTCGAATCGGCCTCGGCGCTCTCTCGCTTCGGGACGAACTGCTTCCAGAAGATCGACGCGAACGATGCCACCGCCAACAGCTTCCATCCGATCGCGAGATCGAATCCTTCGAACAGCGACTGAACCCACCACGTCGTCGCCAGCACGAACGAACTCGCCAGCGTCAGCCCGAAGGCGACCCGCTTCGGGCCGACGCGCTGCGAATCATTGGCGAGCAGGCCCGGGATGAAGAGTGGGGTGAGCGCCAGCGATCCGAGCTGGAGGTGGGACTGGACCGTTTGCGGGAACAGCTCGTTGCCGAGCCACAGGAGTGACCAGGAAATCGCACTGGAGACGAGCAGCATCGACGAGAACTTGCGCCGACCGAACAGGATCATCGA
>JAYVFI010000057.1:0-11231 GCA_043773365.1 Ilumatobacteraceae bacterium
GGTTACGAGTACGTCGCCAGGATCGACCAGCGTTGCCGCTCGACACTGACGAGGTGGGCGATGCCTTGTTCGGTGGCGATCTGGAAACGGGCAAGCCGACGTTGATGCCCCGTTGACCACCACCTCTGTTCGATCGGCCACGGCCCTGCCCACGCCGCCACCCGCTGACGATTCGAACCGAACACCAACACCGCAGGTGATGCACTGATTTCGCCTCGTCCGCTGACCCGGATCGATTGTCCCTGTTCGTCCAACAGCTCGATCGCGAGCGGTTGGTCGAACACCACTGTCGGCGATGGAATTGGCAAGGCGCCGGGCCACGCGCCATCACCACGATCCAGACGCTGGTTCGAATCTTCGAGGTCGACCGACGCCGCTGGAACCAACCGATACCGGTCTGCAGGGAGGCGGCCGCCTTGCCATTCGGGTACCCGCACCGCCTGCTCCCCCGCCAAACCGGTCAGACGCACCACCGCTCGTGCCGCATCATGATCTGCCTGCGAGCGGCCACCCCACAAGCCAGGCTGAACACCGTCATCACCACGCACCTCGTCGGGGATCAGACGCACCAACGCAACCCCGCCGCTCAATCCACCGGGCTGGTCGGCCCACCCCTCCAGTTGCCAGCGGGCACGTTCGACCATCGCTGTCGCCGACAAACCGTGGTCGCGATACCAAGCCCGTTCACACCGTTCCCCGTGCTCGGTTTCGAGGATCACGACCAATCGGGTGCATACCCGACCTTCTGCAGCAAGACGCGTCACGAGGTCATCGGCAAGTCGTTTGACAACGAACACGACCGTTTCGAGTTGCTCGACCGGCTCACCAAATGGGTGCTCGACCCACCATTCAGGTGGCGGATCGGTCGTGGCCGACGGGCGAGCATCTCGGCCGGTTGCCACCCGATGCGCATGCAGGCCATCGTTGCCAAAGCGGGCTACCACGTCAGCAGGGGCGAGCGCAGCGAGTTGCCCGAGGGTTCGTAAACCGAGCCGCAGGAACAGGTCGACCAGCTCTGGGGTGGCCTCACCGAGCTCGCTGAGCCAGGTCACCGGGAGTGGTTCGACGAAGCGTGGAGAATCGCCTGACGGCACAACGATCACACCAGTCTCGACACGGGCCGCTCGTCGAGCGGCGATTGCCGACGCAGAACGACCATCGGCGACACCGACGCCAACGGGTGCGCCGCGCGTGCTTTCACGAACGATCGACACCAACCGCTCGGCCATCGCAACGTCACCACCGAAGTACCGCGACGGGCCACGCGCCATGAGACACAACCAGCCAGGTTCGACCACTTCGAGTCGAGGTGCCATCTCGGCAACAGCCCGGATCACCGGCTCGAACTCGCGAGCTTCGCGATCAGGTTCGTGATCGAGCACCAACAATTCCGGACAGGTCGATTGGGCGGTTCGCCGGCGATCGCCAGAACGCACCCCGGCAGCGGCCGCGGCAGGGGTGCGGGCGATCACTCGATTGGCGTGGAACACCGCCGCTGCCTGATCAGCGGGGACCCGCGCGGCAACGGTCGGCCAGTCGGGACACCAGACCGTGACGAGTCGAGGGGGGACGTTCGACATGTCACCCTGCTCGACTCAGTTCGATCACCGGCGCAACTTCTCCCAGCACGGGTTCGATCAACTCGACGTGTCCGTTCTGACCGGGAAGCCACAGTTCACATTCGACGGGGCGCGGCTGACGACGACCGCCGGCGCGAACCACTGCGCGCCTCCCGAACAGATAACCGTGACCTTGCCCGAGCCCTTCCCACGAGACCGACGTCGTGGTGAACTCGAGATCACAGGCAACCCCCGGCGTGGTTGGTCCAACCACCAGCATCACGACACCACAGGCCTGGAGACGGGTCCGGATCTTGCCGGCAATCCGCTCGGCTCCCCCGGGTGGTTTAGTCACGATCAGTTCGAATCCATCAGCCGCCGCAGCGACACGATCCGCCCAAACAGACGGGCCACCATCGGCCTCGACGATCACCAGACGAGACGGCAGCACCCCCAGTTCGATCGCAGCGTCGACTCCCAGCATCGGCACCCCGATCGCCGCCAACCAGGATCCGGCCATGACGGCACGGGCAGCAAGAGCCAGTGCCAGCGACATCGCAGCAGGACCGACACATCCGATCGTGCGGCCACGCAACAAACCGGCATCGGGCAGCATCGAAGCAAACACCTCGTCGACCGGCAGACAGCGATCCTGAGCCGGGATCACCGGCGCCAACCCAAACTCCATCCTTCCAGACTAGCGAACAAATGTTCGATCGTCGAATGGTTCGATCTTGAATCGTGACGAGCGAGTTCAGCTCAACTCTGGTTGGCGTTCAACCGAGCCCTGGCGGCGATGCTGCGCTCGAGGAGATGGATCGGCACCTTCTTGGCTGCTTCGTTCAGGGCCGCGTCGGCGGCGGAATCACCGGTACTGGCGGCAGCCCCTGCCGACTCTTCAGGCGCTTCGACATCCGCGAACACCGGGGGTTCGACTCCAGGCTTCCAGTAGCGGTACATCTCACGGACCACATCGGCGAGGCCAACCGAGTCGTAGCCCTTTTCGACATCGACCGTGACCATGTTGCCGTATACGTGAACCCCGGCGACCTTGCCGGTCTCGAACAACTGCCGGGCCAAGGCCGCCGCCGGTCGTGGGCCGATCGCATCGAGGACGGACGTGAAACGCTCGTGTCCCATCCCTGACAGCGAACGGTTGAGCTCGAAGCGAACGACGCCCGGCATCGTGCTCGGCTTTTCGACGACTCCCACGAGCTGACCCATAGTCCTCCCACGCTAGCGCTGCGACCTTCTGCTGGCGCGATCAAGCGCCATTCCAACCTGATCGCGCCACCAGACCTCGCCCCCGTGTTCTGGTGGCGCGATCATGTACGGGAGCAACCTGATCGCGCCACCAGAATGCTGAGGCGCTGTTCGCTCCGTGTCCGCGCCACGACCACAACTACGTTCAGACCCATGAACACCGTGATCGCACCGACCGTCGACGAATTCTGCGACGAGGTACACACCTTCCTCGACGCCAATGCCGAGCTGAAACAAGCTGACGGACCATTCGTGTGGGGCCATGGACCTGACAAGGTGGCGATGTTCGAGGAGCGCGATCGAGACGCGGAGGGTTCGCTGCTGCGGGATGCATGCAGGTGGCGAGCCAAGCGGTTCGATGCCGGATTGGGCTGGATCACCGGACCCGTCGAGTACGGAGGCCGCGGTCTCAGCGCCGCTCACCAGCGGGCATACGACCGCCTCGAAGCGAAGTACACGATCCCGAATCAGACCTTCTTCGTGATCGGACTCGGGATGGTGGCGCCGACGATCCTCGCACACGGTTCCGAGCAAGCCAAACAGCAGTACCTCACGGCGATGTATCGCGGCGACACCGTTGCCTGCCAACTGTTCTCCGAGCCTGGGGCCGGCAGTGACCTTGCCAGCCTGCAGACCAAGGCCGAACGCGACGGCGACGAATGGGTGATCAGCGGCCAGAAGGTGTGGACCTCCGGCGCCCATTTCTCCAGCATCGGCGAGATCATCGCACGCACCGATGCCAACCTCCCCAAGCACCAGGGCCTGACCGGGTTCATCGTCGACATGCACGCCCCCGGTGTCGAGATCCGGCCGCTTCGCCAGATGACCGGAGGCGCCAACTTCAACGAGGTCTTCTTCAACGAAGTCCGCGTCCCCGATCACCACCGGCTCGGCGAGTTGAACGAAGGTTGGCGAGTGGCGCTCACGACACTCATGAACGAACGCGCCGCGATCGGTGCGGGTGGCGGAGGCGGCACCAGTGCAGGCCTGCTCTCTCGGGCGATCGAAATGGTCAAGGCATTCGAACTCAACGATGACCCCGTGATCCGCCAGGAACTGGCCGACCTCGTCGTGCGCTTCCGTGTCCAGCAGTACACCAATCAACGCTCGATGGATCGGATCCGATCGGGTCAACTCCCCGGCCCGGAGATGAGCATTGCCAAGCTGGTCGGCTCGATCAACCTCGGCAAACTGTGCGAGTTCGTCGCCCATGTGCTCGGTCCGAAACTGATCGCCGATACTGGCGAGTGGGGCACGTATGCCTGGGGTCAGATGGTGCTCGGCCAACCCGGTGGTCGGATTGCGGGAGGGTCAGACGAGATCATGCGCAACATCGTCGGAGAACGAGTGCTCGGCCTCCAAAAAGACACCGGGATCGACACCACGAGTCCGTTCAAAGACCTGAAGGTCGGCACACAACGGACCACGTGAACCGGTCAGATCCGAGACGTGGTGAAGAACGTCGGGTCGTAGCGCGAGAGATCGGGCGGACCGAACACGTTGTTCGAGAGCGCAAGGATCATGGAGCCGTCAGCGGCTGGGTACGGGATCAGCGAAGCGAAGTAGGTGTTGCACGTCGGGCACCTGGCGGGCGTCGGAATCCAACGCACTGTGGTGAACGGCCCCTGCGGCTCCATCGCCACATCGATCTCGATTCGGTCACCCCACCAGTCGTTGACCTTCGTGATCGCGATCCATCGACCGTTAATCTGGTAGATCTGGCTGGCGCTGACGAGCCGGTCTGGATGGGAGATACCGACCGCAGCGCTGGGATCAGGACCCCACGTCGTCCCGTTCCAGTAGCTCAGCGGCAGATCGAAGCGCCCGTTCGGGACGCGGGCCACCTTGAGCACATCCGAGCAGTCCCAATCATGGACGAAGACGAGTGGGTAGACGAACGGGAACGGATCCCATCCGAACTGTCGGTGGCAGTGGGCGTACAGGTACGTGTAGTCGTCGCTCGATGCCACCGACCAGCCGTACAACGAGGCCGACGAATCGACTGCCGGACGACGGTCGATCACCGCCAACGAGGTGGGTTCGATCGTGACGTTCCACGTCGCTATCGGTTCGGTCTGGGTGAGGTAGCCCGGACCGTTCTCGCGCATTTCGGCGACGAAGACGTGGAACATGCCGTCCGAACCGATGGCGCCGGACATCGGCCAAAACCAGTGCCTGTTGCGTTGGGTCTGATCGGCGAACAGATAGTCGGCGGGCGCAGCAAAATTGCCGCTTTGGAGCAACGTGAAACAGTTTCCGTTCTGGACGAGCGCAACGTTGTGCAGGCGGGTCGAGTTCCCATATCTGCCGCGCACGTATGGGTCCTGGAAGAACCACAACAGGCGGCCGTCCGGGAGGGCGAAGGCCCGCTGGTAGTCCGCCCCCGTGAGCGCTGCCCCACCCCGGAAGAACTCATTGAGACCGGATGGGTCGGTGTTGGAGGTGCAATCAGGAGGCCGAACGTTCCTCGGAGGCGGTCCGGTTGGTGCGGATGGTGTTCCAACGAACCAGCCGGTCACATCGACGACGAGATCTGCCCCACCAGACGAATACACGCCGACGCCCGCCGTCGTAGTCGGCACGATCGCCATCGCGGCGGCGACCTCCGAGCTCGTGAGGCCGTTCACCGAGCTCGTCGGTGGGATCGGTTGACGTGCCGGATGAGCGGTGAGGTAGCCGGGTCTGAGCGGATTGATGATCGTCACGTTGAGGGCGAGCGCCGACGCATTCGCCGACACGTTGGCGATCTCGACACCGCCGGTCGCCCACAGCGGATCACCGTTGCGAGTGTCGATCAGTCGCCTCGGGATCGGTTCGGCGACGAACAACCCATCGTCATCGTCGACCGCTGACGTCCCCGTGAACCAACCGGTCACATCGACAATCACATGGCCACCCGACAGCGAGTAGATGCTGAGCCCACTCGCCGTGGTGCCCACGATCAGTCCCGCCGCACGAGTTTGACCAGCCGCATCAGTGTTGAGTGACGACGTTGCCGGCCGCTCGACACCCGCCGGGAAAGCAGTCAGAAAACCGGGGCTGCGTGACTCGGTCGTCGTCAATGTGATTGCCAGCGCCGACGCGTCAGCCGGAACGTCGGGTGGTAGCGGCACCGTGATCGTCTCGCCGGCGGCGAGCGGAAGCAGTCGTGGCTGCTCTCGCGTGTCGATGACGCGCCGCGGCGTGATCGGGACGAACCGGCCACTGGTCGACGTCGCGGCGGGAACGAACCAGCCGGTGAGATCCACGATCACGGGCGCTGCATTCGAGCTCAGGACGTCGATCGCCCCACCGACACCGATCCCGACGATGACACCGTTGGCGCGGACCTGACGTTCGAAGTAGTTCAGCGCTGACGTTGTCGGGGTGTCGACACCTTCTGGCCAGATGGTGACAAATCCTGGGCCTGGTGTCGACCCGTTGTCGACCGTGACCGTGAGCGCTGCCGCGGTGGCGTTGGCGGGCACACCACACCGCCCGGCGACGATGACGCGAACGATCCTGGTGTCGATCCGCTCGAAGCCGGAACCGTCTCGAACGTCGGCGAGCCGGCAGGGTGCACGTGTTTCGAACCGAGCCGTCGACGCCACCGCCAACGCCCGATCACCGATCCCGAGATCATCGGACGGCACCGCGAACACGACGAGCATCGCAAGCGCTCCTGCGATCAAGCCGCGCGTGATTCTGATTCCGCCGATCTGGCCAAAATAGTCGTCAACGATCAGCGCGCGAGCGCGGCGGCCAACACCTCCGGGAACTGATCAGGGGTGCAGGCCATGACGGTTGCCCCGAGGGCGACGAGTTCGGCGGACATCACCCGGTCGTAAACGGGAGCGCCTTCATCACTGAGCGCCAACAGGAACAACACGGTCACCCCGGACCGGACGAGTTCGAGTGTTCTGGCGCGCAGCAGGTCGGGGTTGCCACCCTCGAAAAGATCGGAGATGACGATCAACACGGTGTCAGCCGGCCGGCTGACGATCTGACGGCAGTAGGTGATTGCCTGAGCGATGTCGGTGCCACCACCGAGTTGCACGCCGAACAACACATCGACCGGGTCATTCAGGAGCGGTGTGAGATCGATGACCGACGTGTCGAAGGAAATCATTCGAGTTTGCAGCGAGGGAAGTTGCGCCAGCACGGCGCCGAACAGCGAGGCGTACACGACGCTGTCGGCCATCGAGCCGGATTGATCGACGGCGATGATCACGTCCTTGGCAAGGCTGTGACGCCGACGACCGAACCCGATCAGCCGCTCGGGGATCACCGTTCGATACTTCGGTTGCCAGTGCTTGAGATTGGCGTGGACGGTCCGCAGCCAATCGATGTCGCCGGGCCGCGGTCGGCGCGAACGGTTCGCCCGGGCAAGCGCGCCGTGCACGGCAACTCGCGTGCGATCGGTCAAACGAGCCTCGAGATCGCTCAGCACCTTGGCGACCACGAGCCGGGCCGTCGCCCGGGTTTCGTCGGGCAACAACTGGTTGAGCTCGACGAGCAACGTGACCAGGTGGATGTCGGGCTCGACCGATTCGAGCAGCTCGGGTTCGAGCAGGAGTTGGCGCAGATCGAGCCGTTCGATCGCGTCGCGTTGCATCAGTTGGACAACATCACGCGGGAAGTACTTCCTGATGTCGCCGAGCCAGCGGGCAACCTTCGGGGCAGAACGCCCGAGCCCACCGACGCGTCCGGATCCACGCCCTCCTGATCGACGTTGTGCCCCCGCCGAGTCGTACACGGCCGCGAGGGCGGCGTCGACGCGCACGTCGTGACCCTGCAAGTCGGCACCCGTGCCGTCGGCCTCGCCGCCACCAAGCACGAGGCGCCACCGCCGCAACCGTTCGGCCTCCGACACTCGAGCGTGCGCTGTCATGCGCCCACCTCGTTCGTCGGCCCGGGGACGTTATCGGGCAAACCGAGCATCTGGCGTACGGTGCGGAGCGCCGCCCGTAGACGACGTTCGTCGAGGCCGTCACCGAACGACAGCAACGCGTCGCGCTGTTCACCGGCCATCAGCCGCCCCAGCTGGCGGCGCTCGGCCGGCTCGAAACCCCCGAAGGTGCGCCGTAACAAGGGGATCGTTTCATCGAATGCTGTCGGCGTCAACGATGACAGCCATCGATCGATCACCGCTCGAAGATCGGCGTCATGAACGAGCACCGTTCCGCTCCCTGCCAGGAACCCCTCCACGAACGCCGCTCCGTCCGATGGTGTGGTGCCGGCCGACAGTGCACGGCCGAGCCGGTGTTCGACCTGGAGCGAGGACCAGTGACCGCTGTCGTGCAGCAGCCGCGTCGCCCGTCCGTGGACACGGCCGTGGCCGGCATCTTCCGCCAACCGTTCGAGCACGGCCGGGAACGCTCCGTGACGGGCTCGGTGGTCGACCAACGCCAGCGACTGCTGGACCGAGCTGATCCGCTCGACCATCACCATCGAGGCCTCGTCGTCGAGCGATGCACACGCCGGCACCAACCCGGCCAGCACACGCACCACGAGACCATCGAACACCGCACCGACGGCAGCAGCATCGGTGGAGCGGACGTCGCCATAACGCTGGGCGTGCCCGAGCGGACCCAGGGCTGCCATCAACTGAGCGATGTCGGGGTCGTTGGCGGCCCTGGTCGACAACGTCCGCACGATCGGCTGCACCGCATCATCGAGGGAGGCCAGCAACGCCAGATCGAGCGCACCCGCAACTTCGACAAGTCCACCCGCTGCGGATGCACGTTCGATCAACCGACTCGTCGCGGCTCGCTCGATGGTCGTGCCGAATGCCGCAAACTCCACGATCCGGATCGACCATTCCGGACGCCATGTCAACCGCCAGGTCTCACGGAACGTGCCACTCGATCCGCGACCGTCTTCGAGCGACCCCCATGGCACACCGATTGCAGTGAGTTGGTGCAACAGGTGCGACCGGCGCAACCCGTTCGGACTACGCAGGTCGAGTTCGATCAATTGGTCGTCGGCCTCCGTTTTGAGACGAGCGGCCTTTTGCCGGACAGCCAGATCGCGGGCGAGCGGGACCTGAGGGGCGCCCTCGGGCACGGATCCGATCGCGTTCCCGACCACCAACCGGCGACGCACGATCGGGAGACCTCCCATCACTGCGTCGGCGGCGTCGAGCACCTCGTCGAGACCCGCCCTGGGTCGACCGCGCATCGTCGCGAGTGCGTCGGCCATGCGGGTGGCGGCAATCAGGTGGTCGGGCGAAGCGGATATGTCGGCATCCCTCAGCACGCGAGCGGCGTCGACGAAGAACCGAGCAATGCCGTCGGAACCAGGGTGACGAAACACGTGGTCGTACCAGCCGGGGCTGCGCACACCGGCTCCATAGCCGCTTGCTGAGGCGAGTCGCTCGTGTGTCCACGGCACCCAGCTCACGGCAACCCTCACCTTGGGGAGTGCTCGCAGCGTGGCTGCATCGGTCGATGCTGCCGCATCGGCGACATCGAGAGCAGGAACATGCCAGGCGCCGCACACCACCACAATCGACTCGTGACCGGCCTTGATCGCAGTGCGGATCGATCGACGCATGTGGGCTTCTCGCCGTTCTTCGTGTGCCGACGTGATCGTCCCTGACCGCACCGCAGCCATCGCTTCGGCTACCGCTCCGAACGCTGCCAGCCCGTCGCCGCGATGCTCGATGACGTCGTCCCACCAACGCTCCGCATCGGGTTCCTCGGCGGCCGCGGCCAGCGCTCCCAGCGGATCGATCGACGGCAGGGACTCGATCAAGGACTGCTGATCGTCACCCGGTGCCAGCGAGTGAGTGAGCGGTAGGTCGATCGCCTCGACCGGCACGCCGCGTCGATTGGCCCACAGCACTGCTTGCCATTCCGGGCTGAATGAGGCGAGCGGCGCGAAGACTGCTCGATGCGGGCTGTCGATCACGTGGCCGAGGAGCGCCACCGGCGGAACCAGCCCATCGTCGCCGACCCATGCCAACGCCGGTGTGGTCTCGGCGGGTGATTCGACGAGCACGATCGAAGGGTGCAGTTCGTCGAGCGCGCTGACGACCGACCGGGCCGACCCCGGCCCATGGTGCCGGATCCCGAGTAGGTGAACGGCCATGCGCCTACTCGAGCTCGCGGCAGGCGTCGTAGAAGTCGTCCCATCCGTCACGGTTTGCAACCACCGCTTCGAGGTACTCGCGCCACGCCACGCCGTCGTGAATCGGGTCTCGAACCACGGCGCCGAGCACACCGGCGGCGACATCGTGGGCCGAGAGCGCCCCGTCTCCGAAGTGCGTCGCCAACGCAAGCCCGTTGGTCACGACGGAGATCGCCTCGGCCGTGGAGAGCGTGCCGCTGGGTACCTTCAAACTGGTGGCGCCATCAGCAGTCACCCCGGATCGCAGTTCACGAAACACCGTCACGATCCGGCGGATCTCCTCGGCCGCCGGAGCGATCGGCGGCAATGCCAACGCCGCCCCGAGCTCGTTCACCCGCTGCGCGACAATCGCAATTTCCTCCTCCGCCGATTCAGGCAACGGCAGCACGACGGTGTTGAAGCGGCGACGCAAGGCGCTCGACAACTCGTTGATCCCGCGGTCTCGATCGTTGGCCGTTGCGATCAGGTTGAACCCACGGGTCGCCGCCACCTCGCCGGCCAATTCCGGAACCGGCAACGACTTCTCTGACAGCACCGTCACAAGCGCGTCTTGCACGTCGGACGGCATCCGGGTCAGCTCCTCGACCCGCACGATCGACCCCAACTGCATGGCGCGATACACCGGACTCGGGACGAGAGCCGCCTCACTGGGGCCTTCGGCGAGCAGACGGGCATAGTTCCAGCCGTACCGCAGGGTCTCCTCGGTGGTCCCAGCCGTGCCTTGGATCAGCAACGTCGAGTCACCGCTGATCGCCGCCGCGAGGTGTTCACTGACCCATGTCTTGGCGGTGCCAGGGACCCCGAGCAGCAGCAACGCCCGATCGGTCGCCAGCGTGGCCACGGCAATCTCCATCAAACGCCGCCGGCCCACGTACTTCGGGATGATCACGGTGCCATCGGCGAGGGTGCCACCGAGCAGGTACGTCACCACCGCCCACGGCGACAGCTTCCAACTCGGGGGGCGCTGGTGATCGTCACTCGCCGCCAATGCCGCCAGCTCGTGGGCGTATTGCACTTCGGCATGTGGCCGCAGAATCTGAGGAGCAGCTGGAATGTTGGCCATGACGATGAGACGTTACCCAAGGGCTGTGACACTGCCCCGACGCCAGCTACCCACCGACCGTCATCGTTGCTCTGGTGGCGCGATCAGGCGAGATCTGCACATCATCGCGCCAGCAGAACGCTGAGCATTGCTCTGGTGGCGCGATCAGGCGGGATCTGCACATCATCGCGCCAGCAGAACGGTGAGCATTGCTCAGACCTTCGCGCCAAGTTCGGTCAACATGCGATGCCGGAGCC
>JAYVFI010000058.1:0-20451 GCA_043773365.1 Ilumatobacteraceae bacterium
CTTCAACGACCTCGGCCGGATCCGACTGATCGCCTCGATCACGGACAACGTCCCAGCGGGCACGATCGCCATCCCGTTCGGTCGATGGGGGGCCGATCCGATCTCGGGAGGCGCCAACTCACTCACCAGTGACTCGCTCAGTGACCTCGCCAACGGTCCGACGTTCTGCGACAACTTGGTCGAGGTCGAACCGGCCCACAGCCACGTCCTGGCCAGGTGAGCAACGTTTTGATCAACACATGCTGATCGACACGCAGATCGCGATCGCCCGGCTGCTCGCCCAACGGCCGTGGATCGCCCCGATCCCCGGCACCACGAAGCTGCACCGTCTCGAGGAGAACCTGGGCGCGGCGGAAGTCGAGTTCACCGGCGACGACCTCGCCGAGATCGAACGCGCCACGTCCGCGATCAGTATCGAGGGCGATCGATACCCGGAGACGCTCGAGCGGATGACCAACCTCTGACATTCGTCGGGCTACTCGAATCGGTCTCAGAGCAGTGCCTCGAGGCCGACGATTGCTTCCGTGGCTGAAGGCATGGCGCTGATTTCATCCTTGATCTTCGACGCCGCTCCACGGTAGGAGGGGTCGTTCAGCAGTGCCATCACGCAATCGAGCACGGCGACCGCGGAAAGCTCGTTTCGCAGCAGACGCAGACCTGCGCCGGCGGTGACGATCTGATCGGCGTTGCTCCATTGATCGGCGCCTTGCGGAACCACCAGCAGGGGCACCCCATAGGCGAGCGCGCCGAGCACCGTGCCCGACCCCCCGTGCGCAACCACGGCGTCACACCACGGGAGGAATTCGTGCTGAGGGATGTAGCTGCGAACGAGCACGCTGCTCGGCTGAGGGCCGAGCGTCGCCGGGTCGTTCTGCCGGCCGACGGTGACGATCAGATTCACGCGATCGCGGAGTGCGTCGATCACGAGCCGGAAGACATCGAGGTCGGTGTTCCAGATCGTCCCCAACGTGACGTACACGGTGAGCGGGTAGGGGAGGTCGTCGAGCCACGCCGATCGCTCCGTGAGATGCGTCTCGCCGGCGGCTGACCGGATCGGCTGCACGGCCGCGAGATCGGCGATCTCCGGGTTCTGCAACGCCGGAGGGCAGGGATCGACGTAGAGGTATCGGAACACTCCGGCCAGCGGATCGGGCTCGAGTTGGCGGGCTCGCCAGTGCGCCGCGGCCGCGGCACCGGCCGCCTCGAGCAACGCTCTCGGGATCAGCGAACCGTATCCGACATCCACGTATGGGATCCCCAGCGTCGTGCTCACCATCGGTGCAGCGAGCTCCGCCATCTCGTGCACGACCAGGTCCGGTTGCCAAGCCGACATGACCGACTCGAGATCGGCGGCTCGTGGTCCGAGCTCCAAGTTGGCGAAGATCTCGGTGAAGAAGAATTCGCGTTGGGCGTCGCCGACCAGGTCGGTGAAGCCGGGAAAACGTGGCGCCCATTCGGCGCGGAATGCTTCCGCCGGACCAGCCTCGAATGCCGTGAAACCCGAGTCGCGTGCCCGACCGACCACCGGATCACCCGAAGCGAACGCCACTGTGTGTCCCGATGCCCGAGCCGCCGAGGCAAGTGGGAGCAGCGGATCGAAGTGGCCGGACAACGGGCGGCAGGTGAACAGGATCTTCGAGTTGCTCTTCACATCGGCACCTCTCGTGAACGTCGGGTCGATCACCCGGACAACGATCCCTGATCGGCGCGCCGTGAATCCGGAACCTACACGCCCGCCGGCATCGCCTACTATGCCTGGACATGGCCGAAGGAAACGCCACCGAATTCGACCGTGTGACGAGAGGTCGGGTTTGGTCGGCTCCCATGGATCGTGCCGGTTCGTCCCACCGTGCCCGCTGTAATCCGGGCGAGCTGTCGATTTCGGAATCGCTCGTTCGTCTTGGTCATTGACACCACCCGACGAGAGGACGAACCGATGGATACTTGGACAAACATCAAGAACGGCCGTGAAGCTCTGGGCGACTATCTCGCCGGGCTGTCTCCGGACGACTGGAACAAACCTTCGCTGTGCGCCGGCTGGACCGTGAAGAACGTTGCTGCCCACATGCTCGTCATCCCAACCATGTCGAAGGGGCAAGTGTTCCGGTCCTTCGTCGGCTCGGGCTTCAATCTGGACAAGATGAACGCCAAATTGGTCGAGAAGCTGACGACCGAGATGTCCAATGCTGACATCGCCGCCAAGACCCGCGCCTCAGCCAGTTCGCAGTCGATGCCGCCCGGCCTCAAACTCGCAGGTGTCCATACCGAGCTCGTCGTGCACTCGTCGGACATCTCCGAGGGCGTCGGCAGACCATTCGCTCTGCCGGTCGAGGATTACCTCGAGGCCCTCGACCACCTCAAGGATGTCCAACCGGTCTTCGGATCGAAGCAACGCATCGCCGGACTGACCTTGCGGGCTACCGACGCCGACTGGTCGACTGGCGCCGGGCCAACCGTCGAGGGACCCGCCCAACAACTCCTCCTCGCGCTTGCCGGCCGCCGAGCAGCACTCGAGCGTCTGTCCGG
Source organism: Ilumatobacteraceae bacterium (assembly GCA_043773365.1). Lineage (GTDB taxonomy): Bacteria > Actinomycetota > Acidimicrobiia > Acidimicrobiales > Ilumatobacteraceae > Ilumatobacter. The sequence goes on from JAYVFI010000058.1 coordinate 2,527, forward strand.
TGACGGCCTCGCGACCTTACGAGCCCGATAGCACGCCAAGATCGCGCGATTCAGAGTCGTGCTGAACTTCGTCGAACGCCTCAACGGCTCACGGTCGCGGTTCCAAGATGACGACCGCGGTCTGCGTCGAGCGGCGCGCCGCGTAGGCGTCGAGATTCTTGTCGATCTCTCGCCATCGCGCCCACAGCCGTTCCCGCTCTTCGCCATGCGCGGCCCGGCCGGTGACGAGGCGCGGCCCACCAGGCAGGTCGACGCGAACGTCCGGGTGGGCCTGCAGGTTCAGCCACCATGCCGGCTCACCCTCACCCCAGCCGTTCATCGCCATCGTGACGAGGTTCGGGCCATCCTCGAAGTAGCCGACCATCACGCTGCGATCGACACCGGTTCGCCGCCCGACTGTGGTGAGACGCATCGCACCCCAACCGTTCGGCTTCGGCCGCCACAGACCCAGATGGCCACCCGTGAGCCGATACAGGCGGCGGTGGGCGAACCAGAACAGCCGGACGAACCAGCGGGGAGGAAGTCGCGCTTTGGTCGTCGACTCGGACATCTGCAACCTCCTGACCGAACGTCGCCACTTTGATGCTATTCGAGATCAGCCGAACTCACGGGCAAGGCCCTCCTCGATTCCGGAGGCAGACATGCCACCGAATTCGTAAATGACGCCGTTGAGCACCCACGTGGTGCCGACCAGCGGAGCTGTAGCGACGCATTGATCACCCCGCGACGCGGGCCTGAGCGCATCGAGCGGCACCAGACAGCGAGAAACCTCCGGTCGGCGAACCGAGGCGGTTGAACAGCTCTCGTCGAACCCGAGCGCGTTGGTCATCGGCCAAGGAGACGCAGAACGAGCCGGCAGGCCCGATCCCCGCGAGGAACCCGGCCCACAACTCATCGAACGTTTCATAGCTCGAGCTGACAATGAGGGTCGTTTCCTCAACCTCAGCGAACCCCGCAGTGGCGAGCAACTCGCCGATCTCGCCCTGACGGCCGAAGCGCATCGTTCGGGCCTCGTCGGGTGAATTCGGATCAACGATCAGAGCCGCGTCCCAAAAGCAACGCAGCATCTCCATCCCCTCCTCGAAATCCCACACGCATGCCCCCACGACTCCTCCGGGCCGTACGACCCTTCGGAGCTCGCCGGCCGCCTGGCTCGGGTCGGTCACGAAATGCAACACGAGCTGGGCCAGGGCACAGTCGAACTGGTCGTCATCGAAGGGAATGGCCTCGGCACGGCCGAGCCGCACGTCCACACCGGGTTGCCGGGTTGCGCATTCGGCTACGAACGTTGGCGAAGGGTCGAACGCCGAGACCGCAGCGGCACCGAGCCGTTGGACCAGTACCTCGGTCAGTGCTCCCGGGCCGCACCCGACGTCGAGTGCTGACTGGCCGGTGACCACTCCAGCCCAGTCCGCGAACGGGACAGCGAGCAGGCGGGAGTAGCGGCCCATGAACGCGTCGTATGCATCGCCGGACGCCAGGAACGATCGGGCGCCTTCGGTTGACTCGATTGCCAATCTCCTCCGATCGAGAGCGTCTTCCGCGGCCCATCGTTGGTCGGGATCCGATACTACGTCGAAGACAAACAGTCGGTTGTCGTTGCACGCACGGCGGGAGATCTGCGTCCTCGTACAACTGCCGGAGGTTGCGTCTGTCTGGCACACTGGTGAAGTGGTTTGGGGAGACGAGGCGTCGATCTGGTTGCATCGATTTCGGCCGACCGAGGCGCGCAGCGAAACCGCGCAACGATCATTGGCGGTCCGGCAACGCCCCCATCGTTGCGCTCGGGGGCGTCACACCTGATGACGACGTGGTTCACGGCTGATCTTCATTTCGGCCACGCCAACATCATCCGGTACTGCTCGCGGCCGTTCGCCGATGTCGACGAGATGAATCGGCAATTGATCGAGCGATGGAACGAGACCGTCGACACCGATGACACGGTGTGGGTCTTGGGTGACGTTGCGATGGGCGTCATCGCCGAATCGCTGCCGTTGGTCGGCCAACTGGCGGGCGACAAACGCCTCCTGGCGGGAAATCATGACCGCTGTTGGAGCGGTCACGGTCCTCGCGCCGAGGCGTGGATCGACCGATACCTCGACGCTGGATTCAGCACGATTGACCAGGACGAGATCACGCTCTCGGTCGGCGCCAAATCGGCGTTGGCGTGCCACTTCCCGTATCACGGCGACAGCCAAGAAGAGCCTCGCTACCTCCATCACCGGCCGATCGATCTCGGCGATTGGCTCCTGCATGGTCACGTCCACGACGCGTGGAAGCAGAACGGGCGGATGATCAACGTCGGCGCCGATGTCTGGGACTTCCGGCCGGTCAGCGAATCGGAGCTTGCGGGCCGGATGAACCAGATCCAGATCGACGGCTCCCGGTTCGACACGATCGACGGGTTCTACGACGAGATCTCGCAGCAGTTGATCGGTTGTGCCGACTGGGGTCGCAACCTCGACGCCCTCAACGACGTCCTGCGCGGCGGATTCGGGACACCCGACGACGGCTTCGTGCTGCGATGGATCGCGTCGGACCGATCCCGACGAGAGCTCGATCAGTTCGACACGATCGTCGAGATCATCACCGATCACGATCCCGTCACGCTCGAGTTGTGGTGACCGGAACCGCTCGCTGCTAACGGGTCGAAACCCGCAACCACAACGCCAGGGCCGAAATCCCGGCCGGCACCAGCGGGTTCACGATCTGGCCGATCGCGTCGTGATGCTTGACATGAAAGCCGGCAGCGATCACGAAATAGGCAACCAACCCGGCCGCCGCAGCAATCCCCACCGGCGCCCAGAACAAACCGACGATCAGACCGGCCGACGCCGCCAGCAACAACCGCCCAGAGGTCTTTGCCAGCCCTTTCGCCCCGACCCGCTCCATCACCTGGATCGCCTGGGGAACCCCCTGCAACTGGGCGGCACCCATCCCCATCGTCAAGAACGCCAACACCGACGACACGATTGCGCACACGACGAACATGAGTGACGATCGTAGGACGCCCGCTCGATCGGTGACAGGATCATCGATATGCCGGACAGGAACGGATCGTGAGTCCTGACACGGAACGCCGACGCAGGTTCGAGACGGTGGCGGCCGAGACCTACGAACCGCTCCAGCGGTACCTAAGGCGACGCGCCCAACCGGCCGACGCCGCCGACGTGTTCGGCGACACCTTGCTGGCCGTCTGGCGGCGGATCGACGACGTCCCCCACGACGACCCGCTCCCGTGGTGTTACGGCGTCGCCCGTCGATGCCTGGCAAACCACCGACGCGGGGCCGAACGCCATCTCCGACTGGCCGAACGGATCGGCAGGCTCGATCCTCCTCCGTTCACTGCAGACCCTCCATCCGAACCGATCGATCCCGAACTCGAGGAAGCGATCGACTCGCTCACCGAATCCGAACAAGAGATCGTCCGGCTGTGGGCGTGGGAACGACTCGAACCGCGCCAGATCGCCGACGTGCTCGGCTTGACATCCAACGCGGTCAGTGTCGCCCTCGCCCGCGTCAAGCGCAAGCTCCGCGAACAACTCGGCGACCGACAGCATCCAGGCGATGCCGGACAGGTATTCGATGGAAGCACCTCCGACCATCACGACCGGCACGACCAGCAGGAAAGGAGCGGGCAATGAACACGCCAGACGAACTACGTGATCGAATCGCTCGACTCGATCCGGTGGCCGGCGATGCGACCATCCAATCCGTCACCAGCCCCGGCGCACAAGCGCTGATGGAGGAAATCATGAACACTCCCCTTTCATCCGACACTGAACCAACAACGTCCCAGAAGAACCGCCCATGGTGGATCAGCGCAGGTGTCGCGGCGGCGATCATCGCCGTGGTGGCAATCGGCGTTGCCGCGCTCAACCGCAACGACGACGAGCCGACAATCGCGGAGCCGTCGGCGACCGAGTCCGGCTCATCCGAAACGTCCGAGACATCACAGCCCCCAGGCAAGCTGAAGGTGCTCGAACTGTCGGCAGGATCCGAAGACGTGATGGCGTCCTGCCTTCGCCTCGATCCGGCGATGGTGGCGATGTCACAGGTCGCCTTCCGAGGCACCGCCGAATCGGTCGAGGGAGAGATCGTCACACTGACGATCGATCACTGGTACGTCGGCGGTGATGCGCAGGTCGCCACGTTGGTGGCACCAGCAGGGATGCAGGCGCTGATCGGTGGAATCACCTTCGAACCCGGGAAGTCGTACATCGTCGCCGCCTATGACGGTGTCGTGAGCTACTGCGGCCTGACCGGCGAAGCGACACCGGAACTCGAAGCGATCTACGCAGAAGCGTTCCCCGGCTGACGTTCCCCCGAGAGTTCCGTGTCGATCTCTGGTGGCGTCGTAGCGTGACGCCACCAGAGATGACACACTGCGGACGTGCCGTGGTTGGTCACCGACGACAAACGTGTCCTGGCCTCGACAGAGGTCGCCGACGCCCGTTCCGCCCGCCGCCGTGGGCTGCTCGGGCGCGACGGCTTGGAAGGCGCGATCGTGCTGCGGCCCTGCCGCTGGGTGCACACGATGGGGATGCGCTTTCCGATCGATATCGCCTTCGTCGACGAGTCGGGAACGGTCGTCAAGACGATGCACATGTCGCCCCGGAGAATTGGTGTCCCGGTGTGGCGGGCGAGTCTCGTGATCGAAGCCGAAGCGGGAGCGTTCTCCCGGTGGGGCCTCCACGTTGGTGACGTGATCGAGGTCAGGGACACCGACACGTGAGCGAACCCACCAGCGGCGGCACGCTGTGGCTGGTCGCCACCCCGATCGGAAATCTCGGAGATCTGCAGCCACGTGCCACCGAGATCCTGAGCGGCGCCGCACTCGTTTGCTGCGAGGACACTCGCCGTACGGGACGACTCCTGCAACACGCAGGGATCCGGGCCGAGCGTCTGGCAGTGGTCAACGAGCACACCGAGTTCAGTCGGATCGACGAGGTGCTGGCCGTGCTCGGAGATGGACGCGACGTCGCAGTTGTCACCGACGCCGGCACGCCAGGTATCTCGGATCCGGGAGAACGGCTCGTGCGCGCCGCACTCGACGCCGGCTACAACGTGTCTGCCGTACCCGGCCCCGCTGCCGCTGTGATGGGACTGGTGATCAGCGGCCTGCCGACGGGTCGCTTCGTCTTCGAGGGGTTCATCCCGCGTAGCGGCCGTGACCGAACCAAACGGCTTGCAGAAATCGCCGCCGAAACTCGCACGGTCGTGCTCTACGAGGCGCCCCACCGAATCGCACGAACCCTGGCCGATCTGCGCAATGCGTGCGGCGACGATCGCCCGCTGGCCGTGGGCCGCGAACTGACGAAGCTCTACGAGGAGGTGCACCGTGGCACGCTCGCCACGATCGAGATCGGTGAGCCCCGCGGCGAGTATGTGATCGTGCTCGGAGCGGCCCCCGTCGACACAACGCCGATCAACGACGAGACGATCGTTGCTGCCTTGCGTTCCGGACTCTCGGCCGGACTGACGAAACGCGACGCGGTCGCCTCCGTCGCCGACCAACTCGGCGTTGCCAAGAAGTTGGTGTACGAGCTGGCGCTCTCGCTGTAACCCCTGAACGCAACCCTGGAACGTAAACCGGGACGCAAACCGGGACGAAGGTGTCATCAGGATTGCTACCTTGCGAATTGGGCGTGTTGAAGGACGCCATCGCGACGGAATCGCTACCCTCACGATCATGAGCGAGTACGTGTCGGTCGCCAGCACCGGCCCAAGCGCGGCCTTTTTCGACCTCGATCGCACCTTGATCGCAGGTTCCTCGGCGTTCACGCTGGCGATCGCCGCTCGATCGATGAAGATGATGCCGACCCACGAACTGATGCGTGACGCTGCAACTGCGATGGCGTTCAAGTTCTGGGGCGCCGACGACGGCACCACGGACGCCGCCAGGGATCGAATCCTGTCGTTCGTCACCGGTCAGCGTCAGGACGATCTCCTGGCGCTGAACGAACGCGTGCTCCCGACCTTGCTCGGCAAGATCCGCCCGGAAGCGAGACGTCTGGTCGACATCCACCGTCACGCCGGTCGCGCCACCTACATCGTGTCGGCGGCGCCCAAGGAAATCGTCGAACCCTTGGCGATCTCGCTCGGGATGACCGGTGGGATCGGCACCGTCGGCACCGTCAAAGACGGCGCATACACCGGCGAACTCGATGGTCCCTTCTGCTACGGAGAAGGCAAGGTCGAAGCGATCACGGAACTCGCACGCTGGGAGGGGCTCGATCTGGGTCAGTGCTACGCGTACAGCGACTCGGCGAGCGATCTTCCGATGCTGAGCGCGGTCGGTCACCCGGTGGCGGTCAACCCGGACGCGACGCTCGAACGACACGCCCGTGTGCACGGATGGCCGGTCGTGATCTTCAGTCAGCGCACGAAGACCGTGATTCGGCGAACAGCGGCGGGTTTCGCATCGACAGCCTTGGCCGCCGGAACGTTCGCTGCCGGTCTGGAAGTCGGAACTCGCCGCGCCGCCCGCCGCAACGCGGCGTGAACCTCGGCCAGGATCCGCGTGCCTGGTGGGTAGCGTGCCTGGCGTGAGCCGGTTCTACGTCACAACACCGATCTACTACGTCAACGCCGAACCTCACTTGGGGCACGCCTACACGACGATCGTCGGCGACGCCCTGACGCGTTGGAACCGGCTGCTGGGTCACGACGTCAAATTCCTGACCGGGACCGACGAACACGGGCTCAAGATCCAACAGGCGGCCGATGCCGCAGGGCTCGATCCGAAGGCGTTCACCGACTCGATCGCTCCCAAGTTCGCGCATGCATGGGACAAGCTCAACATCGCCAACGACGACTTCATTCGAACCACCGAGCCGCGTCACAAAGCGGCCGTCGTCGAGTTGCTGCAACGCTGCTACGACGCCGGCGACATCGAACTCGGGACCTACAGCGGCAAGTACTGCGTGGCCTGCGAGGAGTACTACACCGACGACGAGCTGCTCCCCGGCGATCTCTGCCCGATCCACAAACGACCGGTCGACACGTACGACGAAGAGAACTACTTCTTCCGTCTGAGTCGCTTCCAGGATCGCCTGCTCGACTGGTATGCCGCCCACCCAGGCGCGATCAAACCCGAGTTCCGCGGCAACGAGGCACTCGGTCTGATCCGTGGTGGTCTCCGTGACTTCTCCGTCAGCCGGACCAGCCTGACATGGGGAATTCCGCTCCCCTGGGACCCCGCCCACGTCGCCTACGTGTGGTTCGACGCGCTCACCAACTACCTCGCCGCGGTCGGATACGGCAACAACTCCGACGACTACAAGGATTGGTGGCCGGTCGACTACCACCTGATCGGCAAGGACATCATCCGCCATCATTGCGTGTACTGGCCTGCGATGTTGATGAGTGCGGGCGTCGAGCCACCGAAGGGCTGGGCGGTGGGGGGTTGGCTGCTGGTCGACGGCGAGAAGATGGCCAAATCGACCGGCAACGTGGTCAACCCGCTCGATCTGATCGACACCGTCGGGGTCGATGGGTTCCGCTACTACGTGCTCGCCGAAACGGCGTACGGCTCCGACGGCGACTTCTCGTACGAGGGTCTCGTCGCCAAGTACAACGCCGACCTCGCCAACAACCTCGGCAACCTGGCCGCTCGAATCGCGACCGTTGTCGCAAAGAAGTGCGGTGGGGTCGGACCGGCGGCCCGCGCCGACAGCCCGCTCGCCGAAGCGGCGGCGGCGGCATACACCGGCGCCAGAGCCGGGTGGGACAACGTCGCGCCCTCGAAGGCGCTCGACGCGACGTGGTCGCTGATCCGCGCCACCAACGCCTACCTCGAGACCAACGAACCGTGGAAGACCGAACCGGGAGCGGTGGTCGACGGCGTGATGGGTGATGCCCTCGAGGCGCTCCGGATCATCGCCGTGCTGGCCTTCGCTGCGATCCCGCAGACTGCCCAGGCGATCTGGGAACGGATCGGGTTCACGTCGGACATCGCCGAGCAACGCCTCCCGGAAGCGGCGCAATGGGGCGGGTACCCCGGTGGGCTGACCGTCACCAAAGGTGATTCACTGTTTCCACGCATCGCCACATGATCGAGTTTCTCGACAGCCACTGCCACGTTCACGACGAACGGATGCCCGGGGGAACAGCCGCTGCGATCGAGGCCGCCAGTCACGCCGGCGTGACCACGATGGTCAGTGTCGGCTGCGATCGGGCAACATCGCTGGCGGCAATCGCCGTTGCCGCCGAACACGACAGCGTGTGGGCCACCGTCGGACTGCACCCCCATGACGCCGTCAACGGTGTCGAGTCGATCGTCGATCTGATCGACCAACCGAAGGTCGTCGCAATCGGGGAAACCGGGCTCGACTACTACTACGAGCACTCGCCGCGCGATGTCCAGCGGCAGGCGTTTGCGGCTCAGATCCAACTGGCTCACGAGCAGCGACTCCCGCTCGTGATCCACACCAGGGATGCCTGGGCAGACACGTTCGACGTGCTTGCCGCCGAAGGAACTCCAGCCCACACGATCTTTCACTGCTTCACCGGGGGCCCGGAAGAAGCTGCGCAGTGCCTCGATGTCGGCGGGTTTGTGAGCTTCTCGGGCATCGTCACGTTCAAGACGGCGCATGGATTGCACGCAGCAGCCCGGATGGTGCCGATCGACCGCATGTTGATCGAGACCGACGCCCCGTATCTCGCTCCCGTGCCCCATCGCGGCAGGATCAATCAGCCGGCTTGGGTTCCTGCCGTCGCCCAATTCATTGCCGACCTCCGCGACACCAAGCTCGAAACGATCGCCACCGCGACGGCGGACAACGGGCGCAGAGCGTTCCCAGGCATTCGCCCACGAACCTCTCGGCTCGGCATATAGCCTGGGTATCCGGGTCGACCGGGTGCTGACCATATCGGCGGCCCACGAGCCACAATGGCAGCAACCGAAACGCTGAAACCACGATGAACCAGGACTACGCCCAAAGACGCCGGGTCGCATTGGCTGCGGCGATCACCGTGATCGCAGTACCTTCACTGTTCTTGTTCGACAACGACCGTGCCGGCCGGGACGGTGCCGATGGCGGCACCGTGGTCGGCACGGTGGTCGGATCTGTCGTGGGGGCGCGGTCAGCCGACGACGTGTCCGGCACGAGCCGCGCCGCCAGCGATTCATCGGCGGCCGACGTGATGGGCACGACGCCCGTCGCCTACCTCGATGGCGAAAGCGGCGAGAATGCCAGCGATCCCGCCACGATCGCGATCCCCCGACCACAGGTCGCGATCGACGGTACCGCGTCATTCCGGCGCGACATCCCAGACGTCACGACATGTCAGGCATTCGGCGTCCCGTTCGGCAGCCAGATCACGGTGACGAATCTCGACAACAGCCGCAGCGTGACGTGCATCGCCTCCGTCGGTGGCGTCGCGCCAAAAGACGACGTGGTACTCCACCCGGACGCGTTCGTCGAGATCGGCGACCTCACCGATGCCCCGATCCCGGTCTCGATCACCTGGTGACCCACTCGCGCACACGGATTCACGAGCTTCTCGGCGACGGCGGGCTGGCGCCACGTCGTGAGCTGGGTCAGAACTTCGTGGCCGACCCGAACACGGTTCGCAAGATCGCTTCACTCGCCGAATTGAGCGCCCCGAGCCATGTTGTCGAGATCGGGGCCGGATTGGGATCGTTGACCTTGGCGCTCGCCGAAACCGGCGCCAGGGTGCTCGCCGTCGAGGTCGATCGAGGCATCGTCACGAAGTTGCGCGAGATCGTCGGGCAGCTCCCCAACGTCGAGGTGGTCGAGGCCGACGCCACGACGCTGGATTGGGGAACGTTGCTTGCGGATCACGACGACTGGACGCTCGTCGCCAATCTGCCGTACAACGTCGCCACGCCACTCGTGTGCGACCTGCTCGACGACGTCCCTGCGATCAGTTCGATGTTGGTGATGGTCCAGCGCGAGGTCGCTGAACGATTCGCCGCCCCAGCAGGCTCGAAGCAGTACGGCGCGGTCAGCGTCAAAGTCGCGTATTGGGGTTCGGCACGAGTCGTCGGCTTCGTGCCGGCGTCCGTGTTCGTGCCGCGACCGAATGTGGAATCTGCCCTCGTTCGAATCACGCGAGGTGAGCAACCTGCGACCGACAGGGCGCGACTCTTCGAACTCGTCAAGACCGCGTTCGGGCAACGCCGGAAGATGTTGCGCCGTTCGCTGGCGAGCACCGTCACCGCCGAGCAATTCGAGACCGCTCACGTGTCACCGCAGGCGCGGCCCGAAGAACTCGATTTGGCAGCATGGTGCCGCCTCACCGACGCCTCGCCGGCACCCGATCATGATTGAGACAGTCCTCGCCCCCGCCAAACTCACCTTGAGCCTGCGGATCACCGGCGTCCGCAACGACGGCTACCACCTGATCGATGCTGAAATGGTCAGCCTCTCGCTGTGCGACAAGCTCCTCATCGACAGCTCGGGCAGCGGCCTCTCGGCTACCGGCAGGTACGCCGTCGGCATGCCACTCGACGACTCCAACCTCGTCGCCAAGGCGCTTCGGTTGGTGGGGCGAAGGGCGCACGTCTCGATCGACAAGCAGATCCCGCACGGCGGGGGCCTCGGTGGTGGCTCCAGCGACGCTGCGGCGATCCTTCGGTGGACAGGTTTCAACGACCTCGAAGCCGCCAGCCGACTCGGAGCCGACGTCTCGTTCTGCCTGATCGGTGGCCGCGCCCGCGTCAGAGGAATCGGGGAGATGATCGATCCGATGCCGTTCGTCGAACAACTCGTCACACTCGTGATCCCGCCGCTGACCGTGAGCACGCCCGCCGCCTACCGATGCTGGGACGAGCTCGGTGGGCCGACCGCTGACGGACCGAACGATCTGGAACCAGCCGCGATTCGTCTCGTTCCCGAGTTGGCGGATTGGCGCGACCGGATCGCCCAGGCATGCGGTCGAACACCAGTCCTCGCTGGAAGTGGAGCGACCTGGTTCGTCGACGGCGAACACAGCAACGCCCTCGCCGCACTGAGCAACGAGGGCGCCGAGATCATCGCCGCGCGGACCGTGCGATCAGCCGCTGATGGATCCGAGGATCGGTCAGCGGAGGTCGGGAACGGGTCGCCCGGCAGTCGGACAGTTGATTGAACTACTTGCGACGCTGGTGACGCGTGCGGCGAAGCATTTTCTTGTGCTTCTTCTTCCGCATGCGCTTGCGACGCTTCTTGACAAGCGAACCCATAAGGCGGGCAACGCTACCGTCGATTTCGCCAGTCGGAACCTCGCAATCCGAATAGGTCCGTTTTCGTTGACAGAAGATCGACGAGAACACACGACAAACGTCCGCGACACCAGGCCTCGGCGCTACCGTGTGGCTGACGCGGCTCGTCAAGGCGGGTCGTCCACCGTCCGGGGTCGTTCAATGGTAGGACAGCGGTTTTTGGAGCCGCCTATAGGGGTTCGAGCCCTCTCCCCGGAACCATGAGTGTTTCCGTCATCGTGCTCGCAGCCGGGGCTGGAACCCGCATGCGGTCGGATCGGCCCAAGCCGCTGCATCGGATCTGCGGTCGACCGATGGTGCTGCACGTGATCCATGCACTCGAAAAACTGCACCCGGCTCGGACCGCCGTCGTGGTCGGTCACGGGGCGGAGTTGGTGGCCAAGAAGGTTCAGGAACTCTCGCCCGCCTGGGCAAACGTGGCCTTCGTCGAGCAGATCCACCAGCGCGGAACAGGCGACGCAGCCGCCACCGGCATGACGGCGCTGACCGGCGACGACTACGACGACGAAGACGCGATCGTCGTCGTCCTCCCAGGTGACACTCCTCTGCTGGCAGCCGACACGCTCGACGAACTCGTGGCGACCCACGTCGCCAATTCGAACGCGGCGACGATCCTGACGAGCGTGATGGCCGACCCGACCGGCTACGGCCGAGTGATCCGTGCCTCCGACGGTCGCGTCCTGCGAATCGTCGAGCAACGCGACGGCTCGCCCGACGAACTCGATGTGCACGAGGTCTGCACGAGCATCTACGCATTCCGGCGCGACCTGCTCGGGCCGGCGCTGCGCAATCTCAACACCGACAACGCTCAAGGTGAGTTCTACCTCACCGACGTGATCGGCGGGCTGGCCTCGATGGGTCACCGTGTCGGTTGCGTGCAGGCGCCGGTGACGGAAACGCAGGGCGTCAACGACCGATGGCAACTCGCCCTCGCCGAGCGGGAGTTCCGCAATCGCACCAACCGACGCTGGCTGCTCAACGGCGTCACGATGCTCGACCCGCGTCAGACCTTCATCGATGTCACGGTCACCCTCGGCCGGGACATCACGATCTATCCAGGCACGATTCTGCATGGCGACACGGTAATCGGCGACGGCACCGACCTCGGGCCCAACACCCAACTCGACAGTTGCGCCGTCGGCCGCGGCTGCAGGGTGCGCCAAACAGTCGGCGCCGACGCCGAAATCGGCGACCACGCCGACGTCGGTCCTTTCGCCCACCTGCCAGCCGGTTCTGCTGTGGTTTCCGGCACCGTCACTGGCGCGTTCTACACTGCACCGGCCGCCGACTGAATCATCGGCAAGCGATTGCGCCCGGGAGGGGCACCCATTCATGGAGAAGGTCACCACCAAGAAACTCGCGATCTACTCGGGTCGAACGCACATGGCGCTCGCCGAGGAAGTTGCCTCATACCTCGGGCAGGGGCTTGGTGATCCGAACATCGTGGAGTTCGCCAACGGCGAAATTCGACCTCGCTTCGCGGAAAGCGTCCGCGGCAGCGACGTGTTCGTGATGCAGAGCCACTTCGGGATCGACGGCCGCTCGGTCAACGACTCGATCATGGAACAACTGATCATGATCGACGCCGCCTACCGGGCGTCGGCCAAGCGGATCACGGCGGTCTGCCCGTTCTACGGGTATGCCCGCCAAGACCGCAAGGCAGAGGGTCGAGAGCCGATCACCGCTCGGTTGGTCGCCGACATGTTCAAGGCCGCCGGCGCCAAGCGGATGATCTCGATCGACCTCCACTCCGGGCAGATCCAGGGATTCTTCGAAGGACCGGTCGACCATCTCACCGCAGCGCCGGTGCTCGAAGACTACATCCGCAGGCACGCACCCGACTCCCCGGTGATCGTCTCCCCCGATTCCGGCCGGATCAAGGTCGCCGAACGGATGGCTCAGCACCTGCACGACTGTGACGCCGACATCGCTTTCATCTACAAGCGACGGCCGAAGGGCCAAGCCAACGTCGTCGAGGCCAAAGAAGTGATCGGCGAGGTCAAGGGCCGTCTGTGCGTGCTGACCGACGACATGATCGACACCGGGGGAACGATCGTGTCTGCTGCCGACATCCTGCTGGATCGCGGTGCCACCGAGGTCTGGGCGATGGCGACGCACGGTGTCCTCTCCGGCCCGGCGGTCGAGCGGCTCAAGAACTCCCGGCTGTCGCGGATCGTCTTGACCAACACGCTGCCGTTGCCCCCGGAGAAGCAGATTCCCCAGATCGAGGTGCTCTCGGTCGCAGAAATCATCGCCGAAGCGCTCTCCGCCGTGTTCGACGACACGAGTGTCAGCGAAATCTTCGGCGGCGAAAACCTGGCCTGACGCCGGTAGCATTGCTGGCTGCTCGTAACTCTCTCTTGAGGCTGATCGCACATGTCTGCAACTCTTCTAACCGCCAACACCGGCCGCTCAACTGGCAGCCCGGAATCGCGCCGCCTGCGCACCGAGGATCTGATCCCGGCGATCGTCTACGGCCAAGGCATCACGCCGCTGAGCGTCACGGTGGTTCGCCGCGATCTACGCAAGGCCCTGTCCGGATCTGCCGGCTTGAACACCGTGCTCGACCTCAGCGTCGACGGCAAGGTGTATCCGGCAGTCGTCAAGCAGCTCCAACGGCATCCGGTCCGCCGCAACGTGCAACACGTCGACTTTCTGCACGTCAACTTGAACGAGGACATCACCGTTTCGATCCCGGTCCGGCTCGAGGGCGAGGCGCTCGCCGTGCTGCAGGCCAAGGGCATGGTCGACCCGGCTGTCGACACGATCGAAGTCCGCACGACCCCTCGCAACATCCCCGACGAGATCGTGATCGACATCACCGACATGACCCCTGATTCGGTGATCACGCTCGGCGACCTGACCTTTCCGGCCGGTGTCGTGCCGACCGGTGACCCGTCGTTGCCCGTGGCAACCGTGCTGCTCTCCCATGAGGAGGAGGAGGAGCCGGCCGAGGCCGGTGAAGGCGCCGCAGAGAGCGCCGACGCTGGCGAGGCCGCCGGCGACGAAGCCGAGTGATTCTTCGCCTCCTCAGGTCACCCTGATATTGGTGTACTGATGGGTCTGTTCGACCGGCGTACCGGCAAAGGGACCCCGTCCGATTGGCTCGTGGTCGGGCTCGGGAACCCGGGGGCGCAGTACGCCAGGACGCGCCACAACGTCGGCGAAGAGTCGGTCCGATTGTTGGCCGAACGCCACGCGGTTCGATTGAAATCAGGTCGCGACAACGCCCTCGCCGGCGAAGCCCGAATCGGCTCACGACGTGTCGTGCTGGCGTTACCGCTGACGTTCATGAACGAGTCGGGCCAGGCCGTCTCCGCATTGGTTCGGCGGTATCGGATCGAAAGACCCGAGCAGATCATCGTGGTCCAGGACGAACTCGATCTCGAACCCGGAGCGCTGAAGGTCAAGCAGGGCGGCGGGCTGGCGGGCCACAACGGCCTGCGCAGCATCACCCAGCACCTCAAGTCGCAGGATTACCTGCGAGTCCGGATCGGCGTCGGCAAGCCAGCCCACAAAGACCACGGTGCGGGCCATGTGCTCAATAGGGTGCCGGCCAGTGAGCGACGGCTACTCGATGTCGCCGTTGGCGAGGCGGCCGATGCCGTCGAGATGATCATCACCGAGGGCGTCGACGCCGCGATGCGCCAGTTCAATGCCCGCTGAGCTGCGCGATCTCGCGCCGCTGCTGCGCGACGAGCCAGGCGTCACGCGAGCATTGGGTGAGCCGAGCGCCCGCCTGGCGATCGTCGAGGTCGCACGACCGATCTCGATCGCCGCCCTGGCACAACTCTCGAACAAGAAGCCGCTCGTCGTGGCGTGCCCGACCGGGGCAATGGCCGGGCAGATGTACGACGACCTGTGCCAGTTCCTTCCGGACGGCGCCGTCGCCCACTTCCCGGCTTGG
Organism: Ilumatobacteraceae bacterium; assembly: GCA_043773365.1. Classification (GTDB taxonomy): domain Bacteria; phylum Actinomycetota; class Acidimicrobiia; order Acidimicrobiales; family Ilumatobacteraceae; genus Ilumatobacter. Next base: position 17,664 of record JAYVFI010000058.1, read on the forward strand.
GAAACGCTGCCGTTCGAACGGGTCAGCCCTGCAGTCGACACGATGGGGCAACGACTCGAAGTGCTCTGGCGGCTGCGCAACAGCGAACGTTGCCCGCAGGTCATCGTGGCAGGCGTCAGGGCACTTCTCCAGAAACTCGGACCGGGGGCCGTCGATGTCGAGCCGATCGTGGTCCGACCGAACGCGATCATCGACCCTGACCGCCTGGCCGCCCAACTCGTCGAGTTCGGGTATCGACGCGAGGAGTTGGTCGAACACCGCGGCGAGTTTGCTCGACGCGGGGCGATCGTCGATGTCTACCCGTCAACTGCCGATGCCCCGATCCGAATCGACCTCTGGGGCGATGAGGTCGATCGTCTCACGACCTTTGGCGTCAACGACCAGCGTTCGATCACCGATCTGACCGAGGTGACGATCTTTCCGGCCCGCGAACTCACCTCCAGCGAGGAGGTGCGCGAGCGGGCTGCCGCGCTGGTCGCAACCGAACCGTGGGGACGCGAGCAATGGGAACGGCTTGCCGAGGGGACCCACTTCGAGGGCATGGAGTCATGGGTCCCGTGGCTGGTCGACCGAGACCTGTTGATCACCGACGTGCTTCCGCCGAGTGCCAAGGTGATCCTGATCGAGCCACGCCGGATGCGCGACCGGGCGACCGAGCTGCTCGCAGAAGAGGCCGATCTCGCCAAAGCTCTGGCGTCGACATGGGCGCGTGACCCCGACAAGGAGTTTCCTCGCCTGCACGCCGACCCCGATCACCTGCTGGCAGACGTCGGAGCGTTCTGGACGATCGATTCGACGCCCGAAACACCGGACACCCCCACCGTCTCGGCTTCCGGGTGGGGGCCGATCGGTGGAGACGGGACGGGGCTGACCGACCGACTCGCCCAGTTGATCAGTCAGGGATATCGAGTCGTGGTTGCCGCCGATGGTTCCGGCTCTGCCACGCGCCTGCGCGAGCTGCTGCTCGGCCATGGGCTCGAGTTCCCGGTCGTCGACAACGGCGATGGCTCGGGGGGCGACCTGACCCGGCCGGGCGGCCGGGTCGTCGTCGCCCCGCTCCACCGGGGCTGCACACTTCCGAATGCCAAGGTCGCGATCGTCGCCGAGTCCGACCTGACCGGTCGGCGACGTGCCCATCGCAAAGCCCGGCCGCGCAAGCGCGAAGGAACCACAACGTTCCAGGATCTCAAGCCGGGCAACTACGTCGTCCATCACATGCACGGCTGCGGCAAGTACGAAGGCATGGTCAAACGCACGATCGGTGGCGTCGAGCGCGACTACCTGCTCGTTGCTTACAAGGGTGGCGACAAGCTCTATGTCCCATCCGACCAGATCGACACGCTGCGTCAGTACGTCGGCGGCGAAGCGCCAGTCCTGCACCGGCTCGGCGGCAGCGACTTCGCCAAGGCCAAGGGCAAGGTCAAGTCGGCCGTCCGCGAGATTGCCCAGGAACTCGTCGTGTTGTACCAGAAGCGTGTCAACGCCGTCGGGCACGCATTCGGGCAGGACACTCCATGGCAACACGAGATGGAGGACGCCTTTCCGTACGTCGAGACGCCGGACCAGCGAACCGCGATCGAAGAGATCAAAGCCGACATGGAACGTCCGTTCCCGATGGATCGACTGATCTGTGGTGACGTCGGGTTCGGGAAGACCGAAGTCGCCATCCGAGCCGCGTTCAAGGCGATCCAAGATGGCAAGCAGGTCGCCGTGCTGGCACCCACGACGCTGCTCGCCAGCCAACACGGCAACACGTTCGCCGATCGGTTCGCGGGTTATCCGATCCGTGTCGAAGTGCTGTCACGGTTCTTGACCAATGCCCAGGCCAAACAGGTGATGGAAGGCCTCAAGACCGGCGAAGTCGATTGTGTGATCGGAACCCACCGATTGCTTGCGGCAGACATCAAGTTCAAAGACCTCGGGCTGCTCGTCGTCGACGAAGAGCAGCGGTTCGGCGTCCAACACAAGGAACAGATCAAGAAGCTCAAGCACAACGTCGACATCCTCACGCTCTCGGCGACCCCGATTCCTCGAACGCTCGAGATGTCACTGGTCGGGATTCGTGACCTGTCGCTGCTCCAGACACCGCCCGCCGACCGGCAACCGATCTTGACATTCGTCGGCGAGTACGACGAACGCGTCGCCGTCGAGGCGATTCGGCGTGAACTGCTCCGTGAGGGGCAGGTGTTCTGGGTCCACAACCGGGTTCAGTCGATCGACACGGCAGCAGCCCGGCTCCGGCAGTTGGTGCCGGAAGCCCGGATTGCGGTCGCCCACGGCCGACTCGATGAAGGAACCCTCGAACAGGTCGTCGTCGACTTCTGGGAAGGCAGGTACGACGTCCTCGTCTGCACCACGATCATCGAGTCGGGGATCGACATGCCGACGGTCAACACGCTCGTGGTCGAACGCTCCGATCTGCTCGGTCTCGGGCAGATGCATCAGTTGCGTGGCAGGGTCGGCCGATCCGGTTCGCGGGCCTATGCATATCTCTTCCATCCCGTCGATCGAGTCCTCTCCGAGGAGGCCTACGAGCGCCTCAAGACGATCGGCGAGACCACTGAACTCGGGTCAGGTTTCAAGATCGCGATGCGCGACCTGGAGATCCGCGGCGCCGGAAACCTGCTCGGGCAGGCCCAGTCGGGGCACATCGCGGCGGTCGGCTACGACCTCTACTGCCAGATGGTGACCGAGGCGGTGGCCGAGATGAAGGGCGAGCCGATCAAGCCGCCGTCCGAGATCAAACTCGACGTGCCGACCGATGCGTTCCTCCCGAAGGACTACGTCA
>JAYVFI010000059.1:0-17854 GCA_043773365.1 Ilumatobacteraceae bacterium
GGCGGATGAAGATCTACGACTTCGTCGATGAGGGCCTCGGGCACTCGTCGTACCTCATCGACCTCGGCGAGGGAGCGGTCGCGCTGGTCGATCCACCCCGATTCCCGACCGCGCACGAGGCGCTTGCCGCGCACCTCGGGGCGCGTATCGCGTGGACGTTCGACACCCACTCCCATGCCGACTATGTGACGGGCAGCCCCGCACTCGCCGCACGCGTTGGCGCTACGTTCGTCGCGCCAACTGCGTCCCGTCTCGAGACACCACATCGTGCGCTCGTCGACGGTGCGTCGATCGAGCTTGGAGGCGGCATGCGGATGGTCGCGCTGGCCACACCCGGTCACACGCCCGATCATTGCGCCTACGTTCTCCAGAGCGCCGGTGATTCGGTCGCGTTGTTCTCCGGCGGGTCGTTGATGGTCGGCGCGATCGGGCGCACGGACCTGTGTGGCCCGGAACTCGCAGACCCATTGGCCCACGACATGTTCTGGTCCCTCCGGCGCTTCGATGACCTCGCCGACGACGTGAGAGTGTTCCCGACGCATGGTGCTGGTTCGTTCTGCTCCGCGCCGGGATCGTCGCAGCGCACCACCACGCTCGGGGATGAACGCGCCGGGAATGAGTTGTTCGCGATCACCGACGAGGACCAATTCGTGACGCAATTGCTCGGCGGGTTCGGCACATTTCCCACCTACTTCGCTCGCCTCCCCGAACTCAACCGCCTCGGACCCCGCCGCTACGACACCGTTCCACTCCTCGCCCTACTGGATCCAGATCAGGTCGAGCGCCACCTGGCGGGCGGTGGCGTGGTGGTCGATGTCCGCTCGACCGCGGCGTTCGCCGCGGGTCATGTCACCGGCTCCATGTCGAACACGTTGCGTTCAGTGTTCGCCAGCTGGCTCGGCTGGTTGGTCGAGCCGGACAGTCCAATCGCGTTCATCGTCGACGAGTCCCAGGACCGCGACGAGCTGGTACGACAGTGCCTCGACGTCGGCCACGAGCGCTTCGTCGGGGAGCTCGCTGGCGGCATCGATGCATGGACAGCATCGGGCCGGCCAGTCGCCACAATCCCACTCGTCGGCCCCAACGCCATGGCAGGACGCGTGGTCGACGTCCGCCAAGCCAACGAATACGCAACCGGGCACATGCCCGGAGCAACCAACATCGAACTCGGTTCGATCGCCACCGCCGACCTGCCCGCCGGCGCATTGACACTGGTGTGCGGCCACGGCGAACGCGCCATGACCGCAGCGAGCCTCCTCGCCGCGAAGGATCACAGCGATCTGGCCGTCCTCGACGGCGGACCCGACACATGGTCGACAGCGACACGAACGCCGCTGCAGAGCGGGCGATGAGCGCACCCACCACCCCTGCGGAGAACACCGAGTCGTCGTTGCGGCTCGGCCTGCACGAGAACCTCGCTCAGTTCTCCCTCCTCGTCGGCGTCAACGCACTCGTCGGTGGCATGATCGGCCAGGAACGAACCGTGCTCCCGCTGCTCGCCAAGCAGGAGTTCGGGCTCACGGCTTTCACCGCGACGCTCACGTTCATCGTTGCGTTCGGCTCGGTGAAGGCGGCGACAAACTTCTTCGCCGGCACGCTCTCCGATCGGTATGGCCGCAAACCGGTGTTGGTCGCCGGGTGGATCATCGCCATCCCCGTCCCGCTGCTGCTGATCTGGGCGCCGAGCTGGGGATGGGTGGTATTCGCCAACGTCCTGCTCGGCGTCAACCAAGGACTCACCTGGTCGACGACCGTGATCATGAAGATCGACCTCGTCGGCCCCGCCCGACGCGGCTTCGCCATGGGGATGAACGAAGCCGCCGGCTACGGAGCCGTCGCAATCACTGCGCTGGCGACCGGTTACATCGCCCAACACGCCGGACTACGCCCCGAACCGTTCTTCCTCGGTATCGCGTACGCCGGTCTCGGACTCGGTTTGTCGGTGTTCTTCGTGCGAGAGACGCGCGGCCATGCCCGCTACGAAGCCGCCAACCACGTCACCATCAACGACTCCCACCACGCCACACTGACCACCTCCGAGATCTTCCGACTCACCTCCTTCACCGACAAGGCACTGTCGTCGTGCTCGCAGGCCGGCCTGGTCAACAACCTCAACGACGGGCTTGCGTGGGGCCTGTTCCCGATCTTCTTCGCCAACACCGGGATGTCGATCGAACGGGTCGGTGTGCTCGCCGCGCTCTACCCGGCCGTGTGGGGCCTTGGCCAGCTGTACACCGGCGGGCTGTCAGACCGCGTCGGCCGCAAACCCTTGATCGTCGGCGGCATGCTCACCCAGGCCGTCGCCATCGCCTGGATCGCCGCGACGGGCAGTTTCGCGGCGTGGGCGGCAGGTGCGATGGTGCTTGGCGCCGGTACCGCGATGGTCTACCCGACGCTGCTCGCGGCGATCGGTGACGTCGCCCACCCCACATGGCGAGCCCGATCCGTCGGGATCTATCGGCTGTGGCGCGATGGCGGTTTCGCCGTCGGCGCACTCCTCGCCGGGATCCTCGCCGACCTCATCTCGATCCCGGCAGCGATCTACGCCGTCGCTGTGCTCACCGCCATCTCCGGCGCAGTCGTCGCTGTGCGCATGTACGAGACCCATCCGCGATGAACGACCCGGGCCGCTACACGCGCTCGATCGAAGAGATCCTCGCAGTCGCCCGCGCTCGCCTGGACCGAGTCGAACCGGAGGAGCTCGAAGCCGAGCGCAGGGCCGGCGCGGTGATCGTTGACATTCGCCCCATCGAACAACGCACGCGGGACGGCGAGCTTCCTGGAGCGATCGTCATCGACCGCAACGTCCTGGAATGGCGACTCGACCCGGTCTGCGAGCACCGCGTCTGCGAAATCGCCGACTATGACACTCGCATCGTGATCGTCTGCAACGAGGGCTACCAATCCAGCCTTGCCGCCGCGTTGCTTCGCGACGTCGGACTGCACCGGACGACCGACCTCGTTGGCGGCTTCCAAGCGTGGCTCAGGTTCACTGCGCCCGAGACGCGGTAACCAGCCATGCACCCGGGCCCTCACCCGCTACCAAGGCGTCATCGACGATTCGAACAAGGAGACCCCATGAACCAGCCCGACACCGCAGTCGTCCGCCGATCGGTCATCGTCGACGCGCCGATCGAGCAGGCGTTCGCCGTGTTCACCGGACGGTTCGGCGACTTCAAACCACCCGAGCACAACCTTCTCACCGTCCCGATCGCCGAGACGGTGTTCGAACCGCACGTCGGCGGACACATCTACGACCGCGGCGCCGACGGCAGCGAATGCCGTTGGGCTCGAGTCCTGGCGTTCGAGCCGCCGGACCGACTCGTCGTCAGCTGGGACATCAGCCCGTACTGGCAGATCGAGACGGACCACGACCACACCAGCGAAGTCGAGATCCGGTTCGTCGCCGAGACCCCGCAGCGCACCCGGCTGGAACTCGAGCACCGCAACATCGAACGGCATGGGCCCGGCTGGGAGGGCGTCCGCGATGGTGTCGACGATGACGCCGGATGGACCCTGTACATCGACCGCTACGCCGACCTCGTCACGACGAGCGCCTGACGGCCGAGTCGGAATCCGACTCACGGTGTTGGCGGCGTGGTGGTCGATCGGGCGTGTGGCTCAGTCGTCCTGCCCGAACGTGAGCACAACGCTTCCGACCTTGTGGCCGCCATCGACACGGCGATGCGCCTCGACGATCTGCGCGAACGGGAGGACCGTATCGATCACCGGCTTCAGCACTCCCTGCTCGGCCAGCGACATGAGGTTTCGGTAGCCGTCGGCGGTCATTGCTGAATCCTTGGTGCTGGCGCTGATCGTGGCCTTCTGCCGCGACGCGGCGAGCATCTGCCAGAGATTGCCGATGACCATCAGGAACCGGCCGCCTGGTTTGAGCGAGGCCTTGACCCGCGCGTAGGGCGCGTTGCCGTGATTGTCCATGATCACGTCGTAGCGCTGCCCGTTGCCCGTGAAATCTTCGGTCTTGTAGTCGATGACGTGGTCGGCCCCGAGCCCTCTGACCAGTTCCGCGTTGGCGCCACTGCACACGCCAGTTACCTCGGCGCCGAGATGCTTGGCGAGTTGCACAGCCATCGTGCCGACCGCACCGGAGGCGCCGTTGATCAGCACCGCTTCGCCAGCGGCGAGCTTGCCCAGCCGGAAGAAGGTCAGCGCCGTCGTGCCGCCGAAACAGAGAGCCACGGCATCCTGATAGCTCATGTTGTCGGGGATCTTGGCGATCGCTCCCTGTTCGGCCACGGTCACGTATTCGGCGTGGCAGCCGAAGTCGAACCCGCGCGAGACGATCACCCGGTCGCCTACCCGGAAGAGGGTGACAGCGCTGCCCACCGCCTCGACCTGCCCGGCAAGCTCGAAGCCGAGGATGGACTGCTTTGGTTTGGCGAAGCCGAGCTTCAAACGCATCAGCAGCCTCAGTCCGCGTGGGACGCGCAGCGCCCTCACCCGGGTGTCGCCGGAATTGACCGTGGTGGCAAAGGCCTGGATCAGCACCTCGCCGTCCGCCGGGACGGGCTTCGGAACCTCCCTGACCTGCACGACCTCCGGCGGCCCGTATCTTTCGCAGACTGCAGCCTTCACCGCTCAACCAACCGATGCATCGCCGCACGGTATCAGCAGCCTGTTGTGGTCATCCGGTTGCGACCGCTGTGAGGATGTCGATGCGGGCGGCGCGCCTGGCCGGCATGACTGCCGCTCCGACCGCGGCGAGCGCGGCGATTGCCGCGACGATGACGAGCGGCTGTGCTGGGATGACGAGTCGATCGATGCCTTGGTCGGCGATTGCCTGGACCATCGCCCATCCGAGGAACGTTCCGGTGGCCAGTCCGAGGAGTGTGCCGAACACCGCGATGATCGCTGCTTCCCAGCGGACCGACGAGCGGACCTGGGCACGACTCATGCCGACGGCGCGGAGCAGGCCGAGTTCCCGCTTGCGTTCGTGGATCGACAGCGCCAGGGTGTTGGCGATGCCGAGGAGGGCGATGAGCACAGCCAAGCCGAGGAGGGCGTAGACCAGCGTGAGGATGGTGTCGATGACGCCGTTCTGTAGGTCGATGAACGCTTCCGTTCCGAGCACCTTGGCTGTCGGGTAACTCGCGGCGGCACGGTCCACGACGGTGAGGTCCTCGGCATCGACGTAGATGCGCGAGTCGATGTCTACGGGCAGGTTCGCCTCGAATGCGCTGAGGTCCACGAACTGGTCACCGACGAATGCGGGCCGGCTTGCGTAGATGGCCCGGACTGTGAATGTGACTGGCCCGGTGGGAAAGGTGATCGTTCGGGCGTCGCCGAGCTGGACGGGGTGGGGACCGGTTTCTGCTTCGACGGCGATGCCATCAGCTGCAAGCTGGCCGAGGCTGCCCGTGATGTGTCCGAAATCGAACAGCGTGCCGATCGTGGTGGTGTCGAGTGCGCTCAGTACGTCGGGGCTGCCGTTGGTCTCGACGACGGCGTCGCGTTGCTCGGAAATGGTACGGACGCCAGGTTGCGTGATGAGGTCGGCGGCCAATTGAGGGCTGAACCCGCCGTTGCTGTCGACGGCGCCGGAGTCGACGATCGTGTTGCCGCGGAAGTCGTCGCGGAAGGCCGCGGCACCCGATGATTTGACCGAGGCAGCAAAGATCGTGAGGAAGCTGACGAGGGCGACACCGATCATCAGTGACGATGCCGTTCGCGCGGTGCGCTTCGGGTTGCGCATCGCGTTCTGTCGAGCGATCATGCCGGCAGTGCCGCGCAGTTTCGCGATCAGCGCGCCGAGAGCGGCACCGACGGGACGGGCGAGCACCGGTCCGAGTACGGAGACACCGAGGAACAGCGCAGCAGCGCCGGCTCCGACGATCTTGGCGTTCGCCGCGCCGAGGCCGACGAGCAGGGACGTGACGGCGAGCGATGTGACCACCGTGCCGGTGAGGACCCTTCGCGTCGAGACTGCGGAGCGATCGTGTGCGATGTCGCGCAACGCAGCGATCGGTGCGACCTTCGATGCTCGTCGCGCCGGCATCACAGCTGACACAACCGTGATGACGAAACCCACCGCGACCGAGATCGTCACCGTGGCCGGAGTGATCACGGTGGTGCCGAGCGGAATGTCGGCACCGAGCGCGCTCAGCAGTGATTCGATCCCCTTGGCCACACCGATGCCAGCCACCACGCCGACCGATGACGCAACGAGGCCGGTGATCGCGGCTTCAGCAAGCACCGCTGCGCGAACCTGGCGCCCAGTCGCGCCGACTGCCCTGAGCAACGCCATGTCCTTGGTCCGTTGCGAGACAATGATCGAGAACGTGTTGTTGATGATGAACGCGCCGACGAACAGTGCAATGAGGGCGAAGATCGTGAGGAACGTGCCGAACTGGCTGATGTCCTTGCCGATCTGGTCCTGGTGCTCTGTGGTCAGCGTCGCGCCGGAGATGACCTCGTTCGAGGCGCCAACGACCGGGGCAAGGCGCTCGACGAGCGTGTCGGATGAGACGCCGTCCTGGGCGGTGACGGAGATCGCGTCGACCTCGCCCGGTTCGTTGAGCACCGCTTGAGCGGTGGCGTCTTCGAACAGCACGACCGACGACGCACCGGGCGTGTCGAGTGCGCCGAACCGGACGATTCCTACGATGGTTGCTTGACGGGGTTCACGCGTCGACAGCACGGTCGTGTGGTCACCGACATGGAAGTTGGCGAGATCGGCGGAACGCTTGTCGATGGCGATCTCGTCCGGGCCCGCCGGGGCACGTCCGGAGCTGATCGTGAACGGGTTGAGTTCGGGGACGGTCACCCAGTTCCTGCCGTGCACGCCGGTGTTGACGGATCCGACGGCTTTGCTGTGCTTGTCGAGGATCTGGGCGTATCCGAGCACTTCGATGCTCGCCTGGTCGACGCCGTTGGTTCGGCGGATGGTGTCGAGCAGGGTGGCATCGAGTGGTGGTCCGCTTTCGCCGTAGCCGAGGGTGAGTGCGCTGGTACCGCGGACGTAGGCATCGGTGCCTGCATCGGCCTCGGCGAGGGCGTTGTTGAGTGTGCCTGTGATGGTGTCGGTCAGGATGAGGGTGCCGGCGAGGAACGCGACGCCGAGGATGACGGCGAACGCCGTGGCGAGCAGTCGCAGCTTGTTGGCGGCGAGCTGCTTCAGGGTGAGGGTGGCGATCATGAGGTTCAGCTTCCGAGGTTCTTCATGCGGTCGAGGACGTTGATTGCTGTGGGGTCGGCGAGGTCGTCGACGATGCGTCCGTCGGCGAGGAACACGGCGCGGTCGGCGTACGCGGCTGCGGTGGGGTCGTGGGTGACCATGACGACGGTTTGGCCCAGTTCGCGCACAGCGTTGCGGAGGAAGGTGAGGATCTCGGCGCCGGCGCTGGAGTCGAGGTTGCCCGTGGGTTCGTCGGCGAAGATGATCTCAGGGCGCGAGGCGAGGGCGCGGGCGACGGCGACGCGTTGCTGCTGACCGCCGGACAGCTCCGATGGGCGGTGCGCCAACCGGGTTCGGAGTCCGACGGTGTCGATGACGTGGTCGAGCCAGTCCTGGTCGGGTTTGCGCCGGGCGAGCGCCATCGGCAGGGTGATGTTCTCGAGCGCGTTCAGGGTGGGGATCAGGTTGAACGATTGGAACACGAACCCGATGCTGTCCCTGCGAAGCAGGGTGAGTTCCCTATCGCTCAGGTCGGCGAGGTCGACATCGCCGATGCGGACCGATCCCGACGTCAACGTGTCGAGCCCGGCGAGGCAATGCAGCAGGGTCGATTTACCGGAACCGGACGGTCCCATCATCGCGGTGAAACGGCCGGGCTCGAATGCGATGCTCACCCCGTCGATGGCGTGGACAATCGAGTCGCGTGCGCCGTAGGTCTTGGTTGCCTCCACGGCGCACGCGGCGGATCGCCGGATCGTCGTGGCAGGAGTCGGTGGGGAGAGGATCGCTGTCGTGGTCATGTCCACCACCATGCGGGTTCGACGTCGGACGCGCATCGGGCGGGCGACGGTGGTTCGGGCCGGCTCGGATGAACCATCTGCATCGCGAGTCGTTCTACAGGTACACCTCATCTCATCCTGTGGGCCGATGCGCGTTGCGTCGCACGGGGCTAGGTTCCGTTGATGCAACCCCTGCACGTTCGCCGGCGCGACGTTCGCGCGTCTGTGTGGGACTACGCCGTGGCCGGTGCGATGGTCGCCGTCGCGATTGTTGCGTTGATCACCCGAATCGATGTCCAAGACATCGATGCGCATCGTTTCGAATCGGACAGCTGGTGGAGCTGGGCGATCACGATCGCTGCCTGCGCGTCACTGATCGGGCGCCGACGGTGGCCGTTGCCGACGCTGGCTGTCGGCGTCGTGCTGGTGTTGCCGCTCGAGCTCGGCAGACATCGAGACAGCATCGCCTTCTTCGCTGTGGTGATCGCCTTGGCCAGTGTCGCGGCGTACCTCCCGACGAGGCTGGCGTGGCGTGGTGTCGCAATGATCGCGGCGCTGTACCTGGCATTGATGGTGTGCGGGGCCACCGTTCTCATCGCGGCGCCCGCCACCGGCCCCGTGTTACTCGCCGCCGGGTTCGCGCTCGGGCGGATGCTGCGACGAGGCCAAGCCCGGCAGGAGCTCGAGGTCGAGGCAGCCATCGAACGGGTTGCCGCCGCAGTCGAGACAGCCGACCTCCAGGCCGCCGAGGAACGGCTCCGCATGGCCCAAGAGCTCCACGATGTCGTCGCCCATTCGTTGAGTGTGATCGCGGTACAGGCCGGCATCGGCGTGCACCTCATCGACCGTGAACCCGCGCAGGCCGCACTGGCGTTGGAAGCGATCCGCACCACGGGCCATACGGCCGCCGGTGAGCTCGCGCGGCTCGTCCAAGTCATGCGCAGCGGTGCATCGGCTGACGCTGGGGAAGCGCCCGCGCTCAGCGACCTGGGCGTGCTCATCGAGCAGATCCGTACCGCAGGCGTCCCGATCACGCTCACGACCACCGGCGCACTCGACGACGTGCCCGCCGGAGTTTCCTTGGCGGCGTATCGAATCGTTCAAGAAGCGCTGACCAACGTCGTCCGCCACGCCGGCCGAGCCCAGGCGAACGTGATCGTCTCGGTCACTGACGACCATGTGCAGCTGTGCATCGACGACGACGGGCGCGGAACCACGACCGCACTCGATCCCCGCAGCCCGGGCAGCGGTCAGGGACTCATCGGGATGGCCGAACGCGCCCAGATGTATGGAGGTGACGCCCGCTCGGGACCACGCCCCGGCGGCGGGTTTCGCGTGCAAGCCACGCTCCCGTACTTCGCGGGCCCGATCGCCAACGACTCGGACGCGACTCCAGCGGTTGATCGGGGACTCGTTTCTCGCACGCCGCCGGCCCGGCCACCGCTGCCGCCCGGGTTGTGGGATCTCGGGCTGGCGGGCCTGATGGCCGCGGTCGCGGCGATCGAACTCCTCGGTGCCGACCCGACCGTCGAGCCGCACTACAACCCGACAACCCTGTGGACGTGGCTGCTCAAACTCGGATGCGGCCTCGCCCTCGCTGCACGACGCCGATACCCGACTGCCACATTTGCCGCCATCTGGATGATGAGCATCTCCCTCAACATCGGCGGCTACAAGATCGGCATTCTCGTGTTCGCACTCGACATCAGTCTGTTCACGGTTGCGAGATACGCGACTGCACGACGGGGCGTCGGTGCTCTCATCGCGACCTACGCCCTGCTGGCGATCATCGCCTCGTCCGAACCTCGCGAAGTCACGGCGGCGGAAGCGGTCTGGATCTGCATCATCTTCACCGCAGTGGCCACCGCTGGGCACGTCGCAGGACGTGACCGCCAACGGCGCACGAACGATCTCGCAGTGCGCGAGAGCACCGCCGACGCGCATGCTCGGCACGCCCTGCTCGTCATCACCACACAACGACTTCGTATCGCCGACGAGCTCAGCACGATCATCACACGCTCCATTCACACCATTGCGCAGGAAGCCGAAACGGGATCACACATGGTCGAGACCGATCCCACCGCGACCCGCAAGAGCCTCGAACTGATCTCCGCTATCAGCCGCGATGCCCTGAACGATCTGCGGCGCCTCCTGAAACGAATACGCACCGACGGCGAATCCGCCGCGTACTCGCCCATCCCGGCGATCCTCGACCCAGCTGCGGTCGGAGATGTCAAATGAGCTCACCAATCCGAATCGTCGTCGCTGACGACCAAGCGCTCGTTCGTAGCGGGTTCCTCGCGCTCCTCCGCTCCGAAGACGGCATCGAGGTCGTCGGCGAAGCCGCGAATGGCTACGAAGCGGTGAAGGTCGTCAAAGCCGAGCGACCTGACGTGATCCTGATGGACATACGCATGCCCGAGATGGATGGGCTCGAAGCCACCCGCCTGATCACCGCCGACCCGGCACTGAAGTCGGTTCGCATTTTGATACTCACGACGTTCGATCTCGACGACTACGTCCACGAAGCGCTCCGAGCAGGAGCCTCGGGTTTCCTCCTGAAAGACACGCTCCCCGAGGACCTGCTCGCCGCAGTCCGCGTTGTCGCTGGAGGCGACGCTCTGCTCGCCCCGAGCATCACCCGACGACTCATCGAAGACTTCGTCTCACGACCCATCGCACCGCTCTCGGATCCCCGGCTCGACCAACTCACCGGACGCGAACGCGAGGTACTCGCAACTGTCGGACGAGGACTCTCCAATGCCGAACTCGCCGACGAACTGTTCATGAGCCTCGCCACCGCGAAGACGCACGTCAGCCACCTGCTGACGAAGTTCGCCGCACGGGATCGAGCCCAGCTCGTCGTCCTCGCCTACGAAACCGGGCTCATCAGGCCCGGCCAGATCTGACCGACGCAAGCAGGGCTACGGGGCGACGATGAGGTCGACGCCTCGTGACTTGCAGAGGCCAGAGAGGCGGGGGTCTTCAGCATCGGTGACGAGGGCACTCACGTCGCTCAGGTCACAAAGCGTGACGAAGTCGGTCAGTCCCGTCTTGGTGCTGTCCATGGGAACGACGACTCGATGCGCCCGTTCGATCATCGCCCGTTTCACGTCGGCCTCCGCGAGATCGGCGACGTTGAACTGGTTGCCAGAGATGCCGGTGACTCCGATGAAAGCGAGGTTGACGGTGAACTGTTTCGCCGCCTGCAGCGCGAGCGGCCCCACGAGGCTGTCGGCTATGGGACGGTATTGGCCACCCAGGAGAGCGTGACGAATGCTGCCGACGTTCGCCAAGGCGCGAGCGACCGGAACCGAGTTGGTCAGGACGTTCAAGCTTGCGCCGAAACGCGGTCCCGCTGTGGTCGCCGCATCGGTTGCTTCGACGAGAGCCTCTGCGATAGCGAGCCCGGTGGTGCCCGAGTCGATGAAGATCGAGTCGTTCTGGTTGATCAGCGAGAGGCACGCTTTGGCGATGCGACGTTTACCCTCGGCGTTCGCACTCCGCCGGCTGTCGATCTGGATTTCGTGCGACGGTTTGGCCGCCAGCGCGCCACCGTGGGTACGCCGCAACTTGCCCTGTTGGTCGAGTGTGGAGATGTCCTTGCGGATGGTGGGTTGCGTGACCCTCAGTTGGTCGGCGAGTTCGGTCACCAGGACTCGTCCGCGGGCGTTGACGATCTCGAGGATGTGGGCGCGACGCTCTTCGGCGAACTCGTGAGCGTGGTCTCGAGCTCTCATACTTGGGCTACTCCTGGCTGCTGTGGTTGGTGTGCGCGAGCAGACGCTCCCGCAGCATGTCGGCGATAGGGGCGAGTTCGGCCTCTGAGGCATCCTGGATGATCAGTGTTACCGAGCGCGGCAGCATTGCGTATAGGCGAGCCACGAGCTCGTAGTCGACAACTCCGTCACCCTCGAGGCTCCTCGCCCAAGGAACCGTGTCTTTCGCATGCACACAGATCGTGCGTTCGCCGAGAACGTCGAAGGCGTGCTCGAGCGTCGCGGCGCGGTCACCGGGAGCGACGTCGCTGATCAGATTGGCGGGATCGAGGATGAACCCGATCTGTTGGCCGTCGGCACCGAGCTCATCGAGCAGCCGAAGCGCTCGCCAGGCGTCGGACACCGTGTTGGCCGGCTCCGGCTCGACGGCGAGAAGAACGTGTGCCTCCTGGGCGGCCGGGATCAGCAGGTCGAGCGATTCGCGGAAGTCGCTCCAGGCCGCCTTGGTTCTCGTCTCGGGATGCCGACCCCACATGTTCCGCGAATCGCGCGAACCGCTACAGAGCGTCGCCGCAGTGGCGCCACTCGCTGCCAGTGCTGCAATGAATTGGGCGGCCTGGCGAGTCGCCGTTCGCCGGACGTTCGCCTCGGGGTGTGCAGTGTTGTAGGTGGCGGAGATGCCCCAGATCTCGCGCCCGCGGACGACGAAACTGCGGCGGATCGCCCCGAGATCGAGCCGTCGTTGCGCATCCTCCGGAGGTATGGTCGGTAGGCCGAGGGCCGACAAGTTGAGCTGAAGCTGAGTGAGATCGAATGCTTCGAACGCCTCGGCAAGTTCATCGGTGGTCGAGCGCTGGAAGATCCGGGCGAAGGCGCCGAGGCGCCGATTGGCTTCGGCGAGATTGGCGATCGCACTCATAGCGCGACTTCGCGACCGGCGTGTGCTGACGACTCGGCGACGGCTTCGATCCAGCGAACCGCGGTCACCCCATCCTGTGGGGATGGGTCCTCGGGCAGATCGTCGAGGATCGCCCGGCCGAAGTCATCGGCCTGCAGTTTGTACGCATCGGTGTCGCCGAAGTGAGGAACGAGCCCGGCGGGGTCGCCGTCGACGTGGACCTCGACCTCACTGGCGTGTTTGAAGAACGGGAAGGCAGTGCGGATCTTGATGTGCCCGCGTGCACCGTAGATGTCGGCTCCCTCTGCGTAGACGCCGTGCACCGCGGCCGCGACCTCGAACGAGATCAGGCCGCCACTGTTGCGCATGCCGGCGATGCCCTTCCACGAGTAGTCACCGCCGACGTTGCCGACTCGTGCGCTGACCCAGGCCCCGGGACCGCCCAGGAACGTGAGGCCATCGAAGAGGTGAGCGCCATGAGTGGCCAGGAGGTAGCTCTCACGATCCGCCTTGAAGGGTTCTCGACGCGGCGGACCTCGGGATCGACAACCGTTGCAGGGAACAGTGTGGATTCAACGGGAGCACGATCAGCCATGACGCGATACCACGAACTGAAGCTCAGAATCTCACCGATTCGTTCGATGTGATGCTTGGCGAACGCGATTCCTGGGTCGTGGCGTTTCATCGCGCCGGTCTGCAGCTTTCGACCCGACGAAACCGCAAGGTCGGCAAGCTGCTGCGCCTGAACGCTGGTCTGCGCCAACGGCTTCTCCATCAGCACGTGCTTGCCCGCTTCGATGGCCTGCTTGCCGAGCGCATAGTGGAAGCGGTCTGGCGCGGCGATGAGCACAGCATCAACATCGGCACTGTTCAGCATCTCCGCGGTGTCGGTGTACCCCAAGATCCCATACCGAGCGGCGACACCGTTGACGAGTGCGGCACTCGGGTCGCTGATTGCGACCAGTTCGATGTACTTGGTCTTGCTGAACACGGGCAGATGTGCGACCTGGGTGATGCGTCCCGCGCCGATTACTCCGAGCCGGATCATGCGGCCTTCGCCAGTCACTGGATGTCACGCCTCTCTGACGGCTGCATCAGCGGATCGTCCATCCGCCGTCCACCACCAACGTGTGACCGGTGATCAAGGAAGCGGATGGAGATGCGAGAAAGCCGACCGCTGCCGCGACTTCACTCGGCGCGCCGATCCGATGCAGTGCGGCGATTCGGGCGACCGTGTCGGCGCGGAACGCCTCGTCCGACAATGCCTGAGATGTACCGTCCGTCTCGATGAACGTCGGCGCGACCGCGTTGACGCGGATGCCCAGTTCACCCCACTCAACAGCCATGCACTTGGTCATGTGAATGACGGCGGCCTTGGCAATGCAGTACGACGACTCTCCCGGAAGTGCGACGAGTCCAGCCTGCGACGCCACATTGACGATCGAACCGTGGCCGACCCGCGCCATGTACTTTGCCGCATGTTGAGAGATGAAGAACGTCGAGCGTGTGTTCAGCGACCAGACGGCGTCGAAGTCGTCTTCAGTGACATCGAGCGCCCGACCGTCGATGCCGCCCCCAGCGTTGTTGACCAAGATGTCGACGCCCCCGAGTTCAACGACCACCTGATCGATGGCGTCCCGACACGCCGCCAGGTCCGTGACATCCATCGCCACGGACACGGCGCGACGTCCGAGCGAAGCGATCGCTTCGACGACTTCTGTGCCGTGACGAATGTCGCGAAGGCCGAGTCCGATGTCGGCCCCCATCCTTGCCAGATCGAAGGCGATCGCCCGGCCGATGCCTCGCGAAGCCCCGGTGACGATGGCGACCTTGCCAGTGAGTGCTGCTTCGATGTGCATCGATTCCTCGCTTGTCAGTTGCGGATTGATTCGTTCAGGCCACCATACCGCTACTAAACGCAGTAGAACGAGTCAATACACAACACCCAGGCCTCGCATCATCCCGTGCTCGTCCGCGCGTTCGAGGGACGATGCACTCGAGCGAGCTGGCGCATTGCCCCGCCAGAAACCGGGATCATGACGCGGTGGGCGGTCGACGCGATCAGTCCGCCCAGAGCATCGAGACGGGGAGGGCCCAGATTCGCTCACCGAGTGGGACCACCCGGTCGCCGAGGTAGAGCACCACACCGGCCGTGAACCGGTCGCCGAGCTTGTCGCGAAGATCTTGAAGGTGCTTGACGTCCCTCGGCGACACAGTGGATGCTGCCTTGACCTCGACGCCAGCGATACTGCCGCTATCGTCCTCGATGATCAGATCGACCTCGGCACCGTTGCGGTCACGCCAGTGACGAATCATCGGCTGCCGCTCGGACCAGCCCCGTTGTTTGACCAGCTCCATCGTCACGAATGACTCGAGCAGCGGCCCTGTCAGCGGACTCGTCGCCATCCCGAGGCCGCCCGCGTTGCGGCCCAACAATCCGCAGGCCAGTCCGGTGTCGGTGATCACAGCCTTCGGATGACGCTTCTCACGACTCGTCAGGCTCGGCGTCCACGCCCTGATCCGCACCACGAACCCGACAAGCTCCAGCAACCCCACATATCGAGATACCGTGTCTGCACTCATCCGGGCGTCGCCGGCAAGTCGAGCCGTCACAATTTCACCCGAAGTGTTTGCCGCGAGCAGGCGCAGCAGCGTCGGCAACTCGTCGGCCTGCGTGATCGCCGAGGCTTCGACGATGTCGCGCTCGACCACAGTTCGCACATAGTTCCGGTACCAACGCGCCGCTTGCGTCGGCGAAGCACCGACGAGTTCCGGATAACCACCCCGACCCAGCCGACCGAACAACGCCCGACGATCGACCTGTTCGAACCGTCCGCGGACAAGCCGATCGGCGTCGGTCAGCAGCATGTCCAGGAACGACTCGCGAACACCGAACAGCTCCCCTTGCGACAGGGGCCACAGGTCCAAGATTTCCGCACGACCAGCCAGCGACTCCGACAGCTGAGGGACAGACAAGAAGCGGGTCGACCCGGCGAGCACGAACTGGCCACGGTCATTGCAACGATCGACGACCGACTTGACCGCCAGAACCACATCGTTGCCACCGCGTTGCACCTCATCGATCGCCATCGGCGAACTGCCCTGCTCGACGAACCCGTGTGGGTCCAATCGGGCAGCGGCTCGGACCGACTCGTTGTCGAGGCTCCAGTAGCTGCCGACACCAGTGACCAACTGCTTCGCCAAGGTCGTCTTGCCCGACTGTCGCGGACCGTTGATCACCGTCACCCGGAACCCGCGCAACGATTCCTCAGCGACACTCAACAGATGGCGCTCGATCACGATCCGACGCTACCACGAAACGCTGAGCTAATGTGCGTGCAACGCTGCCGGTGCCTGCGACAAACGCTGGCGGACGAGGCAGCGTCGGATCTGACCAACGGGCCGACCAAGTTCGAACAATCAAGTGCCATCAGACCAAGTCAGCTTCAGCAAGTTCGCGCGATGGACTTACCACGACGTCGGTCCGCGAGCATGTGCGTGGCGGTTGAACGACTGGGTCATCCGTGGCGGTCGGACTTCTTTCTGGCATGTGGAAAACAATGGCTTAGCTGGGCGACCTCAACTCATCATTGAGGAGGAGGCTCGGAACGCAACGCGCTCGTGGCGTTGTCGGCCGTCCAACCAAACGCTTGCAGAGGCGAGCACGATCAGCATCAGAGGGGATCATCATGTCCGACACGACTGCCGTGGGTGCGGTGACTGCGTCGCAGGGCGCGGCGTTTGAATTGCGCGACCTCATCGTCGGTGATCCGCTCGACGACGAGATCGTCGTTCGGATTGTCGCGTCTGGCATCTGCCACACCGACGTCAGCGCCCAAAACCAGGTGATCCCCTTCCCGCTCCCAGCGCTACTCGGCCACGAGGGTGCGGGTGTCGTCGAGCGGGTCGGACGCGGCGTTCAGACGCTGAAGGAGGGCGATCATGTCGTGGTGTCGTTCAACTTCTGCGGCGAGTGCACCCAGTGCGTCACCGGCCGTCCGGTACAGTGCGACACGTGGGTCCCTCGGAATCTCGTGGGTGGAAGCCGGATGGATGGTTCCTCGCCGATGCATCTTGCTGATGGCGGGCCATTACACGCCCACTTCTTCGGGCAGTCATCATTCGCGACCCGCGTGGTCGTCCGCGCTGCCGCCGCGATCCGGGTACCCCAGGAGGCGCCGTTGCCGATGCTCGCTCCGCTGGTATGTGGATTTCAAACCGGTGCGGCCACGATGCTCCAGGTGCTCGCACCCGAGCTGGGGCATACCGTCGCGATCTTCGGTGCGGGCGGGGTCGGACTCTCGGCGCTGATGGCGGCAATGCTCACGCCGGCGAATCGGGTCATCGTGATCGATGTCGTACCGGAGCGTCTCGCCCTGGCGAAGGAACTCGGCGCGACTCACATCGTCAACGCCGCGACTGACGACTCGGTCGAGGCGATCAAGGAGATCACGGGTGGACGTGGCGCCGATCGGATCATCGAGGCGTCGGGCAACACTGCGGTGCTGAAGCAGGCGCTCACATCCATGGCCACGGACTCGATTGTCGCAATCGTCGGCGCGCCACCGTTCGGCAGCGAGGTCGCCGTTGATGTCCTCGATGCAATCGTCAAGGGCCCGCGAATCATCGGCGTCAATCAGGGTCGCTCGGTGCCGCGCGTCGTGATCCCAGCTCTCGTCGACCACTTCCTCAGCGGCAGAATGCCGTTCGACAAGCTGATCCGCACCTACCCACTCGCCGATATCAACGACGCGATCCACGACATGCATTCAGGTGCCACAATCAAGCCAGTACTGCTGATGCCTGACGCTGCGTGATCGAGCCACCCGCCAGATCGGAGCGAACATGACCGCCACTCAACTGAACTGGGAATTCGATGGGACGTCGCGGATTCCGTTCGAGGTGTATACGAGTGAGGAATTGCACCGCGTCGAGCTCGATCGGTTCTTCTATCGCCGCCACTGGTGTTACGTGGGTCTCGAGGCCGAGATACCGAATCCTGGCGACTTCGTTCGGACCGTCGTCGGCGAGCGTTCTGTGATCGTGATCCGCGACCAGGCGGGTGACGTGAATGTCGTCGAGAACGTGTGCGCCCATCGGGGCATGCAGTTCTGCCGGACGCGACACGGCACGACGACCGGCTTCGTCTGCCCGTACCACCAGTGGCGCTACAACCTGCAAGGCGATCTTCGCGGCGTCCCGTTCCGCGCCGGTGTGAAGGAGCGCGACGAGACCCACGGTGGAATGCCCGAGGACTTCGCCAACGCCGACCACGGCCTCACACGACTGAAGGTCGCCCGGCGAGGCGGGGTCGTGTTCGCAT
>JAYVFI010000060.1:0-12231 GCA_043773365.1 Ilumatobacteraceae bacterium
GTGGTTCCTTCTGGTCTCTGTGAGAAGAACCACAGGTACCACCACCGGACCCACCTCACGGTGGATCCGTCACCCCAACCTCCGGACAGGAAGCCCTAGTCAACTGTCGACGGCTACGACTCGGCCGGGTGCTCCGGACTCGGTTCCTCGTCGTCCCGACGGCTGAGCAGCTCACCCGTCTTGCGCAGGGGCATCGTCGACATCTCGAACATCGCCCCCACGATGTGGGCAGGAGCTCTGGTCGCTTCCAGCAGACCGCGCCCGAGCGTCTGCCCGGTGCGACGCCCTGACGGTCGCCTGATCCAACCGAGCGAGATGAAGACGCCGAGCGAGACGAACGCGATCACCGCCATCACGGCGCTGACGACGACCCATCCCCATCGACTGTCGAGCAGCGGGAGGTTCACGAAGTTCATCCCGAAGATCCCGGCGACGAGCGACAACGGCAGCATGATCGCGGCATACACCGTGAGCACCTTCGTGACTTCGGTTGCCTGACGTGCTTCGGCCCCTCGATACGCGTCGAGCGTTTCTGCGAGCGCCGAGCGCGCTTCGTCGAGACCCTGGGCGGTCCGAGACGCGACGTCGAAGACATCGGAGAAGCGTCGCCGACCGGCATCGCCGATCAGGTCGGAGTTCGAATGCCGGAGCAGGTCGAGCGCTTCCCGTTGCGGGTGAACGACCCGTCGGACCGCGGCAAGATCGGTCCGGACGGCGGTGAGGTCCTCGAGCAACGCGCCGTCAGCTTGGAGCGCCTTCTGGATCAGCCCCTCGACGCGCTCGTCGAACGCGTCGAGGACGGAGAGCAGCCGACGCGTGAGCATGTCGGCCAGCAGGGCGGCCAACTCGTCGACGCCGACGCGGGCGATCTCTGGTCGCCGTTGTGCCTGTGCCCACAGGGCCTCCAACGCCGGTGACTCGACGTTGCGCACGGTGATCAGGTGCTGTTTGGTGAGGAAGCAGTCGATCTCATAGGTCGCCACCTTGTCGCCTCGCAGTCCGTGCAACACGATCAAGAGGTGGTGTCCGAAGTCGTCGATCTTCGGTAGGTCAATGTCGTCGATCGCATCGCGCACGGCGATCTGGTCGAGATGGAACTGATGGGTGAACTGGAGCAACTCCCTCGTGTCGTCCTCGGTGGCGAACACATCGATCCATGCCCAGCCTCCCGGGGGGATCTCGGCAGGTGGCTCGGAGCACGGCTGTGCCCCGCCATTTCCGTTGGCCAGCAGCGTCTTCGTCTCCACGAACGGGTCAGCGTAGAGCATCGCTCGACCTGCACGGCAGTAAGGCGAGGTCCCCGAAGTGCGGCCGATGACTCTTCTCGGTCTGTGGACCGCCTGACCGAACTGGCAGCCTCGATCGACCGTGATCCCGCAGACGTTGCACGCGAAGCGCGGATGATCTCGTCGGCGGCGCGAGTCGCCGAAGACTGGAAGGTGCTCAGTCGATCGCAGGCAGTGGTCGGGCGGGCCAGGCGGATGCTCGGTGAGGTGGAGTCTGCCCGCCATTTGCTCGCCGAGGTGAATTCTCCTGAGATCGACGTATCAAACGGCCGCCTGGCGGGTCATTGTGGGTATGAACTTCGGAAATTCGATTCTCACGGACGTGATCACCAGGCTGCTCGAGTCGGAGCGGCCGAGTCGACCGCTGCGCTCCAAACGAGCCGACGTCGACACCCGCTCGCACCGCCCTCGACCTGCTTCGGACTCGTTCGCCGACCATCCCGAGCGCTGGTAGCAGTCATCGCGGTCAGCGGCCACCGTGGTGGACCCATGGGGTCCGGCGCCCCGCTCGGTCGGGCGGCCTGCGGCAGGTGCCGACCAGGCGGCCACACGACCCCTGGTCGCGGCCGGCGAATCGGAGTACGTTGAACGCGAGACATCGATTCGGCGGGCTGCCCGAAGCGGTGGCCCCGAAAGGAGGCCGCGATGCGCCGGTACCTGGTAGTGGCTCACAAGACCCTGGGAGGTGCACACCTGCTCGCCGAGCTGCACCGGCTCCGCGAGCAAGATCCGTACTGCACGTTCCACCTGATCGTTCCCGAACACCATCCGAATTGGCGCGGGTGGAGCGAGCACGATGTGTTGATGGTGGCGAGGGCCACTCTTGATCAGATGCTCGAGCGGCTGGCGGAGATGCGGATCGGCGCCACTGGCGAGGTGGGGGATGCCAACCCCGTGTACGCCGTCGGTGTCACGCTGCGCCGGGAGGGACACGACGCCTTCGCCGGCATCATCCTGTCGACGTTGCCCAAGGGGATTTCGCGCTGGTGGCTGTTCGACGTGCCGCGCCGCATGGCATCCGAGTACCCCCACATTCCGATCACCCACCTGGTCGCCGAGGAATCACTCGTGTCGTGACGGTTCCGCACACCGCTGCCGGTCGCCACGACCGAGCTCGGGATGGCCGCCGGCGACGCTGTCAACATCGGCTTCTTGCGACCGACCGAGACCTGCCGCGGCAACGTCGTGCTCCAGGGGAAAAGGTCCTCTACACCTGAAACAGTCCTCGTCGCAGGTGCCGCCCTGCTACCTCGGGATGACCGGCCCGACGGGTCTCGCGTTTCTCGCAACTGGTCCCCGATGAGGTGATGCGGTCAAACTGGGGTGATGTCGTCACCTGACCTGCTGTGGGAGCCGGCGCCCGACGCTCCTCTGACGACCCAACTCGGACGTTTTCTGACGTGCTGCGAGTCTCGGTCCGAGCGTTCTTTCGCCGGCTATCACGACCTGTGGGAATGGTCGATCTCCGAGGGTTTGGAGGACTGTTGGGCGGCGATCTGGGAGTTCTTCGACGTCATGTCGTCGGCGCCGTACGAACGGGTGCTCAGCGAACGGATCATGCCCGGTGCGAAGTGGTTCGAAGGCGCTCGCCTGAACTACGCGGAGCATGCGCTCCGTCGGAGTGACGACGATCCGGTGGCGATCGTCGGCGTTTCCGACAGCCGCCCCCGAGTCGAGCTGACGTGGTCGCAGCTCCGCGATCAGGTCGGGCGTGCCAGATCCGGGTTGCAGCGCCTGGGGGTGGCGAAGGGCGACTGTGTCGCCGCCTACCTGCCGAACGTCCCGGAAACGATCATTGCCTTTCTCGCCACAGCCAGCCTTGGTGCGATCTGGACCTCGTGCGCACCGGAGTTCGGCGTGCAGGCGGTGCTCGATCGTTTCAGGCAAGTCGAGCCAAAGGTGTTGTTGGCTGTCGATGGGTATCGATACGGCCGCCACACGGTCAGCCGCGTCGACGAGTTGGCAGCGATTCGCGCCGGATTGCCGAGCGTGCGAACCACGGTGATGGTGGCTTATCTCGACGTTGCTGCACCCTCACCGGATGCACCGAGGGTTGCACAGTTGGTTGACGGTTTCATCACATGGTCACAGCTCACGGACGTTCCGGGCCTGCTCGAGTTCGAGCAGGTCGCCCCCGACCATCCGTTGTACGTGTTGTACTCGTCCGGAACGACCGGGTTGCCGAAGCCGATCGTGCACGGTCACGCCGGGATCCTCGTCGAGCACCTCAAGGTGCTCGGTCTGCACGCCGACATGGGACCGGACGACCGTTTCTTCTGGTACACGACCACCGGATGGATGATGTGGAACTACCTGGTTTCCGGGCTGCTCGTCGGCGCCACCGTGGTCGTGTTCGATGGTGACCCGAGCGGCGCCGGCCCGGACGCACTGTGGAGGTTGGCTGCCGAGGAGCACGTCACGTGGATGGGTGTCGGGGCGTCCTTCATCACCGCCTCTCGCCGGTCGGGGGTGACGCCGGGGGCGTCGCACGACATGACGTCGCTGCGAGCGATCGGGGCGACCGGCGCCCCATTGCCGGTCGACGGATACCTGTGGGTCTACGAGGCGGTTGCGCCTGATGTGATGTTGTCACCGATCAGTGGTGGGACCGATGTCTGCTCGGCATTCGTCGGCGGCAGTCCGATGACGCCGGTGTATGCGGGTGAGATCCCGTGTGCTTACCTCGGAGCGGCTGTCCGGGCGTTCGATCAGGCCGGCAATTCGATCGTCGGTCAACAGGGGGAACTGGTGCTCACGCAGCCGATGCCCTCGATGCCGGTCTGCTTCTGGGGCGATGCCGACGGTTCGCGGTATCGCTCCGCATACTTCGAGGACTACCCCGGGGTATGGCGTCACGGTGACTGGATCACGATCACCGAACGCGGCGGATGCGTCATATCCGGTCGATCGGATGCGACCCTCAATCGCGGTGGCGTCCGCGTCGGCACGGCCGAGATCTACCGCGTCGTCGAATCCGTCGAGGGTGTCCTCGACAGCCTCGTCGTACATCTCGAGGCGGCAGATGCGGGTGACCCCGGCACGCTGGTGCTGTTTGTCGTGCTCGGCGACGGAGCCATCCTGGATGACCAGGTCGCGGCTCGGATTCGATCGGCACTGCGGACCGGCCTGTCGTCGCGGCACGTCGCCGACGAGATCCACCAGCTGGCGGCGATCCCGACGACACTGAGCGGCAAGAAGCTGGAACTACCCGTGAAAAAGATCCTGCTCGGCGCCGACCCCGAGCAGGTTGCCAGCCGGGGAGCGCTGAAGGACGCCTCGGCGCTCGACCCGATCAGCGCCCTTTCCCGCCGCCGCCAGTTGTAGAGCTGTTCACGGCAGCGGGTCGCTGATGACGTGGTTCCGGATCTCTGTCGCCAAGCTGTGGACGGCACGTGTCAGTTCGGTGTTGGCCTTGAGTTCTTGTTCCTGCTCGACGAAGTCGTGGTCGGCCTTGGCCTGCTGGAAGGCAGATTGCCGGTTCTGCCCGATCATCACGAATGTCGACAGGAAGATCGCCTCGAGCGACACGATCAGCGTCAGCTTCGGCCAAGGGTTCGGTTCGACCAACAGCATCCAGAGAGCGAACACGACTGCGTGGATGTAGACGAATGGCATCGATCCGGCAAACCTGGTGATCGCGTCAGCGATTCGCAGTTGAGCGTCGGCCGCCCGCTCGTTCTGGTGGGCCACCGTGACGGGATGCATCTGCTTGACGATCTCTGCTCGGTTCATGTCGGTTCCTCGTTCGGATGCGGTTGCTGGGGCTGTCTCCAGCGGACCGTATCGGACGCTCACACGGCCGAAAGGCACAACGTGATCCGTGGGCGGATCATCCGATCCGTCAGGGCACGTGATCTCGGAGCTGAAGTCGGCAAGCGCACGAGCGTTACGCTGATCTCGTGACCCAGATCTTTCACGAACGATTAGCGCGGGTGCGCGCGGCGATGGCCGACAGGGGCGTCGACACGTTGCTGCTCTCCGTTGGCCATGACCTCCCGTACCTCACGGGCTACCTGGCGATGCCGCTGGAACGCCTCACGATGCTCGTCGTCCCGGTCGACGGCGATGCCACGCTCGTGATCCCGCGCCTCGAGGCGCCTCGCGTGGTCGAGCAGCCGGGGGTGTTCGAGTTGCTCCCGTGGAACGAGACCGATGACCCCACCGGCGTGGTGGCGAAGCTGGCATCCGGTGCACGGCGGGTTGCCGTTGGTGATCAGATGTGGGCCAGATTCCTGGTCGAGTTGCTGCCCCAACTCCCGGGCGCCGAATTCAGGCGGGCCGTTGACGTCGTCGGTCCGTTGCGGATGGTGAAGGACGAGGCCGAGATCGACGCGCTCGCTTCCGCCGGCGCAGCCGTCGATCGAATCGCCGCCGAACTGCAGTCCGGCCGGATCCCGCTCGTCGGGCGGACCGAAGCCGAGGTCTCGAAGGACCTGTCGGCGCGGATCATCGCCGAAGGCCATCAAAAAGTGAACTTTGCGATCGTCGCCGCCGGTTCGAACGCCGCCAGCCCGCATCATCACGCCGGATCCCGAGTGATCGAGGAGAACGAGATCGTGCTCTGCGACTTCGGCGGGACGATGAACGGGTACTGCTCCGACATCACCCGATGCGTCTTCACCGGTGAGATCACCGCCGAGGTCGCCGAGGCCTACTCGGTGCTGTTCGAGGCGCAGCGCGTTGCCGTGGGCGCGGGCCGCGTCGGGACATCATGCCAAGACGTCGATCGGGCGGCGCGTCAGATCATCGCCGACGCCGGATACGGCGAGTACTTCGTGCATCGCACGGGCCACGGGATCGGTCTCGAGGAACACGAGGATCCGTACATCGTCGAGGGCAACGAACGGCTGCTCGAACCGGGCCATGCGTTCAGCATCGAGCCGGGGATCTACCTCCCCGGAAAGTGGGGAATGCGGCTCGAAGACATCGTGGTCGCCACCATCGACGGCCCCGTTCCGGTCAACGCTGCCGACCATCGCCTCGTCAGCGTGTGATCTCGGCGGGGTCGACCTGTGGCGAATACGAGGTCAGTTCGATGCTGACGTCTGCTCCGAAATAGCGAGCGAGGATTCCCGCGTCGAGCGCGCAATACACCACGGTGCCGCCGACGACCGTGACATCGGCACACATTGCGGACTGGCCGGCGATCGTCTCGTTGTGACCGACGGCGTTCGTCAGGTTGCGGCTTGCATCGAGCTTCAGCCTGTCGGAGAAGCTGGACCCCCAGAACCGGTGCGTGATGTTGAGATTGCTGATCCGTGCCTCATCGATGATGTCGACACAGGCGTTGGTGGCGTTGTCGCAGGTGCGGCTGGCGGAGGAGTCGATCACGTAGTCGGTGTCGCCGATCGTGACTCGTTGCTGCGCGCCCGATTGACGCACCGTTCCCGTGGTCGGGAGTCCGGTGCTCGAGGGCGTGATGCTGTACACCGCGGTGAACGTCGTCGCGTCGGCGCGTGACAGGCGATCCAGAACGGCGGTGATCGCGAGATCGGTTTCTGCTGCACCTTGCGTCGGCTCGGAACGCAAGGTCGGTCGTTGGCCTGTTTGGCAGGCGGTCAGCCCCAGGGTCACAGCCGTTGCCGCAAGGGCGTGACGTGCACATTTCGAGAGGGAGATACGGGGCTGGTTCGATGGCATGGCGGGACCAGGCTACGCAGTTACGCTCCGTCGCCGTGATTCGACTTGATGCTGCCACCGTGCTCCTGCAATGGGCGGTGGGCGGCATGGCGTTCTGCTGGTTCACGACCAGGCACCGGGAAGTGGGGCTGGGCTATGGCTGGCTGCTGCGTGGGATCTACCTCCTGCTGGCGCTCGGCGCGGCGCTTGCCGGCTTCCGTTACGGCCTCGTGCCCGTGCGCGAGATCTCGTCGATCGGCGTCGCCGTGACGTGCGGATTCGGGTTGGCTGCCTCGATCGTGCGTCGCACGGCTGGAGTCAGCGGCCACGTGTCGGAGCATGATCGGAGGACCGCCAGGGTTGCCGAAATGACCGGGATCGACCGTTCCGCCGACGAACGGCGGGCGCCGTTGACGGGGCGTGAATTCGCACCGGTGGTCGACATCTTGCCGGTTGTCGTCGGTGTCGTCGGGTTGATCGCCGCATCGATCGACGCCGCCCCCGATGGTGGGTTCGACACCGTCGTGTCCGTGCTGCGGGTGCTCGCCGGCGCGGCCTTCCTCGGCTCCGTCACCGATGCGATGCTGCTCGGTCACTGGTACCTCGTCCAGCCGGGACTTCCACGACGACTGCTCAACGAACTGGTCGCAGCGCTCGGGTGGACCTGGCCGATCGAGGTCGCTGCGATGCTGCTCCCGACGGGGATGCTGAGTGTCTGGTCCGGATCGGTCGACGATGGGTGGGGTGGCGTGCTCGGCTGGTTCTGGGGAGCGTGCGCGGTGACCACGATCGTGCTCGTGTTCGTCACCCGAGCGGCCCTCAAGGAGCGTCAGTACTCCGCCGTGATGGCAGCCACGGGGCTGCTCTACTTGGCGATCCTGACCGCATTCGGCACCGATCTGGTTGCCCGCGCCGTGCTCGACGCGTGAAAATCCCGCGACGTTGAGGCATGATGGGGGAATGGCTCGCCCTGTTTGGACCGGCACGATCAGCTTCGGGCTGGTGGCGATACCCGTCAAGCTGTACCACGCCGTCCGCAAGCAAAGCGTCTCGTTCAACCAACTCGACAGTCGCACCCTGGCCCGCATCAAGTACAAGAAGGTGTCCTCGCTCGACGGCGAGGAAGTCCCCGACGAGCACATCGTCAAGGGCTACGAGGTCGCCAAGGATCGATACGTCGTCGTCGATCCTGATGAGCTCGAACCGTTCATCCCGGCTGCCACCAAGACCGTCGAGTTGGAGGAGTTCGTCGACCTCGCCGACATCGACCCCGTCTACTTCGACTCGGCCTACTATGTCGCCCCCGGCACCAACCCGAAGCCGTACGTGTTGCTCGCCAAGGCGATGGAGGAGAGCGGCAAGGTGGCGATCGGGCGTTTCGTGATGCGCAACAAGCAGTTCACGGCGGCGATCCGCGCCGACGACGGCAAGTTGATCATGTCGACCCTCTCGTACGCCGACGAGGTCGTCGATCCTGCTGAGATCGATGAGCTCCGCGGACTCGAATCGATCGAGGTGTCGGCCAAGGAGATCGCCATGGCGGAATCGCTGGTCGCCTCGTTGAGCGCCACGTTCGAACCGGAGAAGTACCGCGACCAATACCGGGAGCAGGTGCTCGATCTGATCCAGGTCAAGTCATCCGGTCAGGAGCTCCAGATGCCGGAAGCGCCGACCGAGAAACCGAAGGTCGTCGACTTGATGGCAGCACTCGAGGCCAGCGTGGCGGCGGCCAAGCAGGCGCGAGGTCGCCATCCGGCCGGAAACCCCGACAACGTCGCTCCGATCGCCGAGAAATCGGCCCGGAAGCGGAAATCTGCGTGAGCGCCGGCGTCGAGATCGACGTCGATGGACGCCATCTCTCCCTGAGCAATCTCGACAAGGTCCTGTACCCGAACGGGTTCACGAAGTCGCAGGTGATCGACTACATGGCGCGGATCGCGCCGATCGCGGTGCCGCACCTGGCGGGCCGCTGCCTCACGTTCCGGCGCTACCCGAATGGCACCGAAACCGCCGGGTTCTTCGAGAAGCGGTGCCCCGGCCATCGCCCCGAGTGGGTCCCGGTGGCCCTCGGACCGGGAGATCGACAAGGTGGGATCGAGTACTGCCGGATCGAGGAGGTGGCGGCGATGGTGTGGGCCGCCAACATGGCGGCGATCGAGATCCATGCGCCGATGGCGCTGAGCGCCGATCTCGCCACGCCGCGAACGCTCGTCTTCGATTTCGACCCCGGCGCTCCGGCGACGATCGTCGAGTGCTGCCAGATCGCGCTCGCCGCGCGAGACGTGCTCGACGCCGTCGGTCTCCGTGGCTGGTGCAAGACGTCGGGGTCGAAAGGGCTGCAGATGTACGTGCCGCTCAACACGCCCGGACCGACCCACGAGGGCGCCGCCGATTTCGCCCTGGCCGTCGGACAGGTACTCGAGCGTCAGCTGCCCGGTCGGGTCACGACCGTGATGGCCAAGGTCGAGCGGCCGGGGAAGATCTTCGTGGACTGGAGTCAGAACGCGTTCCACAAGACGACGATCGCCCCGTACTCGCTGCGAGCGCGACCGGAACCGACGGTTTCGACGCCGGTCAGCTGGGACGAGGTCACGGCGTGTGCGTCTGGCGATGTCGTCCTGCGATTCACCAGCGACGACGTGTTGGCGAGGGTCGAACAACACGGTGATGTGTTTGCCGAGGTCTTGACGCTGCAACAGGCGTTGCCGGTCCCCGGCCGCTGAGTGCACTGATTCGGGCGGAATTCTCACGATCGGTACACGCTCTGAGCGGTGAGTCACGCACGGAGGGTGCAATTGTGTTCGGAATCTGCCATGCTGGCAACGTGACACCGCGACGTTGGGACGTGGTTCGGTGTGTCGCGCTGATCACCGCGCTGACCGCCGCGACAGGTTGTGGTTCGGCGCGCCTGTCGGCGCCCCCCGATCCCGAATTCGCGACGGCGGAACGTGCCCAACCGACGGTGCTGCCCGAGATCACCGTCCGTCCCCCAGAAGATGCCGAGATCGATCTGGCGGCGATCGAGGCCGACGTCGCCGACGCGTCGATCGCCCAGATGACGATCGTCGATGATGCCGGCAACGCCACACCCAATCAATCAGGATGGGTGACGTTCGATGCCTCGCTCGGTGGTCGCTTGGTCCCCGCCAATGTGAGCGCATCCGTGGCGGTGATGATCGACGGTGTCGTCGTTCACCGGGCGGCCTTCGGTGAACGGGTTGCCGGCACCGGTGAGCCGGTCGAAACGACCGATCGTTTCAGGATCGCCAGCATCTCGAAGACGGTGACGGCGATCACGACGCTGCAACTCGTCGACGAAGGCCTACTGACGCTCGATCAACCAGTCGGTGATCTGCTCGTCGCTCACCTCGGGCTGATCGCGCCGGATCCGGACGTCAGCCGGATCACCGTTCGTGAACTGCTCAGCCATACGGCAGGTTTTCCAGATCACGCAGCGACGTTCTTCGGTAACGGATCGACCTCGTGCACGGATGCCGCCGCCAAGGGTCTGCAGAGTTCGGTCTCGAGCGCCGGCGGTTACAACTACAGCAACATGAGCTTCTGCGTGCTGAGTGTGCTGATCGAAGCGGTCACCGGCAAGGCCTACGAACGTGTCGTCAACGAGTACCTGCTGGCGCCGCTCGGTATCACGGGGATGCGGATGACCTCGACCTACGAACTCGGTCCCGATGAGGTGTCCCATCATCCGACTCCAGGCCGCAATTTCATGGAGACGCTCGGCGGTGCCGGCGGATGGAATGCAACCCCGGCCGATCTCACCATGATCATCAACGCCGTCGACCCGAACACCCCCGGTTGGAAGGCGCTTTCGCCGGAGTCGATGGAAGCGATGCGATATCGGATTCCCAATGGTCGACCACCGTCGGAATACGGGCTCGGGCTGATCAACTACGCGTCGGGCTACGGCCACACCGGCACGATGCAGAACACGCACGCGATGGTGATGGTCCAACCGGACGGCGTGACCTGGGCGGTCACTGTTTCGGGCGAGTCACCGAGCGAGACCGAGGGACTCAGGAACATCGTCCGCCGAGCGCTGGTCGAGGCGTTTCCGTCCGCGTGATCGCCGACCCCGGCGGCCTGGAAAGATCGTGGCATGCAACTCAGCCAGTCAGGGCGTGACGTCGACAGCGTGATCGCCGAGCTTCGAGCGAAACGGGTCGACGACGCCCGATGGCAGGACGGGCGCACGTTCGGGATGGTCTACGACGGCGGGCCGAGCGTGCATGCCGTCGCAGAACAGGCAGCCGCGCTCTACCTTCATGAAAACGCGTTGAACACGAAGGCGTTTCCATCGCTCGCATCGATCCAGAACGAAGTGGTCAGTTGGACCGCCTCGCTGTTGCACGGCCCCGACTCGGCCGCCGGCTTCCTGACGAGCGGTGGGACGGAGTCGATCCAGTGTGCAGTGCTGGGAGCCCGTGAGCGAGGCCGCAAGGAGCGCGGAATCCGCAACGGTGAGATCATCGTCGCCGAGAGCGCCCATGCCGCGTTTCACAAGTCTGCTCACATGTTCGACATGCCGATCGTCACCACTCCGGTCCGCTCTGATTGGACCGCCGACGTCGATGCGATGGCTGCCGCGATCACCGACCGGACCGTGTTGATCGTGGGGTCGGCGCCGCAGTACCCGCAAGGCGTCGTCGATCCGATTCCAGCGATCGCAGCGCTTGCGGCAACCGTCGACGCCAACTGCCACGTCGATGCCTGCATGGGTGGATTCGTGCTGCCGTTCGCCGAGATGCTCGGTCGCGACGTGCCTCCATGGGATTTCCGTGTCGACGGGGTCGATTCGATCTCTGCCGACATCCACAAGCTCGGGTACGCCCCGAAAGGTGTCTCCGTCATCCTCTACCGCACCAAGCAGTTGCGGGCATACCAGACCTGGACCTTCGACGGATGGCTCGGTGGTTTCTACGGTTCGCCCAACCTGCAGGGCACTCGCTCCGGATTGCCGATGGCGGCAGCGTGGGCGGTGATGCAGCACCTGGGGGTCGACGGTTACGTCGAACTCACGAGGCAGACGTTGGAGAATGCCGATCGGATCCGTGCCGGGATCAACGCCATCGACGGCATCCGGACGCTGGGTGACGGTGGCTACCACCTGATCGCGACGGCGTCCGATCCGAGTTCGTCGACACCGATCGACGTGTTCGCACTCGGCGACGCGCTCTTGCGTCGCGGGTGGGTGCATGACCGTCAGGGGCCGCCAGACTCGTTGCATGCCACGGTCAGCAACGGCAACACCCGGGCGATCGATGACTACCTACGCGACTTGGAGGCGTGGGGGGGGGGAGTTGGGGTG
>JAYVFI010000061.1:0-76179 GCA_043773365.1 Ilumatobacteraceae bacterium
CGATGGCGGTAGGCCAGCTGCAGATGACGCATAACGCGCGGTCCAGAACGTCGACCTTCGTATCGCGCGAGAACCGATCAGATCGGCGCATCGGGCGCGTCCGCTGGCATGCGATCGACGTCGCCCGCCAAGGGCCGAGACGTGCGAGTTGGCATGCTGGGATGCAGGGTCCGGTCAGGAGTCGTGCGGAAGACTCTCAGCGCCACGATGATCGACCGGCCATAATCGAACACCGTGGCGACCAAACTGACGCCAGACCGGCTCGGGCCGGGCGCTCATCTTCGTGTGATCGCGCCGTCACGGTCGTTGGCGATGATCTCGGAGTCGACGCGCTCCATCGCCAAGGTTCGCTTCGCAGACCTTGGAGCACGATTGTCGTTCGGTCGACATGTCGAGACCAGCGATCGTTTTGGGTCGGCGTCAATCGCCGATCGGGTCGCCGACCTCCACGACGCGTTCGTCGATCCCGACGTCGACGGAGTGCTGACCGTGATTGGCGGATACAACTGCAACCAACTGCTGCCCTACTTGGACTGGGATCTGATCGCCGCCAATCCGAAGATCTTCTGCGGGTATTCCGACATCACGGCGCTCTCGTGCGCGATCACGGCCATGACGGGGCTCGTGACCTACTCCGGCCCGCACTACTCGACCTTCGGAATGCGCGACCACTTCGAGACCACGCTTCGATGGTTCACCCAAGCGCTGTTCACCGCCGACCCGATCACTGCCCAGCCGGCGGACTTCTGGACCGACGATGATTGGTTCCTCGACCAGGACGACCGCCATGTGCACCCCAACGAAGGACACTGGGTCCTCCGCCCAGGTCGTGCCGAGGGCCGACTCATCGGCGGCAACCTCTGCACGCTGAACCTGCTGCACGGCACGCCATGGATGCCCGACCTTTGCGACGCGGTCGTGTTCGTCGAAGACGACCGCGAGTCCAGCATCGTCACCTTTGACCGCGATCTCGCATCGCTGACGCAACAGCCCAACTTCGACTCGATAGGAGCGCTGCTGATCGGGCGGTTCGAACCGCAGATCGGCATGGACCGCGAGACACTGACGTCGATCGTGACGTCCAAGCGCGGACTCGCCAACATCGCCATCATCGCCAACGTCGACTTCGGCCACACTGACCCACTCCTCACCATTCCGGTTGGCGGCGACGCGACGATCGTCGCCGACGGAGCCGGCGCAGCAATCACGTTCCACGTCTGAACGAGTCCCTCGAATCTCCACCAGGATCGACGCCGCAATCGCGCATGCCGATCTCGACGCATCGCACGCCGCTGCTGCACGCATGTCGCTCAACCCGTGCGGGCCGAGTCGCGCAGTGCCCTCTCGTCACGGCACCTACCCTGTGAGCACGACGTCGGACCCCGCTCGTCGTCGGGGCCCGGGCCATCCCTCCTTCGCCCACATATTCGGCGGAGTCGCGACCCGCCGGCTCCGCAAGCCACGCAGATCACGCAGCGCAGAACACTGGCGTCGAACGAGTGGCCCTATCACGGGCGGCCGAACCTCTCACGCGAGCAAGCGGCAAAGGTCAGCCTTGCCGGCGACGACATCGTTTCGTTCTGGGTCAAAGCTGGCAGCGAGGCAATCGGTCTGATCCGAGTGTTCGATCTGGAGGACCTCGATGTTGGGAGCCCGCTGCTCGACATCCGAGTTGCAGGTGTTCACCGCGGCCGAGGTGTCGGAACTGCGGCCGTCGCTTGGGTTGTGGATCATCGGTTCACCACGTATGGCGAACTCCACCGAATCGAGGCGACGACTCGTCATGACAACGTGCCGATGCAGCGGGTGTTCGATCGTTGCGGGTTCCGGCTTGAGGGACGGATGCTCGAGGCCTGGACCAACGCTGATGGGTCACGAGCGGACACGTGGACCTACGCGATCCTTCGACGAGAGTGGTCGGCGCGGAGATGAGGCCTTCCGCTCCTCCCTGTCCCGGCGGTTAGGTGGCGTGCGGCCGCTCAACGTCGGCGCATGCCGACGTCATTGACCTACTCGCCACGCGTGGAAGCATGGTGACGTGGCGGATGAAGAGGTGTTGCACGGGGGCGTCGCCAACGCAGGCGGTGTCGTTCGCGTGGGCGACCACGTCCTCCGTCCGTCCAATCCGCATTCGACGTCGATCCATCGGATGCTGCGGTCACTGGCTGAGGCCGGGTTCACCGGTGCGTCGGTCCCGGTCGGGATCGACCCGGACGGCCGCGAACGTCTGGTGTTCATCCCCGGTCAGGTCGCGATCCCGCCCTACCCGACGTGGGCACAGAGCGATGACGCGCTCGGGTCGATCGCGCGTCTGCTCC
Source organism: Ilumatobacteraceae bacterium (assembly GCA_043773365.1). Classification (GTDB taxonomy): domain Bacteria; phylum Actinomycetota; class Acidimicrobiia; order Acidimicrobiales; family Ilumatobacteraceae; genus Ilumatobacter. The sequence continues at coordinate 2,319 of JAYVFI010000061.1, forward strand.
GACGGATGCACGACGTATCGACAACCGTGCCGTTCGACGTCGACGCGACGTGGAGCCGGGAGATGGCCGATCCGCTCGGCGGTGAGGTGTTCTGCCACAACGACGTGTGCCTCGAGAACGTCGTGTTCCGTGACGGGGTGGCGGTCGGTCTGTTGGACTTCGACTTCGCCGCTCCGGGGCGGCGTGAGTTCGACCTGGCGTCGCTCGCTCGGATGTGCGTGCCGATCGACGACGACGAGCCTGCGGCACGACTCGGTTGGATGAGGGCCGATCGCTCGGCGCGTCTGCGGCTCGTGTGCGACGGTTACGGGCTCGACCGACCCGGTCGTGCTCGGCTGCTCGCAAGCCTCGACGAGTCGATCGCTCGTGGCGGTGAGTTCGTGCGGCGACGTGTCGAGGCCGGCGAGGCTGCGTTCATCGAGATGTGGGAGTCGATGGGTGGTCAGGAACGTTTCGACCGGCGCCGCCGTTGGTGGGCCGAGGCACGGGTCGACTTCGAGGAAGCGTTGCGATGACCGGCGAGGTCGAGTTCGGTGCGGCCGAAGTGTTCTTCATCGATCCTGTCCCCTCCACCGGCCGTGGCGTGACGTGTCGGGAGATCCTGGACACCGTCCCGTCGTGGTTCGGCATTGCCGAGGCCAACGACGCGTACGTTGCGTTCGTCGACACCCACGACACCTGGGTCGCCTACTCGACGCAGCACGAGCCGATTGGTCTCATCTCGGGGCAGTCGCACTTCCCCGAGACGGCCGAGATCGAGGTGATGGCGGTCCGCCCGGAGTGGCATCGCAGGGGTGTCGGTCGAGCGCTCGTCGACGTGTTCGAGGCACACCACCGCCGTGTGGGAACTCGCCTTCTCGAGGTGAAGACGCTCGGCCCGTCACACGCCGACGATCGCTACCGGTCGACCCGCGCCTTCTACACGGGTATCGGGTTCATCCCGGTCGAAGAGCTGTGGATCTGGGGACCCGACAACCCAGCGCTGATCCTCTGCAAACCGATCACCCCGCCGTAGTGACATGCGGTCCTTCGACTGGGACAGCGAGCTGCGGTGGTCGCCGAGCCGGCAGCAAGGATTCGCGGGACGGAGGGAATTGCGATCGACCGTCTCGCCTCTCCGAGTCGTTGTCGTCAAGCCAATGACGCTGCCGTCGTTCTTCACGGCAAGGCCGTGGTCGTTGCCGGTGGCGCTGACGCCTGCTCCAGCTCGGATGACCGTTCGCGGCGACGGCGGCCCCACAGATCTGGTCGTCCGTCGCTCGACAAGCCACTTGATCGGACCGCGCTGATGCGGCAAGGTGGGCCGATGGCCGATCCCATCTCCTCCCTCCCCGCGTCGAAGGCCTTCGCCGACGACGAGCGCTCTGTGCTGCTCGGGTACCTCGCGTACCACCGTGCGGTGCTCGCCAGGAAGCTCGACGGGCTCACCGACGCGCAGGCCCGCCTGGCCGCGATCGCTCCGAGTCGGCTCACGCTGCTCGGCCTCGTGCGCCACATGACCGACGTCGAACGGTGGTGGTTTCGACGGGTCCACATCGCCGACGACGTGCCTGCGTTGTTCGCCGATGAGGAGGAATGGGACGTCCCCCCGGACGCGACCGTGAGCGGCGCGCTCGCCGCGTTCTGGCACGAGATCGCCGTGATCGACGGACACCTAGCAACCGCCGGCATGGACGACGTGAGCACGGGCAGCCCCGATGGCGGGCGCCACGCGCTGCGGCGAACCATCGTGCACATGATCGAGGAGTACGCCCGCCACTGCGGTCACGCCGACCTGCTTCGGGAGGTCATCGACGGCAGCACCGGCGACTGAGCCGGGCCCGGCGACGAGCACGTCGCCGTTCAGGTGCAGAACGCGCGACCCAGAACGACAGCGACCCATCGCCAATGAACGCGCTCAGAACGGCGCATCGATGCGTGCCCCGAAAACGGATGGGGTACACAGGACGGCAAGAGGAGAAGCGCATGAAGTCGGCGCAGAACCGGCACAGGGGGGCGGAACGCCGATCAACGGCGTCGACCACGCTGGGTGACCGTTGTGCGGAGCGCCGCAACGTCTGGCGGCGTTCGCTCCTCGACAGATGTCTCGTGGCGGGTGGCGGCAACTCCGACGGGCGGGCCGTTGAACTCTTCCAGGCTGCATGGCAGGCTCGGGACCATGGAAGTGATGACGTCGATGTGGCGATCGGCGACCGCGCTCGTCGCACTGCTGATCGGCGCTGCCGGGTGCGGGGAAGACTCGCCGGGGTTGGCGACGTTGCCGGTTGGTAGTGAGCCGGTGGTGTCCGCGCCGGTCACGACACCCGCGCCATCGCCGACCTCGACACCGATGACGGTCGTCACCGTTCCTGTGGTGGCATCGACCGTACCGGTCGGTGGCGATCCGGCGGATCGCTACCTGACCGGTACGACAGAGATCTACCGACGCACGTTGTCCAGCGGCGAAGACTTCGTGGTGCGGCTGAGCGCCGAGCCGTACGCGACGGTGTTCGGCTTGGTGTGGAAGGCGCCGACGGGCTCAGCGGAGTTGTGCTTGGGTGATCACGCCGTGTTCCTCGGCGTGCCCGGCCACTTCGGCGGTTGGGGGTCGGCGTGGGTCACTCAGCCCTGGTACGACAGCGAACCGGCCGAGCCGGTGGCGGTGCGAGCGTCGATGCAAGCCGCGGGGGCCGCCAACCCGCCGACCGAGTACCTGTTGCTGCAGACCGAGACCGAGGCCACCGAGGTGGTGTTGTCGACCAGGGAAGGATCCGAACTCGACCGGGTGGCCGTGGTCGACGGACTGGCGATGATCATCGTCGATCCCGACAACAAGGCCGAGGGCCAGACGATCAACGACTTGTGGGTAACGCGCACCATGCACGACGGGCAACTCGTCGGGCCGACCGCCCTCACGCCGACGGTGCAGGACGTGCCTCCCGAATGCGGCCCAGGGGACCCGCCACAGCGCCCGCTGCCTGATCCCGGTGAGCAGCCAGCCGATCCTGACGGGGCGGCCGAGCAGATCCGCCAGCGCCTATTGCTGCTCGTCGACTTGTCGATTCCGGCAGACCAGAAGCCTGACGACCTCGTCGATGACGACACCGGCGTACGGGACGCAATCGACCGCCTCGAAGCCAGCCAGTACGCCGACCTCGCCCACAGCGCCACCTACGAGATCGACGAGCTCGTGTTCACCGAGCCCGACGAGGCCTGGTACCGCTACACGATCACGACATCTGCCGCGGCGGCGACCTACACCAACATGTTCGGCATCGCCGTGTTCAACGGCGATGTCTGGCAGATCACCCGAGCGACGATCTGCCAGGACCTGGCCGCCGCCGCAGCCCCGTGCCAACCCGAGCCTGCCCCGATCGAACCACCAACCACACCCGAGTGGGAGTCCGCGTGGATGGAGTGGACCAAACGGGCCAGCCTCTACACCGCTGGCGACGGATGCGCTCCACTCAGCCAATGCTGAGCATCCTCCCGACCAACGCCACACCGGCAGGGCAGATCAGAGGGGCGGAACCGCTCAGTATCGACGGAGCCCGTCCGGAGCCAGCCGAACGCATACCCTCTAGAGTGGTGCGGCGCCGGCGCCGCAGACCACGCATAACACGCGGAGCAGAACGACGGCCGACCCCACCGGTGGCCGGCGCTCAGAACGGCGCATCTGGCGCGTCGGCGGGGTGCCTACCGCCCTTCGACCCCTGCGTCGGTGAGGTTCGTCACCGAGATGTCTTGGCTGTCGCCCGCGAGGCTGGTCACTGCGATCCAGTATCGGTCCGAGGTGTCTGGAGCGGCCGGGTTGGTTGCAGCGGTCACAACGGTGCCATCTGAGAACTCGACATTCACGAATGAGACGTTGGTAGGCGAACGCCCGATCGCGAGCACGTCTCCGGGTGACATTCCCTCAGCGAAGGCGCTCGGCTGGTAGTCGACTGTCAGCTCCTCGCCGGGCGGAACCGGCTCTGGGCCCTCGGCAACGTGAGCGGTGCATTCGAGGCGGCGTCCGAGTGCGTCAGGCTGACGGAGGAATCCGGTGATCGCACGCTGATGACCAGGATCTTGCGGTATGGCGGCGCCCTGTCTCTCGCGACGCAACTCGAAGATGCGCGTGCCGCGGGCACTCTCGTCTCAAAGCTCCTGCCCTTGCTCAGCGAGGTAGAAGACGGCTGCAGATTGAGCAGAGCATCCGGGTCGCGATCGACGCTCTGGTCGCAGCCGGCGATCAGTTGGGAGCACGCCGACTCGAAATGCGGCTCAAGGCACGTGGCCAGCGATAGCAATCACGCGATACTGCACCCGCTCGGCGTTCGGCGTTCGGCGCAGCGCAGGACAGCCCGAGGTCGTGGGTTTCGCTTGTGAGACTGTCGGCATTACGGAGGCGAGGGGTTGACGGTTCGACGGAATCCGGGCACACTGGTCTTGTGCCTCGCAGTAGTGAGGCAAAGTCGAAAGCCCCGGAGTGCCAGGCCGAGGACCGCAAGGTCGTCTAGGACGGGAGCCGGGGCTGACGCATTTCTGGGGGCAGGTCTCACATCGCCGCGATGAGACCACCCGCGACCAGTCGCTCGAATGCAGCAGAGTGCTTCCCGATCAAGTGCTCACCGACTGCACCTGCGACGGCATCAGCCAGCCAGAGCAACGGCTCGCGCTTGGAACGGTGGTCGTAGACGAAACCCAATCCACCGGCCGATTGAAGCGGATGCCGCGCCAAGACCTGGCGATCGCGAATGTTGATCCTCTCGTCGCTCGCCTCGATCACGAGGTGATCGACGCCTTCACCGTGAACCCACGTCGCGATCTGCTCAAGAAGCTCGGCTCGGAGGTCGAGCTGGCCGCGTCGGCCGGTCGGTGACCAACGCACGGTTGCGGCTACGACGGTCTCGCACAGAACGTCGATGACCTGCCCGCGCATGTTCGGACCCTCTCGCGCCCAGTGGATCGGGTTCAAACGTGCGGACACCAGCGCACGAAGAATCGCGGTCACTTCCGCCGGGTTGATCACGACGGCCGCGCTCACGACGTAGTACACGCCACCACCTGCGTGGTGCCCCGACTCGTCGACGACGGCGACGAGCGCAACGGCCAAGGCTCGCCGTTGGCGACTGTTGGCTGCGGCCGGCCGGTCACTGGACCGGCCGGTCATCGTCGTCCTCCAGGGCGAGGACGTTGCCGATGATGTCGGCGGCTTCTCGGTCGGATTGTTCGAGGAAATGTGCGTAGACGTTCAGCGTCGTTGACGCGTTGCGGTGGCCCAACCTGCCGGCGACCGTGCGGACGTCGACTCCTGCACTGAGGAGTTGGGTGGCCACGAAGTGGCGGAGGTCGTGAAGCCTGACGCCGGGCATGCCTTCGATGTCGCACAGGCGCTTGAACGAGCGTGACACCGAATCTGGGAACCACGGCCCGCTGCCGTCGGCGGCGTTGCTGAACACGAAGGCATCACTGGGCAGCACCAATCGGCACACGGTGGCACGGTCCTTCATCCGCTGGTGATGATCCGTGACGATCTGTGTCGTCCTGGGATCGAGCGACACCCGTCTCGCCGAATGGGTCTTGGTGTCCTTCTCGACCAGCCCGTTCGGTCCGAACACGACGCCTCGGGCGATCGAAACCGTGGCGCTCGCGATGTCAACGTCCGTCCAGCGCAACGCGACCAGCTCCGAACGTCGGGCGCCCGTCGCGGCGGCGAGCATGAGGAAACAGGCCAAGTCGGGCGACTCCTCCCCCGCCCGCCGCAACACCCGCGCCAAGTCCGCTCGATCGGGCGGTTTGATTTCCGACACGGGCACACGCGGAGGCGTCGTCGCTGCTGCCGGGTTCACGCCGATCCAGCCCCACTTGAGGCCCTGGCCGAGCGCACGTCGCAGGATGCCGTGGATACGTCGCACCGTTGCGGGGGCCAACGGACGGCCACCCGAACCGCCCGACACCTGGAGTTTGCGGTAGAACGCGTCCAGCTCCGCCGGCTTCAGCCGAGCCAACGGCCGTGCGCCGAGCGTCGGCATCAGCGACCGATCGATGTAACCACGCGTCTCTTTCACCGTCTTCGGTGAGAAGTCCGGTGTGGCGAATTCGAACCACGCCTCGATCAGTTCACCGACCGTCGCCGTCGTCCGTGTCGACAGACCGCGCTCGGCCTCGGTCACCATCTCGGCGAGCACTCGCTGCGCCTCACGTTTGCCACCTCGAACAGATCGAGTGGCATAGCGCTGCTTGCCGCTGACCGGGTCGTAGCCGAGAAACACACGCAGTTCCCACGACTCGCCACGTTGACGCATGAAGCCCTTCATCTGGCATTCTCCCTGCTGCATACTGGCTGCATTTATTGGCACGCCATTGGCAGCAGGGCTGAAAACCAGAAGAGCCGCTCCGTAGAGTGGCTCTGATCTGGGGTTTCTTGGTAGCCCGTACGGGATTCGAACCCGTGCCGCCACCTTGAGAGGGTGGTGTCCTAGGCCTCTAGACGAACGGGCCGTGCTACGCACCCCGACGCTAGCGGCGAACCGAGAACGTTGGGTTATGTGAACCGGCGAGCCGGTTTGGTTGGGGTGCAAGGAATCGAACCTTGAATGACAGAACCAGAAACTGTTGTGTTGCCAATTACACCACACCCCATTGGAGCGACGGTCGATTGTACCGGACTCACCCGGTGAGACCACTCAAGCGGCCGAAGCCGATGATCCGCCCGACCGCCACCCCGCCGGCCTCGAGAACCTGGCGACGCCCCGATGTCCAACCACCGACCACACTGGTCGGTGTCGGCGACACATGGGCGTCGAGCCCCGCCTCGCCTGCGGTCAGCTTCGAACGCAACGCGTGATACGGATCCGTGACCAGCAATACCCGGTGGAGCCCCTCGGCCGCCAGAATTTCGGCGGCCGCTTCGAGTGATTGGTGGGTCGTCGCGCCTCGACCCTCCGACCTGATCGCCTGCTCGGGGACGCCGTGATCAATCAGGTACGACTCCGACGCTTGGGCTTCGGTGAACCGATCCCCGGGCAGTTTGCCGCCCGTCACCATCACGACGGGAGCGACTTCGTCGATCCACAACTCAACTGCGTGATCCAGTCGAGCGGCGAGCTGCGGAGACGGTCTGCCGTCGTACTGCGCCGCGCCGAGCACGACAATCGCATCGAAGCCGCCCTCCCCTGCCTCATCGCCGCGAGCGGTGTGCACGACTTGCGCCAAGCTGACGAGGTAGTACACCATCACCAACCCGCCTACGCCAAGTGCCACTCGCAACACACGTCGCCAGCGTGTTCGCCCGACAGATACGTCATCTGTGGTGCCGTTCGACATCAGGCACCGAGGCGTTCGAGGGCAGCTCGCATTCGGCGCAGGGATTCGTCGCGACCCATCACCTCGAGCGCCTCGAACAACGGCGGCCCGACTGTTCGACCGGTCACCGCCACGCGCACCGGCGCTTGTGCTTTGCCGAGCTTGAGGCCGTAGCTGCCCATCACGTACTCGAGGCAGAACTTCAACTGATCCGCCACCCATGTCGCGCCCTCGAACGCGGCCACGGCGTCACGCAGCAGCGGGCCGGCGTAGTCGGCGGTCATCGTCTTCGACCACGACTCCTCATCGACGACGGGGTCATCGGTGAACAGGAAATCGACGACGCCGGGCGCATCCGCGAGCGTGACCAGCCGCGGCTGGATGTGGGCTGCGATCTCCGCGAACCTGGCTCGGTCCCAGCCGGCCGGTATCCACGGATCGCAGGCCGCCACCAGCTGATCGATCGACATCATGCGGATGTACTCGCCGTTGAACGCGCCGAGCTTCTTGATGTCGAAGAACGCCGGCGACAAGTTGACATCCTCGAGTCGAAAGGCGCGTTCGATCGCCGACCACGGAAGGATCTCCTGATCGCCAGGCGACCAGCCGAGCGTCATCAGGTAGTTCACCATCGCCTCAGCGAGGTAACCCTCGTCACGGAACTGTTCCAGAGCCACCTTGTCTCGACGTTTCGACAACTTCTTGCGCTGTTCGTTGACGAGCACGGGCACGTGCGCCCAGACGGGCGGTTCGTGCCCGAGTGCCTCCCAGATCATCTGCTGCTTGGGCGTATTCGGCAGGTGTTCTTCGGCACGCACGACGTGCGATATCTGCATCTCGACGTCGTCGACCACATTGGCGAGCAAGAACACGGGGGTCCCGTTGCTGCGCAACAGGACGAAGTCCTCGATCGTGGCGTTGTCGAACTCGACGATTCCGCGCACCAGGTCGCGCACCACTGTGGAACCCGCAGGCACACGGAATCGTAGGACTCGATCGGGTCCGGGCGGGAGACCGCGGTCACGCGAGTAACCGACGTATCCGGTGGCACCGGTCTCGTCGGCCCGCGCCTTGATCTGCTCGGTCGTCATGTCGCAGTAGTAGGCGTGACCGTGCTCATACAGCGCTGTCGCAGCGGCGATGTGAGCGTCGACGTGAGCGCTTTGGAAATGGGGTCCTTCGAAGTGCGGATCCTCGGCGGAAATACCGATCCATGCGAGCGAATCGATGATCCCCTGGGTCCACTCGGGTTGGTTGCGGGCCTCGTCGGTGTCTTCGATCCGCAGCACGAACGTGCCGCCGGAACTGCGCGCCAGCGCCCAGTTGAACAGGGCCGTGCGCGCTCCGCCGACGTGGAAGAAGCCGGTCGGCGAGGGTGCGAATCGGTATCGAGGGGTACGCGTCATGACCCGTTCGACGCTACCGGGTCACTCGCGAACCGACGTGAGCGCAAGATTGCGGAGCTGGCGCAACGCAACCGACAGATTCGTGATGTCGAAATGATCACCTCGCCGGATGTCTGTCAACAATCCGGTCGTGCGCTGAACGGACCGGTCGTTGAATTCGAGCCAGGCCTCGACCGATCCGTGTTCGAGTGCGTTGCCGGCCAGGACCGCCAAGACGGACATCAAGTCGTCGCGCAGCGAGCCGCGGGCTTGCGTCTGCCACCGGTCTGAGCGCGGCAGTCCGCCGATCCCATCCCACAGCCACATCAACTCCAAATGCTCGAACACAGACCAGTAGGTCGCGGCGGCTCGTGCCGGAGCGACACGTTCTCGCTGCGCCAGTTCGACCACATCGAACGTGGTGTGCAAGAGACGCCACACTGCCGACCGTTCAGCGAGACCGTCGGGGATCCCCTGTGCCTTGCGGGTGCGCACCATCTTGTTGACTGCCGTCCGCATCGGACCCTTCAGATACGACGTGAAATCAACCGCCAGTTCGCCGATCGGTTCCCGGAATCGGTCGATCTCTCCAGCCAGATCGAGCGGCGGCCGGCGATGCCTCAGGAACCAGAGCGAGCAGCGCTCCGCCGTGCGCCGACAGTCGAGGAAGAGTTCCAATTGGTGGTCCAACTCGACCCCCTGCAACTCCTCGATCTCCTCCCACCACGCCGGGAAGTGGAGCACCTCGCGTGTCAGGAACCACGCCCGCGTGATGTCGGCGATCGAGGCGCCGGTGTCCTCCGTCATCCGGTGGTCGTACGAAATCCCTGAGAGATTGACCATCTGGTTGATGAGTTGCGTCGTGACGATCTCACGGCGGAGGCGATGGCGCATGATTTCCGGTCGGTAGCGCTCACGCAGCGCCGACGGGAAATAGCGCACGAGCTCCGATTCGAGCATCGGGGAGTCGGGAAGGTCGGTCAGCAGCGTCTCGGTCACATTCGCGTTCTTCGTGTAGGCGATCAGCACGGCGAACTCCGGCGTTTGCAGGCCGGCTCCGGACAGCTGGCGTTCGGCAATCTGTTTGTCGGTCGGCAGGAACTCCAACGCGCGATCGAGCCAACCTTCTCGCTCGAGTTGATCGACATAGCGGGCGTGGACGTTGACCATCGGGAGCGCCTGTCGGCGGGCAACCATCAACGCCAGGGTTTGGGCCCGGTTGTTGTCGAGCACCAGCTCACCGACCTCGTCGGTCATCTGCTGCAGCAGTTGGTTGCGTTGCTCGAGCGTCAACTCCCCCCTGTTGACGATCTCGCTGAGCAGGATCTTGATGTTGACCTCGTGATCACTGCAGTCGACGCCGGCCGAGTTGTCGATCGCGTCGGTGTGAATCAAACCTCCGGCGAGCGCATACTCGACGCGACCGAGCTGTGTGCACCCGAGGTTCCCACCCTCCGCCACCATCCGGCAGCGCAGTTCGCGTCCATCGACTCGGACCGCATCGTTGGTGCGGTCACCGACGTCGGCGTTCGACTCGGTCGACGCCTTCATGTACGTACCGACGCCGCCGTTCCACAACATGTCTACGGGAGCACGCAGGATCGCTCGAATCAGATCGGTCGGTGTGAGCTCCAGGTCATCGATACCGATCGCCAAACGCGCCTCCGCTGAGATCACGATCGATTTGACCGTCCGAGGAAACACACCACCTCCTGCGGAAATCAGGCCGACGGTGTACTCCGCCCACGACGAGCGAGGCGTCTCGAACAGTCTCCGTCGCTCCTCGAAAGACACTGCGGGATCCGGATTCGGATCGACGAAGATGTGGCGATGGTCGAATGCGGCCACCAGCTTGAGGCGACGTGACCGGAGCATTCCGTTTCCGAACACGTCACCCGACATGTCGCCAATGCCGACCACCGTCAGTTCGTCGGTGTCGGCGTTCTTGCCGAGGTAGGCGGCGTGCCGTCGAACGCTCTCCCACGCACCGCGAGCCGTGATCGCCATCGCCTTGTGGTCATATCCGGCGCTACCACCGGAGGCGAAAGCATCGCCGAGCCAGAAGTCGTACTCGGCCGCAACGGCGTTGGCCGTGTCGCTGAACGTGGCCGTGCCTTTGTCGGCGGCGACCACGAGGTACGGATCGTCTCCGTCGTAACGAACGGTCCTCGCTGGTGGCGTCACGACCCCCTCGTGGACGTTGTCGGTCAGGTCGAGTAAGCCGCGCACGAACATTCGGTAGCATTCGACGACTTCGTCGCGGTTCTCCGCCGGTGTCAGCTTCGGGCGCTTGACCACGAAGCCTCCCTTCGCCCCAACCGGAACGATCACCGCGTTCTTCACCATCTGTGCTTTCACCAAGCCGAGCACTTCGGTGCGATAGTCCTCTGGCCGATCGCTCCACCGCAACCCACCGCGGGCAATCGCCCCGCCACGCAGATGGACACCTTCGACACGTGGTGAGCAAACGAAAATCTCGTGCTTGGGCCGCGGCGCCGGGAGGTCTGGGACCTGTGACGGATCGAACTTGAACGCCAGCGTCGAGCGAGCCTGGTACGCGCTGGTCCGCACGGTTGCCCGAACCAGCGCCAAGAACATCCTGCCGATCCGGTCGTCGTCAAGCGATGGCACGTCATCGAGCGTCTCCATCACGGCCTGATCGAGCATCGCCATCTCGTCGAGACGAGTCGTCGCATCGCGGTCGGGATCGAACTTGGCCTCGAACAAAGCGACCAGTTGAGCCGACAGCTTCGGAAGCCTTGCCAGGCAGTCCTGGACGTAGCTGCGGCTGAAGGCCAGCCCGGTCTGATGTGCGTACTTGGCCAACGACCGGAGCACATCAGCCTGCCTCGCGGTGAGCCCGGCGACGAGTATCAATCGGTTGAACCCATCGGCCTCGACCTGTCCGTCGAGCAGACCCTCGAGCGTCGCTCGCAGTTCGGCGTGGCGGCGATCATCGATCTGGACTCCCGTCGGCACCTGCACCCCAATGTCGTAGAGGTGGAAGGCCTCGCCCCCCAGCAGGAACTCGTACGGATGCTCGTCGAGCGCATGGAGACCGAGATGGCCGAACAAAGGCAACAGTTCCGAGAGCGCGATCGGAGCACCGCGTCGGTAGACCCTCATTCGCCATTCGCCCTCAGGCGCATCGAGGTCGCGGGTCAGCGCCGTGCCAGTCGCATCACCCGAATCGAACAGATCGAGCAATCGGGCCAACTCACTGGCGGCAACGATCGGATCGACGCTCGATTGGTATTGATCGGGGACCGAGTGACCGATGCGAGCAATCATCGATCCGGCCAGCTGCGGACCGAACTGCCCGACCGCTGCGTCGTGGAGGCGTTCGAGCCACGACGTCGTCAAGCGGTCGACGTCGTCGGAGAGCACGTCGAGATCGGGAGCATGACCGTCGACGCGATCGACGGTGAACGTCACGCGGGCCAGGTTGCTCGACCCGATCAGCGACTCGAGATCTCGGGCAGAGGAACGATAGGCGGCCGCCACGAACGTGGCGACACGTTCGGGGAGCTGGGCCGTGAACCGGCTCTTCGGAAGAAACACCATCACCGTCGAAGAGACACCGACTGGTTCGGGCACGTCGAACACACGGACGATCTGACGTTCCTGCAGCCCGACGACGTCGATCACGAGGCCGGCGAGCCGGTCGGCATCCAACTCGAACACAAGGTCCCGCGGCAGTGTCTCGAGCACGTTGCGCATCGAACGCCCGGTGTGCGTTTCCGCTCCGGCGCCGGCAGGCGCCAATCCCAGGACGGCTCGCGCACGCTCACCGACCGTTGGAATCGCCAAGACGCTCTGCCGGTATGCCGTGGAAGCCAACAACCCGACGAAACGCTCGGCCACGAACGAAACCTGTTCGTTCGAACCGTCGCCGCCCTCAGCGGGCACGCAATGAACGATGGTGACCGCAGTCATTCGGCTCGCCCGGTGCACGGCCGACACCACCGACGACCTGGCAATCGTCACCCCGGCACGGTCGACGACGCCGAACTCAGGATCAACCGGCGAGTCGGTCGCCAGCTGCCCCAGCGTCGAACCGGCACGGCATGTCGGGCCGTCTGGCCCGAGCTCGTAGGTTGCCGCACCCAGAAAGACGAACTGGCCGTCGGCCAGCCAATCCAGCAACGGATCAACATCGGCGTGTCGCCTCATCCGATCGCGCATCGCCGCGAAGTCGGCAACGATGCGATGGACCCTGTCGACCGCGGCGACGAGGTCACGTTGCAGCGCAAGCGCCGCATCAGGGTCGAGCAGATTGATCTCGACCTGCGTCCATGCTTCGAGTACGACACCGAACCGTTGATCCGAGTCGTCGACGACTTCGAGGAGTTCCCCGCGCTCGCCACGTCGGACGCGCACCATCGGATGCACGAGCAGGTGGGTCGTCACGGCGTGGCGTTCCAACACGATCCTCACCGTGTCGACCAGGAACGGGGCGTCGTCGGTGACAACGAACGCAATCGTTCGGTCGTTCCTCCACCCGTCACGACCGGATTCCACGGTGAGCATCTCGACGATCGTCTGGCCCGTCGCTCGGCGCTGACCAATTCCGAAATGCGTCAGTGCGACTGCGTAGAGATCCTCGTCGCGCCGATCGTCGACATCGAACTCAGGAAGCTCCTGGTAGTAGATCGGCAGGAAGTCGGCAAACGCGAGATCCTCCGGTCGGCGAAATGCCGCCAACACTCCTAGTCGCCTGGTCACAGGTATGGACGCCTCTTCCACCGATCTCCCATTCTTCTTCGAAATGACCCCAACTCCGGACCAACCATTCTTTGGGTGGAGTTCAGCGATGCAACGACCGATACTAGGGACTGTGGAAGAGGTGATCCGACGCGCCCAGTCAGGCGATGCTGACGCGCTCGGTCATCTTTGGCGGACGTACAACCATTTGTTGCTCAGATACTTCCGAGGCAAGGGCATGGCGGAACCCGAGGATCTGGCGTCGACGGTGTGGTTGGAGGTGGCGACCAGCCTGACTCGGTTCCGCGGTTCCGAGCACGACTTCCGGCGCTGGCTGTTCACGATTGCGGCACGCCGGCGAATCGACGACATCCGAGCGACCAAACGTCAGGAACTACGCGCTCGACGTGACCGTGAAACCACCATGACCCAGCACGTTCCCGAGGCCGGAGCAGCGGCCGAGCACCTCGCCGGACTCGACCGGGCGATCGCCACCATTCGCACGCTTCCAACCGAGCAGGCAGAAGCGGTGCTGTTGCGGGTGATCGGTGAACTCGCGATTCCCGAGATAGCGGCGATCATGGGACTGCGTGAGGGCAACGTGCGCGTCCTGATCCACCGCGGATTGAAACGACTGTCCGAGGCGGAAGTTGTAACAAAACCGCCCTCCCGAACGATGTCTTCAACGTGACCAGCGAAGATCACCACTCAAGCGCGTTGATTGCGGCCTTGCGATCCCCTGCTCTTCCCGCAGAGCAGGTTGGCGAGGCGGCCGCGATCTCGGCAATGCTCGAAGTCCTTGCAACACATCCCGCACGTCATGGACTTCGCTCGCGCCGGGGCATCGCCATCGCTGCTGTCACAGTTGCCAGTCTCGGGGTCGGCGGCCTTGCGGCCGCCGGCCCAGGCTTCTTCCAGGCCGCCGCTGACAGGATTTCTACGACCGAGACGAGACCGCCATCGGACGACGACCGGTCATCTCTCGATCAGACACTCGATGACACGTCGGCTGAACAACGCGAGGACGATCAGGATCAGTCGGGTGACGAGGATGCGTCGGTTGACTCGAAGTCCGACAAAAACGCAGATGAGGATTCAGAACTCGGCGGAGATCCGGCCGCCACCACGACCGAGACGACCGACATCGAATGCGCTGAGGGGAATCACGGAGCCACGGTGACGAGCGTCGTGAAAGCCACCGAGTCAGGCCCAGGCAAAGGCCAGATCGTCAGCGAAGCGGCTCGATCCGACTGCGGGAAAAAGGTTGACGACGAGTCCGATTCCGGGGATCCATCGGCCGGCGACAACGGCACGCACGACGACGTGACCTCCGATGACGATGACGGGGCCGGAAACGGCGCCGACAAAGGGAACGGGCGGCCGGAGAACCCTGGCAACCCACCCGCCAGCACGCCCGCCGACAACCCGCCGGCCGACAATCCGCCTGCCGATCAGAACAACGGCAACGGCAATGGGACCGGCAAGGGCAAGGGCAACGACTGACAACGACTACCGCATGACCGGTAACCTCGTTGGTGTGATTGTGAGGAACCGCGAGCCCCATCCCGGTCATCGATCAGTTTCCGGCGGTCTGGCGAGAGCCGCCGTGTTCGGAATCAGCGATGGGCTCGTCTCGAATGTCTCCCTGATCCTCGGATTCGCGGGCTCGGGCGTCGATACGACCGTTGTGCGCCTCGCCGGCCTCGCAGGCGCGGTCGCCGGTGGTGTCTCGATGGCGGCAGGTGAATGGGTCTCCGTTTCATCCCAGAACGATCTGATCCGCCGCGAACTCGACATCGAGCGTCGCGAACTGAAGCACAACACCGAACACGAGACGCAGGAGTTGGCGCTGATCTACGAGGGCCACGGGATGGGCTCCGAACGAGCTGCAGCAGCAGCCCATGAGGTGATGCTGCAACCAGAGTCGGCGCTGATCGTTCATGCCCGAGAAGAGCTCGGGGTGCACCCCGATGAGTTGCCGTCGGCGATGTGGGCGGCCGGTATCTCCCTCGTCTGTTTCCTGTTCGGGGCGCTCGTCCCCGTCATACCCTGGTTCGTCGGGGGCGGCGTTGCAGCGGCGATGGCATCGCTCGCGATCGGCGTTGTTTCGGCGGCCGTCGTCGGTGGGCTGATCGGGCGCTTCGCCGAGATGCGGATGTCGTACGCGATCGGTCGGCAGGTCGTGATCTTGCTGGTGGCCTGTGGCGTGACCTATCTGATCGGCAAGCTGGTCGGCGTCAATCTCGCCGGCTGAGCGACGCCCGGCAGTCGACCGCAAGCACCTCTGCCGCTTCGCGACGATCCGCCCAAGTCGTGAGGTGACCCATTTTTCGACCGGTCCGCGCCCCTGACTTCCCGTACAGGTGGAGTGCCGAATGTGGTGTGTCCCACACTCGTTCCCAGTCCGGCTCGCCGTCGGTCCACAGGTCGCCCAACAGATTCACCATCGCCGCTGACGGTCTGGTCATCGACGTGTCGCCGAGCCCGAGCCCGCAGACCGCCCGGATCTGCTGTTCGAACTGACTCGTCTGGGCGACGTCGAGCGTCCAATGCCCGCTGTTGTGCGGGCGCGGCGCGAGTTCGTTGACGAACAGTCCGGAGTCGACGACGAAGAACTCGACTGCCAGTACCCCGACGTAGGCGAGCGAGTCGGCAATCGCCTGTGTCAGTCCGATCGCTCGATCGGCGAGCGTTCTCGGCAGGTGAGCGGGCACAACCGTGAGATCGAGGATCCCGTCGACGTGGCGATTCTCGGCGACCGGGTAGGCCGCGAACCCACCCTTCCTCGAACGAGCGGCGACGACGCTCACCTCCGCCTGCAACTGCAGGGCCTGCTCCAGAACGCACGGCACCGAGCCGAGCACTCGCCAGGCCGCTCGCATCTCGGCCACGTCGTTCACGAGGCGCTGCCCCTTCCCGTCGTAGCCGAGCCTTGCCGTCTTCAGGATCGCCGGGTACGGGACAGCCGGCGCTCCTGCCGGTCCGTCAAGGATCGTCTCGACAACCGCGTATGCCCCGACCGGGAAGCCGGCATCAACGAGGAATCGTTTCTCGCGAATCCGGTCTTGAGCAATCGCGACAGCCGCTGGGGACGGTGCAACGATCGTTCGCCGAGCGAGATACTCGAGCGAGGACGCCGGCGGATTCTCGAACTCCGTGGTGACGACGGCGCATTCATCGCCGAGCCGTTTGAGTGCCACAGGATCGTCGTAGGCGGCAACCAGATGGACGTCAGCGACTTTCCCTGCGGGGGCGTTCGGATCGGGTTCGAGCACCATCGTGCGATACCCCATCACTCGGGCAGCAATCACCGCGTAGCGACCGAGCTGGCCTCCACCGAGCATGCCGATCATGGCAGGGGGAAGGATCGGCTTCGTCATTCCGGGGGCAGGGTCGAGGCAGCCGCGATGTCGCGTTTTTCGTCACGGTAGGCCTGCAGGGCCTTGGCCAGATCGGGTCGATCGAACGCCAGGATCGCCACCGCGAACAGGGCCGCGTTGGTCGCTCCGGCTTCGCCGATGGCAAACGTCGCAGTTGGGATACCGGCCGGCATCTGGACGATCGACAGCAGCGAGTCCTGACCGGAGAGGTGACGCGACGAAACCGGCACGCCGAGCACCGGCACGATCGTCTTGGCCGACAACATCCCGGGAAGGTGCGCTGCGCCGCCCGCACCGGCGATGATCGCTCGCAGGCCCCTGGCGGCCGCTGTTTCCGCGTATGCGAACATTTCGTCGGGCATTCGGTGGGCCGAGATTACTCTCGCCTCGTGGGGAATGTGGAAGTGGGTAAGAACCTCCACCGCCTTCTGCATCGTGGGCCAATCGCTCGACGATCCCATCACGACGCCGATCACCGGCGATACGCCGCTCACAGGTTCGGCGATCGCTGCGGGTTGGGAGCGACCGTGACGAAATCGATCAGCCAATTCTCGCAAATCGTCCGAAAACGGGAGGCTTCGGTGAGCGCTCGAATCACTGGATCTCGCATGATGAGGAGGTTACGTGGTTCGATAGGGACATGCAGCAGATCAATGTGCTCGGGACGGAACTGATGCCGTGCTCCTACGACCCACTCACCGGCTACTACAGGACAGGGTGCTGCGAGAATCGCGGCGATGACCCCGGGATGCACGTCGTGTGTTGTCGTGTCACTGACGACTTCCTCGCATTCTCCAAGGAAGCGGGCAACGACCTGTCCACGCCGATGCCGCAGTACGGATTTGCGGGCCTTGTCGATGGCGATCAATGGTGCGTTTGCGCCGCCCGTTGGGGCGAAGCAGCGGAGGCCGGCCGAGCGTGCCCCGTCGTGCTGGAGAGCACGCACGTCTCTGCACTCGAGTTCGTCGACCTGAGCGACCTGAAGGCGCACGCCGTCACCGCCTGAACGCACGGGCGGGAGTCAGCCGGCGAGCGCCGCCAACAGGTTGGTCGGGGTGTCTTTCGGACTGATCTTCGGCCAGGCCCGTTCGATCGTGCCGGTTTCGTCGATCAGAAACGCCGAACGCTGGATACCCATGTAGGTCTTGCCGTAGTTCTGCTTCTCGACCCAGACGCCGAACGCCTGCGCGACAGCGTGATCCTCATCGGACAGCAACGTGAAGCCGAGTGCGTATTTGTCGTCGAACTTCTTCAGGCGGCCCGGCTTGTCGGGGCTGATCCCGACGATCGCAGTGTCCCCGACCTCACCGGAGACGTCGCGTAGCGCACACGCCTGCACCGTGCAGCCCGGCGTGTCGGCTTTCGGGTAGAAGTAGACGAGTACCTTGCGACCCTCCAGCGACGCCAGGCTGACCGTCACCTCGTTCTGGTCCGGCAACTCGAACATGGGGGCCGACTCACCATCGAGAGGCATCACCAGGCTCCCGTGAGATCGCGCCATCGGGTGGCATACAACATGGTGGCCTGGGCGGGAGTCATCCGAAGCGTCGACTCCGGCACCATGTCGGCGATGCGACGCCCCTCGGCATAGTGGTGATTCAGATTGCCGACACCTTCGAACAGTTCTCTCCGGCGTGCGAGCATTGCCTCGGGTGGACGTTCGTCGAAGTAACCCCAAATCGTGAACGCGATGTTGACATCGTGGACGACGGGCGCCCGGCTGAACAGCGACGCTCGTCGGAGTGCGATGCCGAGACAGCCCCGAATTGCGTCGTCGAGACGCTCACCGTCCTGCAACTTCAGTTTCGGTGCGAGACGTTCAGCGATCGAGAGCGCGAATCCCTGATCCGGGCCCTGCGCCCCCATCCGGGCGCCTGTCGGTTGAAGACCCTTGACGATCCCCGGACGATCTGGGCTCCATCCGTCCGGAACCACCTCCGGGGACTGATAGTAGAGAGATTCGCGATCACCGGCGGGGGCTGATTTGGGGGCTGCCATAACGAGCGTGAGCGTAGCCGTGTTGGTCAGGCGGGCGGCGACGACGGACAAGGGTGGGTGCCACTGTGCCCACCGATCAGAGCGGTTGAGGGGCGTGCAGGAGGCCGAACACGAGGCTTTCCTCGAGTGCCCGCCACGAGGCCTCGATGATGTTGGGGCTGACGCCGATCGTGGTCCAGTCATCGACACCGTTCGTCGCCGACAACAGCACTCGCGTGACGGCTCCCGTGGCGTCACCGCCATCGAGGATCCGGACCTTGTAGTCCGTCAGGTGCACGTCGGCGATCTGGGGGTATGCCTTCTGCACCGCCCGCCGTAACGCCGTGTCGATGGCGTTGACCGGACCGTTGCCCTCGGCGGTGAACACGTGACGTTCTTCGCCCACCCACACCTTGACGGTTGCCTCAGTGTTGAACTCCCCGGTCGTCGATTCATCCGTGATCACGCGCATCGACTCGACCCTGAAGAACTTCTGCTCCCACCCCGTGGCGCGACGCATCAGCAACTCGAGCGAGGCGTCAGCGGCCTCGAAGTGGTAGCCGTCGTGTTCGAGTCGTTTCAGGTCATCGATCACTTGATTGATCGCCGGTCCATCCATTGGGAGGCCCAAATCCTCGGCCTTCATGTGGATCGTTGCACGACCAGCCATCTCCGACACGACAAAGCGTGTGCCGTTGCCGACCAGTTCTGGATTGACGTGCTCGTACGCATCCTTGGCACGAACGATGGCGCTGACATGCAGTCCAGCCTTGTGGGCGAACGCCGACGAGCCGACATAGGGAGCCTGTGGGTTGACCGCTCGATTGAGCGTCTCGGCGATCCGGTGCGACACGACCGTCAGCCGTTCCATCCGACCCTCCGGCAAGCAGCGGTAGTCCTGCTTGAGCTGCAGATTGGGGATGATCGAGCTGAGATTGGCGTTGCCCGTGCGTTCCCCGAGTCCGTTGAGTGTGCCCTGCACGTGACGGGCTCCACCTCGCACGGCTGCCATCGAGTTGGCGACTGCGCATCCGGTGTCGTCGTGGCAGTGGATGCCGATCATCGCGTCGCCGCCGATGTGGGCATACACCGATGCGACAATCGATTCGATCTCATGGGGCAACGAACCGCCGTTGGTGTCACACAGCACGACGTGGCTGGCTCCCTTCACGATCGCCGCTTCCAGCGCCCGGTACGAGAACTCGGGGTTGGCCTTGAACCCATCGAAGAAATGCTCCATGTCGACGAGCACCATTCGGCCGTGAGCGCGCAGGAACTCGACCGAATCGGCAATCATCGCCTCACCTTCGTCGAGCGTCGTCTGGAGTGCCTCGGTGACGTGGTAGTCGGAGCTCTTGGCGACGATGCATACCGCGGAGGTGTTGGCGTCGAGCAGGTTCTGCAACGTGGCGTCGTCATCAACTTTGCCGCGTGGGCGACGAGTCGAACCGAAGGCGACGAATGTCGACGTCGAAAGTTGGAGCTCAGTTGCGGCACGAGCGAAGAACTCGATGTCTTTCGGATTCGCTCCCGGCCAGCCGCCCTCGATGAAGTTCACGCCGAGGTAGTCGAGCTGCTCGGCAATCCGCAGCTTGTCGTCGACGGTCGCTGAAACACCCTCGACCTGAAGGCCATCGCGAAGCGTCGTATCGAAGATCTCGACCGTCATGCTCATGTCTGTGTCCATTGCGGCGTTCTTTCGTGTACTGATCGGAAATCGGGCAACAAAAAAGCCGCCCGATGGGCGGCTGAGCGAGCACGTGGCAGGTCCACGCGCTCTAGGAAATAATGACGATGTTGGCGAGTTCGCTGCGCATCATGGTGTATTCAACCCGATTCCGGGCCAATCGTCAACGAAGGATTCGGATCCGACCCGAACATCGATCCGGCCGAGCCCCTTGACCAGGTCGGATGCGGATGCTGCGTCGAGTACCCGCGAGAGCGAGAACCCCTGTTGACGATCACATCCGATGTCACGGAGAAAGAGGAATTGATCGTATCGCTCGACGCCTTCTGCGATCACTTCGAGACCGAGGGCGCGACCCATGTCGACGATCGCTCGCACCAACGCTTCCATCCGCCGATCCGTGCCGACCTTCGACACGAACGAACGATCGATCTTCAGACCTTGCACGGGATACCCGCACAGGGCATGCAACGACGACGTTCCCGTACCGAAATCGTCGACGTGCAACTCGATCCCTGCCCGACGGATGGCGGCCATCACTGTCACCACGTCGTCGGATCTCGCAGCGATCACGTCCTCTGTGATCTCGACGATCAGTTGGCCTGGCCGAATCATGTATCGCTGCAGACAAGAACGAAGCTGTTGCGGAAGCTGACGGTCCCAGAACTCGGCGTGCGAGACGTTGACGCTGACACGTACGAGATGATCGGTCATTTCGCCCCACCGATGGAGCTGTTGACAGACGCTTTCCATCACGAACCGCCCGAGCCGGACCATCTGGCCCGATTCGGTGATCGCCGGAATGAACGACGATGGGAGTTGCAGACCCCGTTCCGGATGGCGCCAACGAAGGAGCGCTTCGAAATGCAGCGTGTCATTGACGTTCGACGACCAGATCGGCTGATAGTGGACTTCGAACTCGTCACGTTCGAAGGCCATCCGAAGCTCGCCTCGGAGCGCGAGTTGGGCGACCGCATGAGCATGCATTTCGACATCGAAGATCGTGCACGAACCTCGCTGCGTCGCCTTGGCCCGATACATCGCGATGTCGGCGTCGCGAAGCACGTCCTCAGGATCGAGATACCCGGAGCAGCTCTGTGTGACGCCGAACGTGGCGGTGACGTGAACCTCGTGACCGTCGAGGACGATCGGTTGCGCGATTGCGAGACGCATCCGTTCGACGATTGCCGTCACCTCGTCCAGTTCGACGTCCGCCAGCAGGACTGCGAACTCATCGCCGCCGAATCGTGCCGGCGTGTCGGTGGCACGGGCAATCCGTCGCAAACGGTCCCCGATCTCGATCAACAGGTCGTCGCCGGCGAGATGGCCGAGTGAATCGTTGATGAGTTTGAATCCGTCCAGGTCGAGGAAGACGACGGAATAGGAATGCGCTGTCGAGGCGTGGGCCCGCGCAATCGAACCGGTGAGACGCTCGAGGAAGAGTTTCCGATTCGGAAGGCCGGTGACAACGTCATGCATCGCGCCTTCGAGAAGTCGTTCTTCGAGTTGCTTCTGGACCTCGATATCGGCAAGTGATCCGACAACTCGTTGCAACGTCGACGTCGGGCCGCCGATCGGAAGTGCCCGGCAGACCACTCGGCGATACCCGCCGGCGTCGTCCTCCACGCGTTGCTCCATCTCGAACGGATCCAGCCGACCTGCCGAGGCGGCACTGAGGAGACTGACGAATTCAGCACGGTCATCGGGATGGAGCCGTTGGAACCACCTATCGAGGGGCGCCGATCCGGCAACTTCCTCGATCCCCAGCAACTCGTTGCATCGGTCAGAAAAGTAGGCAAGACCGCGGCCGACATCCCAGTCCCAGAGGCCGTCGTTGGTCGCCATCGCCGCCAAGCCGTATCGCTCCTCGCTCGCTCGGGCACGAGCAAGCATGGCGCGATGCTGCAGTGCACCAGCGAGAAACGACGCCGATTGGCTGTGGTGCTCGCGGCCGAGCACGGTCGTCGTGTCGATCGCGGCGACGACGGCCAGCAAACCCCAGTCGTTGCCGTCGGATCGAACCGGGATCACGAACGTCACCTCATTGGCGGCATGTTCGGCGGCGTCGATCAGCACTTGCGGTGGAAAGGATTTGATGTCGATCTCGGTCGACGCCGGCGCAGCCAAATTCTGATCGCGGTCGTAGAAGTCGACCAGTCGGAGGCGTCCGTCGGCCGGCTCGCCCTTCCACAGCGCCAGGCACCCGGCCCTGACCCGAGTCGACGTCAGCCAACCCAGAACGTCACTCGTCGACTCGCGATCGAACATGTGCGCACCGACCTCGTACTGTTCCGACAGCGATTGCTCACGAGCAGCGCAACGCTCCAGCGAGCGCCGGGCGAACTCGCGCCACAACGCCCCGTTGAGGTCGCCCACAGCGAACGCCGCATCCCTGAGCACCTGCGGATCTGCTGCGCGTCGCGCTCCGTCGACGACCAATCTCGACAGCCATTCGCTGACGTGCTTGACGGCTTCGGGTTCAGGATTGACCGAACCGAGCATCTCCGCAAATTCGCAGATCTCGTCGTGAGACGGCCATCCCGCTCCACGAATCGCATTGATCAAGCGATCGACGAATGCGCCCGTCCGTTCGGCCATCTCGGTCCGGATCCGGCGCGGCGTCGAAGCGGAACACACGGCGAGGATCTCGCTTACGGTTTGATCACGGTCGGGTTCCGATTCGGAGTCGGCACGCACCGTTGAGCAGCCGCACGAGCCGCGTCGAACGAAATTCGACTCGGTCACGTGAGCGATCGTCTCGACCGTGACGCCGGCCAGCCGATCGAGCAGCAACGATGCGGCAAGCTCGCCGATCTCGAGCGTGCCCTGATTGACGGTCGACAGGCTCGGGCTGCTGAAGGATCCCGCCTCGATACCGTCGAACCCGACGACTGCGATGTCGCCTGGAACGTCGAGACCGCGCAGGGCGAACTGCTCCATCGCACCGAGTGCGTTTCGGTCTGTCGCACACAGCACAGCACTGACCGGTGACCCCGCGTCGCAAATCGCTGAGGCAGCGACCGCGCCGCCACGTTCGACGTTGTCCGGTGCTGCGAAGAACCAGGCCTCCTCGGTCGAATACCCCGCGTCGAGCATCGCATCTTGATAGGCCGCAAAACGGGCGCGGATGTCCGACTGATCGAGATTGCCCACGAATCCGATCCTGCGATGGCCGTGATCGACGAGATGTTCGATCGCCCGCCGGACTCCTCCGACGTTGTCGCTCGATACCGAAGGAACCGCCAGGCCCGGAAACGCGACCGACGCCAATACGACCGGAATTCCAGTGTCTTCGAGTCGTTGGACGTCGGTCGCCGACGCGCCGCCGACCGTCACGACGACACCGTCGAGGTGCGACCATGCCGTGCCACGAATCGGTGGCGGATTTCCGATCGCGTCGATCGAATCACCGTTGACACCGGCATCGAGCGACTGCAACGTGACGACCTTGCCGCCTGCCTCGCCGACGCGTCGGACGACACCTGCCACAATGGACCCGAAGAAGCACCCGCCACCGACGGGTGTGACGACGCCGATCGTGAATCGTTTGCCGATCATCCACCCTCCCGTTTGTGACGTGCTCCGACCACGAGCCGAGGGGACATTTCCGCAAACGTCGAACCTCGTCTATCGGCATGTATCGGCGCATCCTGATCATGACTTGACCCCTTGATGCCAGCTTCACCGCGACCAACGCCCGGCCCTGATCCAGTCAGCGAGTGCGGGCGGCGACTCCGCTCCTGGGGACATCTTGTGGATTGGCGGTGGACAACTGCGCGAATGATGGGGATTGACCAAAAGTTTGGGGGATAACTATGTGGATTCAAAAATACCGCTTGACCTGGGGTTTTCTGTGCGCGAGTGTATGCCTCGTACCGGAGAGCGCATGCCAACCGGGGCTGAGAGACCGAGTCTGCGGAACGAAGATTGCACGGGCAACCGGGCAGCGGAGGGAAGCGGAAAACGGACCCAGACCACGAGGCGGAAGCGGTTCCGGTCGGAGCGAGAAGCTAGCTCCGAAGCACCGAGCCGCCGGGCAACCGGAGGCCGCGGGCGGAGGGGCACTCTGGACCAAGGACGAGGAAGCACCCCAACTGCGACCACGACCAAGGAAAGGCGGCGCCAAGCGATGGCACGGTTTACCGGGTTAGCGTGAACGGCGTCGAGGGCAACGGGTCGGGAAACCGGCAACCGGGTCCGAAGGATGGTAACGAAGGCTCGGGCAACCGGACCGGAGGAACCGCCGGAGGCGAGGGTTGACGGGAACTGCGAGCCAGGTTCGCGTTCGGCAACGGAGTTCGGGCAACCGACCAGACCGGGCGGGAAGCGGGCAGGCGAGCGGGAGAACGATGACCGGGCCCAAACGGGCATCGCCCGCCGAGCCGTAAGGCGCGACGGGCGATGTATTCGGTTCGAGACGAAGGCTAATGCCCGAAGATCGACCGGTGGTGGATCGCTCCAACCTTCGGGTGGCCCCGGGAGGGTGCGCAGGCGCAAGCCAGCTGCACCGCCCGGGGCCACTCAGGCTTTTCCGCCCCATCAAACCTCGTCGAACGCGTGAGGTTGTTGCGGACTATTGGCGCAACAACCTCACGCGTTCTCGGCACGTATTCTTGGGCCGTGCTGGGTGGGTACGATCGGCAGATGACCGAAGCTGATCGAGCGCTGCCTGTCCGCACCTTGTCGCCCGGGATGCGCGAGCAACTCGATCTCGGGTACACGTTCGGCGGGATCGCCACGTTCGCACACCGCCCGTTCCTGACCGACCCGGAGCAACTCGACGCGTGGCAGCCAGACGTCGCCATCGTGGGCGCTCCTTTCGACATCGCCACGACCAACCGACCCGGCGCCCGTTTCGGACCGAGGGCGATTCGGTCGCAGGCCTACGAATCGGGCACGTATCACCTCGATCTCGGGATCGAGATCTACGACTACCTCGAAGTGGTCGACTACGGGGATGCGCACTGTCCCCATGGCCAGACCGAAGCCAGTCACGCCAACATCCGTGCGAGAGTCTTCGAGATCGCCTCACGGGGCATCGTGCCGATCATCCTCGGCGGCGACCACTCGATCACGTGGCCTGCCGCGACCGCCGTCGCAGATGTGCATGGGTACGGGAATGTGGGCATCGTCCACTTCGACGCGCATGCCGATACGGCCGACATCATCGATGGCAACCTGGCCAGCCACGGAACGCCAATCCGTCGATTGATCGAATCGGGCGCCGTCCCGGGTGATCGATTCGTGCAGGTCGGGTTGCGTGGCTACTGGCCCCCGGCCGATGTGTTCGCATGGATGAGGGAACAGGGCATGGTGTGGCATTCCATGCAGGAGATCTGGGATCGTGGCTTCAAGGAAGTCATGGCCGACGCGATCGCCGAGGCGCTCAGCAAGGCCGACAAGTTGTACATCTCACTCGACGTCGACGCCCTCGACCCGTCGTTCGCGCCGGGTACCGGCACTCCCGAACCCGGTGGCCTGGCGCCGGTCGACCTACTTCGCATGGTCCGTCAGCTCGCGCTGGACCATGAAGTCGTCGGGATGGACGTCGTCGAAGTCGCCCCCGCCTACGACGTCAGCGAACTCACGGTCAACGTCGCCCAGCGAATGGTCAAAGAAGCGTTGGCCGGCATGGCCGAGCGCCGCCGCCGGGCACTGTAGAAATCCGCCAACCGTGTCGAAATCCGCCTCCGGCGTTCGTCTTCATGACACCTGAACCATCCAGTAGGAGGAACCATCCATGAAGTACATGTTGTTGATCTACAGTGATCCGCAGGCCTGGACGAACGTCAGCGAGGCCGATCAGGGCGCCATGATGGGCGAGTACTTCGCCTTCACCCAGTCGATCATCGACAGCGGTGAAATGGTTGCCGGTGATCCGGTCCAAGGGATCGAGACCGCATCAACCGTGAGCGTTCGCAACGGCGCCCAAGTCGTCACCGATGGCCCATTTGCCGAAACCAAGGAAGTGCTCGGTGGCTACTACATCGTCGACGTCGCCTCCGTCGAGCGGGCGCAGGAACTCGCCGCTCAGATTCCCGACGCCAGATCGGGCAAGGTCGAGGTCCGCCCGATCATGGAACTGCCCGCCGAGATGGCGCACTGACGCTCAGGCGAGTTTTGCTCAGCAATCAAATGCGATTCGAGGACGTGGTTCGGCAGCACTCCGGGCGCGTCCTCGCCGCACTGATCGGTCAGTTCCGCGATCTCGGACTCGCCGAGGAGAGCTTGCAGGACGCCTGGCTGCTGGCCGCCGAGAAGTGGCCCGTCGAGGGTTGGCCAGAACGGCCGGAGGGGTGGATCTACACCGTTGCACATCGGCGAGCACTCGATCGGCTGCGACGCGAACGGACCCGGCGACAACGTCACGAAGATGCGCACGAACTCGGTGAACTGCAAGAACTGGCCGAAGTCGATCGCCGCGAGGAACGCTGGAGCAGCGGCATCGACGATGACCGGCTGCGACTGATCTTCACGTGTTGCCACCCGGTGCTCGACGTGGAGTCTCGGCTGGCGCTGACGTTGAGGAGCGTCGCGTGGCTGACCACCGACGAGATCGCCACAGCGTTCGGCGTCCCGATTTCCACGATGTCGCAGCGGCTGGTGCGAGCCAAGCATCGAATCAAGACCGAGGGTGTGCCCTATGCGGTGCCCGTCGGCCACCAACTTCCCGATCGGCTCGAGGCGGTCCTGCGGGTGGTCTACCTCGTCTTCAACGAGGCGTACCTATCGCACAAGCCGGGCGGACCTATTCGTGTTGATCTCGCCGACGAGGCCATCCGGCTCGGCCGGCTACTGATCGAACTGATGCCGGACGAACCGGAGGCGTTGGGACTGCTGGCGCTGATGTTGACCCAGCACGCCCGTTCCGCAGCCCGCTTCGATGACTCCGGCAACCTGGTGCTGTTGGAGCACCAAGATCGGAGCATCTGGAATCACGCAATGATCCAAGAGGCAGGCGCGCTGATCGAACGGGCGTTACGCCGCCAGTCGTTGGGCCCCTACCAACTCCAAGCCGCGATTGCCGCCAGACACAGCGAAGCTCCTGCCTGGGAGGCCACCGATTGGCAAGAGATCGCCAGCCTCTACAAGCTGCTCGCGAGAGCCGATTCCGGCCCGGTCGTGGCGATCAACCACGCAGTTGCCATCGGCTTTGCAAGTGGCCCGGCGGATGGGCTGGCCGCGATCGATCGAATTCTTGCTCGCCGGCTCCCGCGGCCCCACCTGCTCCACGCCGCACGCGGCGAGTTCCTCCTCAAACTGAACCGACGAGCCGAGGCGATCGTCGAGTTCGACCGAGCGCTGTCGCTCGTCGTCGGCGACGCAGAACGACGTCACCTCGAACGCCGCCGGTCGTTGGTCTGAGGATCTTCATCGCCGCCGGATTCGTCGTCGCGCCCGAGACGTAAGCTCACCGAGTGCGACGACCTTTCTTCATCGACACCGACACGGCGTCGGACGACGCGGTGGCGCTGGTGATCGCGCTGCGCCACCCCGAAATTGACGTCGTCGGAATCAGTGTCGTTGCCGGCAACGTGCCGCTCGACTTCGGCGTTCAGAACGCGCTCTACACGCGCGAGTTGTGCGGGCGCCTCGACGTACCTGTGTACGTCGGCGCAGATGCTCCACTGCGGTTACCGCTCGGAACAGCCCAACACGTGCACGGCCACGACGGGATGGGCGACTACGGGCTGGCGCTCAGTGGGCGGGAACCCAACAGTGGGCACGCCCTCGAAGCACTGATTCGGGCCTCGAACGACTATGCCGGAGAGCTCACGCTCGTCACGTTGGGGCCGCTCACCAATCTTGCGCTGGCGCTCTGCCAAGATCCGTCGCTGGCGTCGAGGATCAATCGCTGCGTCGTGATGGGCGCCGTCGGTGATCACATCGGCAACATGAACCCGGTCGCCGAATACAACATGTGGGCCGACCCGCACGCCGTGGAGATCGTGCTCGCCGCCGGTCTGCCGCTCGAGTTCGTCGGGTGGGACATCAGCCGCTTCTACGCCGTCGTCGAACCCGAGTTGGCAGCGGAGATCCGGGCGATCTCACCGATCGGTGCATTCGCCGTCGACATCAATCGAGTGGTCGCCGAGTTCTGCGCTCACGATACGAAACTGGCCGGTTTCGATCTCCCCGACCCGATCGCCATGGCATACGCGATCAACCCTGCGGTCGCCACCCAAACCCGCCGACTTCACCTCGCCGTCGAAACCGGGAGCGAGCTCACTCGTGGCATGGTCGTGATGGATCTACTCGGCTTGACGGGTCACGAACCGAATGCACTCGTGGTCACGCAGGCGAACCGGGCCCTGTTCGTCGAAATGCTCCGTACTGCCGTCATGACCTGAACCAACCAGCCGTCACGTCCCGACTCCGTTGCGGTCCCCAGCGGCAACAAATGCGATTCGGGACCGCCGGTGGTTCCGAACTGCATTTGTTGCTTTTCAGGACCGGGTGGGGGTGTCAGAAGACGAGTTCGCACCAGTCTTTGTACTGGTCTTCCTGGCCGCGCACGACTCGGCCGTACAACTCGGCGATCGCTTGCGTCTTCGGGCCGGGGCACGGGATCGCGCGATCATCGACGGAGTTGACCGAACTGACTTCCGCAGCCGTTCCGACCAGGAACATTTCGTCGGCGATGTAGAGGTCGGAGCGAGCAAGATTGTCGCAGACAGCCTCGATCCCGAGGTGGCCGGCGATCGTCATCACCGTGTTCTGCGTGATCCCTTCGAGCGCTCCGGCCGACAACGGAGGCGTGATCAACCTGCCCTTGCGGCTGACGAAGACGTTCTCGCCGGAGCATTCTGCGATCAGCCCATTGGGAGCCAACATCACGGCCTCGTCGTAGCCGGCCCTCAACGCTTCGACCTTGGCCAACGACGAGTTGACGTAGTTGCCGGTGGTCTTCGCCGCCGGCGGCATCGTGTTGTGATCGTGTCGCGTCCACGAAGAGGTCTTCAAGCGGACACCCTTCGTCACCGCGTCGTCTCCCAGGTATGCCCCCCACGGCCAGCAGGCGATCGCCACGTCGACCGAGCACGGCATCGTGTTGAGACCCATTTCGCCGTACCCGTAGTAGGCGATCGGGCGGACGTAGCACGACGGCAATCCCGTAGACGCGACGGTCGCCTTGGTGGCAGCGATCAGTTCCTCGACCGAGTACGGGATCGTCATCCCGAGGATCTTGCCCGAGTTGTGGAGCCGTTCGATGTGCTCGGTCAGCCGGAACACGGCAGGACCCTGTGACGTCTCGTACGCCCGAATCCCTTCGAACACACCGGTTCCGTAGTGCAACGTGTGCGTCATCACGTGGATACGGGCGTTCTCCCAGTCGACGAGTTCGCCATTCATCCAGATCTTCGGGGTTGGGGTAATCGGCATGATGTCAGTCTCGCACCCGCGAGGCAATCGTGTCACCAATCGAGGTGGTGCTGCCGGTAACCGGCTCGGCACAGGCGGCACGGATGCGGTCTGCCGCGTCCCGCTCGGCGAGGTAGTCGAGCATCAGTGCCGCCGACAGGATCGCAGCAGTCGGGTTGGCCTTGTTCTGTCCGGCAATGTCGGGAGCCGAGCCGTGCACCGGTTCGAACATCGACGGCCCCGTGCGGGCCGGATTGAGATTTGCCGACGACGCCAACCCGATCCCGCCGGACACCGCCCCGCCGAGGTCGGTCAGAATGTCACCGAACAGGTTGTCGGTGACGACCACGTCGTAGCGGTGCGGATCCTGCACGAAGTAGATGCACGCTGCATCAACGTGGTTGTAGGCCGTTTCGATCAACGGGTACTCGGCGGCGACCTCGTTGAACGCGCGTTGCCACAGGTCTCCGGCAAACGTCAACACGTTCGTCTTGTGAACGAGCGTGACGTGTTTGCGCGGGCGCCCGGCCGCCAGCTCGAAGGCGTAGCGAACGCAGCGCTCGACACCCATTCTCGTGTTGACCGACCCTTGTGTGGCGACCTCGTTCGGCGTTCCCTTGCGGAGCACACCGCCCTCACCGACGTAGGGCCCCTCGGTGTTCTCACGAATCACGATGAAGTCGTGCGGTGTCGCCTGCCCCGGGCCTGTGCCCTGGAACGGGCGCTGGTTGATGTACAAGTCGAGCTCGAAGCGCATCTTGAGGAGCAGTCCGCGCTCGATCACGCCGGGCGGTACGTCGGGCGTACCGACGGCGCCGAGCAGAATCGCGTCGAACTCGCGCAACGCGGCGAGCGTCGAATCCGACAGCACCTCACCATCGCGGAGGTAACGGGCACCACCGAGGTCGAAATCGGTGGTGTCGAGCGATACGCCTGCGGCCGACATGACCTTGATCGCTTCCGCCGTGACTTCCGGTCCGATGCCGTCCCCGCCGATAACTGCAATCCTGTGTGCCATAAGGATTCGAATCTAGAGGTTGACAGCGGCAGCGCCACAGGCGATGCAGGTCAGCAGCCGGAACCCAATCGGTAAGCTGAGCGACTATGGCGACCCAGCAGCAGTTCTCCCGCGCGGCCTATGAACGCTTGAAGGCCGAGTTCGAAGATCTCACGACTCGCGGCCGGATCGTGGTCGCCGACAAGATCGAACGAGCCCGCGAAGAAGGCGACCTCAAGGAGAACGCCGGATATCACGCCGCCAAGGACGAGCAGGGCCACATGGAGGGCCGGATTCGACAGCTCGAATACCTGCTGGAGAACGCCGAAATCATCGAGGATCAATACATGTACACGATCTTGTACGAAGGCGACAGCGACGACATGGCCGAGCGATACGTCGTCGGCAACCGTGAAGAGGTGATCGATGGGGCGGAAGTGATCAGTGACTCGAGTCCGCTCGGGGCGGCGATCCTGGGTTCCTCGCCTGGCCAGACCGTGACCTATCAAGCTCCCAATGGGCAACTGCGGGTCACCATCTTGAAGGTGGAATCGATCTGACGGCCAAACCTGAACTGAGCAAGCCCGAATCGAGCAAATCCGAATTCGGTGAATCCGAACCGAACCCGCCCGAGTCGAGCACCGCCGAACTGGACCTGATGTTCGGTTCGTCGCTCGACGGGTTTCCCGATCTGCCGATGGGAGCAGAGATCGAACTGCCCGGTCTCGGAACCGTCTTCGTTCGCGACATTCCCGGCCCGCCACGCGCCCCCACCGTGGTCCTCCTGCACGGATGGACGGCGACGGCCGACCTCAACTACTTCACCTGCTACGGGCCGCTGTCGGAGCACTATCGAGTGATCTCGTTCGACCACCGCGGGCACGCACGCGGGTTGCGCTCCAAGAAGGCGTTCAGTCTCGAGGACTGTGCCGATGACGTGATCGCGATCGCCGACGCAGTAGGCGTCGACACGTTCATCCCGGTCGGTTACTCGATGGGCGGACCCGTTGCCCAACTGGTGTGGCAGCGCCACCGTGATCGTGTCGACGGATTGGTGTTGTGCGCGACTGCCCCGTACTTCGCGGGCAGCCGGCCGGAACGTCTGTCGTTCGTCGGGCTCACCGGACTCGCGGCGCTCGCTCGTTTCACCCCGAGCCAGGCCCGCGGCTGGATCACCGATCAGGTCTACCTCCAGCGCAAGAGTCAATCGTGGGGTCCCTGGGCGGTCGAGCAGGCCGCCAGCCACGATTGGCGAATGATCCTCGAAGCCGGCAAGGCGATCGGCGAGTTCTCCTCATCGGACTGGATCCGGGATGTCGATGTTCCCACCTCGATCGTGATCACGATGACCGACAACGTCGTACCCTTGCGGCGTCAAGTCAAGTTGTTCGAGTGGATTCCTGGTGCCGACGTGTTCCGGGTCGACGGATCGCATGATGCCGTCGTGGCCAAGGCCGGACAGTTCGTGCCGCAGTTGATACGCGCCGTTCAATCGGTCGTCAGTCGGACCAAGGGATGAGAACGAGTCGCTTCGGGCGCTCTGCCAAGGTCGCCAAACTCGGCGCAAGGGTCGGCGGCACATATGTGTCGACCGCTGCTCGCAAGGTGTTCGCATCGACGCAGCGACGGATCGAACTCGACGAGCAGCGCCAGATCACCACAGCCGCCCAGGTCGCCAAGGAGCTCGGGCAGATGAAGGGAGCCCTGATGAAGCTCGGCCAGATGGCGAGCTACCTGGACGAGGGCTTGCCGGAACCGATGCGGAATGCCTTGGCCCAACTCCGATCGAGCGCTCCCCCGATGTCGGGTGAGCTGGCTGCAGACGTGATCGTGCAGGAACTCGGCCGGCCGCCTGCTGAAGTCTTCGTCGAGTGGGACCCGGTGCCGATCGCGGCCGCATCGATCGGTCAGGTTCACCGCGCGATCGCCATCGACCCCTCGACCGGTGACGAGATCCCCGTCGCCGTCAAGGTCCAGTACCCGGGGGTCGATCAGGCGATCGAGAACGACCTCAAGAACGCCGACATGCTCGGCATGATCCTCAAGCAGGGCTTCGGCGGGCTCGATCCCGACGAGATGGTGGCAGAGATCAAGGAACGGCTGACGGAGGAACTCGACTATCGACTCGAGGCCCGAAACCAACAAGAGTTCGCCGAGTTCTTCCGAGGTCATCCCTATGTGCACATCCCCGAAGTCGTTGCCCATCTCTCGACGCAACGAGTGCTGACCTCGGCGTTGATCAACGGTGCGACGTGGGACGAATTGCTGACGTGGGATCAGCGCGAGCGTGATCTCGCCGGTGAGACGATCTTTCGCTTCGTGTTTCGAAGCCTGTACCGCATGCGAGCGTTCAACGGCGACCCACACCCGGGCAACTACCTGTTCCACGGCGACGGCAAGGTCACATTTCTCGACTTCGGGTTGGTGAAGCATTTCACGCCCGACGAGATGCACACCTTCGCGTCGATGGTCAAGGCCGCCGCCGTCGATCACGACGACGCCGAGTTCCGGTCGATCGTCGAACAGGCGGGGATGCTCAAACCGGATGCCCCCGTGGCCACCGACGCGGTCGGCGCATACTTCCAGCAGTTCTACCAACCGGTTCGCATCGATCAGCAGATGACGTGGAGCGGTGAATACGCCAGCAACATCGTGCGCCACACGTTCGATCGGTCGAGTCCGATTTCGCAGTACGCGACGGTCCCGAAAGCGTTCGTGTTCATCCAACGGATCAACCTCGGGCTGTACGCCCTGCTCGGTCAACTCGGTGCTTCCGGGAACTATCGGCGGATTGCGGAGGAGTTGTGGCCATTCGTCGACGGGGCCGCGTCGACCCCGATCGGCGAAGCGGAATCGCGCTGGCTCGCCAACCGGTGAACGATCACGACAGCTAGCGTCCGTCGACATGGGGTTCAGTCACCGGTCCGTGATCATCGTCGCCTTGCTGGCGAGTGGCGCCTGCGGCGCCGGCGAGGGCAGCGCCGATCCGACGGGTGACGCGCCATCTTCATCGACGACGCCCGCACCGACGACGCCCGCACCGATCTCCACCGCACCGATTTCGCCGGATCGGTGTGCGCAACCCGGCGATCTCGTTGATCTCGTCAACGGGGCAATCCCGCAGGCCGTCAGGCCGTGCTCGCTCCCGATCACACTGATGATTCAGGACCTGCTGGTGGGAAGTGGACGCGCCGCCGCTGCGGGCGACACGGTCTACATCGATTACACCGGGATTCGGTCCGCCGACGGCGTCACGTTCGATTCGACCTACGCCAGGGATCGACCGATCGACTTCCCACTGGGGCGCGGCGGTGTGATCGAAGGGTGGGACGAGGGCTTGCTGGGCGCCCAGGCCGGCACCGTACGACGCCTCGACATTCCGGCCGAGTTGGCGTACGGCGACGCCCCGCCGGCCGGCGAGATCCGGCCGGGGGACGCGCTGACGTTCATCCTGGAAGTACGCGCCGTGATCCCACCGGTCACGCCGGATCAAGCCCCGCTCGAGGTCGACATCACACCGTCGATCGGGGCCAAAGACGTGACGACCGTCGACGTCACGGTCGGAACCGGAGCCACCGTCGAGCAGGGCGACACGGCGCTGGTCCACCTGCTCTTGGTCCGAGGCGACAACGCGGACGTGTTGTACAACACCTGGGATCGAAACGAGTTGGTTCCCGTCCCGATCGGCGAGGACTCCCCGATCCCGGGGCTCGGTAAAGGACTCGAAGGCGCTCAGGTCGGCTCGGTGCGCGTGATCTCGATGCCGCCGACGCTCGCGTTCGGCGAAGCCGGCGACAGCCAACTCGGTCTCCCCGCGGGAACCGATCTGATCATCGTTGCCGAAGTGTTCGGCAACCTCCCATAACTGCGGATCCGGTCATGATGGCAGATCCGGTCATCACTGCAGATCCAGACCGAGGTCGAGGACCGGTGCCGAGTGGGTCAGTTCTCCAACCGCGATGTAGTCGACGCCAGTTTCACCGACCGCCTTCGCGATCGCCAGGGTCAGGCCGCCGCTGGCCTCGATCCGGACGTCTGGGGCATGCCGATCTCGGTAGGCCACGCCCGCTCGCATTCCTTCGGTGTCGAAGTTGTCGAGCATCACCTCGTCGGCACCGGCCGCAATCGCCTCGGCCAGACCTTCCAGCGAATCGACCTCGATCTGGACCGGGATCGTGCCTTCCAGCGCCCTGACGAGCGCATACGCCGCTGCCACCCCACCGGCGGCAGCGACGTGGTTGTCCTTGACGAGCGCCATGTCGGACAGGCCCATCCGGTGATTCACGCCACCACCGCATCGCACCGCATACTTCTCCAGCATCCGGAGCCCCGGCGTGGTCTTGCGGGTATCGCGTACCACCGCGCCGGTTCCGTCGAGTTCGTCCGCCCAGCGGCGAGTCAGACTCGCCACCCCCGAGAGGTGGCACAACAGGTTCAGCGCCGTCCGCTCTGCGGTCAGTAGCGTTCTGGTCGGTCCCGCGACTCGGGCGACCTGCTGGCCCGGCTCGACCCGATCGCCGTCCTGGACGAGGTATTCGAACTCACTCGCGCCACCCACCGCCTCGATCGCAGCAGCCGCCACCGAAAGCCCGGCGACGACGCCGTGCTGGCGCGCACCGAACGTGGCGACGCTGCGCTGCTCGGCGGGGATCGTGGCATGTGAGGTGACATCGATCCCACCCATCAGATCTTCCGACACGGCCATTCGGACGAGTGCGGCGACGGCGTCCGGGTCGAGCCCGGCGTCGATCAAACGGCTACGGGTGTCGGTGGAGATCGGGTGAAAGACGAACACGTCGTACGACAGTAACGGGATACCTTGACAGGATCGACACACACCTCGCACAGATCAACATCGGGACGATGAGGGCCCCCGCTGACGACCCGCTCGTCAGCGAGTTCATGGACAACCTGGCGCGGATCAACGCCGTGGCTGACGCCGCGCCCGGTTTCGTGTGGCGACTCCAGACGGAGCAGGGCAACGCCACCGACATCCACGCTTTTCCCGACCCGCGACAACTCGTCAACATGAGCGTCTGGGAGTCGGTCGAATCGTTCAAGCAGTGCGTCTACCGAAGCGATCACGTCGAATTCTTCCGTCGCCGAGCCGAATGGTTCGAGGCAGACGCCAAGAGAGTGGCGTTGTGGTGGGTCGCTGCGGGAACGATCCCCGAACTCGACGAGGCGATCCGACGCCTCGCGTTCCTCGAGCGCCACGGCCCATCTCCCTATGCGTTCGGCGTCGGGAGTCCTTCCAACCCCCTGGTGATCGAACTCACCCAGCTCGACGATCAGCAAACCCTCGACCTCGTATCGAGGTTGAATGTTGAGCTGGCGTCGCTCGCCCTCGAGCCGGACGAGAACCATTTCGGACTCGATCCCGGCGATGTCGTCGAGTCGAACGGTGTGATGGTCCTGGCCCGATACGACGGCCGACCGGTCGGCTGCGGAGCGGTTCGCCGGATCGAGCCGACGGTGGGCGAGATCAAGCGGATGTTCGTCGATCCGTCGGCGCGAGGCCTCAAGATCGGCGCCGCAATTCTCGATCAACTCGAACACCACGCAACCCGGCTCGGGATGACCGAACTGAAACTGGAAACCGGGCCACGCCAAATCGAAGCAATTGCACTCTACGAGCGAGTCGGTTTCGAGCGCTGCGACCTGTGGGGGGCCTACGTTGCCACCCCGACGACCAGCCGCTGCTACCGCAAGTCGCTGTGAACCCTCAGGTCAGAGGCGTTCGACGATCATCGCCAGACCCTGTCCGCCTCCAACGCACATCGTCTCCAACCCGTACTGCTTGTCGGCTTCCTGGAGGGCGTGGATCAGCGTCGTCATGATCCGTGCACCGGTCATCCCGAACGGGTGACCGAGAGCGATGCCGCCGCCGTGCACGTTGAGCTTCTCCCATGGGATGCCGAGGTGCTTGGCAGACGGGATCACCTGCGCCGCGAACGCCTCGTTGATCTCGACGAGATCGATCTCGTCCATCGTCATCCCCGCCCTGGCGAGCGCCTGGCGGCCGGCCTCGATCGGACCGAGCCCCATGATCTCGGGGTTGAGCCCTGACACACCGGATGAGACGATCCGCGCCAGAGGAGTGATCCCGAGTTGGCGGGCCTTGCGGTCGCTCATCACCATCACCGCTGCGGCGCCGTCATTGAGCGGACAGGCGTTGCCTGCAGTGACCGAACCGTCGGGACGGAACACCGGCTTCAAGGTCGACAGCCCTTCGAACGTCGTCCCGGCGCGTGGTCCGTCGTCGTTCGACACGACGGTTCCGTCCGGAAGGGTGAGCGGTGTGATCTCGGCGTCCCAGAATCCGTTCTCCTGGTTGGCAACCGCGAGCTGCTGGCTGCGCGCTGCGAACTCGTCCATCTCCTGACGCGTGACACCCTCTTGTTGCACCACGTTCTCAGCAGTTTGCCCCATCGCGATGTAGATGTCCGGCAGACCAGCGGATGGCGTCCAGACCTCGGCGCCTCCCTGTGAACGCTCGGCCGTCCGCCCTCCCGACGGCTTGAAGATCGGATTGGGTGCGGTGTCCGAAACGCCGTTGCCGTAGCGGCTGACCGTCTCGACGCCGGCGGCGATGAAACAATCGCCTTCACCCGCTTTGATCGCGTGGGCTGCCATTCGAATCGTCTGGAGCGACGAGGAGCAGTAACGGTTGACCGTCACGCCGGGGACGTTGTCGAGCCCGGCCAGCACGGCAACCACGCGGCCGAGGTTGAAGCCGCCTTCTCCCGATGGCTGGCCGACGCCCATCATCAGATCCTCGACGTCGTCGGCCGAGACCTGGGGAACCTTGGCCATCAACGCCCGCACGATTTGAGCCGCCATGTCGTCGGTGCGGAGGTCGACCAGCGAACCTTTCATGGCACGCCCGATCGGGCTTCGGACGGTGGCAACGATCACAGCTTCGGTCATGAGCGCGTAGCGTAGTTACCGCCTGGTAGGAAATTCGAAGCTGGCGTGTGATTTGACGCCGGATTGCGGCCGGGGGAGACTCACAGCCAACTGATCACGTCGGTCGTGGGGGAGTCGGCGGTTCGGCGCCCGGAAGCCCGGCTGGTTGCCGGAGGGCACAGCTTGTTGCCGATGATGAAGCTCCGGCTGGCGCAGCCCGAGCACGTGATCGACATCAACGGATTGAGCGCCGAACTGGGCGCAATCCGAATCGACGGAACCGATCTCGTGATCGGTGCGATGGCTCGTCACAACGACGTGCTCCACTCGGCAGTGGTCGGCGAACACTTCCCCGTGCTGCA
The DNA here is from genome assembly GCA_043773365.1 of Ilumatobacteraceae bacterium. Classification (GTDB taxonomy): domain Bacteria; phylum Actinomycetota; class Acidimicrobiia; order Acidimicrobiales; family Ilumatobacteraceae; genus Ilumatobacter. The sequence goes on from JAYVFI010000061.1 coordinate 40,352, forward strand.
CGACGCCGAGCGAGTGATCGCCGACCCCGTCGTGCGCAACCGGGACACGGTCGGTAGATCGCTGTGTCAGGCCGACCCCGCCGAAGACCTCTCTGCGGCGCTGTCGGCGCTGCACGCCGTGGTCACGATTCGCGGTGCCGGCGCCGCACGCGGGTGCCGCAAGCCCGCCAGACGCTGGCTGATCAGGTCGCCGCGCCGTCGCGCGGCTGCGAACGCTCGACGTCCAGAAGACCCCGGGCATCGCGGAAGCGATCGGATGGGTCGAGGCGCTCCGACTGTTGGGCTTCGAGCTCCTCGACGAAGACGCAGCACGTGTGACGATCGGCTCGGTGTTGAAGTATCGGGAGGATGCCGACCTGGTTGCGGCCCGATCGTTCGAATGGCTCGTCGGCGCGAGTACGTGAACAGCCCCAACGTGAACGGCCCGGACCTGGCTGACGTCGCAGCTCGGCTTGCCCAACTGTTGCGAGCGGGTGGCGTCGGCGTGACTCCTGATCGAGCGGGTCGGTTCGCCGCTGCGGTCGACCTCGCCGGCCCCACGAGAACCGGCGAGCTGTACTGGCTCGGCCGGGTGAGACGCTGACCGCAGGTCGATCAGAACTGTCGGCGTATGACGCCGTCTTCGCCCACGTCTTCGGCGGTATCAGCGACGTTGCCGACCACCGTGGCGATCCGAATCAAGCGTCGCTTTCCGCTGCGCAACGCGGCGAGGATCGTCGACCGATGCATGACGTCGATCCACCACCGCGACCAGGTTCCGGGGCGCCCGACGCCATCACCGATCACCGATCGTTCCGCCGAAGACGCTGACAGCACTGACGACACCGAGAACGAGACGGCACAAGCGGCCGCGTCGAGCGGCGACGAGCTGCTTCGTTCGCGCGATTTCGCCGACTGCACCTCCAGCGAACTCGCCCAACTGCGCCGGCTGGTTGCAGCAATGCAGGTCAACCCGCCGCTGCGAACATCGCATCGTCGACGAAGGCATCCGTCCGGCGACACGCTCGATCGGCGGGCAACGATCCGCCATGCCAGGCGCACCGGCGGTCAACCTTTCCAACTCACGTATCGGCGCGAGACCGAGCGACGCAGGCGGGTGGTGCTGATCGCCGACGTCTCAGGATCGATGGAGGCGTACTCGCGGGCTTACCTCTACGTGCTCCACGGAGCGGTCAAGGCGTTGCGAGCCGAGACGTTCGTGTTCGCCACCGAGCTCACTCGACTGACCCGAGCGCTGCGTGTCACCGGGGCCGATCCGGAACGGGCCCTTCGGGACGCTGTCGACTCCGTCGGCGATTGGTCCGGTGGCACCCGGATCGGTGAGGCCTTGCGAGTCTTCAACGACCAGTGGGGCCGGCGGGGCCTCGCCAGGGGCGCCGTCGTGGTGATCGTCTCCGATGGATGGGAGAGCGGTGACCCGGCGTTGCTCGGCGAGCAGATGGCGCGCCTCTCACGCCTTGCTCATCGCATCGTCTGGGTCAACCCGCGTTCGAAGAGTGATCGCTATCAACCGCTCGTCGGTGGCATGGCAGCGGCGCTCCCCCACGTCACCACCTTCGCCAGCGGCCACAGCCTCCAGGCCCTCGATGACGTGCTGGCGGCAATCGCCGACCGGTGATCAACGCGCCGCACCGGCCTCCCGCCACGATTGGGACGCCGGTGCAACGAGTGCTGATTCATCGATCACGGCACAGCTGTCAGCCGATCGTGATCGACCGCCAATTCTCGAACGTGTGTCCACCGTTCCACACGTTGTTGACGATCGCCCGGTCGTAGAGGCGAACGAAGACGACGTAGCAACACGCTTCCACACCGTCGGCCCACGGATCCCAGCTCACCGTGATTCCCGGTGACGGAGCACCGAGATCGGTGCGATCACCGTTGTAGGTCTTCGAGAAGATCGAGATGTAGCCACTGCAACCTCCGTAGGCCGACACGTCGAGCCTGCTGAAGTTGTCGTCGGTGCCTTCGATGTGGACCTCGATCGGTCCTCGCTCTTTCGTGACCTGGGCGCAGCAACCGAGTGGTTCGCCACCTTGGGAGAACTCGATCAACGGGCGATGGTTGGGCATCACCGGGCCTTGCGGGCCTTCGTTGTCGACTCTGACGGGAACCGGGCCGCTGGCGAACTCGGTCAGGCTGGCGTTCCGCACGACGAGACGGACGTAGTACCGATCGTCGTCGTCGAGCGGCGGAGTGTCCCAGTCGGCGAGGTACGTATGGCCCTCCGACAGCAGATCCATGTCGGCGATCGAATACCAATCCCCGGTCGGCGTCCGGGTGTACTCGGTCCAGACGAATCCGATCACGTGAGCATCGGTGAGCGGAGCCGTCACCGCTGTCCACGGGCCGGTTGCTGATGGCCCGACCTCCACCTTGTACTCGGTAGCGCCCGCCACGTTGAACAGCCCGTTGATGTGGACGCTACCTCCGAAAGGGTGGTCGCCGACGCCGGCCGCCGTGTTGTCAGCCGGCGTGAACACGCCAGGGCTACTCGGCCCTCGGGCGAAGCCCTCTGCATCGAAATGACCAACCGGAACGTAGCCGACCTTGATCAGTTCAGGCATCGGAGGGCACATCTTCTTGCATGCGACATGGCACCGCACGCCGCACAACCAATGACACAGTTGGTGGGCGAAACGCTGAATCTTCGCTTCTCTGACGAAACGCTGGAACGCCTTGTCGTCTTCGGCGGCGACGATCTCGATCAGCTTGACCAACGTGTCCGGGTCCTTGGCGAGCTGCCCTGTGAATTCGGCAAAGGCGCGCCATTCGTCGATGTCGAGGACGGGTTCGGTGTCGATCTTGCCGGCCAGTTTGCGGCACACGAACACGCAATGCTTGCTGCAGAACCATCGGCAAATCCAATGGCAGCGGTCCAACAGACGGGCTTTGCCGAGCACGTCCTGGAATCGTTCCGCGTCTTCCGCCCTGAAGGCCTCGGCCGCCGCCGCAAAGAGCTCTGGCTGCTCGGCGAGCTCACCGATCGTCTGACCAGAAGCGCGCAACTCCTCGAGTCGCTCGTCGTGGGATGTCATCATGTTCCTCCATCAATCAGCAAACAGGTCAGCACGGATTGCCGGCTCGTTCACACAGAGCACACCGGGCGAGCAGCGATACGCCGCCAGTTCAAGCGCGTACAACTCTTTGCAACGACCCGTCAGAATTTTGCGTCGCTCGAAACCGAGCGGGAACACCGACGAATCAGCCGGTACTGGCGACGAAGAAGCGTTCGGCGTACGTGCCTTCAGGCAGGCCACCCAACGACGCGTTGGATCGGAACCACGTCCGCACACGCTCCTCCATCCCGTCGGGGTCGCGGTGTTGACTGGCGTGACAACGCAGGGCACGAATCTTGCGATCGATCTGACTCGTGATGTCGACCGTCTCGTTGGCGTCGGGAACGTTCATCACCCACAACTCGCTGACGCTCCACGGTTCGCACCCCGTCGCCAACAATTCGGGGAACGCAAAGGGGTTGCCCGCGTCCGGATACACCGCGGCCCACGTCGCCTGACCGGTCGCCACGTGGTCGGCATGGCTGCCGTACACACTGCTGATCTCGATCATCGGCGCATGACCGATCACGACCTGCGGGCGGACCTGTCGGATCACGCGTGTCAGATCTCGTCGCAGGCCGAGCGTGAACTCGACCGACCCATCGGGATGTCCGAGAAAGATCAGCTCATTCACCCCGACCTCGGCGGCCGCCTTGGTCTGCTCCTCTCGCCGAGTCGCCGCCATCACGTCGCGTTCGATCGTCTGGTCGAAGCCACCCGCCTGGCCGTCGGTCACCAGGCAGTAGGTCACGACGCCACCGGCGTCGGTGATGTGGGCGATCACGCCAGCCGAGCTGAAGTCGACGTCATCCGGATGGGCGGTGATCACCAGCGCCCGCTCGATCTGATTCGGTTGAAGCACAGTGTGAGCCTACGAACGAACGCGTCGACTGACGTACGATCGAGCGATGGCCTCTGCCCCAGCGCTGCGTAGCACGGATACCCCTCCCCCGGCCGGGCTGCCCGACATCTCCGAGTGGGACTTCTGGATCGGAGATCGGCGCGCCCGTGCCGACGGATTCCGGACACTGCGAGCCACACCCGGGCTCCCCTTCTATCCCGAGCGAGTGCTCGAGGATTCGCCGTTCGCTCCCGGACCCGGCTACTACGCCGTGACGAGGCACGAGGACCTCTGGACCGCCAGCCGGCACCCTGAACTGTTCTGCTCGGGGCATGGAACCAACATCATCGATCTGGGCGTCGAACTCAACGAGTTCTACGGCTCGATGATCAACATGGACGACCCGAAGCACTTCCGCCTGCGAACGATCGTTTCGAAGGGATTCACCCCGAAGCACGTCGCCGCCATCGAGGAGCAGGTCAAGCGAAAGGCGACGGAGTTGGTCGATCGCATGCTGGCCGACCATCCGAATCGGACCGCGGACTTCGTCGAGTCATTTGCTGGGCCGTTCCCGCTCGAGATCATCTGCTCGATGATGGGCATCCCGTCCACCGACACGAAACGGATCTTCGACTGGACGAACGTGATCCTCGGCGTCGGCGATCCTGAGTTCGGCGGCACGTATCAACGCCTGATCGAGGTCTCGCTGGAGATCTTCGCCTATGCCCAAGCACTCGGCGAGGCACGTCGCGCTCACCCGACCGATGATCTCACCTCGGCGCTGATGGCGGCAGAGGTCGATGGCGATCAACTGACGCCACAGGAATTCGGTTCATTCTTCATTCTCCTCGTTGTCGCCGGCAACGAGACGACCCGCAACGCGATCAGCCACGGCCTCAAGGCGCTGACCGACCACACGGAACAACGCCGGCGGTGGTTCGACGACTTCGAGACACATCAACGAACCGCTGTCGAGGAACTGGTTCGGTGGGCGACGCCGGTGATTCACTTCCGACGGACCGTCACGACCGAGACCACACTGGGCGGCCAGTTGCTTCGGGCAGGCGACAAAGTCGTCCTGTTCTACGAATCGGCCAACCGCGACGAGACGGTGTTCGTCAATGCCGATCGGTTCGATATCGCCCGATCGTTGCAACCCGTACAGGTCGGTTTCGGCGCCGGTGGACCGCACTTCTGCCTCGGAGCGAACCTCGCTCGCCGCGAAATCACGGTCGCTTTCGACGAGATCCGCAGGCGCCTACCAGACCTCCGAGTGACAGGCGAACCCGCCTACCTGCAGAGCAATTTCATCAATGGCATCAAACGACTCGCCTGCGCCTGGTGACCGGTGCCCGCTGATACGTGAATCTCACGACGCCGTGATCGGGGTCGCCAACGCCGGGGCCGCGTGCAACCGGTCGCCGACATCCAACATCAAGAGCCACGAAATCACAGTGATCACTGCGGCGAGCAGGCCAAGTCCGACGCCGAAGAACGCCACACGGTCGAGGGCAACATCCGCCGTAAGTCGATGGTCGAGTCCTGCTATCAAAGTGACAACGACGATCAAGGGAAGCGTCGCGGCCAACGATTGGAGCGCCGCCGTCCGCCGTCCGAACCCAGTGGCTACCGACCGAACCAACAGCAGACCCGCCGCAGCGAGGAGCGATGTGGCCGCTGACAGCACGATCGAGATCGTTCTCGAGGCCGTTGGATCGAGCACCCGGACGACAATCGTGCCGACCGCGGCGACACCGAACAACTGAGCGCAGATTGACGTTCGCGTGTTTGCAACGTTCGCCTTCGTGGCGTACCACGACACCGAGATCGTCCACAACAGCGTCAGCACCATCGAGGCCGAGAGGGCGATCATCGCCACCGACCTGGCGTCGTTGACCCGATCGATCGCACCCGACGTCAAACGACCGGCCGTTGCGTTGACCCCATCCTCGACAGACCGGACGACCAGCCAACCGAAGCCGACGACGACCGCCAAGTTCGACAGCACCAACAGAAATTGGATCGCCTCGAGTGGAATCAGCCGAGGCGGAATCATCCTCACGTCGTGAGCGGGCGTCTGATCACTGTCTGAGCTGGCGTCATCTTCCTGCTGCTGCTGTCGAATCGAGGCGATCAAAGCCTCCGCAAAGTCATGATCGTCAAGCCGCGCCAGCGACGCGTTGATCCGTTCCGCGACAGAGTCATCGATGTGGAGATCGGCGCCGGCCGGGGCGATGTCAGCAAGCGAGCCGGTCTGGACCGGCTGACGCAGAGCTGTGATCAGCGTCTCGACGAAGTTGTGGTCGTCGAGCATGCCAAGCGACGCATTGATGCGGGCCGACACCGAACCGCTGAGTCGCAGGTCGATCGGAGTGACGGGGGCCGAACCGACTTCGCGGGTCAACGCCAGTTCGGTTGCCGAAGGCTGATGCTGCCCCGCGATCTGATTCGCCTGCCGGATGCGGAGCAGTGCAACCCGTACGGAGCGATCGAATGGGTCGAGCCCGAGTGTCCGAAGCAAGCGTTGGTCGTGACGCGCTCGAAGGGCCAGGATTCGATGTTGCTCGGCTCGATTTCCTGCACGAACGATCAGGCTCACCAACCCAGCAGACACGGCGAGTGTGACGGCGCTCGCGAAGCTGACCCCGATCAGCACTTCGACCGACCCGTTGTCGGCGGGCGTCGACGACTGCGGCCAGTTCGCCAGGCGCCACCAGATCAGGCCGAAACCGGCGCCCTGTAACACCACGTAGCTGGCGAGCAGCACATCTTCGACCATTCGGGTCAGACTCAGGAAGATCCGACGCAGCATTCTGAACGTGCGCCACACCGAGGCTGCGTAGCCGATGACAATGATCATCGGTCGAACGTCGAAATCCGGATTGGGTTTGATCCGCAACAGCGTGGCCGACATCAACAGCACCCACATCAGGGGGTAGAGCCAGGCCCGAATTGCGTGATTCCGGGTTGGACGGTGTCCTTCGAGCCGATGAATGTTCTGGGCTCGACGATCTGACCAATAGGCGCCGGCAACGGACAATCCGGCTGCGGTGACGATGCCTGCGATGCCGACGTCGAACACCTCCCGTCCTGACAAAACGCTTCCGGGATTCCGTCCGGCGCCTGGCCCCTTCGCTCGGACGGCGGTAATCCCGAGCACCAGGGCCCAGATCGCCGACAGCAGGCTGGTCGCGATCCATAACCGTCCGGCCGCCACGAGTGTCAACAGCGGTGGCGGCTCGTATGTCGGCAAATCGTTCGGAACCTGTGGGCCGAGCGGTGACGACTTCGACTGCATGGGATCTTCATGAACGGGGCGCTGCCCCACCACGTGGCCGGATGGCGGGCGATCTGGCAGGCGCGGCACACCGCTCGACGATGCAACAGTCTCCGGCGCTATTCCCGCCATCTCGAAACCTCATCTCGTCGAAACTCCCGCAGTTCGGGTACCCATTGTGACACGAACCAGGAATCATCGAGAAGCGTTTTCTCGACTACGAGCCGAGTTCACCCAGGTTGTAATGACGCCGGCACAGCAGTTCGTAGCGGACGGTGTCGCCGAAGATCTTCTGCATCGAGGGATCCGCCGTATCGCCGATCACGACCGTTTCGCCCTCGTAGACCACGAAATCATTGACCACACGGGCATTGTGGGTCGCCCGCGCACCACACCAGCACCGAGCCTCGACCTGGAGCGGCACACGCTCGTCGGCGATCTCGAGCATCCGTTTGGTTCCCTCGAACAGGCGCCCACGGAAGTCGGTGATCAGGCCGAATGCGTAGACGTCGACCTCCATGTCATCGACGACGCGGCCGAGTTGCTCACATTGTGCCTCGGTGTAGAACTGGACCTCGTCGCAGACCAGATAGTGCAGCGGCCAGTGCCGAATCGCCAGCGCGTGGATATCAAGGTCGGGTTCGACCTGGACCGCCGGCGCGGCGACCCCGAGCCGGCTCGTGACCTGATGGCCCTCGCGATCCAAACGGGTCAGCAGCAATCCGTACAAGTGGCGGGACGCGAGATTGTGATGAATCTGCAGAGCGAGCGTGCTCTTGCCTGAGCCCATCGTGCCGAAGCTGAAACGCAAAGTCGCCATGTCGAGCCGAGACCCTAGCGCTCGCCCGCACGGTCACACATGCCGGCGAACCGGTCAGGCCAGCGATTCTCGGCGGGGTAGCACCCGGGCGCTGACCGGCATGTTCGGTCGACAACGAGCCGGCACGCTCGGACCAGCGCCGTCGCCCGACATCACAGTCCGACGTGCGGCGCCGGTGGCGACCATCGCACGTGCGCAACCGTCCGAGCCGGTGCGGCTGTCCGCAACCGACAGTTCCATCACGGTGACGACATCGAGGTCGGCGAGCATGGCGACGTGCTCGATCAACCCGACGAGCAGTGCGATGCCACCCGTGATCAGTTCGTGATCCGTGAAGGTGGCACGGCAACGGCCGAGCACCGTGGCGATCGCCTGGTCGTCGCCGGATCGAACGGCCTCGGCCAACAAGCCGGCCGCGCCGACCTCGGCCGGGGTTGCGTACGAGTGGGCGCTTGCTACCGCACTCAGCGTGACCGCCCGGGCCTGATCGGCGTCTTCGACATAGCCGTTGACGGCACCGATCTGGCGCACCGTGAGCGATGACGTGTAGATGATCGCACCAATTTCGTCGACCCATCGACCAACGTTGGCCGTCCCGGTCACCATCAGCGACCGAACGGCCTCGGCGATCTGACGTTTGGCGGAACGACGATTGGGGATCTGTTGTGTTGTCACCCCGGGGACTGTCTGGAGCTTCGACCACCTGCACACCAACTTGACCGAGTCTTGACTCAAGTCGTCAAAGCGCCCGACGATCCGCCGAAGAACGGATACCTCGTCGTCAGGCGCAGTTCCACCCCGAGCGATGCAGCGTGAGGCAGAACCTCGTCGAACGCAGCGAACGAACGAGCCCATGCGATCACCTCAGGGATCTGGCGCACCCGCCATGCCGCAACCCCGGGCATCAACCATCCGAGCGGGCGGGCCCGCTCGAAGTCGAACGCTGCCTCCTCGATCGGTGTCCGCACCACCACCGCCTGCCCGGTGAAGGTCACCTCGTCGACATTCGAGAGTGTCTCGCCCGGCGCATGCACGACCAACCCGGACTCCGGTCGCATCTCGACGGCAAGTGATTCGTCGGCGGCCATCAACTCGGGGCCATCCTGGGTCGACCAGGCTCGCGCCAGACCGACGCGTTGACGCCCGGGACTCACATCGACGAATCCGAACGCAAGCCGGTCACGCTGACGGATCCGATCACGGAGCCGTCGGATCTCAGCACCAAGCTCCGCGAGCGACGAAGCAGGAAAGATTCGTGTCGTGTCGACCACGTTCGACTCGCTCAACAGGCGTTCGAGCACCGAATTCGGGCGTTCGGACGCGAGTTCGAGCCCGGCCAACCACAACCGCCGAAGACTCGATGCCGGATCGAGGGTCCATGTCCGCTCCCAGTCGGCGCGCCATTGCCAGAATGCATTCGGAACATCCGGGCCGGCGAAGGCGACCGCATCGTCGGTCAGATGCCAGTCGGGTCGGCCATCGGGGCCAACGACGTCGATCACATACGGTGCCAGGTCCTCGGGTGGGGACTCCGGTGGGGCAGCGTGTCTGACGATCGCCAACATGTCGGCTGACGGGACGACGATCTTGCCAACGTCGGGCGAATGATGATCAGCAGCTGACACCGTCAGATGATACCACGCAGCGTGGTTTGTCAGCGTTATAACACCGCTTGCGTGAGATTGCTCCACGATTGCGACCACGATCCGTCACACAATTCACCGTCGAGGCGGGTCTCGAAGCTGGGAGCGTGACCGTCGTGTCGCCGGACGATCTTGCATGTAAGCAGCCCAGCGATTACTGACTCGACGCCAGCCGGCGCTCGTCTCGTCGTCGCACGACTCGGAGTTTCACGCCATGGCGCAGGACATCTTCATTGCCCGACAGCCGATCCTTGATCAGGATCTCAACACCTTCGGTTACGAACTGCTGTACCGGGACCGCCCCGAGAACGCCACCTTCTTCGACGATCCCGATCAGGCGACGTTGGCCGTGATCGAGCGGACCTACCTGCATTGGGGATTGGAGCGCCTGATCGGCGACCGATTCGGCATGATCAACGCCAGCGCGTCGCTCGTCGTCAACGGTCTCCATCACGCCCTTCCTCCGGAAGGCATCATCATCGAACTGCGCGAGGACTCGCTGTACGACGGGATCACGGTCGACGCGCTCGCCAGAGCTCGCCGCGAGGGTTACCACTTTGCACTCGACAACGTTCGTAGCCTCGCGCAGCTCGAATCGTCACGGGCGCTGTCCCATTGCAGCATCGTCAAGGTCGAGCTCTCGACCGTCAGCGACAACGAGATGTTGACGATCGTCGAGTTCATCCGCCGCGAGCGCCCTTCCATCTCGCTGGTTGCCGAGAAGGTCCAGACACACGCCCAGCATGCGAGAGCGATGTCGGCCGGGTTCGATCTGTTCCAGGGGTACTTCTTCGCCCAACCCGACATCTTGCAGCGCAAGGCCCGCCCGGCAAATGCCTCCGCCGTGTTCGCCCTGCTCGCCGAGATCCAACGTGAGGACATCGACATCGCCCGTGTCGAACAGCTCGTCGGCGGAGATCCGACACTCGCATACCGGCTGCTGCGGGTCGTCAATTCCAGTGCCTTCGGACTCGATCGCCGCGTCGATTCGCTCCGACACGCGATCGTGCTGCTCGGTGTCAATCAGGTCCGCCACCTCACGACGCTGCTGGCACTTTCGGCGACGCACGAAGGCGCCGAGGAGTTGCTCGCACTGGGAGCCACGCGTGCCCGACTGGCCAGCCTGCTGGCGGTCAGTACCGGTAACCAGAGCGCTGCGTTCACGGTCGGGCTGCTGTCGGTGACCGATGCGCTGTACCAGACATCGATGGAGGAGTTGATCAATGACCTTCCGGTATCGCACGAGATCGGCAGCGCGCTGATCGACGGTTCCGGCCAACTCGGCCTGCTGTTGGAAGTCGTCAAGGCCTGCGAGATGGCCGACTACGACCGTCTCCGGGAGCTCTGGCCGCATCCGATCGACGAAGTGCGAGCGGCATACGTCGAGGCGACACGTTGGTCTGACGAACTGAGAGCACAGATCATCAACCGTCCGATTACGAAGGCGAGGTTCAGATTCGGATCGACGCCACGGCCGTTGGTCCGAGCCAGCGACAGCGCCTGAACCGGAGCGAAACGCCGATCGACGATTCGTCGACGGGTCAACCTCGACGCGGACTCGTCGGGAGATCAGTCTCCCGAGTCGCCGATCGAGGCGAGCGCTTGCTCACGGGTCATCACGCGACGCTTCGACGGGGAGACACCGCCGAAGTAGCCGGCCGAAATCTCGTTGTCGTATGCGTGTCCGAGGCACTCGCGACGCACTGGACATCCTGCACACATCGATGCCGCGTCCCGAGAAAGTGTCCTACCTGCGTCGACGAAGAAATGGTCGAGCCGGTCGAGGCTGAGGCTGCCACAGGCCGCTTTCGTGACCCAATCGAAGTCCGGTGAGTGTTCGATCAGGGCCGAGAGATCGTGGAGGTTCGTCATAGTGTGCTGGACCGTCCGGACGAATCGACGTCAGTCAAGCGGAAATCCGAATTATGGTCGGACCCAGACGCCCATGATGTCGACGACCACGTGCGACGGCGAGAGGACGTACAGGCACAACGTGCCTCGGACACCAACCACCACCGAACTCCCGATCACCGACCCCGGCACGGGGTTCTGGATCGAGGTCCCCGGTTGTGGGTCAGCACAATCCCACGCCGTCAGGAAACCCGGGCTGGCGGAGTCGACCGATGTCACGTTCGCCACCACACCGATGTTCGCCGGCAGTCCCCTGACTGATCCCGTCACGAGCTGGACCACCGATCGATTTCCGACCGGCCTCCCGCCGTACCCGCGATTGAGATCGATCGAGTCGGCGATCCGTGTGTCGACCCATCGGGTCGGGCTCACGATCTGGAGTCGAGCAACACCCGTAGCGTATATACCTTGAACGTCGAGAACCACGTCGGCCGGTTCCGGCGACGTGACGCAGAACGAGCCGACGGCGTCGACGGGAGCCAACACCGAGTTGGCGACCGGAATCGACCAAGAGGTGTTGACCGTCGAGGTTGCTCGACCGGAATCGGCGCAAGCGTGGACGGAGAGAAACGTCGGTCGGTCACTGATGACCGTCACCGTCAGGCCCACTCCGGCGGGTGATCGCTCTCGCAACGCGGCGGGGAGCCTGACTCGGCGCGTCTCGCCGGCCCGTAGTGACGAGCCGCCGGCGGCACGCGTGTCGAGGATGCGAGTCGGCGTCACCGGTTCGAAGCCGAGTGTCGCCGACGGTGCTGCAAATCCGATGAGATCGACGACGACGTCGGCAGGGCCGGTCAGATAGACGCAGAACTCACCATGCTCGACTTGCACCAGTGAGAGGTTGGCAACGGCGTTCGGTGATGCCCAATTGACGTTCGAGGTTCCAGGGCGCCCGTCGATGCATGCGCCTGCAACCGCAAAACCTCGTTCGGCACCATCGACGACGGTCACGTTGGCAAACACCGCAACGGTGTCGGGCGGGAGGCCGGTTGCGAGAGGGATCTGAATCGAGTGGAACGACGAGCGTCGCTGCGGGTTGTTCAACGTCCGGCTGTCGTAGATCCGCGAGGGCCTCACGATCTCGACGCCGAGCGGATCCCCGATCAGCCGCGCCGACGGTCCCGGTCGGTCGATCGGAGCGACAGGCGTCGTCGCGGACCCTTGCGGTGTCGTGTCGATTGCCCGCCAAACGTGGACGTACGATTCGTTGATCGAGGTCTGCAACACCACCGACGATTCTTGAGACACGGCCCACTGGGGCACCAGGTCCGAGACGAACCGATTCACCATGGCATGTTCGGAGACGACGAACGAGTGCCCTCGGTACATCACCTCGTCACCAATCGCGAGCGCCGTCAGCGAGTTGAACGTGCCGCCTTGCGAGGTGCGGTGGCCGACGAGCCAGTCGACGGTGTCGCTCGAAAGCGCCTCGTAGCGGACGACGTTGCCGGCGTCGATCTCGGGCGCCGCACCGTCGACCACACAGCGAGACAGATCGATAGCCGGAATCAGGAGCTGATCACATTCGGCGCCTGCCTCGCCCTCGAGCAGACTGATCGGAATGAATCCGACCATCAAACCACCGGCGACCGTGATCGCACCCCAGCGTTGCACATGCGGCTTCCGTAGCCGAAACGACATCCTTGTCATATCGACAACCGTCCGAATCGAGAGGCGCCGATGCCAGGGTCTCGACCCAGATTGTGCTCGAAAAGCCGAGATCACACCGCCGTTTCACATCGGACGCGCGGCACCCGCGTTCGAGACCTTCCGGTGCTCGACTACGAACCCTGCGCGCACGCGCTCAGGGTTCGTAGTCGTCTTCCAACAAGGAAACGCGCAGTCGATGCTCGTCAGCGGCCGAGGCCGTGGTTCGTGTCAACTGCACGAGCAGGGTTTTGCTCGACCCGCCGTCTTGCATCGAACTGATCTGCACATCTGCGTCAACCATTTGGCCGACGCCAGGCAGAACGACCCGGCGACCGAGATCGACGAGCCCGATCGAGCCAAACGCCTCGAGCGCGGCCCGCTTCCACTCGCCTGCATCGATCCCGATCACGTGTCTGTTGAGGGGCTCCTGCACGAGTGCCGGCGCAGGGCGACCGAGTAGCTCCGTTGCCGCAGCGTTGACGTCGATGATCTCGCCCTCGGAAGACACCACGAGCATCGCCACCGGGCAGTGGTTGAACGCCGCTCTACCGACGATCCGCCCCGACGGCGGTGTGCGCGGCGCGTATTCCGCGCTGTCCAGCAACTGCACGACCACGACTCGCCCGACCGACGGGTGGTCGACGAACCGGAAGTGTCCGAAAACGGGCAGCTCTGCTTGGTTGAGGCGTATCACCCAGGTATGCCCTTCGACCGGAGCCCCTTCGGCTGCATCGAGCGCCGACCACAGCCAGCCGAGGCTGATGTTGCACAGTTCGTCGAGCGTCCGGTCGACGACGTCGAACTCGGTCCGACCCGTCATGTCCAAGAGACGCTGGTTCCAGTCGATCACACGACCTTGACCATCGATCACGAGATGCGCGACCAAGCTGTACTCGAATGACCACCGTTCGTGGACAGCTTGATCTGATGCGGGCTGTTGCCCGTTCCGATCGAACCCAATTCCGATCTCCGAAAACGAGGCAAGCACCGCACGGGTCTGACCGCTCGGGTTGAACACCGGGAGCGCCGACAAGCTCAACGACGAACGCGTACCGTCCGGCCGTTGCACGCCGAGGACGACGCCCGCCACCGGTCGTCCGGTCACGAGCACCTCCCAGATCGGATTGCCCCGGCAGGCGAGTCGTACGCCGTCTACATCGACGACGTCCCAACCCTCTCCGCCGATTCGACGCCCGCCCAACTCGTCGGCTGATTGCTGCAGTACCCGCGGGGCGCGCCCATTCCATTGGACGATCCGACCCGTGTCGTCGAACAGGACGACCGCCGCGTCGACCGCCTCGAGGGCGTACTCCGCAAGCCAGGCACCACCGATCCCGAATTCGGTCGAGGAGAACACGTTCATCACGTCTTCAGATCGCGTGCGGTGGCGACACCGGATGTGTTCGGCCGCTCCCCGAGCAGCGCCGAGATGCAGGTCGAGGTCAACGTTCCCACTCGTTCCGCGAGGTGATCACTGCGAGCAATCAACGCATCACCGAACGGGTCGTAGATCAACAGACCGAGTTCAACCGCCTGAAACGGGTTGTTGGCGCACTTCGTGATCCCAGCTTCGATCAAGTGGATGTCGCGACCTGTTTCGACGATGCTCAGCGCGAATCCGTGGGCAACCTCTGCGAAACTGTCAGGCGCCAGCCTCGCCGCCGATTCCAGGCGATGGATGATCACTGGCAGCAGCAAAGCCGCCGATTCGCCGTATCGCCCCAACGCATCGATCGATGGTTCCTGAACGAATTGATTCCAGGCCGTTTCGGACGCCCGGCGACGATCATCGATGACGACGTAGGCCGCCCGCAGATGATCGGGTTTCAGCCCCGGCGCAGCGCTCAAGAGGTGGGAAACGGTGAGCCCACCGCGCAACGCGTTGATCACGGCAGTCAGGTCCGCTCGTCGGTACCGATCGGTGAATCCTGTGCTCAGCGCCGACACCTCGAACGCAAACGTGCGTTCTTCGTCTGCGGTGGACGGCCAACCACGGCATCGCCATGGCAACCAAGCGGGTGAACGGGGTTCCAGTTGCTGGCGACGCTCGGCCAACAGCGCTTGGTCATTCCCGACGGTCGCCCCGTCGGTGGCCCCGGCTTCCTTCGTGCTGCCGCCGGCGGCGATCGAATTGAGGGCGATGGAATTGGTAATGGTGTTCATGTCGTGACTCCTCCGTGAGTCGTACGATCGCATCCGTTGCGATCACTGGTTGGCGAACCCGTCGGTTGACGAGTTCGTGCTTGTTCGTTCGTGCTTGTTCGTCCGTGCTTGTTCGTCCGTGCTTGTTCGTTGGTGCTTGTTGGTTCGTCTACTGCATGACGAATTCGGTGAAGAAGATGGTGACCAACTCCTCCTCGCCGTAGTACTCCTGCAACTGCTGCTCGAGCTCTTGGCGCGCTGCGGCACGACCGTCAAGCGTCGACAACTCGTCGACCGAGCGACCAGAGAACGTGCCGAGCACGAAGTCGGCGGCGGGCGCTGTCGGGAATTCGGCTTCGGCGCCTTCGCCACCACCCGCTTCAGCGGCAGCCAGCCCGAGCGACACGGCGACTCGCAAGTAGTGGCCGTCCGACAAGTTGACGTTGATCGCCTCCAGGTCGACGATGTGACCGATGACAGGTTCTGGGACGGTCGTCGGCACTGCCGCCTCTGCAGCCGGAGCGGCGCCACCACCGCGACCTCCGACGAAGTACCCGGCCGTCACCAATGCCAGCGACAACACGATGACCGGAACGAGTTTCATGCCTCCGCCGGATTTCTCGGCGGCCTCGTCGCCCGCCGGATTCGCTTTTGCCTTCTTACCCATGAGCAAACTTCCTTGTTCGCGTCCGACTGTGGAAAGTGCGTCCTTGCACCTGTGTCGAGAAACCGTCCGTCGCGGCGACGCCGCTGCATGGATCTCGACACGAATTTGAGGAACTGCCACGAAGCGCGGGCGGTGCCGACACCAGCCCGGCGCTACAGCGCAGCAGTTGCCAATACCACGATCTCGACGCGCCGATTGCGTGACAGCGATTCAGCGGTGTCACCGGTGTCGATCGGATGTGTGTCGGCGTAGCCGGCGGCAGATATCCGGGTATCCGGGAAGCCGCGGGCCTCGACGAGGTATCGCAACACGGACGTCGCCCGCGAGGTCGACAACTCCCAGTTCGAAGGGAATCGGTTCGTCGAGATCGGGCGCGAGTCGGTATGGCCCTCGATCGTCACGGCATTGGGCAACTCGACCAAGGCGTCGGCGACGACATCGAGGATTGCGAACCCGTCCGGCTGGATCTCGGCCTCGCCGGGGGCGAACAGGACGCGATCGGTGACGATCGTGACGACCAATCCGCGCGCCTCGCGGCGAAAACCGATTGCATCGGCGAGGCCGGTGCCTTCGGCCCGTTCGCGTACGATCCGCTCGACTTCGGTGAGGGGATCGCCGAGTTGTTGATCGACGGGGTCGGACGTCTCCGGCGGGACGGTCGCAGCCACATCGAGCTCGGTGACGACCACGATCGGAGGAGGGGTGACCTCCCCAGGGGTTGGGGCGGCACCCGGGGAACCACCATCGCCAGAGGCCTCGGCCGGCTTCGGCCCGACACCGTCGAGCACGCTGTCCCCGCCACTCGCAAGCGGACCTGAACCACCCGTACCGGAACCGAAGTTGAGGAACCCCGGCGCGTTCAGTTCCTTGCGGAACGACTGGGCGGCGAGGTCGAGCTTCTCCTGATCGTTCTGCCCGAGTGCAAAGAGCACGAGGAACAGCGCCATCAACAGCGTGAGCATGTCGGCGTACGGGATCACCCACGCCTCGTGATTGACGTGTTCTTCGTGCTCTTCGTGGTGTTCGCGTTTCTTTCCCCGAGAGCTAGACATTGCGAGCGCTCACCAGTGCCATCGCTTGGGCGGGAGGCAGGTAGGTGAGGAGCGTCTCCTCGATCACGCGCGGGTTCTGGCCGCCCTGAATGGCGAGCACACCCTCCATCACCATCTCGCGCCCATGGACCTCCTCGGTCGACATGCGCTTGAGCTTGTTGCTGAGCGGCAGCATGACACCGTTGGCCATGAACACACCCCAGAACGTGGCGACGAAGGCGGACGCGATGCCGTGACCGAGCTTCTCCGGATGGTCGAGCTCCCCGAGCGTCGCGATCAGGCCGATCACGGCACCGATGATCCCGAACGTCGGGGCGAAGATGCCCATCGTCATGCACCAGTCGGCGGCGACCTTGTGGCGCGCCTTCAGCGTGCGGATCTCGGTCCGCATCACCTCGGCGACGGCGTCGGGGTCGTTGCCGTCGATCGCCAGCTGGAGCGCCTTCTTCATGAACGGATCTTCGAGCTGCGAGACCTCCGACTCGAGCGACAAGATGCCCTCGTGGCGCGCGCGAGTGGCGAACTCGACGATCTTGGTGAGCCGCTCGGCGGGCTCGACTTCGGCCTTCGGGAAGATCGCCTTCATCATCGCCTTGAAGACGTTGGTGGTCGCGGCCATCTCGAAGCTCGCTATGGTTGCGCCGGCGCCCCCCACAATCACGATGAGGATGGCGGTGACGTTGGTCAGGAAGAAGAGCGGGCTGACGCCATGGGTCAGCGCTCCGATGAAAACACCGATCAGGGCCACGATCAGGCCGACGAGTGTCGACTTCATGACCGTCCGTCCCGAATCATCGGATCCGGGCTGATCGCATCGGGATCGATTCGGTCTGCCTCTCCCTGCTCGTCCTCCGCCTGCGGGAGCAGGTGGGGGGTTGACTCGACCGCACCGACGGAAGGAGTGCCGGCTGGCGGAGGATCGAGCAAGGCGATCGCGACCTGTTGATCGGATCCGCCGTGCGGATCCGATTGCAGGTCGACATTGATTGAATCATGATGGAACGACTGGATGTAACTCGAGTCCTGGAGCAGCGTCGCGAGCGAGATCACCCGAGCACGGAACTCGACGATTCGAGCGACGATTTCCGCCCCGGTCTGCGAAACGAGGAACTCGGTGCCGCTCGTGAGGCGGACAACGGTGTCGACGTGCGTGTCGACCCGCTCGATCAGGTCGGGGTTGACGAAGAAAGAATCTCCGTGGCCCAATCTCGTAAGTTTGATCATGTCGTTCTGATCTCGTCGTTCTGCTAGGCGACAGCCACGTCGAACGTTCCTGGTCGAGATGGCTGCTCGTGGTGCGACGGCAACTGTCCGAGCCATCTCGATTCGCGCCAGGTGGCTGGCGACACGAATCGGTCGGCAGCCCGGATCGTTGCAACTGTCCGGACCGGGCCCCGCTGATGCACGGTGGCCGCCAAACCTCCGGGCACCCGGAACGACGCCTCGGACCATTTACAACCGTGGACGATCGTGACGAACTTTCTCGCCGGCTGTGGCTCCTGCGCGAGCAGATGGAACAACTCGTCTGCGCCCTCGATATCCAGCAACTCGTGCTCGCCAACGATCGGTTGCGATGGCTTCCGATGGTCACCGAGAATGTCGAGCTGCTGGTCAACGACATCCGGACCGCCGACGCAGAACGCGTTGCCTCGTCACGTCGAGTGGCGCGCCGCCTTGCACTCGACGAGGAGGCGACGCTGACCGAACTTGCAGCAATCGTCGGCGAACCATATGGCAGCGTTTGGCGTCAGCATCGGCTCCACCTCATCGCGCTGCGGGCCGAGGTCGAGGAGATCGCGAGTTCGAGTCGCGAGCTCGGCCGCCGGGGCATGGCCACGACGCGGGACATCTTGAGTTCGCTGACTGGCGACAAGCACGACACATACGATCCCCGAGGCAGCACCAAACCGCTGATGCCGGCCTCACGTCGATTCGACAGGACGGCTTGACATGCCAAACATTTCCGGGCTCTACACCGCGTTGTCGGGCATGAATGCACAGCGCAGAGTGCTCGATGTCACTGCTCACAACGTGGCAAACCAGGCAACCGAAGGCTTCCACCGACAACGGGTCGAGCTGAAGCCGGTCGGGATCGCCTCCGTCGCCGCAGTTTTCGCGGGACCGGATGCCCGCGTGGGAGGGGTCGAGGTCAACGGAGTGATCCGGATCGTCGACCAACTCGCCGAGAGTCGCTATCTGCACGAAAGCGCTGCCAAGGGCGGCACCGAGACCTTGCGGGCCAACCTCGATCAGCTCGAGCGGGCCTTTCCTGAGCCGTCGGATGACGGACTGGCAGCGCAACTGGACGACTTCTGGGGAGCGTGGACCGATCTCGCGTCACGCCCTGGTGACTCATCGACACGGACGCAACTGCTCGAGCGTTCCCAAACCCTTGTCGACTCGCTCCATCGGGCGTCAACCGATCTCGATCAGCTCACCGTGGCGTCGCAGAACGAGATCGTCGGACTCGCCGTCGAGGCCAACGACCTGGCCACCCGGATCGCCCAGCTGAACAAAGCGATCATCGGAAGCTCGAACACCGCAAATGACCTGCAGGACCAGCGCGACCTGCTGATCCGAGAGCTCTCCACCCTGACCGGGGCGGTCCCGCGACCGATGGACAACGGCCAGGTCGACGTGTACATCGGTGGCCGGGCGATCGTCAGCGGACCATACACACAGCCGCTCGACGGTTCCGGCGGTGTGCTTCGGTGGGCCGGTGACGGCTCGGTGGTCGTCGCACCGCCGAGCCGAGCGGCGGCCCTCGCCCAGACGATCAACGACGTGGTGCCTCGATATCGGTCGATGCTCGATGGTGTCGCCTCGCAACTCGTGAGCACCGTCAACGCCGTGCACACCACCGGATATGACCAAGCAGGCGCGACCGGCTGGAACTTCTTCGATCCGACCGCCACCAGCGCCGCAACAATCTCGCTGTCGACCGATGTGATCGGCCAACCCGGGCGGATCGCCGCAGGTGCGCCCGTGTTCCCGGGGCCGACTGCTCCGGGGCCGCTCGATGGAGAGAACGCGCGGGCGATGACGGCGATCGCCTCCAGCGCCACCGGGCCCGACTCGATCTACCGATCGCTCGTCTCCGGCCTCGGCGTTGAAGTACGCAGCGCCCATCGCCGTGATTCGATCCAGGATCAGGTCACTGCCGCGGCGGAGGCCGACGTGGCATCGGTCGGTGGCGTCAGCCTCGACGAGGAGATGGCGAATCTCGTTGCCGCACAACGCGCCTACGAGGCATCAGCTCGGGTGCTGACCACGATTGACAGTCTGCTCGAAGTCCTCCTCCGCACCGGCCTTGCCGGACGGTAGAACGGAAAGGGAACGAAACAATGCGCGTCACCAACTCGATGGTGCTTCGATCGACCATGCGAGATCTCAACCAATCGCTCACCAGGCTGCAAAGCAGCCAGACCGACCTCTCAACCGGCCGGGTTGTGCGAAAGGCGTCGGACGATCCGACAAAGGCGACTGCCGCAATGGCGTTGCGAAACCAGGTCCGCAGGTCGGACCAGCGCGACCGATCGCTCGCCGATGCAAAGGGCTGGCTGAACACAGCCGGGGCAACACTCATGTCGGGGCTCGATCTGGTGAATCGCGTCAAGGAGCTCACCGTGCAGGGCTCGAACACGGGTGCCGGCAATCCATCGGCGCGCGTAGCGATCGCCTCGGAGATCGCGAGCATTCGCGACGAGTTGATCTCGCTCGCCAACACCCAGTACATCGACCGGTCGATCTTCAACGGTTCCGCCGGTGGAAAGGCGTACAACGCCACCAGCGCCACCTATCTCGGAAATGCGGCAGCCGTCAAACGCGACGTCGCCCCCGACACGGTGGTCACCGTCAATCTCACCGGCGAAGACGTGTTCGGACAACAAGCTGGCCCGACCGGCGACCTGTTCGCCGTGCTCAACCGGCTCTCGACGGCGATCGCTTCCGGTGACGGTGCGACGATTGCCGCCGAGCACACCAACCTCGATGCGGCTGCGTCGCGGATCGCACAGGCGACCGGCGAAGTCGGTTCGCGGGCAGCACGACTCGACAGTATCCAGTCGCGTGCCGATGCACAGCGTGGCGAGTTGATCGATGCGCTCTCGGGAATCGAGGACACCGACATCGCAGAAGCGCTGATGAACGTCAAGGCACGTGAGAACGCGTACACCGCAGCATTGCAGGCCGCAGCGCGGATCATCCCGCCGTCACTCCTCGACTACCTGCGCTGACCGACTACCTGCGCTGCTGACGTACCTGCCCCGCTGACGTACCCGCGCTGCTGACGTACCCGCGCCGCTGACGTACCTGCGCTGCTGACGTACCTGCGCTGCTGATGTACCTGCGCTGCCGACTTGCCTGCGCTGCCGACTTGCCTGCGCTGCCGAGTTGAGCCGAGCGCCTGCCGGTGCAGGAGCGTTTGGTCAGTCGGTCGAGGATCGGACGACCGACGACGAGAACGTCGCAGTTGCCAAGATCTTGTTTGCGATCCCGGAGATGATCCAGATGAATCCACCGGATTCGATCGCATGCAACAGCGGCCCATCGATCGGCGCGCCCGCCTCGAGCGCAGTCCAGAGTCGTGGGCCCGCCATCAGCATCGAGAACGCGATCGCAATCGAGAATCTGTAGGGGGCAAGTGGGCCGCGGCGATTCGGCCGCCGGACCACGAGGTGGAACTCGGGTGCAGAAGGATCGACGTCGGCGCTGCTCATGCCCGATCGCCAGCCAACAGCGACAGGTCTGCCGTCACCTCGATGTTGGCCCCGTCAGGCATCGTGACGGCGACCCGTAGCGAACGGAGGCAATCGAGTTTGCCACCGGATCGGGTGTCCATCGCGGCGAGTTGCTCGAAGATCTGAGCGGTCGCAGAGGCGACCAGGTTTTCCGGTCCGGCGAGCACCGCTGCGGTGGCAGGTATCGATTGGAGTGTCGGCGTCGGCGTCGGTGCCGGTGCCGGTGCCGGTGCCGGTGCCGGTGCCGGTAGCGATTTCCGGATCGATGTCCGGGTCGGTGTTCGGGTCTGTGGCGTCGCTGCGACGGCGGTCCCGAGATCGCCGGAGACGGCACGCGAGCGGAGCTTTGCGGCCGTTGCTGCCGCCCACTCCCGCTTCGATGTGGCTTCAGATTTGGCTTCGATCGATTCGACCAACTCGGTCCACGCGAGATGGACGGCATCGAGATCGATCGGATCCGGACGCTCGCCCCAGCCGGTCTCATCGACATGCCGCACGAGCGAGGCGTACGAACGCGCCTGCGGCTCGATCGGCTCCTCGAACCGAGTTGCCAGTGGGTCCCGCCGAGCGAGCGGCAACGTGATCGGCTCAGTCGGCAGTTCCGTCTCGCGCTGCAGGTGGTCGGCGAACGAGGTCGCCTCCGACGGCCCCTGGTGATCGGGGTGACGCGCGAGGTGACTGGAGTCACGCTCGGATCGGCCGACGTCGGCGATCAAGCGCTCGAGGCCGTCGAACGTCGTGGCGCGGGGAGAATGACTCCCGGCCGGCTGGCCGGTTCGATCGGTGACACCAGTCACCGGCAGATCGGTCACCGGCAGATCCGTCACCGGCAGATCGCCCGGCCGCAGATCAGCCAGCGGAGACGCAGTCGCCGGCAAGTAGTTGTCGAACTGCGGTCGTCGACCGAGCGCGGCAGGAGCTGCGCCGCTCGGAATCACATCGTGCCGAGTCCGTGTGTCTTGGACCTGCACCGAATTCGTGGCGACCAGTTCCACGCCCAGATCCGTGGCGAAGAACCCACCTACGCCCCCGCGACGAATTCGATTGGCTTCGACGATGTGCACCGACGGCCCGAGTTCAGTGGCGGCGGCGGCCATCGCCTCCTCGACCGTCGAGCCGCGGAAGCGCCGAACCGCTTCGTCGCTGGGTGCCACCTCAGTAGACAGTTGCAAGTCGTGCATCATGTTGCTCCGTGGTTATGCCGCCGAGGTTGGCGGGATGGATCGTGTCGACGACATCGACCTGAAGGTGGTCGCCGATTTCGGTGTACGAGAGAACGCTGACGCCCGGAATCGCTTGCCGGACGAGCCTCGCGAACGGTGGGCGCAGTGGCGCTGAGCAGGCAATCACGGTCGGACGTCCGAGCGAGGACATGGTGGTGACCACATTCTGGATCTGCTTGACCAGGTACTCATGCGCGGCGATCCCCAGCTGGAGCACGGCACCGGCCTCTGTGACCTCGAACGTCCCCGCCAACTCCGTCTCGAATTGGGGATGCAGCGTGACCAGCGACAGCGTTCCGTCGATCGCCAACGCGGACGAAATCGCCGGCCCGAGCACCGAACGGCATGCTTCGACCAACGAGTCGGGAGCTCGCGACGTGCGCGCCCGCTCCCCCACCACCTCGAGAATCCGAACGAGGTCGCGGATCGAAATCCCTTCGTCGAGCAGCGTCGCCAGCACTCGCTGCACATCTGCCAAGCCCACGCCGGCAGCGGTGAGATCCTCGATCACGGCCGGGTCGGTGGCGTTGACCCCGTCGAGCAATGACTTGACATCGGTTCTCGACAGCAGCCGACCGGCGCGTCGGCGAACCAGTTCTGCGAGATGCGTGACAACCAGCGCGGAACGATCGACGACCGTGTTACCGGCCAGTTCGGCCTCGATCCGGAACTCGCTCGGGACCCAGCGGGCCGGCAATCCGAAAACTGGCTCGACGATGTCGTCGCCCGGTAGGTGGGCCAGATCGTCACCGATCACCAGCACCCGCCCGGGGGGCGCCGTGCCGCGTCCGACCTCAACACCGTGGACCCTGACGAGATACGTGTACTGCGGCAGGTCCGGCTCGTCCCGAGTCCGGATGGCCGGCATCACGAAACCGAGTTCTGCGGCGATCTTGCGTCGAAGCGCTCCGACGCGATCAAGCAGATCGCCACCACGCGAACTGTCGACGAGCTCGATCAGATCGATCGACAAGTCGAGCTCCAGCGGCTCGACGCGGGCGTCGATCGCCAGTTGTTGCGCGGACTCTGGCTGGGGGGTAACAGGCTCCTCGACCTCGTCGAGTTCGAGTGCCATCGCATCTCGGGCGGAGAGCCGCCGCCCCAGTAGGAGCAGCCCGACACCGCAGATCAGGAACGGCAGCTTGGGGAGACCAGGCACGAGCATCATCATCAAGATGACTCCCCCACCTGCGCTGATCGAACCGCCCTGGCGAGCGAACTGGCCGAACACGTCCGATCCGAGGTCGGTCTCGCCGGATGACCGGGTCACGATCAGACCTGACGAGATCGACACCAGCAGCGCTGGAATCTGCGACACCAGCCCGTCCCCAACCGTGAGCAAGCTGTAGGTCGCCACCGCTTCTCCTGGCGTCATCCCGAGTTGCATCACACCGACGATCAGGCCGCCGATCAAGTTGACCATCGTGATCACGAGGCCGGCAATCGCGTCACCCTTCACGAACTTCGAGGCACCGTCCATCGCACCGTAGAAGTCGGCCTCGTCGGCGACCTCGCGGCGGCGCCGCTTCGCTTCGACGTCCGACATCACTCCGGCGTTCAAGTCGGCGTCGATCGCCATCTGCTTACCCGGCATGGCGTCGAGCGTGAATCGCGCCGAGACTTCGGCAACTCGCCCCGCGCCGTTCGACACGACCACGAACTGCACCAGGGTGATGATCACGAAGATCACGAAGCCGACGACGATGTTGCCGCCGACGACGAACGAACCGAACGTCTTGATCACGCCCCCCGCCTCTCCCCTCGAGAGCACAGCGCGGGAGGTCGACACGTTCAACCCGATCCGGATCAGGGTGACAACCAGCAGCAGCGACGGAAACGACGAGAAGTCCAGCGCCCGCTTGACATTCGTGGACACGAGCAGAATCAGCACTGCGGTCGAGATGTTGGCGACGATCAAGAGGTCCAGGACCGGGGACGGCAGCGGCAGGATCATCACCGTGATCACGAGCACGATCACGGCGGGAAAGCCGACCTGTGCGAATCGAGATTGTTTCATGTGTGCTCCGTGTCACCGATCGATAGCGGACCCCTCGTGATCTCCGTCAACCGTCCGGCGAACTCAACATCTGTCGTGCAGCCCGACCTCGTCAGGCGGACCATCGTCTCCGCAACCGACTGGAGGCGCGATCATTGCTTGGCCGGACCGTCAGGCGCGATACTCAAACAGCACGAGGAGACTGACAATGCAGGTCGACACAACCCGATTCGGAATGGTGGACGTACCCGACGACGAGGTCGTCACCTTCACTGACGGTCTGCCAGGGTTCCTCGGGAAGCGGCGCATGGTGTTGCTCGGCGGTGGAGAGTTTCCAGGCGGAGCAGCAGGCGACGGACACCATTCGCTTTTCTGGCTGCAGGACGTCACGGATCCGGATCTGGCCTTCTTGACGATCGTGCCGTGGTCGGCCTATCCGGACTACGACATCGAGATCGAAGCCGACACGATCAGCAGTCCGCCACCCGACGACTTGTGCGTTCTCGTGATCGTCACCGTTCGGCGCGACAACAACGGCGTACGACTCACGTCCAACCTGCTGGCTCCGATCGTGATCGACGCGACAAGCCGAGTCGGGCGCCAAATCATCCTTCAGAACCAGGATTGGCCGGTCCAGGCTCCGCTGAGCAGCGCTTCTTCGTCAACCGTCGCGACTGAAGCAACCTGATGCTGATCCTGACTCGAAAAGTCGGCGAGAGCATCGTGATCGGTGACGATGTAGTGGTCACCGTGGTCGAGTCCGGCCGCGACCACGTGCGGATCGGTATCGAAGCACCGCGCACAGTGACCGTGCATCGCCAAGAGGTGTACAGCGAGATCGCCCGCGAGAACGAAGCCGCCCGTTCGGGAGATGTCGGTACCGGGACCGGCCGCGGCGCGCCGGTATCGGCGGCGTCGCTGGCGAGACGTCCGCGAACCTGATCTCGATCATCGGCGCCGACGCTTCCGGGGCACCGACTCGAGCAGATCGACCGAGACCTGTGACGGAGGTGGCAGTTCGACCGGTCGCAACGTCATGAACCGTCGATCGAGGCGGCGGACGAAGGCCAACGCCTTGGCGACCGCTTCGTACAGCACGGCGGGTATCTCATCGCCGACATCACAGGCTCGCCACAGTGCCCGGGCGAGAGGTTTCGCCTCGACGATCGGGATCGCCGCTTCGCTGGCGCGCTCACGGATCCGCTGCGCCACGACGCCGGCGCCGACCGCCACCACCCTGGGGGCACGGGACCGAGTCGGGTCGTACCGGAGCGCCACGGCGAGATGGGTCGGGTTGGTGATCACGACATCGGCGAAGGCGACATCGCTCATCATCCGGTTCCGCGACATCGACCGCTGCAATGCCCGAATCCTCCCTTTCATCATGCCGTCCCCCTCGGCGTTTCGATGCTCCTCGCGCACCTCCTGTTTCGTCATCCGCAAATCGCGACGATGCTGGATCTTGTTGTAGACGAAGTCAGCGAGCGCGATGACGAACATCGTCCAGGCGATGGCCCGAATCAGACCGAGCACAGCATCGGCCGCGATTTGGAACGCCGGCTGCAATGGCAACCGACCGTGGCCGACCATCGCCTCGACGACACGTCGCAGACGTGGCAACGTGATCACGACCACCACCGACATCTTGGTGAGCTGCTTGACCGTCTCCCACACCGACCTGACGGAGAACAGGCGCTTGAAACCCTGGACGGGATTCAGCCGTTTGAAGTCTGGTTTCAACGGCTTGCCCGTGAGCAGCAGCCCGGTCTGCCCCACCGACGCCACGACGGCGCACACCATCATCGTGAGCATCAGCGGAAGGACGGCCATGAAGCCACCCCGCAATGTCGATCCGAGTACCTCGGTCGCGAGCTTGCCATCGGCCTGGCGCGATGCGGCGCGGACGTGCGTCAGGGAGTCGCCGGTGGCGGTGAGGAGACGCCGCACGGTCCATGGCAGCATGTACATCCCGACGAGCAGGCTGAACCAGCCGATCAGATCCTGCGACTTCCCGAGTTGACCCTTGCGGCGGGCGTCGCGACGTTTCTTCGGTGTCGCCTGCTCGGTCTTGTCCGACTTGCTCACGTCAGCCTCCGAACGCCGCGGCGGCGCTACGAATTGCTTGGGTCAGCAGCGATTCGGTCGACTCGGGCAGCAGCACGAGCGTGATGCCGAGCAGGCTGAACGCAACCATCGTCTTGGCTGCCATACCGATCACGAGGATGTTGAGTTGGGGTGCTGCCTTGCCGAGCAGACCGAGCGCGACCTCCGTGCAGAACAGCGCCGCGAGGACGGGCAACGATATTTCGAGCGCAGCAACGAGGAACATCCCCAGCAACCCGACCAGTTGCTCGCTGAATCGCGCGAAGTCGAGGCCCCCCATCGGGATCGCCTCGACCGACCTGAGATAGCCGCGCACGATCAGGACATGACCATTGATCGAAAACACGATGGCGAGCGCCAGGAGTTGGTGGAATCGACCGATCGGGGCGGCGTTCGTGCCCGACATCGGATCGAGGATCGAGGCCATCGAGAAGCCGACCTGCAGGTCGATCAATTCCCCGGCCGCCTGAATCGCACTGAACAGGATCAGCACCGAGAATCCGAGCGCAAAGCCGGCCAAGGCCTGCGAGAGCAATGCCAGGACGAACGGGCCGAGCTCGAGCGACACTCCCCCGCTCCCGATCTGTTGGGCAATCACGAAAGAGATCGCCGTGGCGAGACCGACCCGGACCCGTCCGGGCACCGCCGGCGTGTTGAACGGTGGGCAGACGATGATCCACGCCGTGGTGCGGACCAGCGCGAGGCAGAACCCGATCAGCGTCGACGTGGCCAGTTCAAGTTGCATCGTCGCACCCGTCACCCATTCAGCAACTGGGGCGCCCGCTCCATCAACGACTGGCCGAACGTGACGATCTGATCCAGCATCCACGTTCCGGAGATGGCGATCACGAGCGCCGCTCCGATCAGCTTGGGGACGAACGCAAGTGTCTGCTCCTGGATCTGCGTCACCGACTGAAGGATTCCGACGATCAGCCCGATCGCCAGCACGACGAGCAGGAACGGCCCCGAGAGTTTGGCGGCGACGATGAGGGCCTCGGTGCCGATGTCAACTGCATCTTGAGAAGTCATAGCGGTGTCTCCGGCGGGTCGCTAACGGTAGGACTGGAGCAGGGTCCCGATGATCAGGACCCACCCGTCGAGAAGGATGAACAGGAGCAGCTTGAGCGGGAGCGACACGTAGGTCGGCGGCAGCATCATCATCCCGAGCGACGTCAGAACCGCCGAGACGACCAGGTCGATCACGAGGAAGGGCACGAAGATCAAGAACCCGAGAATGAATGCCGACTTCAGCTCCGACAGCACGAAGGCCGGAATCAGTGCCTGGAGCGGGACCTCGTCCCGCGTGACCGGGGTGGCCGTGGCGGAGGCGTCGAGAAACAGCTCCAACTCCGGCTCGCGGGTGTACGTCAGCATGAATTCCCTGAGCGGATCCGATGCATCTTCGAGCGCCACAGTGAACGTCTTCTCGTTGTTGAGAAGCGGTTGCAGGCCGACGTCGTTCATCTTGTCGAGCGTCGGTCCCATCACGAACAAGGTGACGAACAGGCTGAGCCCGACAACCACCTGTTGGGGCGGAAGCTGCGGGATCCCGAGGGCATTGCGCGTCAACGACAAGACGATCACGATGCGGGTGAATGAGGTCGTCAAGACCAGCAAGCTCGGCGCGATCGACAGCACCGACAGGAGCAGGATGATCACCACGGCGTTGGACGAATCGCCCGTCACGTCGGGAATCTCGAGCGAGATCTTGGTGCCGTCATCGCCGGCGGCACCGGCCGAGCCGGGTATCCCTGTTGGAACCGGAATCGGGTCGAGCCGGTCGGGAACGATTGGAGTCAATGGTGGGATCGTCACGACGGGAACGATCGGCTCGATGACGGGAATCGTGGGCGGCGGAACGCCGACCGGCGGGTTGCCGGCTGCATGAGCACCTGTTGGCATCATCACAATGAATACAGTTGCGATGACGGCCAAGCACGCGCGCAGCGGCGAGAGGACGGGCCTTGCGGCCGAAACCTCATGCACGACGAATCGTCGCCTCGCGGAGCGCATCGAGAAATCGGGGCCGATCGACAGGCGTCGAATCGGTGGCGGCAGGATCGCGTGGCACCGCGACGAGACGACCGCGATCGACGTGCAGGTCGTCCCACCGTTCGGCATCCATGTCTGCGAGCACCGTCGACGAGCCATGCTCGCTGGCACTGACCAACACGACACGGTCCCCGAACCTGACGGCAACTGCGGCCGAGTTGCGGGTCAGTCCAGCGCGACCGACGACTTCGATCGCCGGCGGGTTGGACCGTCGGATCGATCGGCCGGCACCGACCAATCCGGCACGTCCACGACCGATCCTGGTGTTGCCGGCGGAAACACCTGTGCGTGGCGAACCGGCGCGCGCAGGGCGGATCCTGCCGGAACCCATCCCACGCCGGGAGCGAGCGACGACGTAGGCCACGGCGACGATCGCCAGCACGATCGCCAGCGAAACGACCATTCTCACGAGCAGTGACAGGACGCCGACGTCTTGCATCAGAAGGTCTCGTTCACCGCGACGATTTCGGTGATGCGAACACCGAACTCCTCATCGATCACGACGACCTCGCCACTGGCAATCCGACGACCGTTGACCAGGATGTCGATCGGCGCGCCGGCGGCTCGATCGATCTCGATGACGACACCGGGCTGGAGCGCCAGCAGCTCGCGGATCGGCAACTTGGTTCGTCCGAGCTCGACCGTCACTTCCATCTCGACGTCGTGCAACAACTCCAGCGGACCGGCGTGGAGCGTCGATCCGTACTCCCCGGTTTGCAGCGCGATCGGCTCGAACGGTGCAGCGTGGACGCCGGCGACGATCTCCTCGACACCGAAATGCCCGCTCGATCCGGACACCGATCCATCCGCATCGACCGAGCCGGGAGCATCGCCGTGCTCAGCGACGCCGAAGACTGCGCACATCCGTCCGCCATCGAAGAGACCGACCCAGACGGAAGGTGTCGTCGTCGACAAACCGATCTCACCGATCGACAGATCGGTACCCACGACGATCGCGCCGGCAGCAGCGATCAGGCCGGAAGCCAGCCCGCTCTGATCTGCCATCAGTCGGGCAGCGACCTCGTCGCCGACGGAAAGCAGGAGGGTCAGGCCGACACCTTCGAGCGACGCCGTGATCACACTGTCGCTGTCATCGACGTTCCAGGTGTCGACCTGCTCGGCGTGATCGCCCAGTCCAAACGTGTTGGCGATGATCGTCGCTGCCTCGAGGACGGCGTCGAGTTCGAGAATCGTGGCGACTGCTGCGTTCACGAGTGGCTCCCTGGTGCGAGGTTTGACGGTGCGAGGGTTGACGGTGCGAGGGTTGAGGGTTTCACGAGGTTCGTTTCCGAGTTCTGCGAGCTGTGGCCGACGGTGGCCTCGATCTCGACTGTGCGGGGATTCATCGATTTGTCAAGCCGCAGATCGAGGAATCGCAACGGACCGTTCAGTCGCTCGCGTCGGGCTGCACGACGGACATCCGGCCGCGGCGACGGCGACGGCCAGCCGGCACGGAGTCGTACGTCTGCAGCGCCAGGTTTCGATTGACCCGACCGATCAGAACCTCGGCGATCTCGATCCCCTCGACCTCGAGCACCAGCGGCATCTCCAGCGGATGATCGATCATGATCACGTCGCCGACGCGGAGCGCGATCAACTGACGCGACGTTGCCACACTGCGCCGGAACGTCGCCGACACCTCGATCGACGAGCCGGACACATGCTCGTGCAAGCGAGCACGGTCGACGCCATCCGACGAGCCGCTCGTCACCGCGAGCTGCTGGCTGGCGAGCAGTTCAAGATGAGGCTGCAGATGGGCGAACGGGATGCACAGGCGGATGACGTCGGTAACAGCCTCGAGTTTGATGTCGAACGAGATCAGGATCACCATTTCGCTCGGCGCCGACAGTTGCGCGAACTGGGGATTGGACTCCTGCGCCACGATCGCAGGCTCGATCTTCATGATCGGCTCGCAGGACGTCTTGATCACCGGGTTCAGCCCATCGACGAGGTCGCGCATCAGCATCAACTCGAGATCGGTCATCTGGCGCGTGGGTTGGATCTCTCCACCCGGCCCACCGAGCATCAACTCCGTGGCGGCATACGCCACCTTGAGCGGGATCTCGAGAATCGCTGCGACATGGCGTGAGTTGAGTGACAACATCGTCAACAGCGTCGGGTTCGGAACCGACCGGATGTACTCGTCGTACGTGCACTGTTCGATGTTGCCGATCGAGACCTGGGTGACGGCTCTCAACGACCCGGCGAGGACGGTGGTGAAACCCCGAGCGATCGCTTCCTGAGCGATCTGCATCGTGCGGACGTGTTCGCGCGACATCGTCGACGGGCGACGGAAGTCGAACGGTTTCGGCTCACCACGTGGTCGAGCACCGACCGAGCGTTGGCTACGTGGCGATGGGATGGAGGTCGACATGGTCGTGATCGGATTCGTGGTGTTCACGTGCGAACGGACGCGGCAGCATCAGCGGCCGATGTTGACGACTTCCTGGAGGATCTCGTCGGCGGTGCTGATCACCCTGGCGTTGCCCTGGAATCCGCGCTGCGCCACGATCAGCCGGGTGAACTCCTCGGCGAGATCCACGTTGGACATTTCGAGCGTGCCGGCCGACAGCAGCCCGCGGCCACCGCCACCCGCCGTGCCGACCTGGGCCAGCCCGGAGTTCGGGGTCTCGCGCCAGGCCCCGGCGATGCGCTCCAGTCCCCCCGGGTTCGTGAACACTGCCATCGCCACCTGGGCAATCGCACGGGTGCGCCCGTTCGAGTAGCTGCCGATGATCGCTCCGTCCTGGCCCACGTTGAACGACTGCAACGAACCAGCCTGACTGCCGTTCTGCTGCGTGATCGCTGCCGATGCGGCGCCCGCGTATTGCGTGAGCCGACCAGGCACCGTTGCGCCACCGAGTTCGAATGAGATCGGATTCGGCATCCCCGGAATGACGCCTCCGGCAATGTTGACGTTCCGATCGGCGGGTCCCGTGAGTTCGCCACTGCCGTCGAACGTGAGCACGTTGTCGGTCAGTGCGACAGCGACGGCTGGAACCCCAGCCGTCGCCGAGACAATCCACTGGTTGGCGGCCGACTTCGTGAAGGTCAAGTTGAGCGGAATTGGCGTGCCCTGGTTGTCGTAGGACGACACCGTCAACGTCGACAGCGCCCCGATCGCCGAATCGGCCGAGAGGTTTCCACCGAGATCGACGTCGGAGGTCTGAGTCGGAGGAAGCAGTTCGCCGACGCGAAGCGACAACGGTCCGACACCAGCGTTGCTGTTGATCGTCCCGGTGCCGTCGGCCTGCCAGCCTTGAACGAGCATGCCTTCCGGTGTGGCCAGATTACCGTTGGCGTCGAGCGTCATGCCGCCGGCGCGTGTGTACATGGTCTCGTTGCCATTGCTGACGACGAAGAAGCCGTCGCCTTGAATGGCGAGATCAGTGGTCCGCCCCGTGCGTTGGATAGCGCCCTGGGTGAATGACTGGACCGTGCCGGCGAGACGTGAGCCGAGGCCGATCTGGGCGGGATTCGTCCCGCCGGTCGTCGCTCCCGGTGCGCTCGAGCCGCTCAGGGTCTGAGTCAGCACATCGGAGAAAACGGTCGACGAACTCTTGAATCCCGTGGTCGAGACGTTGGCGATGTCATTGCCAACGACGTCGAGCATCAGTTGATGGTTGCGGAGCCCTGACAGGGCGCTGGACATTGCACGAATCACGGCTGTTTCCTCCTGGGAAGGTCGCCGGCGTCCTTGCCGCTGTCGCCATTGATGACGTGAATCCGACTCCGTTCGGACCCGTCCTCGACCGTCCGGGGAACCGAGAAACGCGCCCTCAGGTTGCCCGGATAATCGCAGGCGTGTCGACTGATCTGAACTGTCGGCGTCATGAGCCCAGGCTCGCCGGCTGCGAGATCGGTTGACGCACGACCGTCACCGCCGACAGGGGAACCGAGAAGTTGCCGGCGGTGAGATTGACCTCTCCGTTTTCGACACGCACGGCGTCGACTCGTGCGGACTGGGTATAGCCGTCCTCGTCGACGAAGGTCACCTCTTTGCCGACGATCGTCCCGGCCAGCGACAGGCGATTCGAGGCGGCCGCCGAGTCGAGCAGTTCGGCGATGTCGTTGAGGCGATCGACCATCGTCAGCTGCGCCGACTGCGCCACCAACTGTGAGGAGTCGGCGGGTTTCGTCGGATCCTGGTACTTGAGTTGGGCGACGAGCAGTTTCAGGAACGCGTTGCGGTCAAGCGTTGCTCCCGGATTGTCGACGGCGTTCGAGGGTTGATCGGCGAGGTTGCTCACGCCGCCAATGGCGGTGATCGGGGTGGTCATGTCGACTCTTTTCTGATGGGGGTCACAAGGGTGGTTGGTGGGAATTCAGAGGCGCAGATCGAGTGCGTCGAGTGCGAGGATCGATGCTCGCCTCGGAGCGAGGGCGGCGTCTCGTTCCCGAATCGGTCGCACGTAGCCTGAAGGCCGGACGTCAGCGGGTCGCGAGGGTCGATCAGGCTGGTCTCGCCCGTGCGGGGTATCGGATCTGGCACCGAGATCGACCTGCACGTCGTGCCCGGCGCCGAGATCTGCACGGAGCGCAGCGAGCTCGTGAGACAGCATCGTTCGTGTCGATGCTCGATCGGCGCCGAAGTTCAGCTGCAAACCGCTCGATGTTTCTGATGCCTCGAGCCGAATCGAGCCGAGCCGGTCGGTGCGGATATCGAGTCCGAGACGGCCGGCCATCCCCAGCCGGCGAATCGCCGCCTGCTTGACCATCTCGTCGATGCTCGCCTGCCGCCCGTTGCCGGTGGCGACCGGATTCCCGAAACCGAGTCGGGCTCCCGCCGATGGCCCGGAAGGCTGCCCGACATCCCGCGTCGACGCCGTCAGGACCAGCGACGCCTCGCCAGCCTCGATCGGATCTGGCCCATGCTGGATGGCGTCATCATCGGTCGTCGTTGCACCTGCCGCATCGGATCGTTCCACCGTTTCGGTCGCAAGCTCACCCCCGGTCGCAAGCTCACCCTGCAACCCGGTCGCAAACTCACCCTGCAACCCGGTCTGTGTCATCAGGGCCACGGGTTGCCCGCCGAGTGACGACGCGTCATGCATTGACAGCGGGATCAGACCCGGCTGCATGCCGACCGGTTCCACCGTGGTCGACCGCTCCCCCGTCGCTGCACTCAGGTCGCACTGACCGGAGCAGCTCCCGGGGGTGGCAGGCACAACCGCGTGGGCGACGTTGATCTCCGGCGCCACAGCGGGGTACGGCGAGATCAGCGCGACCGCGGCAACCAACGCTTGATCCGGCGCCACGCGACCTGGCTGGACGCCCTGCGATGGCGCGCTTTGGTGAACGTCCTCGAAGTCGCCGCGGTCGCCGCCCGGCTGGTCGATCGCCGACTCGGCAACGGCACCAGGACCGTCCGTCGCTCCATGGAGTCGATCGGGTTCCGATGCGCCGGCTCGAGAGGCATCGGACAACAGCGAACCGAAGGTGTCGCCATCATCACCTGACGACTCGGGCATGCTCTGCAGCGATTTGTCGCTGCGTGCCCGCGTTGCGCACGAGGACGGCGGCGTGGTCGTAATAGTTGTCATGAAGCGTTGATCCGTTCGGTGACTCGTCGGACGTATTCGGCGGCGCGAGGTGTCGGAATCGCGTTGCCGGCGCGTGATACCGCTCCCCCACCGGAGTGGTAGGCGGCGATCGCCAGGTCCCATGATCCGAATCGGGCGTAGTGGCCGGCGAGCAGACGCGCCGCCCCATCGATCGCAGAAGCCGGCGCCGTGGCGTCGACGCCCAACTCGTCGGCGACGAACGGCATCAACTGCATCACGCCGATCGCTCCGGCCGGGCTGACGGCGTCTGGCTGGTATCGGGATTCCACCCAGCCGACTGCGGCGAGCAGATTGCTCGGGACGCCGTAACGCTGACCGGCGGCGTTGAACTCGGCCGCAAACGGCACATCGGCGGCGTTCGATGGCGAGGCGCCGAGCACGGTCTGATCGGTCGACGAGGCTGTCGGCGCCGGCAACAGCGTCGGCATCAATCTGGTCGCCACCGTCGGTGCCGGCGCGATCGACGCCGATGGCACCGCAACCGATGGTGCTGGGGTGACGGGTGTGACCGATGCCAGGGTGGCGGCGAAGTCGACACCGGCGTGCTGAGCTGCGCTGACAACAGTTCGTTGACTGCTGGGAAACCCCGACTGGATGGCGGTGATCCGCGCCAGCACCGGGGCGAGCGGGGCGATCGTCATGCGGCTCCTCGATTCCAGCGGGTGATCACGAGATCGTCCATCTCGACCGATTCCTTGCGGATCGACTCCTCATGCTGTTCGACCGCCAGCCGTCGCTCTAGTCGTTCGATGCCGTCGAGCCGTTGCCGGGCGTCTTGCCAGGTGACGAGTACGGATTCGACCCGTTGGACGGCAGCCTGACTGACGATCCGCAGGGAGCTGGCCTCGCCGGCACCAGCAGCAAGCAGCCCGCGGTGGGATCGAAACGCGTCTGCCGGCGTCGAACCGGCGGTCGGTGTACGCACAGAGACCATCAACCAAGCGGCCCGCTCGGCCTCCTCGGCAAGCCCGAGTCGTTGTCGCTCGACCGCCACCTGGCCGCTTGCAAGGCGTTCCTGGAGACGTCTGATCCGGACCACGGTGTCGAGCCGTCGAGCACTCATCGCGGATGCCCGAGCAGTACCGCAAG
>JAYVFI010000062.1:0-30702 GCA_043773365.1 Ilumatobacteraceae bacterium
GGGCCGTCGCTGCTGGCGATCGGGATCCGTGGACGGCTGGTGAACTGCGGCAATTCCTCGGGTGACACGGCGACGATTCCGTCACTCGGGTACGTGTTCCATTCAGGGATCTCGATCATCGGTTCCGATCCGTATCGACCCGACGAGTTCGGCCCTGTGTGGAAGACGTTCTGCGAGCAGCGCTTCCCGGTCGCGATCGACTCCGAGTTCGCTCTTGCCGACGCCGGTCATGCACAGGACAAGATGCTCGCCAACGACGTGTTCGGCAAGATCATCCTCCGGCCATGAGCGGGCTCGCATCGGACAACGCAGCGGTTGGCGGCATGACTGGAGACATGACCGGCGATGCGACGGCAGGGAGTTAGGGCGTGTTCGAGCCGCGCGATCCCCCGTACCCAGAGCTCAAGAAGTCGCACACGATGGCCCATACCGGCCGCCCGTACAGCGACTTCAAGCCACCCGCCGCCGCCCCGGTGTGGGCGGCGATCGAGGGCTTGGGCCGCTACCACCTGCTGTTGGCGGCAATCGAATTGAACCTGTTCGACACGCTCCGTGATCTCGGCCCGTCGACCGTCGAGCCGTTCGCCCGCCGCCTCGCAGTTTCCGCACCGCATCTTGGATCGCTCCTCGACGGGGTGGTTGCCCTCGGGCTGCTCGACAAGGTCCGTGATCGGTACGAGTTGAACGATGCCGCCAAGCGTTACCTGGTCAGCGACGGTCCCGCCTGCATGGCCGATCTGATTCCGGTCGCTCCCGGTCCACACGAGAACTGGACCCGGCTCGCCGACACCGTCCGCAACGGGCGTCCGGCAACTCCGATCGAAGATGATCCGGCTGCGTTCTACGTCCCGCTCGTCGAGGGAACGTTCACGACGATGTGGCGGTGTGCGACGCGAGCCGATTTCAAGATGCGTTACTCCGCCACGCCGGCGGCGCGGATTCTCGATCTCGGAGCCGGCGGGGCGCCGTGGACGATCGCCATGCTGACTGCCTGCCCAGATGGCACCGCCGTCGTCAACGACTTCGACGCCGTACTCGACGTTGCCCGCCGCAAGACCGATCAGTTCGGCGTTCGCGATCGGTGTGAGTTCCGGCCGGGTGACTACTTCGAGATCGAGATCGAGCCCGAGTCGTACGACATCGTCGTACTCGGTCATCTCTGCCGTGCAGAGGGCGCGTCCGGAGCGCAACGACTGATCGGGCGGGCCTACTCGGGACTGCGGCCAGGCGGCCGGGTGGTGGTTGCCGACTACTTCCAGGACCCCGAGCGCAAGCTCAATCCGCATGCCGTGCTGATGGGTGTGACGATGATGGCCAGCACCACGAACGGGTTCACGTTCACCACCGACGAGTTTGGAGATTGGTTGCGTGCGGCCGGCTTCGACGATCTCCGGCTGATCGAACCGATCGGCTTCCAGCAGAGCATCATCGCCACCAGGCCACACATCGTTCCCTGATTTGGCCGGGCGACGCCGCCGTTGACGAGGATCTCCAACGCCAATTCGTAGCACGCTCGTAGCACGCTCCCCGTCCCCGCCTCCGCTTGGCCGGTGCACCAGCAGTACGGTTGCGCGTCGTGAAACCGAACACTCCGGCGCGGCGGGAGACCGACGGTCTCGTCCGGCACACCGACTCCTCGATGTTGCAGCCCTGGGAGGTGTACGACAAGGACTTGTTCGAGCTCGAGATGGTGCGAGTGTTCGGGCGGTCTTGGGTTTGGCTCGGCGACACGGAGGACCTGACCGAGCCGGGCGACTTCATCACCGGCAGGATCGGGCACCAATCCGTCATCGTCGTGCGTACCGCGGCAGGTGAGGTGCGCGGCTTTCTGAACAACTGCCGCCACCGCGCTTCGGGGCTGCTGTTCGAGCCGGCCGGCAACTGCGGTTCGTCGATGACATGCCCGTATCACAACTGGACGTACAACCTCGACGGTTCCCTGACCGGGATCCCCGATCGGGTGCGGATGTATCCGGATGGCATCGAGCTGGCCGACTACGGCCTCGTTCCGATCAGGGTGGAGGTGGCGTGGAACAAGCTCGTGTTCGGTTGTCTGTCGCATCGGGCGCCCTCGTTTCGGGAGTGGATCGCTCCGCTCGCGGCGCGCTATGACCGGTACCGGTTCGACACGTTCACCCGCTATCACCGTGAGCTCGATCAGGAGTACCCGATCAACTGGAAGGCGTTCGTCGAAAACTCCAACGACGACTATCACGTCCGCTTCGTGCATCGCCGTTTGAACCAGCAACGCAAGTCGCTCGACACGGTCGTTCGTTTCGAAGGACGCACGACGAGCGGGTACAAACCGCACCCGCCCAACTTCGACCCATCCGGCGGGCGTGACGATCTCGATGAGGAAGCGCTCAACGGCCACTATGCCGACTTCATCTACCCCAACCTGACGCCACTCCCCTATCCGACGATCCTGATCCTCGTGCGGGCCGACCCGATCGCCCCCGACAGGACCCGGCTGCTGTCGCGGATCTACGGCCGGAATCGCACGGCCGACGAGCAGGAGTCCGATCTCGCCAGTCTGGCGCTGACCAATCACGAGGACACGACGATGGTCACCGAGTTGATGCGCAACCTGCGATCACCGTTCTTCCGAGTCGGCCCGTCGTCGACGTGGGAAGGACGAGCAGCGCACATGATGAGGCTCGTGAGACAAGACGTCGACACGGCGTTGGCAGCCGACGAGTTCGGGTCACCACCGATGCCTTGATTTGACCGGTGCCTTGATTTTCGGACGATTTTTGCTTGATTTTTCGTTGTCAGCGGTGGATCCCTCCCGAGCCTGGCACCGATGTCGGCTAGTGTGAGCTCGTCAACGAGTGGGCCGGGTTGGGCCGACTGTCGATGTAGCGCCGCAACGACTCGATCACCATGCACGGAAGCCGCCCCAACGCACCACTACGCGCTCGCCGCGAGATCACCCCCGAGCGCCACCCTCGGCTGATCATCGCGCTCGTCGTCGGGTTGGCGATCATGGCCGGAATGATCGTCGTCAGTGGCGGCGATCCCCCCACTCGAAGTGGCGACGGCGGCCAGGTCGAAGCGTTTGTCGCAGCTGTCACCACGACCAGCCCGCCGGCTCCGGTCGAGCAGTTCGTCGAAGTCGATCTCGAAGGTTGCGTACTCGACGTCACATCGGTTCAGCGCGGTGACGAGGGCGAGGCGGTCACGTGTGTGCAAAAGGCACTCACCATCGGCGGCTTCTACAGCGGTCCGATCAGCGCGGTCTTCGATGACGCCACGGCCGCTGCAGTACAAGCGCTGCAAGCCGACCGCGGCCTCTACATCGACGGCATCGTCGGGGCACGCACGGCCGATTCGCTCGGGATCTGGCCGGGGGCCGAGTCATTCGTCGTTCGGACGCCGCCGCCAGCGGCGGGCGCCAAGGATCTGCTGGGATTCCCGCTGTCGTCGGTGGCCAGCGCCGGCGACGATGCCCCGCCGATGCCTCCCAACAGCGGCCAGGGCAGCGGGAAACGCGTCGTCTACGACCGAGCGGGCCAGCGGGTCTGGGCGATCGACGACAACGAACGCGTTGTGCGCTCCTACCTGGTGACGGGGAGTCGCTTCCACAACGAGGTTCCCGGCGAGCACGAGGTGTACAGCCGGTCGGAGGTGTCCACGGCATGGAACCTCGAGGCCGACCTGCCACTGATGGTGCGCTACTTGCAAACCGAGCGCGGCCACATCGGCTTCCACGCCATCCCGATTCACAAGAGCGACGGGACGCCGTACCAGACCGAAGCCGAGCTCGGTCAAAACCTGTCTGGCGGCTGCCAACGACAGGCACAACGCGACGCAGAGTTCATGTGGGAATTCGCCCAATTGGGCACCAGCGTGATCGTCACGTGAGGCCCCGCATCGTCGGATCGCGCGTCCTGCCGAAATCCGATCTCGTCAGGGATTGACCTAGCCAAGCACCTGTTCGACCGAGAACTCGACATTGTTGCCGTCGGGGTCGGTGACGACGCAGATGTAGCCGACGACCTCGTTGCGGTACATCGGGCCGAGCAGGAGGCAGCCGTCCGCGCGTGCCATCTCGGCGATGCGATCGACTTCCGACCGCGTGTCGACCGAGATCCCGAGGTGGGCGATCGACGTGAGGAAGCCGTACTGCTCCTTGATGTCGCCGGTGATCTTGGTCGGGAGCGAACCGCAGATCAACACGATCACGAAACGGGCGCCATCGGCCGTGATGTCGCGCTCGTTCGCCAGCCACACCGTTCTCAAGCCGGTCTCCGGGTCATGGCGCTGATGGATGTTGACCAGCGCCGTGTACTTGGCGAAGAAGGCAACCGTCGCATCGAGATCTCGCACCGGCAGGGCGATGTGCGTCAGCAACGACGGCGCGTGTCCGTGAGGCTCCACCATGATGCGAGCATAGATGGTCCGGTCAAACCAGCACGTCGGACCAAACCCTCGTTCAGAGGTCGCGCCGCGCTCACGAGCCCTGGCTCGCCCCCGGGGTATACGTACCCTTGTCGCGCCACAGACAAATCTCTGCTCCCCACGGGTCGCGGAAGGCGGCATACCGCGCCCCGAACTCCTCCCATGCGCGCTCCTCCCACAACACTGTGGCGCCCATCTCAACGGCCTTCGCCAAGTAGGCCGGCGGCTCGTCGACCATCACGTAGATGCGCGGCACCGGCCCACTCATCGGCGTCTCCTCGCGGTGAATCCCGAGGTTCGGTTTGACGCCCGGCAACACCTCGTGGAACTCGCCGGCCGGCCGGCGGTTGAACGTCCATCCGAACAGATCGGCGTAGAAATTCGACATCGCCTCCGGATCACGGCACGGGAAATCGACGAAGATCATGGGGTTGACGCGGTCTGCCATGGGCATACGGTAGGCGCTCTCGAACCAAGGAGATTCCCGTGAAGCAAATCCTCGTGCGCGGCGACATCGTCACCATGAACGCTCGACGAGAGGTGCTCGTCGGAGGTGCTGTCGTATTCGACGAGCATGGCGTGATCACGGTCGGGTCGACGTCGACGCTGCTCGCCGAACATCCCGACGCCGAGATCCACGACGCCAGCGGCTCCGTCGTCACACCAGGCATGATCAACGCCCATCAACACCTCACCGGCGACCCGTTGGTGCGCAGTTGCATTCCCGATCTGCTCGCTCCCGGCGTCTCGATCTTCGGCTGGTCGGTGCCACTGCATGGCGAACACTCGCCCGACGACGACCAACTCTCGGCCACCCTGTGCGCCCTCGAATCGCTCCAGAACGGTGTCACCACGCTGGTCGAAGCCGGCACCGTCGCATACCCGGATCGAGTCGTTGCCGGAATGCACGCGGCAGGCATCCGCGGCACGATCGGCACCTGGGGGTGGGACATCGAAACGGGCCCCTTCACGGCGCCATGCGACGAAGTGCTCGCCCGTCAGCGCGCCGTCGTCCAGGCCTACCCGCCCGGCGGGCTGGTGGAGGGATGGGTCACGTTGGTCGGGCACGATCTTGCGTCCGACGAGTTGCTCGCCGGCGCGTCGGATCTCGCTCGGCAACTCGGCACGAAGATGACGATGCATCTCTCCCCCACGTCATCCGACCCAGAGCGCTATCTTGCCCGCACCGGTCGACGCCCGGTCGTGCACCTCGATCATCTCGGGGCGCTCGGCCGCCATCTCGTGCTCGCCCACGGTGTGTGGCTCGATGACGACGAGGTCGACCTCGTCCTGTCGTCCGGCACTGCGATCGCCTATTGCCCGTGGGCTTACCTGCGACTCGGCCAAGGAGTGACCAGGGTGGGCCGGCACGCCGAGATCGTCGAGCGCGGCGGCCGGGTTGCGCTCGGATGCGATGCGTCGAACGCCGGTGACGTCGCTGACATCTTGCGAGCCGCGGCAGCAGCCGCGGGGATCGCCCGCGATGGCCGGATCGACCCGGAGCGGTTCGGCGCCCACGAAGCGTTCGAACTCGCCACGATCGGCGGCGCCGAGGCAATCGGAATGGCCGATCGGATCGGCTCGCTCGAAGCCGGCAAGCAGGCCGACATCGTCGTCCACCGCACCAACGGATGGGGATGGTCGCCGCGCGGTGATCTCGGGTTGCAGCTCGTGTGGGGTACCGACGGACGATCCGTCAACGACGTGTACGTCGCGGGTCGACGAGTGATCCGCGACGGCCACAGCACGATGGTCGACGAATCAGCGCTCTATGCCGCCGCCGCCGAGGCGCAGCGATCACTGCTCCAGCGAACCGGGATCACCATCCCCCACCGGTGGCCGCACGTTGACGCCCACTGACATCGCGCAACGCCACCTCCGAGATAGCCACCGACATCGCCACGGTGCATCAGCGACAACGTGACGCGTAGTGTCGCGCCGGTGGGGAAGACACTGATTTGCGGTTCACAGGTCGTGACGATGAATCCGTCACGCGACATCATTCGGCACGGGGCCGTGTTGATCGACGCGGACCGGATCATCGAGGTCGGCAAGACCAGCGACCTTCGAGCCAGGCACCCTGACGCAACGGTCGTCGGCGGCGAGCATTTCGTCGTGACTCCAGGCATGGTCAACACACACATTCACATCACCGGCGAACCGCTGACGCGAGGGTACGTCCCCGACGACACCCCGTTCGAGGAGAACGTGTTCATTTGGTTGTGCCCGTTGTACTCCGTTCACACAGCCGCCGAGGAGCGGCTCTCCGGTCAACTCGCCGCGGTCGAGATGCTCAAGTCGGGAACCACGACGTTTCTCGAGGCCGGCACGATCCGATTCCTCGACGAGGTGATCGACGGGTTGGTCGAGATCGGGATACGAGGTCGCGTCGGGCGATGGGTCTGGGACCTGCCGCCCGAGCCCGACGTCTACCAGCAACGCACCGACGAAGCGATCGCCCACTTGCAGCGTCAACTCACCGATTTCGCCGATGTCGCCGACGGACGACTCGGGGCATGGTCGATCCTGGTCGGACATACCACCTGCTCCGATCCGCTATGGAAAGCGGCCCGCCAACTGGCCACCGAACACCAGGTCGGCATGAGCTTTCACATGTCGCCCGCCAAGCTCGACCCGGAAGGCTTCATCGCCGAGTTCGGCCAGCGACCGATGATCCACCTCGCCGAACTCGGCGTACTCGGGCCCGATGTGGCGATCACGCATTGTGTTCACATCGACGACGCCGAGCTCGCTGCGATGGCGGCCGCAAAGGTGTCGGTAGCCCACTGTCCCACGACCGCGTTGAAGGTCAGCTACGGGGTCACCCAGGTCGGCAAGATGCCGGAAATGGCGCAGGCCGGGATCAACGTGTCGATCGGCACCGACGGCAACAATGCATCCAATTACTCCGACCTGCACCGGGCCACCTATCTCGTGGCGGGGCTGTTCAAGGACGCCCGCACCGACCCGCAGATGTTTCCTGCCGAAATGGCCTACGAGATGGCGACCCTCGGTGGTGCCCGCACGATGCTGATGGGTGACGAGATCGGTTCGCTCGAGCCTGGCAAGAAGGCAGATGTCGTGCTGCACGACATCGACCGACCCGAGTGGCGGCCACTGCTCAACGTGATCAATCAACTCGTCTGGTCAGCCGACGGCCGCGGGGTCCACACGGTCTTTGTCGACGGCAGGAAAGTCGTCGAGGCGGGCCGGATGACGACGATCGACGAGGCCCGGCTCTATGCCGACGCCCAGCGCGCCGGGGAAGCGATCACGCTCAGATCAGGCCTCCCCGACAAAGCCAAGTACCCGATCTACTAACCCTGACCTACTCCGTTCCTTTCTTCCTCCGACCTCCACCCCGTCACGACGAACGCGTGACGTTGTTGCGCCAATAGTCCGCAACAACCTCACGCGTTTGTCGCAGTTTGTGGGGGGCCGGAGCCCCAGACTTGTTTGGCTTTGGCGTAGACGCCCTGGTCGTAGGAGAACTCGACCATGTTGCCGTCGGGATCGCGCAGCATGCAGATGTAGCCGATCGGCGGCGGCATTTCGGTCGGTGGGAATCCGAGGCATCCCGCCTCGACCCCGCGTGCCGCGATCGCGTCGATGTCTGCGTGACTCGTCAGCTCCATCCCGAGGTGGGCGAACGGGGCGAGGATCTCCTGTGGGGCGTTCTTGAACGGGTCGGTCGCCGGGAAGAACTGGGCCACCACGAGAATGAACGGTTTCTCCGGCGAGTCCGACTGACCGAGCCATGCCCCATAGCCCAACTCGTCCTCGCGTCGGT
Source organism: Ilumatobacteraceae bacterium (assembly GCA_043773365.1). Classification (GTDB taxonomy): domain Bacteria; phylum Actinomycetota; class Acidimicrobiia; order Acidimicrobiales; family Ilumatobacteraceae; genus Ilumatobacter. The sequence goes on from JAYVFI010000062.1 coordinate 8,192, forward strand.
CGAGCAATTCGAGCGGGGTGAACTTCGAGTACCACGCAATCGTGGCGTCGATGTCCTTGACCCGCAACGCGATGTGGGTCCATCGCGGTTCTGGCGGGTGTTCGGCGTACAGCGACTCACTCATGCGTCCAGCCTTCCGGGATCTCCGGTGTGTCGCCACCTTTGGTCCACAGGATCAGCGTGTTGCCCCACGGGTCCATGAAGGCGTCATTGAAACCGTTGAACTCGGCCCAGTAGTGGTGGCGCCACAACACTTCGGCCCCGCGAGCAACGGCCCGCTCCATGATCGCGTCGGCGCTGTCGTCATCGCTGACGAGAATCCAGGCTCGCATCGATCGACCGTCACGCGAGAGCGCCCGTGGCGCGACACCCTCCGGGTTGGGGTGCGGCCTGGCATTGGCGACGTTGTAGACGCCCATGTGCAGGTTCCCGGTCGGACCCTGCTCACCGTCGACCAGGAAGTTCTGACCAGGCACGATCCGGTGGAACACGCCTGCGGGTCGTGGCTCGACTTCCCATCCGAAAACTTCGTTGTAGAACACCCCCGACGCCTCGGGGTCGTCGGAAGGAAAGTCCATGAAGATGAACGTGTTGGGATAGGTCATGGGCAGCTCCGGGAGAGTCGATGGACCGAACGCGGGCGACGTTAGCAGGATGGTCCGATGGTCAGACCACGCAACCATTCCCGTCTACGATCGTGTGATGGCAGTCTTCTGCGATCACCCGTCGCTGCGTACTCACTGGCATGCCGTGGCCAGGTCGAGCGACCTCGTCGGTGCGCCGATCGCCCGTCGACTGTTGGGCGAAAACCTCGTGGTCTGGCGCGGGCCGGATGGTTCCGTCGTCGGCGCCCCCGACCGTTGCCCGCACCGCGAAGCACCACTCTCCGCGGGGTGCGTCCACGATGGGGTGCTCCAGTGCGCGTATCACGGTTGGAGGTTTGGTTCGGGCGGATCACTCGTCGGGGTGCCATCCGCACTGCCCGGGGTTCCCGTCCCCCCGACCGGGCATCTCAGGGTCGTCCATACCGAGGAGCGCTACGGACTCGTGTGGGTGTGTCTCGACGATCCGACCGCAGAGATCCCACTGATCGCGCAGGACCTCGACCCGGCGTTCCGGCGGATCAACAATCCGGTCGAACACTGGACGACCTCCGCCACCCGCCTCACCGACAACTTCCTCGACTACACACACTTCCCATTCGTCCACACCGGGACCTTCGGACGGGCCCAGGACACCGTCGTCCCACGCTTCGAAGTGGAGGATCTCGACGGCGGTTGGTACGGCTTCCAATACGAGGTCGACGTCAACAACCCGGAAACTGCCCAGAGCATCTCCGGTCAGACCGCCAAGGTCCTCCACCGCCAGATGAGCACCGGTTTCGTGCTGCCGTTCTCGGTGCGCAGCACGATCAGGTACGAGACCGGTTTGGAGCACATTCTCCTGCTGCTGGCAGCTCCGATCGATGACGTCAACTGCTATTTCACGTTCGTTGTCTGGCGCAACGACGACTTCTCCGTGTCGGCGGAAGATGTGATCGCGTTCGACCGAGCGATCGGCGCCGAAGACAAGCGAATGCTCGAGCAGATTCCGGGAGTCCTGCCACTCACCCAAACGGGCGTCGTCAGCGTCCAAGCCGACAAGGCATCCGTCGAATGGCGACGCCAATTCGCCTCGATGCTCGGCCTGCGCTGACCGAACTGGTGATACAACTGACGATGTGAACGCACGCCCACAGGCGCCGCCGTGGATCGCCAGACTTGCTGGGCGGATCAATCCGGCCGACGCCGAACGGATCGCCCAGAAGATCCTGGCGAGCGTCGACGAGGTCTCCGCCAAACGTTGGGACGCGGCCGTCAAGCGGGCAGCCGCGTTGCCCGGCGAGATTCGCCCGGACAAGGTCAAGGCACTCGTCGGGTCGTTCGCCCGCGAACTCGGGGCGTTCGGGGCCGGAGCGGGGGTCGCCGCAGCGGCGCCTGCGGTCGGCACGGCAGCGACGTTGATGGCGACCACGGCCGAGTTGGCGTGGTTCACGACACGTGCGGGCGACCTGATCCTGACGATCGCCGCCCTCCACGGCCGACCTGACCCGACCGTGGAGGAACGTCGCGCCTGGGTGCTGGCGGTCTTGATCTACGGTGGTTCGGCACGCGACGGCTTCGCCAAGGCGCTCAATCAGGCGACCACCGGAGCGACCGTGGCGAGCGGCAATCGCGTGCCGTTGGCGACCTTGCAGACAGCCAACCGCCTGATGGGCAAGCTGCTGGTGCGCCGGTATGGAGCCCGACGCGGAGCGATCGCGCTCGGTACGGCAGTGCCGCTCGGGCTCGGGGCATTGATCGGCGGGACCGCCAACTACGTCGCAATTCGCGCCCTCGGGCGTCACGCCGACGAGTTCTTCGCCCGGTTGCCATACTCCGCGATCGACGTCGACTCGACTGACATCACCGGCAGGATGATTTCGGGCGAGACGATTCAGGGATAGCGTCGTTCCAATGGTGCTGGAGCGTCTCAAACAGCCCTCTGATCTGCGAGGGATGTCGTTCGACGAACTCGACGCGCTCGCCGGCGAGATTCGGGACCTGATCGTCGAAGCGGTCAGCGAGAATGCCGGACACCTCGGTTCCAACTTGGGTGCTGTCGAACTGTCGCTGGCCTTGCACCGCGTCTTCGAGTCACCCACCGACGCGATCCTGTGGGACACCGGCCACCAGGCCTACGTCCACAAGATCATCACGGGTCGCCGCAAGCAGTTCGCCCAACTGCGCCAAGCGGGAGGCATGTCCGGCTATCCGAACCGCGAGGAGAGCCCGCACGATTTCGTCGAGAACAGTCACGCCTCCACGGTCCTCAGCTACGCGTACGGGATGGCTGTCGCCAGGGACGCCGGTGTCACCGACCACCGTCACATCGTGGCCGTGATCGGAGACGGGGCGATGACCGGGGGAATGGCCTATGAAGCGCTCAACAACCTCGGACACAACAAGCGCCGCGTGATCATGGTGCTCAACGACAACGGCCGCAGCTACGCCCCGACGGTTTCGAACCTCTCGGCCAACAGTCAGGGCCGTGACGAGCGATCGAGTCACCCCAGCCTGCCCGATCGGGTGACGGACAAACTGGCCCATGCGCTGACCGACATCCGCCTCAACCCGGTGTACGTGCGTCGTCAACGCCGCCTCGAAGACTTCCTCCACAAGCTGCCGGGTGTCGGACCTCAGGCCGAGAAGGCGATGGATGCGTTCAAGGCCGGCGTTCGCGAATTCCTGCAGCCGCCATCGTTCTTCGAAGCGCTCGGGGTGCGCTACGTGGGGCCTGTCGATGGCCACTCGATTCCCGAACTCGAGGCGGCATTCCGCAATGCAGAAGCGCTGTCGGCCGAGGGACCGATCATTGTTCACGTCCTCACCCAGAAGGGTCGCGGCTATCCGCCTGCCGAGGATGACGACGAGAAGCACCTCCACGACGCGCCGGTGTTCGATCCGAAGAAGGGACCGCCCAAGGCGGTGCCGACGGGCTACACACAGGCGTTCGCCGAAGCAGTGATCAAGGCCGCGGAGGAGCATCCGCGGCTGGTCGCGATCACGGCCGCCATGCCAGGGCCGACCGGGCTGATTCCCTTCCAAGAGCATTTCCCTGACCGTTTCTTCGACGTCGGGATTGCCGAGCAACATGCGGTCACGGCCGCTGCCGGGATGGCGATGTGGGGCATGCGGCCGGTCGTCGCCGTCTACTCGACGTTTCTCAACCGAGCGTGGGATCAGGTCGTCTACGACGTGGCGATGCATCGCCTGCCCGTCATCTTCTGTATCGACCGCGCGGGCGTGACCGGCCCCGACGGAGCCTCGCACCACGGCGTCTACGACATGGCGCTGCTGTCGAAGGTGCCCGGGATGCGCGTCCTGGCACCGTCCAGCGCCCAGGATCTGCAACAGATGCTGCTCGACGCCGTCCACCTCGCGGACGAGGGCCCTGTCGCGATTCGTTACCCGCGCGGCTCGGCCCGACAGGTCGACGAACACGAAGTCGGGACCGGAATCAAGGCCCGCCGCGCCAGACCAGGCGACGGTTCGGTCTGCGTGCTGGCAATCGGCAAGATGGTCGAGGCATCGCTGAAGGCCGCCCAACGGCTCTCGGAACAGGGCCACTCGGTCGAGGTCTGGGACGTCCGATGCTGCGCCCCGCTCGACGACGACATGATCGCCGCAGCCGCCGCCCACGCGGTCGTCGTCACCGTCGAGGACGGCGTTCGGGAGGGAGGGATCGGCATGATGATCGCCGACCGGATCGGCGCAATTCGTCCCGAGATCCGCGTCGAAGTGCTCGGCTTGCCAACCCAGTTCATCCCCCACGGTGAAGCTCACCACATCCTTGCCCGTCTCGGCCTCGACGCCGAAGGCATCGCCGCCAGCATCCGCGCCCACCTGTAAACGGCATCGCCCGCGAGCTGGCGTAGGGTTCCCGCCGTGGTTGATCTGGGCGACCTGCACACCGAACTCGAACTGGCACTGAGGATCGCCGACGCGGCGGACGCGTTCACACTCCCCCGATTCGAGCAGCAGGACTTCACGCTCGGCTGGAAGGACAATCGCACCGAGGTCACCGAGGCCGACGAGGGATGTGAGTCGCTGCTCGCCACGCTCGTGCTGGCGGCGCTCCCCGAGCACGGCTTCTACGGCGAGGAGCACGGCCTCCAGGGCAACCCCGACTCCCCGTGGCGATGGATCGTCGACCCGATCGACGGGACGTCCGGATTCGTGCGCGGCATACCGGTGTGGGCGACCTTGATCGCCCTCACCCATCTCGAGCACGGCCCTGTGGTCGGCGTCGCGTCAGCGCCTGCGATGGGCCGGCGTTGGTGGGCGGCGAAAGATCTCGGAGCGTTCGCCGACGGTCGGCGATGTCAGGTTTCCGACGTCGTCGCGATCGAAGAAGCCCAGATCAGCGTGACCTTCAGCCAGGGTTGGGACGAGCTCGGCCTGACCGGCGAACTGGTCAAGATCCTCCAGCAAGCCCGCCGAGCGAGAGGCTTCGGGGACTTCTGGCAGCACTGCCTTGTCGCCGAAGGAGCGCTCGACCTCGCGATCGACGCCGTCGGCGTCGCTCCCTACGACTTGGCCGCCGTGAAGGTCATCGTCGAAGAAGCCGGTGGATCGTTCACGGACCGCACCGGCCGGGTGACCTACGAAGCACCCAGCGCGATCAGCAGCAACGGCCATTTTCATCAAGCCGTCGTTGACCGGCTCGGCCGGTAGCCGCGCCAGCCCTGGCGATCCGCCGATCAACCTTCGGTGATGAAGCAGAATTCGTTGCCGCCCGGGTCGGCCATCACCTGAAAGCTGCCGTCGTCTTCCTCCACGAGTTCACCGATCTTCCTGGCGCCGAGCATTTCGGCGGCGTCGACAGCGCTCACGAGATCGTCGACTTCCACATCGAGATGCAGCCGATTCTTCACGGTCTTTCGTTCCTGAACGCGTTGGAACCCGATGTAGAAACCATCATCGTCGCCGTCGAGCACGACCCAGTCGTCGCTCTCGACCTCGACCTCTCCTCCGATCAGGGCCTGCCAGAACCGCGCCAGCGCCTCCGGGTGAGCACAATCGAACACGATCTCATGCAGCGAGCCGATAGCCATGCCAGCTACCGTAGGTCCCATGGCGACGCCATTCCAGATCACCTTCGATTGCGAGAACGCCGAAGTGATGTGTCGGTTCTGGTCGGTGGCGCTGCAATACGTCGAAGAACCGCCGCCCGCCGGCTATTTGTCGTGGGAAGACTTCCTACGTGCCAACGAGATTCCACTGCCACCGACGGGGTCGATCGGGGCGATCGTCGATCCCGAGAACGTCGGGCCTCGGATCCTGTTCCTGCGCGTTCCCGAGAAGAAATCGATCAAGAACCGTGTTCATCTCGACATCCGGGCCGGACGGTCCGACGAAGAACGCAACAACAAGGTCGAGCAGCTCACCGCGGCCGGCGCAACCGTCGTTCGTCGAGTCGAGGAAACCGGGCAGTGGTGGATGGTCATGACCGATCCAGAAGGAAACGAATTCTGTGTCACCTGACGAGCACTTGAAACCGGGCACGATCGCGATCCGGGCCGGGCGCGCCGCCAGCGGTTCATCGATGGCGCCGGCACTGTGGGCCTCGAGCGTGTGGGAGTCGACCTGCATGGACGACGCCCACCAACGCGCCACATCGTTTCGCGCCGAAGAGTTCTACGGGCGCTTCGGCAATCCGACGGTGCGCTCGTTCGAACAGGCCGTCGCCGAGCTGGAAGGCGCCGAAGATGCGATGGCGTTCGGTTCGGGCATGGGAGCGATTGCTTCCACGGTGCTGGCGCTGTGTTCTGCGGGTGACCACATCGTCGCTGCCCGTCAGCTCTACGCCGGAACGCTCGCCTTCCTACAAGGGCCGTGTGCCCGATTCGATATCGAGACCACGCTCGTCGACGGAACCACTCCAGGCGCGCTCGCGGCCGCCGTCCAACCAGGTCGCACCACGATCGTGATTGCCGAGACACCGTCGAATCCGGTACTCGAGCTCGTCGACCTCGACGAGTTGGGGGCGATCATCGGCCCATTCACGGTCGTCGACTCGACGTTTGCGACGCCGCTCGGGCAGCAGCCGCTCGCCCACGGGATCGATTTGGTGATCCACTCGGCCACGAAGGGCATCGCGGGTCACAACGACGCGACACTTGGTGTCGTCGCCGGCGAGAAGGACCTGATCGACGCGATCTGGAGCTACGCCGTGCTGCACGGTGCGACGGCGTCACCATTCGACGCCCTCAACGCACTCCGCGGGATCCGCACGATGTCCGTTCGAACCAATCACCAGGCGGCAACGGCGCTGCGCCTTTCCGAATGGTTGGAACGCCACCCGGCCGTGTCGCGGGTCCACTACCCCGGTCTCACCTCGCATCGCCAACACGACCTCGCCAAGCGCCAGATGCGCCAGTTCGGCACGGTGCTGGCGTTCGAGGTGTCCGGCGGGCGCGAGGCGGTTCGGTCATTGCTGGCGGCGATCAGATTGGCGCGCTGCGCGACCTCGCTCGGCGGTCCTGAAACGCTCATCTGTCACCCGGCCACGACCACCCATGCCAGTTTGACGGGCGAGGAACAGATCGAAATGGGTGTCACCGAGGGCCTCGTCCGAGTCTCGATCGGCCTCGAAGACCCTGACGACATCATCGCCGATTTCACACGAGCCCTCGCCGCCTCGTAAGCCATCCGCCCCGCCTCTTGCTGGCGCGATCAGGCGCGTACGCCACCAGATCGCGCCAGCAGGCATCCACCCGGCCTTCTGGAGGCGCGATCAGGCGCGTACGCCACCAGATCGCGCCAGCAGACGTTCACTCGATGATGTCGATCGGGCTCGGGCCGAACGTGAAGAACGCCTGCAACAACTCCTCGGTTGGCGGTTCGCTCCAGTCGAACTGGCGCACCTGCGCCGCCGAACGGCGACCGAGTCGGGCCCGTACGAACTCGAAGCGGGACAACCCGCGCAACACGATCGGCTCACCTTCCCCGGCCAACGACAACGGTTCGGCGTCGAGCAGCTCAACCGAAACAGGGCGTCCCAATCCGGCCCGACCAAGACCTTGGGCCATCACACCGATCAGTTCAGAGTCCCGGCTGCCGAAACGACCGATCGCGTGGCGAACGTCATGTTCGTGGCTGTTGCAGTCGAACGGTGGCCGGAATTCACCCACCGCCTCCAACAACGCGGCGACCGCTTCGAGCTGCTCGTTCCATTGGTCGACAAGATCACCCCACGCCAGACCCCGCCAGCGGGCGACTTGCGTCTCGGTCCACGGATCGGTTGCTGCGCCCTCCAACCGGCCGTTGGCGATGTCGTCGGTGACCCCCGCCACGTGCGACAGCACGTCACGAACGGTCCAGCCGGGGTTGCACGGCACGGGCGTCGCCCACTCCTCGTCGGTCAACGTCTCGCACAACGCGACGAACGACCGCTGAGCGTCCACATACATTCGAGCCATCTCCATCGGATCAGCGTACGCACGAGGTGCGACTGGCATGCTGAGCGGACATGTGGGAAATCGCCGTCGCCACCGGATCTGCGTTCGGTGTCATGTTCATCGCCGAACTTGGCGACAAAACGCAACTCTTGGCGCTCGGATTCGGTGCCCGCTACAGGCTCCGGACCGTGGCAATCGGACTGCTGCTCGGCTACGCCGCGGCAGGGGCCGTGGCAACAATCGTCGGCGGCGTGCTCGGCGCCGCACTGCCGGAACGTCCGATTGCGCTCGCCAGCGGAATCCTGTTCTTGGGGTTCGGATTGCTCGCCCTCCGCCGACCAGGCAACGACGACATAGACGACAAAGACGACAAAGACGACGGCGACAGCAACGACAGGGTGATCACGGCGTCGACGGTGATCGCCTCGATCGCCTTGACGATCGCCGTCGGCGAGATGGGCGACAAGACGCAGTTGGCGACGGCGGCGCTTGCGGCGCGATCGAATCCGTTGGCGACCTGGTTCGGTTCGACGTTGGGTGAAGTGGCAGCCGGCATGATCGGCGCCATCGCCGGCCAGCGACTGGGAACACGCCTGAACCCCAACGTCTTGCGCTACGCCTCAGCGGCCCTGTTCGCCGTCTTCGGAGTCGTCCTCCTGCTCAACGCTCGCTGACCCGTCGGCAGCAGCTTGTTCAGCCGCGGTTGCCCGCTGCGCCACCGTTCAGCTGTAGTAGGGGTTTTCGCCGGTGGCGTGGTCGGTCAGGTCTTTGACCCGTTGGACCGCAGGCAATGCCTCGCTGAGCATCGTCTGGACACCTTCCAGCATGGTCATCTTGCTCATCGAGCAACCGTGGCAACCGCCACCCATCGTCATGTACGCCGTGCCCTCACCGTCGTGGCCGACATAGGTCACGAATCCGCCATGCGCCGCAAGTGCAGGATTGACATCGGATGCCACCAGCGCCTCGATCTCTGCAGACAACTCGTCGTCGCGGGTCAAGCCTTCTGCGCTGGGAGCGGCCGGTCGATTCGGATTGCGGATCACGAGGCCCTGCGAATCGGTGTAATCGAGTGTTGCGCTCTGCAGCAATTCGACGTCCTTGCCCGGGATGATGATCTTGATCGGACCCTTGCCGTTGACCTCGTGCGTGCGCACTTCGTCGGTGAAGGCGGCCTTGAGGAACTCGTCGAAACTGAGGTCGTAGCGGAAATCCTCACCGGCGTTCGAGGCGATCGCCAGCCGCAGACCGAGTTGGTCGGCATCGGACTCCTCGGCACGCAGCTCCAGCAACTTGTCGATCGCACGATCCGTGATCGAGATGATCGGTTGACTGGTGAGCGTGCCGCCGAGCGGCGACGCTGGTGCTTCGAGCGGGCTCATCTGATCAGGCTACCGTCGGGTGGCATGAACGCAGAGAGTCGCTCCGCGGGGTGGTATGTCGACCATCTCCTCGCCGATGTCGAACGGTTTGCAGCAGCCGTCGAACACGGAGCGCTCGATGCTCCGATCGAGGCCTGTCCCGGATGGGACCTTCGACACCTCACCCATCACTTGGGCGGCGTCCATCGCTGGGCCCGACGATCGGCTGCGACCGCCAGGCAGCCCGAGTCGTTCGGTACGGAGACTCCCGACGATGACGAACTCGCCGAATGGCTCCGCACCGGCGCTCACGAACTCGCCGAGACGCTCCTCGCGATCGACCCCACCGGCCCGACGTGGAGCCCTTTTCCCGTCGAGCAGGTCGGCGCAATCTGGCCGCGCCGGCAGGCGATGGAAACGATGGTCCACCGATGGGATGCAGAAACCGCCGTGGGGATCCGGGCAACGCTTGACGCGGAGCTCGCCAGCGACGGGATCGACGAGTACTTCGCGATCGCGCTTCCCCGATTGATCCAACGCGGCCGCGCCCACCCGCCAACCGGCAGTCTCCATCTGCACTGCACCGATATCGCCGGTGAATGGCTGATCTGGACCGAGGGCAGCGAACTGAAGATCATCCGGGAGCACCGCAAAGGCGACGCCGCTCTTCGCGGACCGGCCGAAGCGATCCTGCTCAAGCTGTGGAACCGGAAAACTCCCCGCGCTGACGAGCTCAGCCGGGTCGGCGACGAATCGGTGCTCGACGCCTGGCTCACGATCGCGGGTATGTAGCTGCCGGTGTGCCAACCTGTAGCGCGTGACCGACGGCAGTAAAAGAGCAATCCTTGCAGCGTTCTTCGCAAATTTGGGGATTGCCATCGCCAAGTTCGTGGGGTTCGTGATCACCGGCTCGGCAGGCATGTTGGCGGAAGCCGTGCACTCGCTCGCCGACACCGGCAACCAAGCACTGCTGTTGCTCGGCGGGCGTCGTTCCAATCGGGCCGCGTCCGCGACCCACCAGTTCGGATACGGCCGAGAGCGCTACTTCTGGGCATTCGCGGTTGCCCTCGTGTTGTTCTCGATGGGCGGACTGTTCGCGCTGTACGAGGGGATCGAGAAGCTTCGCCATCCGCACGAAATCGACAGCATCTGGGTCGCCGTCGGGATTCTCTTCTTCGGACTTGCACTCGAGACCTTCTCGCTGCGCACTGCCGTCAAGGAGGCCAACCACGTCAAGCCCGCCGACATGAGTTGGTGGCGGTTCATCCGCACCTCCAAACAGCCGGAGTTGCCCGTCGTTCTGCTCGAAGACACCGGCGCCGAGCTGGGCCTCCTGTTCGCCCTGTTCGGCGTGCTGATGGCCCACTGGACCGACGACGGACGATGGGATGCAGTCGGCTCGATCACCATCGGTGTCTTGTTGATCGTGATCGCGATCATCTTGGTGATCGAGATGAAGGCGCTCTTGATCGGCGAAGCAGCAAGCTTGGAAGACCAGGCAGCGATCAAGCAATCGATCGCCGATGCGCAACACGTCGTTGGTCTGATCCACATGCGCACCGAACATCTCGGCCCCGACGAGATCTTGCTGGGAGCCAAGATCGAATACGAATCGACGCTCACGTTCGACGAGCTGAGTATGGCGATCAACGCGACCGAAGCTCGGATCCGCGCTGCGGCGCCGGCGGTACGTCTGATCTACATCGAACCCGACTTCAAACGCGCCGTCGAATGACCGACGTTGGATGAGCGCAGGCTCGGACCGACGGCCACACACGATCGGGCTGATGTCGGTAGCCGCCGCCGTGCTGTGCTTCTCGATCAGCTACCCGATCCTGAAGTGGCCGGGAGTCCCGGGTTCGGTGATCGCCTGGTGGCGCTTGGTCGGATCATCAGTGCTCTGGTGGATCCTGCTGATGGTGCGGCGCCGCCGGTTCGCCACGCCATTGCCGAACCGGGCTACGTGGAAGCGGATGATCGTGCCGGCGTTGTTCTTCGGTCTCGACATCTCGATCCTGTTCACCGCCGTCACACGGACGAGCGTCGCCCACGCTGAGTTCATCGGGGTGATGGCGCCGTTGATCACCCTTCCCGCCGGGTTCTTCCTGTTCGGCGAGCGCCCCCGGTGGCGGGCCCTCGGCTGGGGCGCGCTGTCGATCATCGGGATCACGATCGTGTTGTTCAACGGTCCAGAGCGCGGCACGGCGACCGTCACGGGCGACGTCTTGATGGTGATCGGCGTCGTGATGTTCTCGGCCTACCTCCTGGCGGCGAAGCGGGCGCGTGGGCACGGGGGCGCGGTCGGCGTCGACACGTTCGAGTTCATGGCGATCCTGATGCCGGTCGCGTTGGTCACGGCGACGCCCGTCGTGCTCTCGATCGCCGGCGCCGAACTGTGGCCGCTGAGCGGCAAGGCCTGGATCGCCGTCGCGATCTTGTCGGTGCTGACCGGGATGGTCGGGCACGGCCTTCTCGCGTTCGCCCATCCAAGATTGCCGATCGGTACGATGTCGACCGTCCAGGTCAGCCAGCCGGCGCTCGCCGTCTTTTGGGCCTGGGTGATCCTCGGCGAGACGATCACGGCGCGTCAGGTCCCCGGGATGGCGCTCGTGATCATCGGTCTGGCGCTCGTGATGTGGTTCAGCAATCGCGCCGCCGCCGAGCCCGCCGTGTGACGATTGACACCATCCGGTGAGCCGCCGATTCACACGTTGTTCATCCGCGTCTGGTATCCAGGAGTCGTGCGGATTCTTCTGACCAACGACGACGGGATCGACAGCCTCGGTCTCCATGTGCTCGCTCGCGCGATGACCGGCCTCGGTGAGGTCGTGATCGTCGCCCCCGACCGCGAATTCTCCGGTGCCGGGGCGGCAGTCGGTGCGCTGACGCAATTCGAGGCGGTGATCACGCGCCGCCGGATCGAGGGCGTGCCGGAAGCATGGTCGTTGAACGGCCCGCCGGCGCTGTGCGTGCTGTACGCCCGGCTGGGAACGTTCGGAGAAAAGTTCGACCTCGTCGTGTCAGGGATCAACCCCGGCGCCAACGTCGGTCGCTCCGTGTACCACTCGGGCACGATCGGGGCCTGTTTGACTGCTCGCAGCGGCGGCATCTCAGGAGTCGCCGTCAGCCAGTCGGTGTCGGGGTGGGGCGCCGAGGGGCAGTCGTGGCCCGATGTCGTGGCCAACCAGAAGTGGGAGGTCGCCGCTGAGGTTGCACGCACGTTCGTCGAGGGTCTGATCGCCGAAATGCCGAAGCCGCCGGTCGTCGTCAACATCAACGTGCCGAACATGGAACTCGACGAAATCGCAGGGTGGGAACTGACCTCGGTCGGTTTGGAACCTCCACGATCGATGTCCACGGCAGTGATGACACCGACCGATGACCCGGACCGGTTCGGGGTGGCGATGGCCTATGGCGACGCCGTGGAACTGCCTGCCCACACCGACGGCGGCGCGATCGAACGTGGTTTCGTGACCGTGACCTATCTGTCGCGCCTCGAGGCCGCTCAGCGAACCGACCTGACGAAACCCGAAGCTGCCCTCGACGGCTTACTCGGTCGGTGATCCACGGACGCCGATCGCCGATAGTCCCCCGACATCAGCGATCCTGATCTGCTTGTGGGTCTTGCGATCGAGCGCCATCAGATTGCCGGTTTGCACGTAGAAGGCAAACCGCCCGTCCGGCGACCACACCACGGAAGGCGTCTCGAAATTCGTTGTCAGCGTCGTCAATTCGCCCGAGTCGAGCTCGACGATCGCCAGCTGATAGGCGAACTCGGGTGGGCCGGTGGAATAGACGATTACGGCCGCTTGGTTGTCGGGCGAGATCGTCTCTGGCGCAGCTCCCCACCATCCGGTGGCGCTTTGCACCGAGTCGGGGCTCGGCATCACGAACGGGACGACTCGCTCGGCCGACGTCGTGCGATCCGTTTCGTACAGGTTGCACTCGCTGATCGTCTCGCAGCGAACCGACACGATACGGTCGCGGTTGAGGCCGATGAGCGTTCCGATCGTCAGCCGTTCGGCGCCGTCCGGACGCACGGAGAATGCGCCACCAGGTAAACCGACGACGACGCCGCCGGCCGGGTCGCCGGCAACCGCGTAGCCGGGCAGCGTCATTTCGACACCAGTCGCCAATCCGTTGAAATCAATTTGTCGGGCGAGCAGATTCGTCCCGGTTCCGAACCCGTTCACGATCTGCCACATCATGTCGGATCCCGGGGTCACGATCACCTGCCCCGAGTTGAAGAGATTGACACCGCTGTGGACGCTCCGGTCACCATTCACGGTCACCGTCGATCCGGACTCGAGGTCGAGAATCATCGTCTGCTCGGTGCCGACGATCAGACCCTTTGGCGATCTGCCTCGCCCTTCGATGTCGACCCTGGCGAGTTGCCCGGAGTCGAGATCGATCTCGACCAGATCGCCGGTCGCCTCCACCCCGACGATCCGCACGCCGAGACCGACGAGCGCCGGATCGATCAGGTGTTGCTCGGTCGCCACCACCGTGGTCGTCGTGGTCGGTGGCCGGGGAATGGTGGTACGCGGGATCGTGAACAGCGGCGCCGGGAGGGTCTCGCCGACCAGCACTGCGGTCGTGGTCGTGACAGCGCTGGCGGTCGGGACCGAGCTGCCTGTCGTGCCGACATCGGAATCACTTCCAGCGCGACCGAGCGACCAACCCAGGAACAACGCCACCGCGCCCGCCCCCAATCCGGTGACCACCAGGCGGCGCCGATCGTCGGAGGCGGATCGCGGCGATGGCGGATCCTCGTCGGAGCTTGCGGCGGCGACCGGGTCGGCGCGACGGAAACGGTTCGCCCCGCGACTGCGACCCTGCGCCGGGGCGTGCGAGGTGAGCTCGATCTCGATCCGTTGCGGCTCGGGCCGTTCGTCCACCGCCCCCATCAGATCACATCGGGACGGTATGCGAGCAGCGCGCTGGCTACGGTTGGCGGATGGATCCGAGGGAGGTTGCGACCCGATATCTCGCAGCACTTTCTGCAGGCGACCCGGACACGATCGCGGCCTGCGTCACGTATGACTTCGAGAACGAACACACGAGCGCGCTCGGGTCGAGTTCATACGGGCAACTCGGCTACCGCGACCGGCTGCCCGGTTTCCTCGCTCAGTTCGTGGGTTTGAGTTACGACATCGTCGAGACGATTGCCGAGGGCGCACAGGTGGCGGTCCGCTATCGGCTGACCGCCGTTCACGAAGGCCACCCGATCGAGATACCCGGCGTGATGTTGTTCGTGATCGAGGACGAACTGATCGCCAAACGAACCGACGTCTGGGACAGCCTCACCTTTCTCCGACAGATCGGGGCGATCACCGAGGCCGGATCCGCCACCACCCAGTAGTCTGAAGGCTCATACATGGGGAGCTCGCGAGACCGGCGGGCTGAGAGGGTGCTCGCCGCACCGACCCGAGAACCTGATCCGGATAATGCCGGCGGAGGGAGTGAAGTGAGCGAAGTCGTCGTGAATCAAGTGGTGGCGGTGATCACCGGAGCAGAACCGCTGCATCAGAGCGCACTGGCGGCGATACCGGGCGGAGCGATCGTGCTCGCCGCCGACGGTGCCCTCGATCACGCCTTGGCTGCGGGTCTCCAACCGGCCGGCCTCGTTGGTGATCTCGACTCGGTGTCCGATGCGGGTCTGCAGTGGGCGGAAGCGCACGCCACGATCGACCGACACAGCCCCGCCAAGGACCACACCGACACCGAGTTGGCGCTGATCATGGCGGTCGACTTCAGCCCCGCCAGGCTGATCCTCGTCGCCGGCGGAGGTGACCGGCTCGACCACACGATCACCGCCATCGGTGCGCTCGGTCACCGGTCGCTGACCAGCATCCCGATCATCGACGGCTGGTGGGGCGAGCAAGTGTTCCATGTGCTCCACGGACCGGGTCGGCGAACACTCCGGATGCCGATCGGAACGACGATCTCGTTGGTTGCGCTGCACGGCGGAGCCACCGGAGTCTCGATCAGCGGTGTCGAATGGCCGCTCGATCGGGCGCAACTCGATGCGGTCGTCGGACTCGGCGTCAGCAACGTCACGACCGCCGAGTCCGTCGAGATCACCATCCTCGCCGGTGTCGTCACGATCTTCGTCGCCCAGCATGCCGGCACCGGAGCATGAGTTCCACTCGCTCGGTGGCGTTGATCGCGACGATCGCGGCGGCACTCGTGGCGTGTGGCGGGAATGATCGTGGCTCCGAACCGACGACGATCACATTGGTCGCGTATTCGTCGTTCCCGACGGCCGCCGACAGCGCGGTCGTGATCGCACTCGACGACTTCACGGCACGAACAGGGATCGCCGTCGAGATCCTGATCGCCGGTGACACCGGCACGATGTTGTCGAAAGCGACGCTCACTGCGGGAAACCCGGAAGGCGACGTGATGTGGGGCGTCGACAACTCGTTCCTGTCACGTGCGATCGACAGCAAGATCTTCGATCCGTACGAGGCTGCTGGTGCCGACGTCCTGCCGAACGAGCTGACGGCGCTCGTTCCGAACGACGAGGCAACCCCCGTCGACTACGGCGACGTGTGCGTGAACTACGACATCGCCGCGCTGGCCGCCATCGGCCTCGACCCTCCGACGTCGTTCGCCGACCTTGCCGAGCCGGATTACGCCAGCCGGCTCGTGGTGCAGAACCCGGCGACGTCCTCGCCGGGTTTGGCGTTCCTGCTCGCCACGGTCGCCGAATTCGGCGAAGCCGGCTGGGAGCAGTACTGGGCGGAGCTGCGCGACAACGGCGTGCTGGTCGTCGACGACTGGGAGACTGCCTACTACGAGGATTTCTCTCGTGCCGGCGGTTCCAAGCCACTGGTGCTGAGCTACGGTTCGAGCCCGCCGTTCGAGGTGTTGTACGCCACCGAACCGTTGGGCGAAGCGCCGACCGGCGTGGTCGAGGCAACCTGTTTCCGGCAGATCGAGTTCGCCGGCGTGCTCCGCGGCACTGACGCGCCGACAGGTGCCCGACAGCTGGTCGACTTCCTCGTGTCGGAGCGCTTCCAACGCGAGGTGGCTCTCAATCTGTTCGTGTTCCCGGTCAACCAGGACGTCGTTCTGGAACCGGTGTTCGTCGAGTTCGCCGCGATCCCTGACAAGCCGTTGACACTCGACCCCGCGATGATCGAACAGAACCGCTCCGACTGGATCGATCGTTGGACGACGGTCGTCACGGGTTAATGGCGTGACCACCGCAGTCAACCGCTTGCCGCGCCGGTTCGTGGTGGCCGTCGCCGCGCCGCCGGCGGCGTTCCTGCTGATCTTCTACGCCTGGCCGTTGGCCACGCTGATGGTGCGTGCTCTCAGCGCCGACGCGCTGGCCGACACATTCAGCAGGAACCGGACGTGGAGCGTGCTGTGGTTCACGTTGTGGCAGGCCGGCGTCAGCACAGCACTCACGTTGGTGGTCGGGCTGATGCCCACCTGGGCCGTCTCGCGATTCAGCTTCCCGGGAAGGCGGACGCTGCTCAGCCTCCTCACCGCTGTCTTCGTGCTCCCGACGGTTGTCGTCGGTGCGGCGTTCACCGCTTTGCTCCCGAACGCCCTCGATCGGAGCGTCTGGGCGATCCTCGGCGCTCACGTCGTGTTCAATCTCGCGGTCGTCGTTCGAACGGTCGGTGCAGTGTGGGAGCAACTCCCCGTCGATCTGGAACAAGCCGCATCCACCCTCGGGGCGCGGCCGACGCAGGTGTTCTGGCATGTCACGCTCCCCCTGCTGCGACCTGCCCTTGCCGCCGCATCGGCGATCGTCTTCCTGTTCACGTTCACGTCGTTCGGTGTGATCCGGGTGCTCGGGACGGCCAGCCGTTCGACGATCGAAGTCGAGGTCTGGCGACGGGCAACGCAACTCGGCGACGTCGGTGGCGCGGCGGTGTTGTCGTTGATCCAGTTGCTGGTGCTCGGGTTGCTGGTGGTCTGGTCGACGTCAGTGCAGCGCCGCCACGCCAGCACGGTCCCGGTGTCTGCGACACAGCGACGGCCGGCTCCCGCGGCGCGGCAGCGGCTGCTCGTCGCCGGCAGTGTCGGCGCCACCTTGGTGCTCGTGGCGGCACCGCTGCTGGCGCTCGTCGAGCGGTCAATGCGAATCGACGGGGGCTACTCGCTGGCCGGGTGGCGAGCGCTCGGGAACGACCAGATCCGGGCGGGGATCACGACCGGCATCGACCCGATCGGGGCACTGCTCCGGAGCGTCACGACCGCACTGTGGGCGACCACGTTCTCCGTGCTGATCGGCGCAGCCGCCGTCGTCGCGATCACGGCGCTGGGGCGCACCGGAAAGTGGCTTGATACCGGCTTGATGCTGCCGCTCGGCACCTCGGCGGTCACGATCGGGTTCGGGATGCTGATCACGTTCGACACATCGCCGTTCGACTGGCGCGCATCGTGGTGGCTCGTACCCGTCGGGCATGCGCTCGTGGCGATTCCGTTCGTGGTCCGCAGCGCGCTCGGCGTGGTTCGCAGCATCGACCCCGATCTGCGGGCTGCAGCGGCAACGCTGGGGGCTCCCCCGATCCAGGCCTGGGCAACCACGACATTGCCGTTCGTCCGGCGCCCGCTCGCCACCGGGGCGGGCCTGGCGGCAGCGATCTCGCTCGGCGAATTCGGGGCGACCAGTTTTCTGAGCCGATCGGGCGCCGATACCTTGCCGATCGCGATCGAACGCCTGCTCGGTCGGACGGGGCAGTTGTTCCACGCCCAGGCCTTCGCGTTGTCGACGATCCTCGCCGCAGCCACCGTCTCGATCGTGATCCTGATCGACGCCAGTGACCGTCGTTCAGGTGAGCATCGTTCCAGTCCTCATCGTCGTGTTGATCACCGGGTTGGCCGTGCTCGACGTTCGTGACGTCCACGTCTCGTTCGACGCCGAGCCGGTGCTCGACGGCACGTCGTTGTACGTCGGTGCCGGCGAGGTGGTTGCCCTCGTCGGCCCCTCGGGGAGCGGCAAGAGCACGCTGCTGCGGGTGATCGCCGGGCTGATCGCTCCGGACCGCGGCAATGTGATCGTCGACGGCGTCGATGTCACCTCGGTGCCGACACATCGTCGATCGATCGGGATGGTGTTCCAGGACGAGCAGCTGTTCCCACACCTGTCCGTCGGCGACAACATCGGTTTCGGACTCAAGGTGGCCGGGGTGCCGAGCCACGCACGACGGCAACGGATCAGCGAACTGCTCGAACTCGTCGGACTCGACGGATTGCTGGAACGCCGGATCGACAACCTGTCAGGTGGCGAGGCGAAACGTGTCGCACTGGCGAGATCGCTGGCACCCTCACCCAAGGTCTTGCTGCTCGACGAACCGCTGACCGGGCTCGATCGCCAGCTGCACGACCGGCTCGCCGTCGAAGTCGGCGAGATCCTGGCGCGCAGCGCAACGACGGCGGTGTGGGTCACCCACGATGGCGACGAGGCTGCGGCCGTCGCCAACCGGATCGAGACGCTCAGCTAGCGTCAGCACCGATGGAGCCCGAGGTGATCGAACTCGCCGCCGGGGACACCTACCCGCTTCGGCTCTCCGTCCTGAGGGCAGGGACGCCGAGCACCGAGACCTCGTTCGAGGGAGATGATCTGGCGACCACGTTCCATCTCGGCGTCCGGCTGCCCGGAACGGTCGTTGCCGTGTCGACATGGATCGAGCGGCGCTACCCCGAGCGACCCGACGTATCCGGATTTCAGCTGCGTGGGATGGCCACCGCCCCCGCCCACCGCCGGACCGGCCTGTCAGGGCTGGTACTCGAGGTCGGGATCGATCGTTGCCGACGACTCGGAGCGGAATTGGTGTGGGCCCGAGCGCGGGACGAGGCGATCGGCTTCTACGAACGGCACGGATTCGTCGTCGTCGGCACAGGATACGTCGACGTCGTCACCGACCTTCCTCATCACGACATCATCAACATCCTCGAGTAGCGGTTTCCGCTTCGACGTTTCCCATTCGACGTTCCCCCTTCGACGTTTCCCGTTCGACGTTTCCCATTCGACCGGGTGAGTGTCTCCATTCGGGCAGGAGGAAGCACCATGTCAGCCCAGCCCACGCATCCATACTCATCCGGTCTCCGCCAGCGAGCCGCCCACCTGCGAGACCTGGCAGCGTCGATCGAACGAGCATCCGTGACCGTGCTCGGCGACGCCGCCGAGGAGGTGATGTGGTCCACCGACCGGGCTGACCTCTGCGAGGTGATGTTGGCTCGCAACGTGCAGCAGTTGCACCAGGCTGCCGAGGAACTGCGCTACACGGCGTACCGATTCTGTCAGCGTGCCAACGAGATGGACATCACGACGAAGCCGAGTCGCGCCGCGTGAGCACTCCCCAGCCAGATCACGACGACCTGGTCGCGCTGCGCCGGCGCACGACCGAGGCGATCAACGATCTCCACCGGATTCGCAGCAACGACCCGGCCGCCGGTCGGGCAATCCACGTCGTGCGGCTCACGGAGCACACGCTCGAAGCGCATTGGCTCCCCGCCCTCGATGCATCGATCGAGGCGCGCTAGTACATGCCGGCCGGTTCGAGGCCGGCGATGTCGAGCCGACCGACGAACCATGCCAGCCGGTCGTGGGGTGGCGCCTCGAGTGCCGCCCGAGGCAGCGGCGTGAGCCCCATCGGCTTGCGAGCCCGCCACTGCATTTCCCACAGTCGCAGATCCTTGCGGATGTACTCCGACGGCATGTCGGAGAATTCGTAACCCAGTCCGAGGTCGACCCTGTGGATCTCGACTTCACGTTGGCGCAGCAACGGCAACATCCGTTTGGGCCGATTGCCGGCGACGGTCGTCGCAATTCCGGACCAATCCGACACTTCGTCCCAGCCTGATTCGAGCGCCTCGCACGTCGCCTCGACGTCGTCGATCAGTTCGGGCCACGATCGTCGCACCCCTGCTTCGATGTCTTCGTTGCGGCTCTCCATCCCGCGTACGTATTGCGGCCGGCCGGCCAGCATCTCCAGGTGGCCGGAGGCGTTGCGGGCGATGTGCGTGAGGACGTGCGCCACCGTCCAGCCCGGCAGCCGCGACGGAGCCACCGGATCGATCGCGTCGAGGCTTCGCAGATGTGTCAGCAAACCTCTGTGCGAACTCGAACAGCTGGCGATGTCGCCTGAAATCTGAGCCGCCTCGCCAACTCCGTCACTCACAGGACGCGACGGTAGCTCCGGCGTGGCAGTCTGTTGCGATGCAGTTGGCAATGATCGGATTAGGACGGATGGGCGCCAACATGGTGCGCCGGTTGATGGCCGATGGCCACGAGTGCGTCGTCCACGACGTCAAGCCGGAACCGATCGATGCGCTTGTCGCTGACGGCGCCGTCGCCGCCTCCACGCTCGAAGCACTCGTCGCCGAGATGCGGCCGCCTCGCAACGTCTGGATCATGGTTCCAGCCGCCTTCGTGGGTGCCACCCTCGAACGGCTGGTGCCGCTGCTTTCCCCGGGTGACACCGTGATCGATGGCGGCAACTCGTGGTATCGCGACGACGTCGACCGGGGGGAATCGCTGCTGGCGGCACATGGACTGCACTATCTCGACGTCGGGACGAGCGGAGGGATCCATGGTCTCGAACGCGGCTATTGCCTGATGGTCGGCGGCGATACCGAAGCCGTCGCCGGTCTCGCCCCGGTGCTCGACACGCTTGCACCCGGCGTCGAAGCTGCCGGGCGAACCCCGGGCCGAACCGGCGATCTCGCCCCGGCAGAGAACGGCTGGCTGCACTGCGGCCCATCAGGCGCCGGCCATTTCGTCAAGATGGTGCACAACGGGATCGAGTACGGCCTGATGGCGGCCTACGCCGAGGGGCTCAACATCCTCGCCAAGGCGAACGTCGGCTCGGCCACGCACCCGGCCGACGCCGAGACAGCCCCGCTGGACGACGCCCGCTATTACCAGTACGACCTAGATCTGGCGGCGATCACCGAGGTGTGGAGACGTGGCAGCGTGGTCTCGAGTTGGCTGCTCGATCTCACCGCCGAAGCCTTCGTCGACGATCCACAGCTGTCGGAGTACTCCGGCAACGTGAGCGATTCGGGCGAAGGTCGCTGGACGGTCCACGCCGCAATCGACGAAGGTGTTCCGGCACCGGTGCTGTCGGCTGCGTTGTACCAGCGCTTCAGCTCGCGAGGGCGTGCCGACATCGCCGACAAGGTGCTCTCGGCGATGCGGGCAGGCTTCGGTGGACACCACGAACGAAAGGACTCGTCACGATGAACCTGATCGACACGCGTCAACCGAAAGCCGATGCACTCGTCCTGTTCGGCGCCACCGGCGACTTGGCGAAACGCAAACTGTTCCCGGCGCTCTACCACCTGCAACGTCTCGGCAAACTCGACATTCCCGTCATCGGTGTTGCTCGCAGCGACTGGACCGACAAGGCCTTCCGAGAGCACGCCCACGATGCGATCATCGAGGCCGAGGCGCACCCTGACGTGACGGTGATGGAGCCGCTGATGAAGCGGCTCGACCTGATCCAAGGCGACTATGCCGACCCGAAGACGTGGGCCGCGCTGTGTCAGGCACTCGACAAACACAAGTCGGTGAACGCCGTGTTCTACATGGCGATCCCTCCCTCGATGTTCCCGGACGTTGCCAGCAAGCTTGCCTCGGTGGGATTGAACGACCGCGGTCGGATCGTCGTCGAGAAACCGTTCGGCCGCGACCTCGCATCCGCGCTCGAACTCAACGCCACGCTGCACACCGTGTTCCCCGAGGAGCGGATCTTCCGGATCGACCACTACCTCGGCAAGGAAGCGATCCAGAACATCCTCTACTTCCGCTTCGCGAACTCGTTCCTCGAGCCGATCTGGAACCGCAACATCGTCCGCCAGGTGCAGATCACGATGGCCGAGAACTTCGGCATCGAGGGCCGCGGAAAGTTCTACGACGAGGTGGGCGCGCTGCGCGACGTCGTCCAGAACCATCTCATGCAGACGGTCGCGCTCCTGGCGATGGAGCCGCCGACCGGTCCGGGTGGCGAGGAGCTCCGGAGCGCGAAAGAGAAGGTCTTCAGCGCGATGCGCACACTCGAACCCCGTGACATCGTGCGCGGTCAGTTCGACGGGTACCGAGACGAGGAGGGCGTCGCTTCCGACTCCGACGTCGAGACGTACGCCGCGGTGCGTCTGCACATCGACTCGTGGCGCTGGGCCGACGTCCCCTTCTACGTGCG
>JAYVFI010000063.1:0-15808 GCA_043773365.1 Ilumatobacteraceae bacterium
TGATCGCGCGGATCGATCGTGATCGTGTACGTCCCCGCCACCGGCAACACGAACACATCCCGGAACCCCGTCGGCTGCGACACGAACAACGACCCGACGGTCGTGCCGTTCGCGTCGCGGATCGTCAGATCGACACCACCCACGAACGTGTTGCCCGACACCGACAACGTCACCCGCCCGCCTGCCGACGTGGTCGGGAATGTGCGCACGGCGACCTCGCCCGGCGTGGTCGTGGTGATCGTCGATGCGGTGCCGATCGACGTCGGGCCGGCGTTGGTTGGTATCCCGAGGCCGGCCTGCTGCGCATTGGCGGCGGAGTTGGCGAAGTCGGCGTCGCCGGTTGTTCCGACGTCGACGATGCATGCGTTGCTGAGCGCCTGGGTGGTGAGCCCGAACAGGTTGCACGTGTTCGTGGCGGTCGTCCGTGCGCCGGCGGGAAGGCTCTGCGGCGTCGCCGGGGCGTCAGGGAACGTGAGGTCGGTGAACGTCTCCGTCGTCTCGCCCGGCCGGTAGTCGAACATCGATTCGGCGTTGCTGATCCGCCAGCTGTTCACATAGGTGCCGTAGAAGAGGGCGAACGGCGGGTCGGGCCACGCGATCGGCTGGCCGGCACGTGTGACGAGGTCGTCGAGCTGGTTGCCGTTGGCGTCGCCCAACAGTCCGACGACGCGCCCCAACCGCGCCGGGGCGAGGCCGAGCTCGAGCGTGAATCGGTAGTACTCCGGGTAGACGCCGACGGCGCGCACGATTGCCACCGACCCGTCGGGCCAGACGACGATGACGACCTGGTCGAGGCCGTAGGTGCCGATCGTGCCCCCTCCCGGCAGGGCGCGCGGCGTCGCCGGCACGGTGATCGGGACGCCATCCAGACGGGTCTCCAGTCCGGTGGTGGTGCGGTACATGGAGACGCGGTGGCCGGCGACGCGCATCGCCAGTGCGGTGTCGATCGAAACGATGCGCGATCGAGGCACGGCCGTGAAGCGGCCCTGCACCTCGAAGTCGTCGGTGGTCGACTTGGCGACGATCAGTTCGCCCACGGCCTGGACGTCGTAGCCCGCCTCGTCGAAGCTCAGCACGTGCGGGTCGCCGAAGATCACCCCGCACGTATCTCCGCACCGCGGCGCCGGGGGTGGTGGCGGGAGTGTGCCGGCGCCGCCCAACGTGTAGGTGTCGGCGCCGAGGCGAGGCGGGTCGTTGACCTCGGTGACGGTGATCGAGACGGACGCAGGGCTGGAGGTCGCGAGGCCGTCGGACGTGGTGAAGGCGAACTCGTCGGGCCCGAAGTAGTCGGGTGCGGGCGTGTAGGTCAGCTGTGGTGCGGTTCCAGTGAGCGCACCGTGCCGCGGCGGGGCGACGACTGCATACGTGATCGGCGCGCCCTCTGGATCGGAGCCGATCAGCGCGATCGCGACCGAGTGGTCCTCGGCCACGCTGGTGCTGGCGGCCTGGGCGATCGGCGGCCGGTTCGCCTCGGCGAGCGTGACCGTGACCTGGCCCGGAGCGCACCGCGGGTCCGCCAACGACTCGGTGGTGCCGTTGTCGCACGCCGTGTACGTGAAGGAGGCCGGGCCCACGAAGGAAGGGTCGGGCAGATAGGTGATCGTGCCCTCGGCGACCGACACCGCACCGTGAGTGTCCGCCCCGGCGGCGACGTTCGTGAGCGTCAAGGTCTGGCCATTCTCGTTGGATGGCCCGCGTTGATCATTGGCCAGCAGCGACGCCGCCGCCAGGCCGAGCGGCTGACCGGCGAGTGCGACGACAACGTCCGGTCCGGCGACTGGCTCGTCGTTGACCTCATCGACGTCGATCGACACGACGGCGGGCACCGATGCCGTGAACGCGTCGCTGGCGATGAACGTGATCTGGTCGGGCCCGAAGTAGTCGGGGACTGGTGTGTACGTCAGCTCCGGAAGTGTGCCTGAGAGAGTGCCGTGGGTTGGTTGCGAGATCACCTGGAAGGTGATCGGGTCACCGTCGGCGTCGGTCGCGTCAAGCACGAGCGGTGTGGCAGTGTCCTCGCGAGCACCGAACGAGCCGGGATCGGCGATCGGTTGCTGGTTCGGCGCTCCTGCCACCGCGACCGAGACCTGCCCATCCGAACACAACGGGTCGGGCCGGCCGGCGGTGGTGCCGTTGTCACACACCGTGTACGTGAATGTCGCCACGCCGACGAAGGTCAGATCGGGCGTGAACGTGACAATTCCGTTGGCGAGCGTCACGGTCCCGTGGGTACCCGCACCTTGCGTCACTGACGTGATCGCGATCGTCTGTGTCGCTTCGTTCGACGGTCCGGCGGTGTCGTTGGCGAGCAGCGACTCGGAGCTGATCGCCGAGGGGAAGCGGCCCGGCACGGAGATACTCTCGGCACCAGCCGTAGGCGGGTCGTTCACCTCGGTGACGGTGATCGACACCGTCGCTGGAATCGAGGCAGCTTGACCATCGGACACAGTGAACGTGAACGCGTCAGGACCGAAGAAGTCGGATGTCGGAGCATAGGTGACGGTGGGTGGCGGGCCGACGAGCCCTCCGTTCGGAGGCTGTGTGGCGATCGCGAACGTGATCGGCGAGTTCTCTGGGTCGGACCCGGTCAGCACGATCGGCAGCGACCCGTCCTCGACGATTGTCACGCTCTGCTCGTCGGCGACCGGCGGCTCGTTGGGTTTCGCCAGGTTGACCGTGACGAACCCGGTGTCGGCGCACAGTGGAGCCGGCACGGCGTGGGTCGTGCCGTCGTCGCAGACCGTGTACCCGAACGTCGCCGAACCCGAGAACCCTGGGTCGGGTACGAAGGTGATGGCTTTGCCCGCGAGGGTGACGGTGCCGTGCGTGTCCGGACCGCCGGACACGGCAGTGACGGCGAGGCTCTGATCGGACTCGTTCGCCGGCCCCGTTCGGTCGTTGGCGAGGAGTGTTTGGACCCCGATCGACAACGTCGTCTCGCCAGCGGGCATCGCCACACTGTCGGCGCCGGGTAGTGGTGGATCGTTGACCTCGGTCACGGTGATCGACACGGTCGCCGGCTCGGAGGTCGCCTGCCCATCTGACACCGTGAACGTGAACTCGTCAGGGCCGAAGTAATCGGCTTTCGGGGTGTAGACGACATCTGGCCGGGTGCCCGTCACGGTGCCGTGGGCGGGTGACGCGACAATCGCGTAGACCAGCGCGTCACCGTCCGCATCAGATCCGGTCAGGGTGAGATCGAGCCCGGCGTCCTCGGCGACCTCGGCCGCCTGCTGGTCGGCGAGTGGAGGCTCGTTGCCGGCCGGCGAGACGGTCACTGTGAGGAGGCCGGTGGCGCACTTCGGGTCTGTTTGGCCGCCCGTGGTGCCGTCGTCGCACACGGAATAGGTGAACGTCACCGTGCCGGAGAATCCGATGGCGGGTGTGTACACGACCGTCCCGCCCGCGAGTTCGACCGTCCCGTGTGTCTCGGCGCCCGAGATGGCAGCCACGGTCAGGTGCTGGCTCGCCTCGTCGGCCGGTCCAGCGACATCGTTGGCGAGCAGGTCCTGCGTGGTGACCGTGAACGGCGTGCCCTCGTTGGTCGAACCGCTGTCGGCGCCGGCCACCGGAGGATCGTTCACTGCAGTCACGGTGATCGACACGGTCGCCGGCGCCGATGCCGACCTCCCGTCGGACACGGTGAACGTGAACGAATCGGAACCGTTGAAGTCGGCGGCGGGCCTGTACTCGGCGATCGCCGTGCAGGTGGTGCCGCCCTCGCCCGAGCCGTGCTCGGGATGGGGATCCTTGTCGTGGCCGTCGCGACCGGATCGCCAACGCGACGACCACGATTGATGGCCGGCATCACGACCGCGATCGTCCTCATCGTCGTCATCGTCGTCATCATCGTCGGATGTCGTCGTGTGACATACCGGCTGCGCGACCAATGCGGCAGTGCCGGCCGCGGGTGCGCCGACTGCGAACACGAGCGGTGCCGTCGACTTCTCGTTGGTGCCGGTGAGCACGATTCTGGTCGGGGTGTCCTCGGGGGTCGTGGCGCTCGCCGGTTGTGCCACCGGCCCGTTCGACGGTGTCACGCAAGTCGACTCGCCGCGGTACTTGGCGGAGATGCGGTTGTCGTGGTGGAGCTGGTACGACGTGATCTCGACCTCGGCGAAGCCGGTCACGTGATAGGCAACGTTTCGGCCCTTGCCACGTGACGAGTCCCAGACCGGGACGACGATCCGCGTGCCGGTCAGCTCGCCGAGCGCCTCGCGGACGCCTCGGCTCGACACCGCTCCAGGGCGCGCCGACACCCAGTCCCCGATCGACAGAACGTGATCCGATCGGTCGTCGGGATTGACGTAGCGGGCACTGTCACCGGGCGGTGTGAGGCTGCGCGCCAGCGTCCCTTCGCTGACGCCCCCGGCCCATGTCAGCCATCCCTCGTGGCCCGGCGGAGTGCCGGTCGTGAGATCGCGAATGAGGCGACCCGGCACCGCAGCGCTGATCGTGGAGGACTCCACGCCGATCGGGTACAGGTTGCAGGACGTGTGGCTACCGCCGGTGTGGCCGCCCCCACCTCCGGTTGCCTCGGCGGGCACCGACTGCACACCGCTCGACACAAGCATTCCGACCACCGTCACAACCGTGGCTGTCCGCCTCAGCAACGCAGAGCTCATGTCGCCGCCTCCTCTTGTGCCGATCCTGATTTCTGAGAATCCACGAGATGGGAAGCTGTACCCCGCTCCGGGCGGCAAGAGCGCCGACTCGGAGGCAAGTGGCCCCCCGCCAGCGTTTATCCTCGCGCCAACCCGGCTGAATGTCACTACCACTCACCACGTTGGTGGCCCGGTCGGGCAGATATGTCGTCGATGGAGAGCTGGGGCTCGACGCCTTCGCCTGCTCTTTTGACCCGCACGCGCTGAGCCGTCGACGCCGTAATCAGCAAGGCCCGCTCGCCGACGTGCAGCCGTGCGATCACGCGTGTCTGCAGTGATCTGTGTTCTCTCGCTGAGTTGCCCCATGTCACTCGTCGTTCGCTCGACGAGGCGCGTCCTCACGTGCTGCGCGTCGCAGCCGTGAAACAACCGCCAAACACGCAGCGCGGTTGCGACCACGACCGAGGCCTGTGAAAATGTCCAGTACCGCGACATCACGGGAGGTGGCGTTGTTCAATTCGTCAGAGGCTGAGTCGAACACCAAGCGCGACAGGGGCCACATGGTGGCCCGGCTGGCTCTGAGAGGGTTGTAGCACTCGTGCACGCACCGCGACGAATGCCCGACAATCGGGTACCCGTCTACTACAAGGGTGGCGACGGTATCGACAGGTTTCGAGCGGAACCTGGAGGCCTCGGCGGGCCGGAGGACTGGGTCGGCTCGTTGACGCGGCTGCCAAAATCGATGCTGGGTGCCGATGTTTCTCCTGACACGGGTGTGTCCATGACGGCCGAGTCCGAGAGCCTCCGCGACCTCGTCGACCGCGATCCCCACGGCTGGCTTGGCCAGCGCCTGTTCGAGCGGTTTGGAGGCGAGAGTGGACTGCTGGTCAAGATCCTCGATGCCGGTGAGCGCCTCCCCGTGCATTGCCACCCCACCCGTTCCTTCGCGGCGAGAAACCTCGGGAGCGTGTTTGGTAAGACCGAAGGCTGGATCATCATGGAGGCAACTCCTGGTGCCAAGGTTTGGCTCGGCCTGCGAGACGACATCGATTTCGCAACGCTCCGGCGTTGGATCGAGGGTCACGACGTAGCCGCCATGCTCTCGGCAATGAATGAATTCGACGTCGAGCGCGGCCAGGTCTACTTCGTCAAGGCGGGAATTCCACACTCGATCGGCCCGGGCGTGACGCTGACAGAACTCCAAGAGCCGACCTCGTTCTCAGTGCTCGCTGAGTACGAGAACTTCGGGGTCACCGAAGATCAAGCAACGCTTGGTCTGGGCTGGGAGGTCGCGCTCTCGTGCTTCGATCTCGGTGGGTATCGGGGTGACCGGATCTCCGAGCTTGTGCCAGCTCGGGTGGAATCGTCGCGTCAAAGTGGCGGAACGGTGTTCGACCTGTTCCCGCCTGAGGCGAGCACGTTCTTCTCCGCCCGCCTCGTGAGATGTTCGGACCGTGTCGAACTCGACCAGCCGAGCTTCGCAGTTCTCGTCGTCACACAGGGTTCCGGTCGACTCGGTTGGGACGGAGGCTCGGAACCCGTGCAACGAGGCGAGACGTGGGTCGTACCTTTCGGGGCCGGCCCGTTGAGTTTCACGGGGACCGTCGAGGCCCTCGTTTGTCTACCTCCGGAGGGTTGAAGATCCCCCCTTGGAGGGAGACGACAAGTCTGGTGGAACTGCAAGCGCGAGATTGACCCGGGCCGATCGAACATTATAGAGTTCGCTCGGTTTCCAGCTGGCGTGAGCTGTCCAAAGGAGCAGGATGTCGGTCACCACGGGCGGAGTAACTTCGGAGCGATACAGGAAGAACATCGAGGCGCACGCTCGACGATCACGGGTGATCGCAGGCGGCGTGAATTCCAACGTCCGCCTGGCGAGTCGTCCCGTGCCACTTACGTTCACCCGCGCGGTTGGCGCCTTCATGTGGGACGTCGACGGAAACGACTACATCGACTACGCGGGCGGGATGGGACCCATGATCCTCGGGCACAATCACCCGCGTGTCCTCGCAGCGGTACGACGGGCGCTCGAGATCGGCCAGTGCTTCGCCGGCCAGCACGAGTTCGAGGCCGAGTTCGGAGAACGCCTCGTCGATGCCGTGCCATGGATCGAGAGCATCCGCATCGGACTAGCCGGGTCCGACGTCGACTTGCTCGCAGTGCGGATCGCGCGCGCAGTCACGGGTCGGGCGCGAGTGCTCCGATTCGTGGGCCACTACCACGGATGGCTCGATCCGCTGCTGGTGGGCGCCGGACCGATCCCCGAACCGTTCGGTCATCCGCCGGTCGACGCGGGGCAGTCACTCGCCGCATCGGACGACGTCATCATCTGCGAGTGGAACGACCTCGCGCTCGTCGAAGATGTCCTGAGGACCGAACAGATCGCCTGCGTGATCATGGAGCCGATCATGTGCAACACGGGTGTGATCCCACCCGCACCCGGGTACCTCGAGGGAGTTCGGGATCTCTGTCACCGGCACGGCGCGCTGCTCGTCATCGACGAGGTGATAACGGGCTTCAGGCTCGGCTTGACGGGCGCCCAAGGGTTCTTGGGAATCCACGGCGACATCACCTTGTACGCGAAGGCCGTGGCGTCCGGCTACCCGATGGCCGTGTTGGGCACTACGCAGGACTTGCTCGCCGCGGTGGGCCGGGCTGAGGTGAACCACTCCGGCACCTACAACTCGGGCACGCTCTCCGTGGCAGCGGGAGTCGAGACGCTGCGGATCCTCACCGAGACGAATCCGTACCCCGAGTTGCACCAGCGCACCACCCGCCTCGTGGACGAACTCAGATCGATGGGCGCCGACAAAGGTCTCGCGATCGACTGGGTCGGCGGGTCGCTGTTCCAGTTCCGCTTCGGCACGTCGGACGCGATTCGTTCGAGGGCAGAGTTCGCACAGCATTCCGACCAGGCCTTGCTCCTGCGCTTCATGGACGCCTTGCAGGATCTCGGTGTGCGGCCGACGAGCCGTGGGCTCTGTTTCGTCTCGACCGCCCACGACGACGCCGTCATCGACCTGACGCTCGAGCGCACCGCCGCAGCGCTGGCGATGATCTGACCAGGCGTCGGCCGCTCCCGAGCCGCGATACCGACAGCCCCTACAGGTCAATGGCTTTCGCGGGTCACCTCGGAACCCGATGAACCAACCAGGAAGTCGAAGTCGCATCCTTGGTCGGCCTGCAACACGTGGTCGACGTAGAGACGGGACCATCCCCGGGTGGCGATCGGTGGATCCGGTCGCCAAGCCAGGCGGCGCTGTTCGAGTTCGGCATCCGTGACGTGCAGCGT
This sequence comes from Ilumatobacteraceae bacterium, assembly GCA_043773365.1. Lineage (GTDB taxonomy): Bacteria > Actinomycetota > Acidimicrobiia > Acidimicrobiales > Ilumatobacteraceae > Ilumatobacter. The sequence continues at coordinate 7,897 of JAYVFI010000063.1, forward strand.
CAGCGACCTCCCGGGCACATCCAGGGTGATGAGATCACCAGTCCGTACCAGGGCCAGCGGTCCGCCGGCGGCCGACTCGGGCGCCACGTGAAGCACGGTCGTACCGAAGGCGGTCCCACTCATACGCGCATCGCTGATGCGTACCATGTCCAACACGCCGGCCCGTAAGAGTTTGGCGGGGAGCGGCATGTTCCCCACCTCGGGCATGCCGGGGTAGCCGCGCGGACCGCAGCCACGCAGGACGAGCACGGTGTCGGGGGTCACCTCGAGCGCAGGATCGTCGATCCGCGCCTTGAAGTCCACGATCGAGTCGAACACCAGCGCCGCCCCGGTGTGCACCATCAGCTCCGACGAAGCCGCCGACGGCTTCACCACGGCCCCTTGGGGGCACAGGTTGCCTCGGAGCACGGCGATACCGGCTTCGCCCATCAGTGGATCGTGCAGCGGGCGGATCATGCTTGCGTCACTGCTCTTGCAGCCATGCCACGACGCGCGCAACGGGCCACCCGACACGGTCAGGACGTCGCCGTTCAACACCGACTCGAGTTCCGACATGACTGCCGGAATTCCTCCGGCCTCGAAGAAGTCCTCCATCAGGCGCGAACCGGCAGGCATGATGTCGACGAGCAGCGGCAAGCGTGAACCGATGCGGTCGAAGTCGTCCAGCGTGAGTGGCACTCCGACCCGGCCAGCGATCGCGAGCAGGTGGATGACGGCGTTGGTTGATCCACCAACGGCCGACAACACGCGTATGGCGTTCTCGAACGCTGGCATGGTCAGGACCTTGCTCGGCCGAAGGTCTTCGCGAACCATCTCGACCACGCGACGTCCGGTGAGGTGAGCGAGCCGCCGCCGGCGCGTGTCGGGAGCGGGTATGGCAGCGCTCTGTGGCAGCGTCATTCCGAGTGCTTCCGCCATCGATGCCATCGTCGACGCCGTTCCCATCGGGTTGCAGTGGCCCGCGCTGCGCGTCATGGAGGACTCGGTCGCTACGAAGTCCTCGGCGCTCATGCGGCCGGCGCGCACCTCCTCGCTCATTCGCCACATGTCGGTCGCCGAGCCGAGGGGTCGTCCGTCATGACGTCCGGTCAACATAGGCCCGCCGGTCAGCATGATCGCCGGCAGATCCACCGACGCGGCACCCATGAGCATCGCCGGGGTCGTCTTGTCACATCCTGAGAGCAACACAACGCCGTCGAGCGGATTACAGCGCACCGACTCCTCGACGTCCATCGCCATCAGGTTGCGCAACAACATGGCGGTGGGCTGGATCTGGGTCTCGCCGAGCGACGTCACCGGGAATTCGAGCGGGACCCCGCCCGCCTCCCAGATGCCACGCTTGACGTGCTCAGCCAAGTCGTCCAGGTGCTGGTTGCACGGAGTGAGATCAGATGCCGAATTGCAGATTCCGATCATGGGCTTGCCGGAGAAGACGTCGTCGGGCAGACCCCGCTTCATCCAACTGCGGTGGATGTAATTGTCCCTCGACGAACCGTCGTACCAACGTGCGGTCCGCAATGTGACAGGCGTACCCTCTGGCTCGCTCACGATCGCCGGTCTTCCATCGGGTCCAGTGGAAACATCGGACGCGGGATGCGCGACCACGGCAGGGATTCCACGTCCGACTGCGTCGGGCCAGGGGTCGCCACTCGGACGAACGTCGTCGTGATGTCCTTCATGTATTGGAAGTTCGAGGCCGTCTTCATCACGATCATCTTGTACTCGGACGGTTCGACACCCATGTGACGGTACACGCCCGGATGGATCCCACCGACGCCGGAGTGCTCCGTGACGAGCACGGTGACGTTGTCGACCTTCAGGATCGCCGTCTTCCCCATGTCGACCGACCCTTGCGGGAGCCCGTCCAGCACGACCTTGCCGTCGCCCGCCGCGCACACCGTGCCCGTGACTCGCAACGGCGCGTAGAACGAGTTCGCCCAACCACCGAGGTCGAGCGTGACGGAATCACCGGTGCGACATCCGGCGAGTCGGCGTGCTGCGACGGGATCGGCGATCGGCACCAGCGCTCGGTGTTGCGGCGGGTTCTGCAGGAGCGCACCGAGGATCACGGTGCTGTCTCCGGTCGAACCACCGAGCACCGAGTCGCCCGTATCGCTCAACAGCACGACGCCGTGACGGGGGTTGTCGGCGTATCGGATCGCAGCGCCCGCAGCGAGATTCTCCTGCTCCATGAAGCGGTTCCTCATGCCCCATGCATGATCGGCGAGTTCGTCGGCGAGCACTTCGGCGGCTTCCTGGTCGTCATCCGTCACCACCACCACCGACCATCCGGCTTCCTCGACGTCGAGCCACGGCTGCATGGGAAACAGTGACACGGTGAGGGCACAACCGTTCGCCTCCATGCCGCGAGCACGGTCGAACCACTCCTTCATCGGTCCGCCAGCCGTCAGGTACTGCTCTTGGTGCGTGATCATGGGGATCTTTCGCCATGCCATCGTCGGACGAACTTCGCCGGCGAAGTGACGCAAAGCGAGGCGCGTCAGGTCGCGCGCCGTCTCGAACGGATCGTGCGGTTGGGTGCGAAAAGCCATGAGAACGTCGGAGTGACGCATCATTTCGTTCGTCACGTTGGCGTGGTGATCGAGCATCAGTGCGAGGGGGACCGCCGAGCCGACCATTTCGCGGATCGTCGCCAAGATGTGTCCCTCGACGTCGTCGACTCCGTCCGCCGATGCCGCACCGTGGAGAAAAACTACCAATCCGTCAGCGGGTAACGACTCGCGCAACCGCCGGCCGACCCTTCGACACAACTCATCGAGGGTCTCGCGGTTCAGCCGCCCACCCGATTGCGCATCCGCGCGCAACACGGGGATCGTTCGAACCTCGGTGCCACTGGCGCCGACGGCGTCGCGGTAGCCGGCGATCGGACCATTGGAATCGATTCTGGCGAGCATCGCGTCACCTTCGAGCAGCGCAACGTTCTCAAAGTCAGCGAGCGTTGTCGATACCGGGTTGAACGTGTTTGTCTCCTGCATCACGTGAATCAGCGCGATGCGCACGGTATCGGTCACTGGTTGCTTCCTGGCATCTCAGTAGTGGATCCAGCCACCATCGACATTGATCACCTGTCCTGTGACAAAACTGCTCTCGTCTGAGGCCAGGAACACGAATGCTCCCGTCAGGTCATCCGCGAATCCGCGCCGGGGGATGCACTGGCGTTGGGCGGAGAGAACTTTCAACTCCTCCTCGTCGAAGCCCAACGCGACTTCTTGTTCGGTGCGAATCGCACCGGGCATCACCGCATTCACACGGATTCCATCCGTCCCCACTTCGCGGGCCAGGGCTCGGGTGAAGCCGATGAGTCCGGCTTTCGACGAGACGTAGTCGAGCAGTCCGGTCATGCCGAGTTCGGCCGTAACGCTGGTCACCCCGATGATGCTGCCGCCTCCCTTGCGCAACATGCCGTCGTAGCAAGCCTGGGCGCACACGAACGCTCCGCGGAGGTTTACCGCGTGGGTGTGGTCCCACTGCTCCACCGAGATCTGGCGCCAGGGAAGCCGGTTCGAGAACGCTGCGTTCGTGACGAGTACGTCGATGTCACCGTACTCTTGCCGGGTCGCATCGACCACCTGATCGATCTGCTCGCGCGAGGTGACGTCGGCCGACAACCTGATCGCGTTCCCCCCCGTGACGGCGATGGACTGCACCACCTCGTCGGCGAGGCTCTCCATCTGCTCGTCCGGGTACGAGCAGACGACGACGCTCGCGCCTTCCCGGGCGTACGCCTTGGCGACAGCTGCACCGATGCCCCACGACGCCCCCGTAATGAGGGCGACACGACCATCGAGTCGCCGTCGATCGGTCGCGTGCGACGAATCCGTCACCAGACGCTCCAACCGCCATCGACAATGAGGTTCGTGCCGTGGACGAAGGACGAGCCTTCCGATGCGAGGAAGACCACCGAGGTCACGTAGTCCTCCGGCTGACTGTTCCGGCCGACCGGGGTCTGGTCCGCCAGGTGCTTCCAGAGCTCAGGTTCGCCATCGGGGGTCTCCATCCAGGTGATCATGCCCGGGCTCAAGGTGTTGATGGTGACCCCCGTGCGGCCGATCTGACACGCCAGGTAGTTCGTCAATCCGATGAGACCGTGCTTCGCGGCCGTGTAGGCACCGGCTCCGGCGTCACGTCCGGTGTTGTTCGGGTTCTGGCCGATCGAGCCATAGATCGACGAGATGTTGATGATGCGTCCCCAGCCCCTGTCGGCCATCTTGGGGATGAAGAGTCGACAGAGGCGCTCCGCCGCGATCACGTTGATCTCGTACGTGTTCCGCCACTCCTGTGTCGTCTGTTGGTCCCACGGCTTGGAGTGCGGATCTCCGCCGGCGTTGTTCACCACGATGTCGACGTGCTCGGGGATCGCGTCGAGTTCCTCGTACACCTCGTCGGTCGTGAGGTCACCCACGATGTAGCGATGCGGGGATCCCAGCGTCGAGAAGGTCTCGCGCAAAGCCTCCTCGCTGCGCGCCAGCCCGATCACCGTGGCCCCGTGTGCCGCAAGCCCGTGGACGAGCCCGCGCCCGAGGCCATACCCTCCGCCCGTCACCAACGCCGTATGACCGGTGAGGTCGAACAGTGTGCTCGCATCTGCCATAGCCATGCCCTTCCTCGTGATTGGCCCCACGCCATCGCGGGACCGTTTGTCGGGGTCACGAAGTGTCACTTGCGCTCTCTTCACGACATGTGTTACGAATACTATACGATTGATCCATGCTTGAACATTTCTAAAAGGGGGACTGGAATGAAAGCATTCCGAAAGAGCCATCAGTCAGGTCGTCGCGGACTCGCTCTCGTGTTGGCCACGGCTCTCGTGGTCGTTGCGTGCGGTGGGGATGACTCGGCAAGCGACTCGGGCAGCGCCGCGACCGAAGCGACCGCCGCTTCCTCCGACTCGGAGAGCGCCGCCACCGAAGCCACCGCCGCTTCCTCTGACTCGGACAGCGGAGAAGCGGCCGGTAGTGGGAAGTCGACGACGCTCATCGCCACGCTTCCCCAGGAGCCCGCCAGCTGGAACTACTGGGAGGTCGGCGCCAACGCACTGCGCGTACCGACGTTCTACAACGTTCAGGAGACCCTGGTCGAGGTGAAGCCCGACGGCAGTATCGTCCCGATGCTCGCCGAGGACTGGTCGATCAGCGAAGACGGCCTGACATACACATTCACCATTCGCGCGGCAAAGTTCCATGACGGATCCGACCTCGATTCAGCCGACGTGGTGTATTCGATGAAGAAGAACGCCGAGTCGCCGCTCAGCAAGCTGAGCGCGCCGCACGTCAACGTGACGAGCGTCGAAGCAGTGGACGCCACGACCGTGAACATCGTGCTGAGTCAACCCAGCGCGACGTTCCTGAAAGAGCTCGGGAACTCTGCCGGTTACGTCGTCCCCGAGAACTTCCTCGAGGAGAACGACGCCAACAGCGTGATGATCGGCACCGGCCCGTACGTGTTCAGCGACTACAAGCCGGATACGAGCCTCACACTGACTCGTTTCGAGGACTACTGGGGCGAGAAGCCGTACTTCGAGGTCATCGACTGGCGCTTCGTCGACGACGAGACAGCGGCCCTCAACGGTCTACTCGCCGGCGAGTACGACTTCATCAGTGCGGTCCTCGCCGAGGGCATCGAGCGCGTCGCCACGTTCTCCGAAGATCCGGACTTCAAGGTGCTCTTCGAGAGTGCCGGTGAGGTGTCGTACATGTGGCTCAACGTCAACGAGAAGGCATTCCAAGACATACGGGTCCGCCAGGCGTTCGCCCACGCGATCAATCGCGACGAAGCGATCGAGGTCTACGACGGCTACGCCGACCCGACCTGCTTGATGGTCGTGCCGTACGCCGAGCCCTACAACAGCGACTACTGCCCCTACCCGTACGATCCGGAGAAGGCACAGGCGCTGCTCACGGAAGCCGGTTACGAGAATCTCGAGGTCGACTACCCGTTCGCCAATGTCGCGTCGCATCCATTCACGATGGAAGTCCTCACGCAGCAACTTGGAGCAGTGGGGATCAAGGTGAACAGTCGTAGCCAGGAACTCACCACGTGGCTCGACACGACATGGGCAAAGGGCGACTACGGAATGAGCGAGATCCGTGATTCGGCGAACATCCTCCAGTACGGCTGCAAGGGCGGCCGCGAACCGTTGGGCAAGTCGAGCGAGCTGTGCATCCCAGAGTTCGAGGACAAGTTGGCCGTGGCAGACGCCAACACGGACAATGACGCATACCTCGCCGCCATGTCCGACCTCGTCAAGACGTTCGCCGATCTGGCCTGGGTCACCGTGATCTCCGCGCCCAAGGTGCCCCAGATCATGCGCGCCGATCTCGAGGGGATCCAAGAAGTCCGAATCAACAACGCCGTCGACGTTCGCTCGGCACGGTGGTCCGACTAGCCCACGAAATCGGTGCTCCGGCCCGCCGCCGGAGCACTCGTGCCAACGGTCGTCTGGCGGCACACGCCACCAGACGACCGTTGGCGTTCCGGCCTCGAAGATGTAGGAGCAGGGCATGATCCGACATACACTCCGCTCGCTCTTCACCCTGGCATTCGCTGCGCTCGTGGGTTCGATCGCCGTGTTCGTGATCGTCAACCTGCTCGGCGGCGACATCGTGACGGTGCTACTCGGTCGTGAAGCCGCTCCTGTCGACGTGCAGTTCATGCGCGAGGAACTCGGACTTGACCGGCCGTTGGTCGTGCAATACCTGGACTGGCTCAGGGGGGTCGTGACCGGCGATCTGGGCACCTCGTACGGCATGGGCTACGACATCTTCGACGAGATCGTGCGTCGGATGGGCCCCACGCTGATGCTCACGATCGGCGGGCTGCTCGTGTCCGTTCCCGTCGCACTGATACTCGGCACCTACTCGGCGATCAACGTCAAGAAGGTTCGCGGCGGCATCGTTGACGTCTTCGCTCAGGTCGGGACCGCAATACCCGCTTTCTGGGCGGGTCTGTTGTTGGTGCTCGTGTTCGGGGTTCGTCTGGGGTGGCTGCCAACCGGAGGGTACGTGCCGTTCACGGAGGATCCGATCGGCTCGATTCGCTCGATGGTGCTTCCCGTACTCGCGCTGAGTCTCGGCATCACCTCCGTCTTCACGCGCTACGTGCGCACGGCCATGATCGATGTGATGAACGAAGACCTGATCCGGTCGGCGATGGCGCGCGGTCGCACCCGCCGTGGTGCTGCGCTCGTCCACGGGGTGCGCAACGCATCGATCCCGTTGGTCACGGTCGCGGCCCTGCAGTTCGGTCAGTTGATCGCCGGCGCCGTGGTTGTTGAGAACGTCTTCGTGCTCCCGGGCATCGGTCGTCTGATCGTCACTGCGACGCAAGGTCGCGAAGTGGTCGTGGTGCAGTCCCTGGCACTGGTGATCATGTTGATCATCCTGATCCTCAACTTACTGGTGGACATCGCCTACGGCTTCCTCGACCCACGGATCCGCGACAAAGAGGCAGCTAGTGCCTGATGCCCAGCCGTTCAACGTCGACGTCGTCACGCCGTCCGCTCCGGCTCGCCGGCGATCGATGTCGCGGCGCCTGCGTCGTTGGCCGTTCACGCTCTACCTCGGTGGAACCTTGGTGTCGCTGTTCGTACTCGTGGCCCTGGTCTCGTTCGTGTGGACTCCGTACCCGCCGAATCAGCTGAACCTGAAGAACCGCCTGGCGCACCCTGGCGCCCCTGGATTCCTGTTGGGCACCGATCGCGCAGGACGCGACGTCGTCACCGAACTCATGCTCGGGGCCCGCAACTCCCTCTATGTGAGCGTCGTTTCGACGGTTGCGGCGATGCTCCTCGGCTCCGCGATCGGGCTGGCGATCGCCGGCTCGCCTCGCCTCGTACAAGGTCCCTTGACGCGCCTCGTCGACGCCGGACTCGCCCTGCCGGGCATCTTGACAG
>JAYVFI010000064.1:0-31959 GCA_043773365.1 Ilumatobacteraceae bacterium
ATGCCGGCGTTCAGATCGACTGTTGACCACGGCAACCCCAACAGTTCGCTACGACGCAGTCCGTACAACGCGGCGAGGCGCAGCGGCGCTCCCCAGCGATGACTTTCCGTTGTGGCTAGGAATCGTCGCAGGTCGGTCTCGTCCCACGCATCGACCTCGCGTTCGGCACGGACCTTGACCACATTCCTCGGCATCGGGACACGGCTCGCCGGGCTGCGCCGAAGATCGCCGGCCTCGACGGCGTCAGCCAAGGCGGCGCGTAACACGGTTCGAAAGATGCTGATGCTGCGACGCGACAGATTGCCGCCTTGCGCCAGCCCCTCGAGCCAGCGGGCGATGTCGGTTCGGTCGAGACGGTCGAGACGCACCGAGCCGATCCCCTCGCTGATGTGTCGGGCCGCCCACTCGTACTGCGAACGCGCCTTGCTGCCGACATCCGTGCGTGACGCCGCCCACTGCGTGACGACATAGCCGACCGTCGACCGATCGGAGCCGACCTCGCCAGCGGCCGCATGATCGGTCGCTACTTGCTGGGCGGCGCGCTTCGAGCGAAACGTGCCGAGTTGGCGGGGACGCACCAGGCCCGAGGCGGTGTCGATGCCGTCGATTCGAACCACCCAGCGATCGCGTTGCTGGCGCACCACAGGGCGTCCAGTCGGTTTCCAGGCCACGGTGACCTCCCGATACTTCTTGATACATCGCTGATACATGGGCCGAAAACTGGCCGGAGGCCTCTCGATGCGAGAGGCCTTCGAATCATATCATTGCTGGTCAAGTACCAGATTTTCGAGTGCGCCCGGAGAGACTTGAACTCCCAACCGTCTGCTCCGAAGGCAGATGCTCTATCCATTGAGCTACGAGCGCAGAACAGACAGGTTAGCCGCAATGATCAGAGTGCAGGACCCAGGATCGCGAGCGAATCAGTGTGCTGCTCGGAACCTCGCTACGCATCCGCGTACTGCAGGCCGCCGATGCCGAGGTCGGGGTCGATCGGCAGTGGTCGATCGGCAGGGACGGAAATCCTCACCCGGGTCGAACTCGCTGATCAAGATGATCGTGGTCCTGCGATGGCCGTGAATCCGGGCATGCGCCACGTGCTAGTCTGACTGACGAATCAGTCAACGTTCGACCACAAACCGACTCCCGTCGCCGGGCCGAGCCGAAACGGCCAGGAATCTGATCAGCATGACCGATCGCACCCGCTTCACCAACCTCGATGCACTGATCGGGGAACAGGAACAACGGTTCCTCGTTCGGAACGCTCGCTCGGCCTCGATGTGGGCGCAGGCATGTACCTCGATGCCGGGCGGGGTGACGTCGAGCTGGTCGAACACCCGCCCGATCCCGGTGTGGATCGACCGGGGCCACGGCAGCCACGTGTGGGATGTCGATGGCAACGAGTATGTCGACTTTCACGGCGGCTACGGCGTCAACGTCGTCGGCCATGCCAACCCGTCGGTTGTTGAAGCCGTCCAACGGCGAGTCACACTCGGAACCCACTTCGCGCAACCGACGCCTGACTCGATCGTCGTCGCCGAAGCGTTGTGCGATCGGTTCGGCTTGCCACTCTGGCGTTTCTGCAACTCGGGCACCGAGGCGACGATGGACGCTGTGCACCTGATGCGGGCGATCACCGGTCGCGACCTGATCGTCAAGGTCGAAGGTTCGTACCACGGTCATCACGACCTCCTCAACATCTCGCTCTGGCGGAGCGCAGACGAGCTCGGCCCCGTCGACAAGCCGTGGCGCACTCCCGGTGCGGGAATCCCCGACGTGTTCGGTGACCTCGTCCGAATCGCGCCCTTCAACGACCTGGTCGCAGTCGAGCGGGTGTTCGATGAGAACGCCGGTCTCATTGCCGGGATGATCGTCGAACCGATGATGATGAATGCGGGGATCATCCCGCCCGAGCGGGGCTACCTCGAGGGGCTGCGAGCGATCACGCGCCGCCACAACGCGTTGTTGACGTTCGACGAGGTCAAGACCGGCCTCGTGGTGGCATGGGGCGGGGCGACGGAGTTGTTCGGGGTGACGCCAGACATCGTGTGTCTCGCCAAGGCGCTCGGAGGTGGGTTGCCATGCGGAGCGATCGGCGGTTCACCGGATGTGATGGACGCGATCACCGACGGTCGGTATGACCAGGTTGGCACCTTCAACGGCAATCCGCTCACGATGGCGGCGGCGCGAGCGGTGCTCACCGACGTGCTCACTCCGGATGCGTACCGGACCGCCGAAGCGCTCGGACGGGAGATGCTCGATGCCGGGCGATCGACGCTCGCCGAGTTCGGAATCGCGACGTACGGCTATGCGATCGGTTTCAAGGGTTCGGTCGTCCTGCACGGCACTCCTGCCACCAACTACCGCGAGTTCCTGGCGATCGACACCGGAGTCAGTCACGCCCACTACCTCGTGCAGCACAACAATGGCGTGTTCCTGGCTCCATGGGGAAAGGCGGAATCATGGACCCTCTCGGTCGCTCACACCTCCGCCGATGGTGGGCGACTCGTCGACAACCTGAAACTGCTCGGGCAAGCGTTAGCACGCGTCGACGACATGCGTTCTCACGATTTCGTGGAAGGCAGTCTGACCTGAACGAGATCGTCGGCGACGTGCGGCAGGTCGGGCCGTGTGACGGTCACCGAAGACAATCATCTCGGTGGTGGGTTTCTGCGGAAACGGCTCGACCGGTAGCGTGGCCGTCATCGGGCCCAATCAGATGCAAGTCACGTTCCATGGGGTGCGTGGGTCGACGCCGTGCGACGGTGATGAAATCGCGCGCTACGGAGGCAACACCTCGTGCGTGTCGGTCGACGTGCCGGGCCATGATCCGATTCTGTTCGACCTCGGAACGGGCCTTCGTTACTTCGGCAATGCGTGGCCCACCGATGTCCCCTTCCGAGGAACCTGCCTGCTCAGCCATCTCCATTGGGACCATCTGCAAGGCCTTCCGTTCTTCACACCGATTCTGCGCGACGGCGCCCGCCTCGAGGTGTATGCACCAGGTCAAGAGGACGGCTGCAGCGTCCGCGACGTCATCGACAAGACGATCTGCCCGCCGCTGTTTCCGGTTCGAGTGACCGACCTCCCCGGCGCGATCACCTTTTGCGACACCGTCGATGAAGAGTTCTCGATCGGCGACATTCGAGTCATGTCCCGACTGATCCCGCACGTCGGCCGGACCTGCGGGTATCGAATCGATTGGAATGGCAACTCCGTTGCCTATCTGAGCGATCACCAGCAACCGGGGATCGGCGACTTCGGGATCGCTCCCGGTGCGATCGAACTGTGTCGCGACGTCGATGTGCTGATCCACGATGCCCAGTACACGAACGAAGAGTTCGCGATGCGATCGAACTGGGGACACTGCACCGTCGACTACGCCGTCAATGTTGCCGTGCAGTGCGGTGTGCGACTGCTGGTGCTGTTTCATCACGACCCGACACATGACGACGACTGTGTCGATCAACTGGTCAAGCTGGCCAGCGAGCGCGGCGCCGACTTCGGTGTCTCGGTGATCGCAGCGAGTGAAGGCCTCACGTTGCACGTCGGCGCGTGAGCGCGGTTTCGTCCGTCGCCTCGGTGCTGCTCGGGGTTGCATTCGTCGTGGCGGGTGGATCGAAGCTTGCGGCCGGCCCGGCGTGGCCCGTTCAGGCCCACGACCTCGGCGCTCCAAGGTTCTTGATCCCGACGCTGCCGTGGCTCGAGCTCGGCGTGGGAGGATCGCTGATCGTCCAGCTGCTCGAACCGGTTCCGGCGGTGATCGCGATCGTCATGCTGGTTAGCTTCACGGCGTTGATCGGCGTCCGTTTGCAGCAGGGTCGACACCCGGCATGCGCCTGTTTCGGGAACTGGTCGGCCAAGCCGATCGGTCCGGCTCACCTCGCCCGCAATGCCGCTCTGATGCTGCTCGGGCTGATTTCCCTGTATCCCTGAACGGTTCGCTAGCTCCGAGCGGTGGCAAGGGTGCGCACGAGGAACGTCAGCACGCGGGCCTCTTCGCGCCAGGCGTCATAGCGACCGCTCGGGCCGGCGTGGCCGGCGCCGAGCTCGGTGCGCAACAGCAGCACGGCATCGTTGGTTCGGACATCTCGCAGCTTGGCCGTCCATTTGGCCGGCTCGTGATAGCTGACCCGCGGATCGTTCAACCCGGCGGTGATGAACAGCGCTGGGTAGTCGCGTGGCACCGTGTGGTCGTACGGGGAGTAGCTCAGCATGTACGACGCGAACGGCTCTGCCCGCGGGTCACCCCACTCCTCCCACTCCGTCACGGTCAGTGGCAGCGATGGATCACTCATCGTGCTGACGACGTCGACGAACGGCACCTCGGCAACGCCGGATACGAAGCGATCCGGTTCCATCGTGACGCACGCTCCGACCAGGAGCCCACCGGCGCTGCCACCTCGAATCGCGATCCGATTGCGGTCGACCAGCCCGGTGGCGGCGAGATGCTCACAGCAGTCGAGTGTGTCGGTGAACGTGTTCCGCTTGGACAGCAGTTTGCCGTCGAGGTACCAGTTGCGACCGAGTTCGCCGCCACCGCGTGGGTGCACGAGCGCCCAGACGGCACCTCGATCGAGCAGCGAGAGGCGGGCAACCGAGAACCACGGCGCCATGGAGATCTCGTACGACCCGTATCCGTAGACGCAGCACGGTGCTGTGCCATCGAGGGCCGTGTCGACGTGGTGGACGAGGTCGATCGGCAGTTCGGTGCCGTCGTGGGCGACCGCCCATCGGCGCGTGGAGACGTATTTGCCGAGGTCGACGTTCGGCGTCGGCATCTGTTTCACGATCGTCGAAGCGCCGGTCGCCACGACGACATCGAGCGTTTGGCTCGGGCATGTCAGCGATTGGTGGACGAGTCGGATCGTCGATGCGTCCCACTTCTCGTTCGGACCGAATTCGATGTCGTGCGGTTCGGTGTCGATCGAGAGCACATCGGATGAGCCGTCGGTCTGGACGATCCTGATCTGGGGTTGGGCAAGGTCCCATTCGTGCAGTGCCAGGAAATCGGCGAACGGTTCGATCGCCGTGATCCGGCGGCCGGCGTGATGGGCGATCAACTCCGACCACGTCTGCGGTTCGTCGAGGGCGGCTGTCATCACACGGAAGTCGACTGCGTCGTGATTGGTCAGAATCACGAATCGATCGCCCCAGTGATCGACGTGATACTCCAGATCCTCCTGCCTCGGTCGCACGCACACGGGCGCCGACTCCACGGACGTGGCGGGCAACAGCCAGTTCTCCGACGACAACTTGCTCCCGGATTGGATCACGATCCACTGCTCGCTGCGGGTGGCGCCGATTCCCACGTAGAACCGCTCGTCGTGGTCGACGAACACCTCGACGTCGTCGGACTGGGAGGTGCCGAGCCGATGCCGCATGACGCGATATGGGCGTTCCAACTTGTCGGCCTCGACGTACAGCACGTGCGAACAATCCGTTGACCAGGCAACCCCTGCCCATGTGGTGTCGTGCAGTTCGTCCGTCAGTTCCTGTCCCGTGGCGATGTCGCGGATTCGGAGTGTGTAGTGCTCGTTGCCGTTGGTGTCGGCCGACCAGGCCACGAGGCGATGGTCGGGGCTGATCTCGAACGCACCGAGGTCGAAGAAGTCGTGGCCCTCGGCTTCCACGTTCTCGTCGAGGATCAACTGGTCGGAGGCGGTATCGGCGGAGCGGCCCCGGCAGTGGATCGGGTACGACTGTCCTTCTTCGGTACGGCCGACGTAGAACCAGTCGCCAGCAGGGACCGGCGCGGACGAATCGGTTTCTTGAATCCGCGAGCGAATCTCCTCGAACAGTTCGTCGAGCAGGTCGGCGTTGGACCCGAACCATGCTTCGGCGTAACCATTCTCCGACTCGAGGTAGGAAATCGTGTCCGGGTCGTCGCGATTCAAGAGCCATGCGAACGGATCCTCGACGTCACCCGTGGGACGTGACCAGATGTGCGGGATTTTCTTGGCTGCTGGTTCGAACACGTCCGACAGGGTAGGCGGTAGCGTGGCCGCTCGCATGCGTGTGTGGATCGATCAAGACCTGTGTACCGGCGACGGTCTGTGCCTCGATCATTGCCCCGACGTTTTCGTGCAACTCGAAGACGGCATCGCCTATGTCGCCGAGGGCGGTCGGCCGTTGAACGATCCCGGCAGTTCCGGCAGCCTCGCCTGGGTGTCGGGCCGCAATCAGCTTTCCGTGATCAAAGCAGCAGAAGTCTGTCCCGGCGAATGCATCTTCATCGAGGTCGACCGGGTCGTCGAAGACGAGGCGGCAGCCTGACCGGCGCCATGTAGATGACGGTGTGGGTGACGGTGGCGAAGACGTTGGAGAAGACGTTGGACGTTGTTGCTGGCATGACTGCCTGAACTGGCGCGTGCCCTCCGGCCATTGGATTGTTACTATGGCGGTAGTGGAAATCTCGCGACCCCCACGCTGGAGCCGATCATGACGAGTTTTGATCTCGATCTCACCAAGTACGACCTCGGATGGAACGACGAAGTCGAGTACGCCTTCGACCCGGTCAAGGGGATCAATCCGGGCGTCGTGGAGCAGATCTCCTGGTGGAAGGGCGAACCGCGTTGGATGACCCAGATCCGTCAGCGCAGCCTGAAGTTGTTCGACAAGAAGCCGATGGCCGAGTGGTTCGCGGTCAACATGCCCGACATCGATTTTCAGGACATCTACTACTACCTCCGCCCGAAGGGCGAGCAGGTCGACGAGTGGGATCAACTCCCAGAAGAGATGATGCGGACCTACGAAAAACTCGGCATCCCCGAAGCGGAACGCAAGTACCTGTCGGGCGTAACGGCACAGTTCGAGTCGGAAGTCGTGTACCACAAGAATCGGGTCGAGCTCGAACAACAGGGGATTCTGTTCTGCGACATGGATACGGCGCTGCGCGAGTACCCGCACCTCGTCAAGCAGTACTTCGGTAGCGTGATTCCGCCCGGCGACAACAAGTTCGCGTCACTCAACACGGCCGTGTGGTCGGGCGGGTCGTTCATCTACGTCCCGCCGGGCGTCGAGTGCGAGATGCCTCTGCAGGCCTACTTCCGGATCAACGCCGAGAACGCCGGCCAGTTCGAGCGGACGCTGATCATCGCCGACGAAGGCTCGCAGGTCCACTACATCGAAGGCTGCTCTGCCCCGGTGTACACGAGCGATTCGCTGCACTCGGCAGTGGTCGAGATCATCGTCAAAGCCGATGCCCGAGTGACCTACACGACGATTCAGAACTGGTCGCCGAACGTCTACAACTTGGTCACGAAGCGGGCCAGGGTCGAGGCCCGCGGTCATATGGAATGGATCGACGGGAACATCGGCTCGAAGCTGACGATGAAGTACCCGTCGGTGTACCTCGTCGGCGAAGGCGCCACCGGTGAGGTGCTTTCGGTCGCCTATGCCGGGAAGGGCCAACATCAGGACGCCGGCGCCAAGATGGTGCACGCCGCCCCCAACACATCCTCGAAGATCGTGTCGAAGTCGATCAGCAAGGATGGCGGGATCACCACGTATCGCGGCCTCGTGCGTGTCGACGAAGGCGCAACCGGTTGCAAGAGCCATGTCCAATGCGACGCCCTGATCCTCGATGAGGACTCCGTCTCGAAGACGCTCCCGTACATGGAGGTCGGCGAACGCGACGCCCAGATCGGCCACGAGGCGACGGTCTCCAAGATCGCCGACGAGCAGATCTTCTACCTCCAGAGTCGCGGTCTGTCGGAGGAGCAGGCGATGGGCATGGTCGTCAACGGATTCATCGAGCCGATCACCCGCACGCTGCCGATGGAATATGCCGTCGAGTGGAGCCGCCTGATCGAACTCCAGATGGAAGGTTCCGTCGGCTGACGACGAGCGGTACTGTTGCCCGGTATGAGCGATATCGAGGTTTCTCGGACGATCAAGGCGTCGCCTCGGGCGCTGTTCGAGATGGTCACCGATCTCCCCCGGATGGGCGAATGGTCACCGGAGAACCTTGGTGGACGCTGGGTCAAGGGGGCGACCGGCCCAGCGATCGGTGCCCACTTCCAGGGTGCCAACCAGAACGGCAAGAAGGACTGGACCACGAACTGCATCGTCGACGAATTCGATCCGGATAGGGCGTTCGCGTTCCGAGTGACGGTCGGCCCGATCAAAGTTGCCCGATGGCGCTACCAGTTCGATGCGATCGGCGACGCCACGAAGGTGACGGAGACGTGGGAGGACCAACGCGGATGGCTTGCCAAGAAGATGGCCGGTCCCGCCTCCGGAGTGCATGACCGGCTCAGCCACAACCGCGCCGGCATGCAGACGACGCTCGAGAACCTCGCTCGAGTGGCCGAAGCCGAGGGGACCGTCGGCGATCAGTCGACGACCGATTGACGTAGGATTCGTACGTATGCCGATGCGGACCGAGTGCAAGAACTTCGAGAGTCGCAGCTATCCCAACGGCGACACCGTGCGGAAATGCAATCTCGACCTTGCCCCCGACGCGCCGTGGCGGTGCCCGGAGAATTGCGTCGGATACGCCCGCCGGCTGGCCGACGTGGCATGGACCCACGGTTCGCTGATCACCCCGCCGACACCGCCGGAACCGCCCGGGCTCGATGACGGGACGGCGGCGGCGCTGCTCGACGAGGCTGAGCACATCCTGAACGCGGCAGGCGACCGGATTCGCGCCGAAGTCGAGGTCGAGCAGGCAACCTCCGAACAATCGCGTGGTCTCAAACGGTTTTTCCGCCGCAAGCGTGGAACCTGAGAGCGGTCGACACGAACGCTCGCTCGGCACGGCCCGATCTGACGACGACGCAGGGGTTTCTCCTACGCGCATAGTAGAATTCCCCGTAATGTCAGCGTTTACTCAGGACGCGGTCAGCGAGTACGTACGTTTCGCCGCCGCCGAGCTCCCGACGACCGATCAAGAGATCTGGCGATACAGCCGGATTGGCGAGCTTGATCTGTCCGCGTACCACCCCGTCGCCTATGCGCCCGAGATCGTCGGCCCGGCAGAATTCCTGATGCTCGGTGGTGATTCGGCCGAGCTGTTCCCCGACGAAACCCCGGACATGTTCGCCGAGCTCAATCGGGCGATCCCGACGCTCGTGCGCATCAAGATCCCGGCTGGCACGACGATCAGTGAGCCGATCGAGATCACCCATACCGTTCCCGCCGAAGGTGCCGTCGTGTGTCCACGGCTGGTCATCGAAGCCGGAGCCGACAGCGAAGTCACGATCGTCGAGCGGTTCGTCTCCGCGGCCGACGGTGCCTCGCTGGTGGTGCCGGTCGTCCAAATCCATGCTGCCCAGGCGGCTCGGGTCAACTACCTCGCGATCAATGAACTCAGTCACGATGCATGGCAGATCGGCAACCAGCAGGCGGTCGGTGAGCGCGATTCGTCGACATTGCTCGCCTCCGTGTCGTTGGGTGGCGATTACGCCCGCGTTCGAACACAGGCTCGACTGTCCGGCAAGGGTGGTTCGACTCGCCAGGTAGCGCTGTACTTCGCCGGTGGCCATCAAATGCACGACTTCCGCACGATTCAGGACCACGACGCGCCCCATACGACGAGCGACCTGCTGTTCAAGGGCGCCGTGCAGGACGACGCACTGAGCGTCTACACGGGCTTGATCAAGATCCGCGAACACGCCAAGGGGAGCGTTGCGTTTCAAACCAACCGCAATCTCACGCTGTCGGCCGGCGCCTGGGCGGAGAGCGTCCCCAACCTCGACATTCGGACGAACGATGTGAAGTGTTCGCACGCCTCGACGATCGGACCGATCGACGAGGAGCAGCGCTTCTACCTCGAAAGCCGCGGTATCCGACCCGAAGTAGCGGAGCGACTTGTCGTGCTCGGGTTCTTCGACGAAGTGCTGATGCAACTTCCTGCGAGCCACCTTGCCGACGGGCTGCGCCAGCGGGTGGCGGCAAAGCTCAACATCGGAAAGGCGAAGTCGTGAGCAAACAGCAACTGTCGGTGCCGGTATGCGGATTCGACGATCTTGCCGCCGGTGCGGCTCGCCGCTTCGAGGTCGGCGGTGTGGCGGTCGCCGTTGTCCGGATCGATGACGCCGTCTACGCGGTCGGTGACGTCTGCAGCCACGCAAACGTCTCGCTGTCAGAGGGCGAAGTGTGGTGCGACGAACGAGAGATCGAATGCCCGATGCATGGGAGCACTTTCAGTCTCGAGACCGGCCAGCCGCTCACGTTCCCGGCCACCCGACCAGTTCCGGTGTTCGGGGCAGAAGTGATCGACGGGCAGATCGTCGTCACGGTGGGTGCCGATGCGGAGGAAGCGCCATGAGCACGCTGGAGATCAAGGGCCTGCGGGCCTCGGTCGGCGGCAAGGAGATCCTGCGCGGCATCGATCTGACCGTTTCGTCCGGCGAGGTGCACGCCGTAATGGGTCCCAACGGGGCGGGTAAGAGCACCCTGTCGGCCGTGATCATGGGGAGACCCGGGTACACCGTGCTCGAAGGATCCGTGACCCTCGATGGTGTCGACGTGCTCGCCATGCCGACCTGGGAACGCGCCACGGCAGGGCTCCACCTCGTGATGCAGTATCCGATCGAAGTGCCCGGCGTGATGCTCGGCGACGTCATGCACGAGGCACTGACCAATCGCAGCCACTCGACCGTCGGGCTCGGAGACACGCTGCTCGCCGAAGCAGAGCGGATCCACTTCGAGGAACGCCTCCTGCACCGGCCGCTCAACGTCGACCTGTCGGGTGGGGAGAAGAAGCGCAACGAGACGCTCCAGCTGGCAGTGCTGCGTCCGAAGATCGCGATCCTCGATGAACTCGACTCGGGTCTCGACATCGACGCATTGCGGGATTGCGCCCGCCGGATAGAGGACCTCAGCAACGAACCGGATTCCCCGCTCGGCGTGTTGGCGATCACTCACTACAACCGGCTGCTCGAAGAGCTCAAGCCCGATTACGTGCACATTCTCGTGAAGGGCCGGATCGTGACGAGTGGTGGTCCCGAACTCGCCGACGTGCTGGAAACCGATGGGTATGCGGCGTTCGTTCCCGAGGAGGAACTCGCGGACGAGTCCCCGAAGAAGTCTGGCGGTCTGGCCGACTTGTTCGCCCTGTAGAACCCGGTCATTCATTTCGAGTCATTCATTTCGAGTCATTCATTTCGGTCGGGGGTCGGGTCGGCTCGGCTCGGGTCGATTACGGTCGCAACATGGAACTGGTCGAGCAGTCGGCGGTCGATCTGGCTGCGATGGTGCGGAACCGGGAGGTGTCGGCCCGCGAACTGTTGGCAGCTCATCTCGCCAGGATCGCCCTCGTCAACCCATCGCTCAATGCGATTGTCACGCTGGTGCAAGAGATCGCCGAAGCGGGGGCCGACGCCGCCGACCAGCGGACCGCCTCGGGTGCCCCACTCGGTCCGCTCCACGGGTTGCCGATTGCGCACAAGGATCTGGCGCTGACGGCCGGCATCCGGACGACGTTTGGATCGCCGTTGTACGCCGATTTCGTCCCGGACGAGGACAGCCTGATCGTTGAGCGATTACGCGCAGCGGGTGCCATTGCGATCGGTAAGACCAACACACCGGAAGGAGGTGCCGGTTCGCAGACGTTCAACCCGATCTTCGGTGCCACCCGCAATCCATACGATCCGTCGAAGACGTGCGGTGGCTCGAGCGGGGGAGCGGCGGTGGCGTTGGCGACCGGCATGATCCCGATCGCCGATGGCTCCGACATGGGTGGCTCGCTGCGCAACCCGGCGTCGTTCTGCAACATCGTCGGCCTGCGGCCTTCGCCCGGGCGGGTTCCGTCATGGCCGAACAAGACACCTTGGTCTCCGCTCTCGACCGAGGGTGCGATGGGTCGCAGCGTTGCTGATGTCGCCTTGCAAATGGAGGCGATCAGCGGTCCCGACCACCGCAACCCATTGTCGCGGCCCGAGCCGGGGTCGAATTTCGCGCAACCATTGGAGACCGATGTGAGTGGGGCGCGGATCGCCTGGTCACCCGATTTCGGTCTCCCCGTCGAGTCGGCGGTTCGCGACGCGCTGGCGCATGTTCCCGACCAACTCGAAGCGCTGGGGTGTGTGGTCACCGAGGCGATGCCCAACCTGCGCGACGCACGCGAGATCTTCCAGACGTTGCGGTCGTGGGAGTTCGAGGTGGGCTCTGGCGCCGACTACGACCGCGCCGGAGATCTGATGAAAGACACCATCCGGTGGAACATCGAGGAGGGCCGCCGGCGAAACCTGGTCGACCATGCCCGAGCGGCGGCGGCGCACGAGCGCTTGGTCGCTAGGGTCCGACGCTTCTTCGAACTGTACGACGTGCTGGCGCTCCCGGTGAGCCAGGTCGTACCGTTCGATGTCGATCTCGACTGGCCTCGCCAGGTCGACGGCCACCAGATGGAGACGTACATCGACTGGATGCGTTCATGTTGCGACGTGACACTGATGGGTTGTCCGGCGATGTCGGTCCCGGCGGGTTTCACGCCGGAAGGTTTGCCGGTCGGCGTTCAGTTCGTCGGCCCGCCGAACGCCGACTTCGGATTGCTCCAGTTCTCCTACGCATTCGAACAGGCCACGTGTGTCGGCCGGCGTCGCCCGTTGCTACCGTCTTGATCCGTGGCTGCGATCCATCTCAACGTCCAACGCGTGATCGATGCCGGCCAGTTGCTCGGCCTCGATGTCGTTCCTCGGACGTTTCCAGAAGGCACCAAGACAGCCGTCGACGCTGCCAACGCGATCGGTTGTGACGTCGCCCAGATCGTCAAGAGCCTGATCTTCGGCGTCGACGGTGAGGTCGTCCTGGCGTATGTGAGCGGTCGCAACCAACTCGACGAATCGAAGCTTGCGGCTGCTGCCGGTGGCCAAACCTGTCAGCGAGTCGACGCCGATGTCGTGCGACGGGCGACGGGATTCCCGATCGGTGGGGTACCACCCTTCGGGCACGCCACTCGGCTGCGAGTGTTCATCGACCCGGACCTGCTGCAACACGACGAGGTATGGGCTGCCGCCGGTACGTGGCACGACGTGTTCGGCATCGAGCCGCACAAGCTGGTCGAGGCCAGCGAGGGCACGGTGATCGATCTCAAGCGCACCTGACCACGGCCTGCAGCGTTCCGCCTCCTAGTGTCGTTCGCTTGAGGGATCGACATGCGATCACATCCCTGCGGCACCGTGATTTCCGCTTGTTCGCGGTCGGTTCGCTGATCTCGAACCTCGGGACATGGTCGCAATACGTCGGGATCGGATGGGCGGCGCGAGAGTTCACTGACAGCGAGACCTTGCTCGGCGTGGCCTTCGCCTCACAATTCGTTGCGTCGCTGCTCCTGTCCCCGCTCGCCGGAGTCGTCGCCGATCGCTTCGATCGGCGCAGGATCGTGATCGCAGGCAACCTGGCGATGATCGTGCCGCCTGCGCTGGTCGGCCTGCTCGTCCACACCGGGGACGCCAACATCGTCAACTTGATCGGACTCGTGTTCCTCGGCGGCGTCGGGTTCGCGTTCACTCAGCCGGCGGCGGCCGCCCTTGTTCCATCGCTCGTACCTGCAGAAAGCACGCAACAGGCGATCGCCCTCAACGGGGTGCTCACGCATGGCACCCGGATCGTCGGCCCCGGTTTGGGGGCTGCCGCGATCGGGGCGTGGGGGATCGCCGGTGGCTTCTACCTCAACGCCGTCAGCTTCCTCGCGGTCGTCGTCGCCTGCTTCCTCATGTCGGCACGACCGGGGCGACCCGCAGCCACGACCGAGTCGTTCTTCGTCCGGTTGCGTGCCGGTATCGAATACGCCCGTCAGCGGCCGGTGGTTGGCTGGGTGTTGATCATCGTCGGCGTCACGACCTTCTTCGCCATGCAGGCGGCCCTGATGCCGATCTTCGCCAAGGACATCCTGGGTGGAGATGTCGGAACATATGCCGCGCTGTCAGCCGCACCCGGGATCGGTGCGATCGGTGGGCTCGCCTTCGCGGGAGAGATCCGGCGTGACCGTACTCGCAAGATCGTGATCGTCGGTTCCGTGATGGCGATCGGGTTGGCGTTGATCACCGTCGGCAGCTCGCGGTCGATCCCGCTCTCGGTATGTGCGCTCGGTCTCTTCGGGAGCGGTTACTTCATGTTGGTGACCGTCGGAACGACGATGGTGGTCGAGGCCAGTTCGAACGAGTACCGAGGTCGCGTGATGGGTCTGCTGGCGATGATGTCGGCGGGGATGGTCCCGATCACGTCGATCCTGGCGGGAGTGATCGCATCGGCAATCGGCGCGACGTGGACCGTCGGGTTGTGCGGCGCGGCGACGCTCGGCTTCGCGAGTTGGCTGATCGGCAGCGGACGCGTCCGTCACCTGCGGACCGGCTGACGCTCAACGATGGACGACGGCCGCGCCCACCGGTTCGATCATGTCGGCGACCTTCGACGCAGGGCCGGCGACCAGCACGTACTCCTGGTTACGGGTGTGCGACACCTCGCCCACCTTGTCACCTGATGGGTTGTGGATCCCGATCTGGGCGCCGACGTAGCGTTTCGAATCGAAGGCCAACGCCACCACGTCACCGTGGAGCGAGCACATCTCGCGGAGTTCCTCGAGCGCCACCCAGGATTCGTCGTTGTACGACACGACGATCACTTCGGCGTCGACCGATTCGATCGTCCGCCGGAGGGCGTTCGGCATCTCACGCTTGCGGTTGAACACGCTCTTCGTCTCGTCGTCCCGCGCATCGACACGCTTGCAGGCGATGCCGTAGTGCTCCGGCCGATCCCACGCCACCAGCGTCTCCCAGACGTGATAGTTGGTGAAGTAGCGATGTTGGTTGTAGGGCGGGTCGATGTAGGCGAGATCGAAGGATCCGAGTTGACCGACGATCGCGGTGGCGTCACCGCGCACCGCCCGACCGTCACCGGGGATCAGTTCCGGGAGCCTGAGTTCCAATGGTTTGAACGATCTCGGCGCCCATTGCTTGATGTAGGCCATCTGCAGCCCTGCCGTCGAATCGACGCGATCGGCGGCCAGCAGCAGGCTCGTCAGCAGAATCGGTTCGAGCGCGCTTCCGGCATGATCGCGGGCGATCGCTTCGCGGATCGCGTCGATTCGTTCACCGTTGTGCGGCTGAAAGAATCGCGACTGCACACAGAACGTCTCGGTCACGTATCCCGCTTCGCCAGGGATCGAATTCAACGACGCGATCACGTGTGCGAGTTCGGCCATGTCGACCGACGACGGGTCGGTTTCGATGTACGCCTTGGCGAACACTTCGGAGTATCGCGCCGTGTCGACTGCGGTGACCTGACCGCCGGCGGTCTTGAACGCCTGGGCGACACGCGTCGTTCCGGTGAACAGGTCGAGCGCAGTTCGGGCGCCGGAACGAACGAAGAGTTCCGAGAGGACGGGGATCAGTCGTCGCTTCGACCCCAGGTACTTGATCACACCGTTGGCGTCAGGCGTCGGCGGGAGTATCGAGCGCTTGCAGCAAAGTGTTCCAGGCAAGCGTGGCGCACTTGATCCGCACCGGGAACTTGACGACGCCCTGCAACGCCTCGAGATCGCCGAGCGGGACGTCGATCGCAGGCTCACCGTCGGCGTCTTCGATCGACATCATGCCTTTGAACTTGCGCACCAGAGCACGAACCTCTGCGACCGTCTTTCCCTTCGCAGCCTGGCTCATCATCGAGGCCGACGACTGTGAGATCGAACAGCCCTGGCCGCTGACCTTCACGTCGGTGACCGTGTCGACGCCGTCGACCGGGTTGACATCGAGGAACACCGTGATCTCGTCGCCGCACAGCGGGTTGTGCCCTTCGGCGTGTAGTGCCGGCGGAACGGGTAGGTCGCCGCGGTTGCGGGGCGAGCGGTAGTGATCGAGGATGATTTCTCGGTAGAGGTCTTCAAGGCCAGGCATCGTTGCTCCCGCTGTCGTTCAGAGACCGAAGATATCCGAGGCGCCGTCGAGCGCATCGACGAGCGCGTCGACATCGGACTGATTGTTGTAGAGGTAGAGGCTCGCCCGCGCCGTGGCGTTGACGCCGAGGATTCGCATCAGCGGCTTGGCGCAATGGTGGCCGGCGCGGACGCAGACGTTGTGCTGGTCGAGCACCTGGCTGATGTCGTGCGGGTGAATCCCTCGGAATGCGAAACTCAGCACGCCGCCTCGAACCTCGACGTTGTCGGGTCCGTGGATCGTGATGTCGTCGCCGTAGCGATCTTTCAACGTGTCGATCGCGTATCGAGTGAGCTCCATTTCATGGCGACGGACCTCGGTCATGGTGATCGCCTCGAGGTAGTCGACGGCAGCCCCGAAACCGATCGCTTCGGTGATCGCCGGCGTGCCCGCCTCGAACTTGGCCGGCACGGCTGCGGTCGTGAAGCCCTCGAGACGTACATCGGCGATCATGTTGCCGCCGCCGATGTACGGCGGGATCGCTTCGAGCAGTTCCATCCGCCCCCACACCGCACCGATCCCTGAAGGCCCGCACATCTTGTGGCTCGAGAAGGCGATGAAGTCCGCGTCCCAGGCTTGCACGTCGGTGACGTTGTGGGGCACGTACTGGCAGGCATCGACGATCGCGATCGCCCCGGCTTCGTGGGCCGCCGCAGCCAACCTGGCGACCGGCGTAATCGTGCCCAACACGTTGCTCATCGCCGTGAACGAAAACGCCTTGGCGCCGTCCAACAGCTGGTCGAGATCGGTCAGATCGAGCTGACCATCGGCGGTCAGCGGTACCCAGCGAATTTCGATCCCGAGCGAAGCAGCCAGCATGTGCCACGGCACGATGTTGGCGTGATGCTCCATGTGCGTGAGCACCACGGCGTCACCGGCGACCAGGTTGGCGCCGCCCCACGATGAGGCAACGAGGTTCATCGCCTCCGTGGCGTTCTTGGTGAACACCACCTCGTCAGCGCTGGGCGCATTGATGAAACGGGCAACTGCGGAGCGAGCCGCTTCGAAACGATCGGTCGCTTCCGCCGCCAGACGATATGCGCTCCGATTGATCGGACCGTATGCGGTGCGCTGGAACGAATCCATCGCATCGAGCACTCGAACAGGCTTTTGGGAGGTATTCCCCGAGTCCAGATAGACCAACGGGCGTCCGTCGATCTGACGCGTCAGGATCGGAAAATCCTCGCGGACACTGGTCCAATCGACGGTCATCGCCCGCTCTCCGCTCACACGCCGGCCCGGAACGCCTCGTAGCCGTCTCGTTCGAGTTGCGCGGCCAACTCCATGCCGCCGCTTTCGACGATTCGGCCGTCGACGAGGATGTGGATGCGATCCGGCTCGATCTCGTCGAGCAGCCGTTGATAGTGGGTGATCAGCAAGACGCCCATCGTCGGGCGAAGCGTCCGGACCTCACGAATGCCCTTGGCGACGATTCGCAGGGCGTCGATGTCGAGACCTGAATCCGTCTCGTCGAGAATCGCGATCTCCGGTTCGAGGATCGCCATCTGCATGATCTCGTTGCGCTTCTTCTCGCCACCCGAGAAGCCTTCGTTCAGGTACCGATCGACGAACGACGAATCCATTCCGAGCCGTTTGATCCACTCCATCGTCGCCAGCCGCAACTCGAGCACCGACAGATCGATCCCTTTGCGAGCCGAGAGCGCTTGTCGAAGGAACTGGATCACGGAGACCCCTGGGATTTCCTGCGGGTACTGAAATGCGAGGAACATCCCGGCCTTGGCACGTTCGTCCGTTGGCCACGCCGTCACGTCGTCCCCGTGAAACAGGATCCGGCCAGCGGTTACTTCATATTCCGGCGAGCCGAGCAGTGTGCTGCCGAGCGTGCTCTTCCCGGACCCGTTGGGACCCATCATCGCATGCACCTCACCGGCGTCGACGGTGAGGTCGAGACCCTTCAGGATCTCGGCCAGCGGGGCCGCGCCCTGCTCTGCGGTGGGGCGGGCGTGCAAGCCTTCGACGCGAAACAACTCGGTCATGGACATGGATTCTACGGTTCCGACCTCGTGATTAACACTACGCAGGTAGGAGAAATCCGGCCTGTCGGTGGCCGTGCCGTACTGTTGCGCCGTGAGCGACGAGATCCCCTCCGACGCCGTTCCTGGGGTCATCCGAGTCCTCGTCACGACGATGCTCGTTCCGGGACTCTCGATGCTCCGACGTCACCGCCGGCTCGGAGTCGTGCTGCTCGCCGGTGGCGTCGGCGCCCCGATCGCGATGGCGATCTGGACGCTCGTTCGAGGCGGCAGCCGGCTCAACACGTTGCTCGACGATCGCTTCCATCTCGGGGTGATCGTGACCTGCGCCTTGATCATCGCAACTCGGCTCGTGGCGATCATCGAGTTCACCAGGAATCGTTGGCATTCACCCGAGCTCTTCGTGTTCGCGGTCGCCGCGTTTGCATCGCTGGCGGTCGTGTCCGTGCCGATCGGCTTCGTGATGGCGGGAGCGATCGGCGCTCGCAGCACGATCGACGAGGTGTTCGTCGCGGGCCGGCCCGAACCGGTCTTCGACCTGTCGGAACTCGACGTACCAACGTCCGTTGCCACGACGACGACCTCATCCACCATGCCTCCGACGACGACGATCGACACCGTTCCACGAGTCACGCTGGCGCCGCCGACCACGACGACGTCGACCACGTCGACGACGCTCGTTCCGCTCGACAAGTCGCCGCTCGTCGGCGTGCGCACCGTGCTGTTGCTCGGCGGCGACGCCGGCCCCGGTCGGTCGGGTCTGCGAACCGACAGCATGATCCTGCTGTCCGTCGATGAAGCCTCCGGCAGGGCCGGATTGATCTCGGTCCCGCGCGACCTGCTGCGATTACGGTTTCCGCCAGATACGCCGCTCGCCGACCGATATCCCGATGGCTTCCCAGAACTGGCGAATGCCGTGTACCCGATCGTGTCGCGAGACCGTGGGCTGCGCGAGTTCTACGGACGAAACGACCAATCCCCGGGGATGGTGGCGACCGCCCAGGCGCTCGGCTACTCCTTGGGTGTCTCGATCGACGATGTCGTACTCGTCAACATGCAGGGGTTTCTCGAGTTGATCGATGCCCTCGGTGGGGTGACGATTGAATTGCCAGGGGCTCTGTCGATGCCCGGGAACGTGCCCGGCGCCAAGCACGAGTTACCTCCGACGCTCGGACCGGGGACCATCACGATGGACGGCACGACGGCGCTCGGGTACGTCCGTAGCCGCTACGACGACTCGGATTACCAACGGATGCGTAGGCAGCGCGCGTTGCTGGCGGCGCTCGGATCACAGATCTCGACGGCAGATCTCGTGCTCCGGTTCTCCGACATCACCGGGGCGCTCGGCGACGCGTTGCGAACGACGATGTCAGGCGGCGAGTTCGCCGACCTGATCGCGATCGTCGGCGACCAGGCGGCGATCGTCGAATCGGTCGGTCTCGTACCACCACTGGTGAAGCCGAGCCGACCCGACTACGCCCGACTCGACAGGATCGTGGCGGAAGTGATGCTCGCCCTCGTCAGTGGCCAACCGTCGGGATACTGACGATCCGCTTGTATCGGCTGACCCGGCCGGTATCGACCGCCGACACCGCATATCGGTTTGCGGCTCGTAGAGTCCGCGGCGATGTCGCAGGAACCTCGAACCCATGCCCTCGATCGGTTGGAGGCGTTTCCATCGCCTCCTCGTCGTAGCCCCGCACCCGCCGGTTCGCCAGGTCTCCAGATGGCTGCCTCGATCGTCGTCCCGGGCGCGCCGGCGATGCGGCGCACACCGGCGTTGGGCCTGTTGTTGTTCATCCTCGGTTTCGCCGTGCCGCTCGTCGCCGTCGCCTGGGCGGTCAAGCAGCGCGACGACCTCGTCGGATTGGCGCTCGACTCGCGGTTCCTCACGGCGGTGACCGTCGTCGGGTTGGCGGTGGTGGTTGCCCGCTTGTTGGCGATCGCCGAGATCGCTCACGCCTATCGAGTGGCACGCGGCATCGGCGCCAAGACTGCGGTCGCGACGCTGGTCGTGGTGGCGATGGGGATCCCCGTACTGTGGCTGACGTTTCGCGCCAACCAGGCTCGCAGCGTGGTCGCAAACGTGTTCTCCGAAGGCGGTACCCCGCCGCTGTACGTGCCAACCGGTGCCCCCACGGGGGTGACCAACATCCTGCTGCTCGGTGGGGACGCGGGTCCGGGTCGATGGGGTCTGCGAACCGACACGATGATCCTCGTGACGATCGACAACGGGTCGGGGCGGGCGGGTTTGGTTTCGATCCCACGCAACCTGACGCGCCTGCAGTTCGTGCCTGGTTCGCCCCTGGCGGCGCAATTCCCGAACGGATTCGACGACCTCGCCAACGCCGTGTTCCCGTACGTGTCGACCCACGACGATTTGATGGCGTATTACGAACGTGAGGGACTCCAGCCGGAGGCGGTCGCACTGTCGGAAGCGATCGGTTACTCCTTGGACGTCGAGATCGACGATTATGCCTTGGTCAACATGCAGGGATTCTTGGAGTTGATCGACGCTGTCGGCGGGTTCACGATCAACCTCGACGATTCGGTCCCGCTTCCCCCGAGCATCCCTGGCGGCAAGCACGCGATTCCGAGTTCGGTCGGGCCCGGGGCGGTCGAGATGGACGGGACACTGGCGATTGCGTATGCCCGCTCCCGTTCGGCGGATTCCGACTACCAGCGGATGGGTCGCCAACGCCAACTGCTGGCGGCGCTGGGTTCTCAGGTTTCGGCGTCCGACGCGATCGGCGGTTTCGGCACGATGGCCGGCGTCCTCGACGATTCGATGCGAACATCACTGTCGTCGTCCGAATTCAGCGACCTGCTCGACACGCTGGGCGACAGCACGGCGATCGTCGAATCGGTCGGGCTGGTGCCGCCGCTGATCGAACCCGGATCACCCGACTACGCCCAGATCCGAGTGATCATCGACGCCGTCCGACAAGCCGTCCAATCCGCCAACCCCTCCGGCTACTAACCCCCTCCCCCCAACCCGCGATTGTGTCAGCACATACGACCTCCGAGGTCGTATGTGCTGACACAATCACGGGTTACCTGGGCGTTGCCTTGGGGGTGGCTTGGAGCATGGTCCAGGGGAGTGGTTGAGCGGTTTCGGTGACGTCGAGGTGTTCGCCGACGAAGCGTTTGAACGAACCCGCCGACCAGTGGTTGATGTGGCCGGGTGTGTTGCCGAGCGCGCCGATGTATCGCCCGCGGGCGATGTTGCCGATCCGCCAGATCGGCTCGCGTGGAACGGACAGGATCGCCGTGCCGCGACAGACTCTGCTGATCTCGCGCAGCGCCCGGCCGGGGTCGGGAATGTGTTCCAACACTTCCAGCCCGACGATCAGATCGACGCTGTTGTCGGTCAGCGGCAGGCGGGTGGCATCGCCGAAGAACATCGGCACGTCGATCGATTGCCATTCCGCCGCCAGTTCGTCGTCGGGAAGGTCGAGCCCGATCACGGAAGCGTTCGGGAACTTCTCGACGAGGTGTTGGGTGATCCGCCCTTCACCGGCACCGAACTCGACGACGATCGAGGGGGTCAGACCATGCAACATGTGGTCGAGGGCGGCGAAGAACCCGGCCATCATCTTCTTCTCGACCGGGTTGGTCGAGGCGTACTTGTCGTAGTTGTTGCCGGCGACGTTGGCGACTTCAGCGTTCACGTGCAGGACGGTATCTGGTCGTCCCGCCTATGCTCACGGCGGCATGAGTGACACTGACCGTCGCCCGATCAAACTGGTGATCCAGATCCCGTGTTACAACGAGGAGGCGACACTTCCCGAGACGTTGGCGGCGCTGCCTCGCGTCGTCCCTGGCGTCGATGTTGTCGAATGGCTCGTGATCGATGACGGGAGCGCGGACCGAACCTCGGAGATCGCCCGAGAACTGGGCGTCGATCACGTCGTGCGGCACGCCAAGAACCGGGGGCTGGCGGCGGCGTTCATGACTGGACTCGATGCGGCGCTGCGACTCGGCGCTGATGTCGTGGTCAATACCGACGCCGACAACCAATACGACGCGTCCTGCATCCCTGATCTCGTTGGACCGGTGCTCAACGATGGCATCGACATGGTGGTCGGAGAGCGGCCGATCAACCAGATCGACGAGTTCTCATTCCTCAAGAAACGTCTTCAACGCGTCGGCTCGTGGGTCGTGCGCCAGTTCTCCGGCACCGATATCAAGGATGCCCCGAGCGGTTTCCGTGCGATGAGCCGTGACGCCGCGCTGCGACTCCAGGTGTTCGGGAAATTCAGCTACACGATGGAAACCCTGATGCAGGCCAAAGCCGAGGGGCTGGCCGTTACGTCGGTGCCGATCCGGGTCAATCCGCAAACACGGCCGTCACGTCTGTCCAAGAACATGGGGCAGTACCTGCGTCGATCGGGTCAGACGATCGTTCGCAGTTTCGCCCTCTACTATCCGTTCCGGTTCTTCTTTCGGGTCGGGATGATTCCGTTCGTGCTCGGCTTGGCGCTGCTGGTTCGGTGGAGCCTGTACTGGCTGTTCGCCGACGAGTATCGCAGCCGTCTCCCGAGCCTCGTCGTCGGCGGCGTGCTGATCATCGTCGCCGTCCAGATCTGGGTCGTTGCCTTTCTTGCCGACCTCCAGGCCGCCTCGCGCAGACTGCTCGCCGAAGCCAGAGTCCGCGACCGGCGCCGTGATCTCGACGCCTCAGGGCGGACCGACTGATCACCAGCCGCGAGCGACCCACTCGGCGAGGTGCGGGCGTTCCGTTCCGATCGTCGTGTCGCCGCCGTGACCCGGTAGCACGATCGTGCTCTCCGGGAACAGGAACAGCTTGTTGTCGATCGAATCGATGATCGCGGCAAAATCGCCACCTTCAAACTTGGTCGCGCCCGGGCCTCCTGGGAACAACGTGTCGCCCGTGAAGAGCAGTGGCGTCCCCTCGACCTGGAACGAGATCGAACCCGGTGTGTGGCCTGGATTGTGGATGGCGTGCAGGCGCAGTCGGCCGACCTCGATGACCTCTTTGTCGTCGAGAAAGACGTCGTAGCCGACGTCTTTCAACATCGGCGCATCGGCTGCCGTGACGGCAACTTCGTAACCGGCCTCCCGAAGCTGTGACACGGCCCCGATGTGGTCCCAATGCCCGTGTGTTTCGAGGACCCTGCGAACGCCGAGACGTTGGCACATCGCGAGCAGCAATTCATGTTCATTGGCGGCATCGATCAGCACGGACTCGCCAGTCCGCCGACAGCGAACGACGAACACGTTGTTGTCGTACGAGCCGACCACGACCTTGTGGACTTCGACATCTGCGTTCGACCAGTGGAGGGTGATGGTTGGCGTCGACATGGCGCCAGTGTCGCGCACGATGGCGACGGTACGCTCGTTGGCCATGTCGACTCGGCCGCGTGCGCTGCTTCGAGTGGCGGCCGCCGCCCTGACGATCGCTGGGGTCGGTTGCTCGCTGGACTCCGGTGATGCGGCAACGACGCCGGTCGAGTCGTCCACATCGGCATCGTCATCCGAATCGTCATCCGAACCGTCATCCGAATCGTCATCCGAGCCTGCATCGATCGCATCGACCGACGCCCCGATCACGACGGTCGAACCGGCACCCATCGATGACGTGTCCAAGACGGAGGCCGGTGACTGCGCGATCTCGACTCGGCTGGCACTCGATGTCGTCTCGCCGGGTGTCGAGTGCCTGGAGCGCCGGCTGACGGCACTTGGGTTGTTCACCGAACCTCCCGACGAGACGTTCGATGCCGTCACGCAAGTTGCGGTCGAGGCCTTTCAGCAGCAATCCGGCGTGATCGTCGACGGCATCGTCGGCCCGCAATCGGCCGGCGCGCTCGGCGTGTGGGTCGGCGGAGAGGAACTTCCACCCGATCCGGCGACCTGTACCGGGTCAGATCGCTTGGTCGTCGTCGACCGCTTCTACCAGCGGGCATGGACATGCCAAGACGGTGGGATCGTCGCGGAGATCCCGATCACGTCATCGTGGAATCAGCCGGATCCGGGGACCTACAACGTGCTCGAGAAGGACCTCGAAGCGGCATCGATCCTCTCCGGTGAGTACAGCGAGATGACGCACTTCGTCGTGTTCGCCGAGGGTGAGTACACCGGCGCCCGGGTCGGGTTCCACAGCATGCCGACCTACAGGTCGGGAGCGTTCGTGCAAGCACTCGACACCGTCGGCGATCTGGATGCGCGCGGCGCATCGTCCGGTTGCATTCGGTTGCTGCCCGAGGATGCCGACATGATCTGGGATTTCATCAACGTCGGCGACCGAGTCGTCGTGATCACGTGACCGGTCGACTCAGGTCGACTCAGGTCGAGCGGACCTCGAAGCCGAGGCCGAGCGCGACGCCGATCTGGACCGGGTCGAACGTGACGAACGTGACCGGACGCGGAAGTCGCTCGGCAGCCGCGAAGTGGATCGCGTCGGTCAGTCGAACCGGTTGCAGTCGCGACAGGTTGGCGGCTCGATCGAGGCAGCGCTGATCGATCGGAACGATGTGGACGTGGTCCCAGGCGAGTCGGATCGCATCCTCCAGATCGGTGCGCAGGACCGTCTCACCCGTCAAGCGATCGATCGCCGGGAGCGCCTCCGTGAGTGCCAGCGCAGACGCGCACCAGATCGGGTCGGCCTCCATCGCCGTCAGCACGACCGCCCGTTCCGGACCGTCGACGGCGAGTGCCAACAGCGCGCTGGTGTCGAGCGCGAGCGTCATCCGCGCAACTCGCGCAGCGCTCGATCGATCCGAACCCCTGACCAGATCGGGACTGCCACGGGAGCGCGCCAGGTCCCGGTGCGGCGGGGCGGAATCAGCGCGCCGGCTGAGATCAGTCGTTCGATGTCGGGAGCCGCCTCGTCGAGCGGTGCGAGTTGAGCAACGGGCCGACCGTGGCTGGTCACGATCGTGCGATCGCCGGCCTCCGCTCGCCGGACCGCCTCCGCCAACGACTGCCGGAGCTCTCGGATCCCAAGTGTGTCCACATGTGTACATAAGCAGATTTGCGACGGTCTGACAACTCGTCCAGAATCTCTCGATGAACTTCGCCTTTACGGAAGAACAAGAAGAACTGCGCTCCACAATTCGTTCGTTTCTCGAAGCCAAGAGCCCGGAGAGTGCCGTCAGGGAGCAGATGGAAACCGAGTCCGGCTACGACCCGGCGGTGTGGAATCAGATGGGGGAGCAGATGGGCCTGCAAGGCCTCCACATTCCCGAGGAGTACGGCGGTTCCGGGTTCGGCTATGTCGAGTTGGGGATCGTGCTCGAGGAGATGGGTCGCGCCCTGTTGTGCGCGCCGTTCTTCTCCTCCGTTGTGCTGGCTGCCAATGCGTTGATCCATTCCGGCGACGAGGCTGCCAAGCAGGCTCACCTGCCGGGAATCGCCAGCGGCGCCACGATCGCCGCGCTGGCGTTCACCGAGCCATCCGGCAAGTGGGACGAGGCAGGCATCACGATGCCCGCCACACCGTCCGGTGACGGGTACACCCTGTCTGGCGTGAAGAGCTTCGTGATCGACGGTGCGACCGCCAACCTGCTGATCGTTGCCGCCCGCACAGCAGCCGGCGTGAGCCTGTTCGCTGTCGAGGGTGACGCCTCCGGGTTGACGCGTGAATCACTGGCCACGATGGATCAGACCCGCAAGCAGGCGAAGCTGACCTTCGACAACACGTCGGCGACGTTGATCGGAACCGACGGCGGTGGCTGGTCGATCCTGTCGACAGTGCTCGACCTCGCCGCCGTGGGGCTCGCTGCCGAGCAGGTCGGCGGGGCCCAGTTCGTGCTCGAGATGGCGGTGCAGTACGCCAAGGACCGCGTCCAGTTCGGCCGCCCGATCGGTTCGTTCCAGGCGATCAAGCACAAGTGCGCCGACATGCTGCTCGAAGTCGAGTCGGCGAAGTCGGCCGCGTACTACGGGCTGTGGTGTGCCAGCGAGATGAACGACGAGTTGCCATCGGTCGCCTCGCTCGCCAAGGCGTATTGCTCGGAGGCCTACTTCCACGCCACTGCCGAGAACATCCAGATCCACGGTGGGATCGGCTTCACCTGGGAGCACCCAGCCCACCTGTACTTCAAGCGCGCCAAGAGCTCCGAGCTCTTGTTCGGAGACCCGACGTACCACCGCGAACTGCTCGCACAACGAATCGGGATCTGAAGTCCTCGGCGTCGGAGCGGGCGGGCACAACCGACCCAAGCTGTCTGCTGGCGCGATCTGATGCAACCGTCACCTGATCGCGCCAACAGAACCGGTGTGAGTGGTCTGCAGGCGCGATCATGTGCAACCGTCACCTGATCGCGCCAACAGAACCGGTGTGAGTGGTCTGCTGGCGCGATCTGATGTCACCGCCACCTGATCGCGCCACCAGAACCGGTGTGCGAAGTCGCATCGACAGGGCAATTGTTGTGAGGCTGCCACGCCACACTCGCGGGGCGGCGTAGGCTCGGATCGTGAACGCAACCGTGGTCATCTTTGCGGTTGGAGCGGCGTTGCTGGCGTTTGCGATTGCTGCTGGGGCGATCGGGCGGGAGGCGCGTCGGCTCGATTCGGTGGCGCCGCGGGCCGTGTATCTGATCGATGAGGCGGTCGATTTCGTCGCCGACCGGTTGCCACCCGAGAGCCAGGCCAGGCTGACCCCTGCTGAGGTCGACGAGTTGTTGCGAGCCCACCTGCGATGGTTGCACGAGCGCGGATTGCAGCCTGACAAGGCGGTCGACGCGCGTCAATCGATCGACGAACGGATCGTCGTCAACGACGTGACGCTGATCGCGTTCCTGCTCGGCGAAGCGGAACGTCTCGGGATTTCGCTGCTCGACGATGTCGACGCGGTCAACGTCGTCAACGCCCATCTCGAGTACTTCGAGGCGATCGGTGCGGTCGGCCCCGAAGCCCCGCTCGACGACATGCTGTAGATCCGGCGCGACCCTCCTTGTGGACGTGTTCGGTTACTTCACGTTGACTAACGGTGATGCGTTCGTTCCGCTGCAACCCGAGCGACTGTTCGACACCCGCACTGGGCATGGCGTGGCCGAGGGCAAGCTCGGGCATCTGCAGTCGGCTGAGATTCAGGTCAGCGGTTTAGCCGGTGTTCCTTCGTTCGGTGCGACGGCAGTCGTCATGAACTTGACGGTTACCGAGCCGAACGCCCCTGGCTTCTTGCGGCTGACGCCAGCCGGTGTTGCTGCTGCGGACACATCGAATGTCAATTTCTTCGCCAACGACACGGTACCCAATTTGGTGATCTGTCGACTGGGTGTCGGCGGGCGTTTGACGCTTGACAGCGTGGGCGACGCCAAGCATGCCCTTGGTGACGTGTTCGGTTACTTCGGTGGCGACGGCTGCAAGCTTGTCACGTTGGCACCAACCCGAATACTCGACACGCGTATCGGTTTGGGGGCACCGGTTGCACCGATCGGACTCGACGTGACACTGCAATTGGTGGTCGGTGGCCGTGCCGGGGTTCCCGACAACGCTGAGGCTGTCGCGTTGAACGTGACTGCGACGAATGCTGCCGGTGCCTCGTTTGTGACGGTTTGGCCATACGGCTCTGATCAGCCGAACACGTCGAACCTCAATATCGTGCCCGGTCAGACGGTCGCCAATTTGGTGATCTGCCAGCTCGGGGCGGAGGCTTCGTTGTCAATCACGAGCCCCCCCGCTGACTGCGACGTAATCGCCGACGTGCTCGGATACTTCATCGCCTGAGCCGAGTCGTCCCGGAAGGCTCGAGTTCGATGATCGGATGCTCCCTGGGGTCCTAGCTAGCGTGGTGCGTCGGAAACTGGTCGCGTTGATGGTGGATTCGTAGTCCGATCAGTGGGTGGCTGGTCGTGGTCGTCCCAAAGCGGTCTTGACGATGTCGGATGAGGATCGTGGGACCATCGAGCATTGGTCGAAACGTCCGAAGGCTCCGATGTCGGTCGCTCAGCGATCTCCGATCGTGCTGCTTGCAGCTGACAGGCTCGACTCGAAACGCCGAACCCCATGACGTCCGCCGCGGAGTCATCGATCTGCTCGCGGCGTTGAACATCGCCACCGGGCACGTGATTGCGCGAACCGACAAGCAGCATCGCGCTGTCGAGTTCATCGAGTTCCCTGGGGCGGTTCACTTCCGGGATGGCACACTCGCTGGATAGCACGGCCCACGAACATGATTTCTGAGCAGCCCACGCGTGCCATCGCGTCAGACGGCGACCACGGCTGACCCCAGGATTTGAAGGACCGCAACCGGGCCACCTACCGTTCGTGCTCGCGCGCGAACACACATCAGGGAATGAGGACGACCGTGAACCACGCTCCCTCAGTCGTTCGGCGCGGCAAGGTGAGGAGGCGACTCGCGGTTGCTGGGGTCGCACTGTTGGCGCTCTCTGCGTGCAGTCAGCCGCAACCCTGGGCCGTCGACTCGTCTATCACTCACGACCACCCGTTCAGGACGAGCGGCTACATTCCGCTGCCGGTCGAGACGACCCCGTACACCAATCAGGAACCAATGCTCGCTCTCGACGACCCCTCCCGACCAGTAACGGCAGAAGGTGTCTTCGACTACACATACGCGACACCGCAGGGGGTCCAGGCATACCATCCGGTCGCACGTGCATATTACGCAATCAGGGCACTCGACGCCTACCACCACACCGGAATCGAAACCTATCTCGATCGTGCCCTAGCCAACACCCGGTCCTTGCTCGACGACTCTGTCGACCGCGAGGGCGCACTCTGGTTCCCTTACGAGTTCGATTGGACCTACTACGAGGTGACGTTGCATGCCCCGTGGTGGTCAGCGATGGCACAAGGGCAGGTTTTGTCGCTTCTGGTGCGACTCGATCGCCTGCAACCCGACACCGGTTGGCGGTCCTTAGCCGACAAGGTCTTCGCGTCATTCGGTCAGCGGTACGCGTCGGGTGAACCATGGGCGGTCATCGTCGATGACGGTGACCTGTGGCTGGAAGAGTACGCCGGAGACGCGCCGCCATTGCAGGTGCTCAATGGTCACATCTACGCGATGTACGGTCTGCACGACTACTACATGCTCACCCACGATGAGTTAGCAGCAACCATGTTCGACGGTGCCGCCACAACCGTGTTGAGCGTCATGCCAATCATTCGCCATGAAGGCGGCATCTCGTACTACTGCGCTCGAGCGAACTATTGCCAATCGGCGGACTGGCAAAACACCGACTACCACCCTGAGCACATCGCCCAGTTGAGAATGCTCGCCGAGATGACCGGTGACTCACGGTTTCTCGACTGGGCAAACCTACTCCAGGCGGACTGGCCCCCCCATGACGGGCGATGTTGTACCGATCGCCTTTTCGGGTCGTCGGATCTAGTGGTCCGTCGCGGTGTTGATCTGGTGGAGTGTGGTCCGCGGGTTGCTTCGCTGACGATCTCCTCCGTGGTCGGCTATCGAACCTGTTGTGCGCCAGTTACAGAATGTGCTTAACTTTTCTCACCAGAGAAGGGAGGTGGTCCAATCACATGATCGACAGTTATTGCGGGACCCTGGAGGTGGTTGGCCGCTAGGTCAACAGGCTGGACCGCCTGGCGAATTCACGCCAACCCCGCTGAACGAACGACCGGAGATGGTCCCGCCGGTTCAACGCGTTCGTTCGGTCTCAATCAGTCAAGTTCACGGAAGGGGGAGTGCTTCGGCGCTCCCCCTTCTGCTCGTGTGCAGGCTTGCGGTGATCCGTCGATTACGTTGGGGAGATGGAGCGCCCATCTCGTTTCGAGCACGCCCGCTTCGTCGGGGACAAGCGAACCCAGTTGGTGTACGACCTCGACTCCTGGAGCGACCAGTCGGTGATCTCGGAACTGGTCGATGCAGGGGTCGGCATCCAGTTCGGACCCGACACGCTCGTCGAGGCTCGCAATCGCGGCTACACACTCGCAAAGCCGGGAACGCGGCGGATGCACCGCAAACCGCGTGCCTGACGCCACTTTTCCAAGCGGTGGCGCATCGCTCGCATACCACCTCCAGGAACCCGCCGCAGGGACGTTCGACGACGACCCACCAGGGCTGATCCTGTGTCACGGCTTCCCGATCGGTCCGATCGATGCCCGCGGCTCAGGCGGCACGTTTCCCCAGTTGGTCGACCGGATCGCCTACGAAGTCGGCTACGTGGCGATGACGTTCACATTTCGGGGTTGTGGGATGTCGACCGGCGACTTCTCCCTACAAGCGTGGGTCGATGACCTGCGTGAGGCGATCGACTTCCTGACCACCACGACCGGTGTCGGTCGGGTCGTGCTGGTCGGGACGAATACGGGTGGGTCGATTGCAATCTGTGTTGGGGCAGACGATCCGAGGGTGTCAGCCGTTGGACTGTTGTCGCCGCGCGCCGACTTCGACGACTGGGCCGACCATCCGAGACGGTTCCTCGACCATGCGCGAGAAATCGGGGCGATCCGAACTCCCGGTTTCCCGAAGTCGATGGATGACTGGTCGCGCGCCTTCCGACGTTTTCGCCCGGCCGCGGCTGCCAGCCGGTTTGCCCCGAGGCCGATGCTCGTGATGCACGGAGAGGACGACGAAAGCGTTCCAACCTCCGACGCCCGACAGTTGGCAGAATCCCACGGAGCGGCCGAGCTGAGCCTGCTCCAGGGCGCCGGCCACCGTTTGAGGCACGACCCAAGAGCGGTGGCGATCCTGCTGGGCTGGCTCGACCGGGTGCGGGCGGCAGCGTAGCTTCTGCCGCGAGGGGCTAGCCTCTTCGCTCGTGACGAACTCGTTCATCCCCATCT
The DNA here is from genome assembly GCA_043773365.1 of Ilumatobacteraceae bacterium. Taxonomy (GTDB): domain Bacteria; phylum Actinomycetota; class Acidimicrobiia; order Acidimicrobiales; family Ilumatobacteraceae; genus Ilumatobacter. The sequence continues at coordinate 30,602 of JAYVFI010000064.1, forward strand.
CGGCTGTCAAGCTTGGGCCTGACGTTGAGGAATCGGTCCTGCAGGTTATCCGGTCAGGAATCGTTGCCCAGGGTCCGATGGTCGCCCGGCTGGAACGTGAGTTCGCTGAGATGATCGGTGTCGAGCACGTCGTTGCGGTCAACAATGGGACTACGGCCCTGATCGCGGCGGTGATGGCAAGTGGACTCGGGCCTGGTGATGAGGTCGTGACCAGCCCGTTCACATTTGTCGCCACGCTCAACGCGATCATCGCGTCTGGGGCGACAGCGAGGTTCGCAGACATCTCATCCACGGATTTCAACATTGATCCATCCATGATCCCGTCGGCGGTCACCGAGCGAACTCGAGCTGTCATGCCGGTGCATTTGTACGGGCAATGCGCTGACATGCCAGAGATCGCCGAGATTGCCAGGATCCACGGGTTCGGTATCATCGAGGACGCGGCCCAGGCGCATGGTGCCCGCATCGGTTCTCGGGCGGCCGGTAGTTGGGGAATCGGTTGTTTCTCACTGTACGCCACGAAGAACATCACGTCAGCCGAGGGTGGCCTCATCTCGACCAACGACGACAGCATTGCCGATTACTTACGAGTGTTACGAAACCAGGGAATGCGCGAGCGTTACGTGTATGAAATGGCGGGTAACAACTTCAGGTTGACCGATCTGCAAGCAGCAATTTGTGTGCCACAGTTGTCGACCTACGATCAACTCGTCGAAACCCGCCAGAACAATGCGAACCGTCTGAGCAAGGGTCTCGCCGCTGTTCCGGGGATAACGCCTCCACACGCATTGGTCGGCCGTCATCACGTGTGGCACCAGTACACGATCATGGTCGACGACGACGCCCGGCTGAGTCGCGATGAACTGATTGCCGGGTTGGCGGCAGCCGGTATCGGCAGTGGCATTTACTATCCGAAACTCGTCTTCGACTACGATTGCTACCGCGGTCATCCGCAGGTGCACATCGGCGAGTTCCCAGTCGCGGAGCGAGTCGTTCGTGAATGCCTTTCACTTCCCGTTCATCCGTTGCTATCTGAATCAGATCTTGATCGCATCATCTCGACTATCTCGTCATTGATGGCAGCCTGAGATGGTCGTGCGAATTGGTGTGATTGGTGTTGGGTCGATGGGCTCGTTGCACGCGAGGGTGATTGCGACCAACGACCGAACAGAATTGGCGTGGGTTGCCGATCCCTCCGCGTCGGCGGGCGAGCCGGTCGCTCAGCGGCTGGGATCCCGGTGGCTGCCCGAGCCGGATCTCAGTATGGTTGACGCGGTCGTGGTCGCTGCGCCGACTCAATATCATCATCAAATTGCCATCGAACTCATTCGCGCTCGTATCCCGCTCCTGCTCGAAAA
>JAYVFI010000065.1:0-77336 GCA_043773365.1 Ilumatobacteraceae bacterium
GTGTCAGGCGTATACGTCCGACTCGCACCCGAACCCGACAACACCCCATGCGACGGACCCGACACCACCACAAACGTCAACACATCACCATCACCATCACTCCCCGACAACACCACCCCCACCGCCACATCCTCATCCGTCGACACCGACTTCGAATCCGCCACCGGGACATGGTTGACCGGCGTTCCGGACGACCAGATGATGGTCGCTGATCGCGACAGCGCCCCGAGGCTCACCGTGACCGTGTCGGTCCCCGCGTTGCGGCCGGCCCAGCAGACCCTGCCGACGCCAGACGTGTCGGTGAAGACGAATCCGGTCGCCGGATTGGGCCCGACGATCGCGAAGTCGAGCCTCGCATCGACAATCCCGACACCATCACCGTCGGTCACCGTGGCATTGACGCATCCCTCGACACCGACCGCCAACGACTGTGACGACGGCCTGACGGTGAGGTCGGTGACGGCGCCGACTCTGGCGAGCTGGAAGCCGCCGGGGTAGCCGTAGGAGTCGTAGTCGTCGAATCCGTACACGAATACACCGATCGGAACATCGGCGGCGACGCGGTGGCTGCCGAGACTGACGGGGACTTGGGCACCGAACAGCGTCGTACCCGGCACGGAGGTCCACAAAGCTGGGTCGACGACGATTCCGTCGACGGTCAAACTCGACCGCGCCCCCGACGGCGCGACGAGGTTGAGGAAGTTGATCTTGAAGCCGGTGGACGGCGTCGAGACGGTGTACGCGGGCAGGTACTGCTCGGTGGGTGGCACCAACATCTCGAACGGGTCGGAGGTCACCAGGTCGAAGTCTCGGCCGTTGGAGTACTGGACCACCAAAGCGGGATGCGAGGTCTGGATCAGCGATGGCTGGGTGAGCACGGTCTCGTAGAACTCCCCGACTCCGATTGTGGCGACCACCACACCGCCGATCGTCACCGTCGTCGACGCCTGCGTGGCGATCACACGGACCGTGTCGCCGAGCAGACGGGTTGCCAGCGGCACCGTGACGAACCGGTTGCCGAGCAGGTCGGTCGAGGGCATCTGCTCGGTGATGTGGTCGCAGAAGGCGTAACCATTCGGGATGTTGGCGCACTGATTGCCGCCGAACACGGCAACGGGATGATCGGAAGTGATTCGCGATCCGGTCAGGTCGGGTCCCTGGACCTGGACGACGTCACCGATATCGAGATGGAACACCTTGGGGCCGCCAGGGTCGGAGGGGGCGCCGAGCAGGTCACCCACCGGCGTGAGGTTGACCGTGGTGTTGTTGTACGTCGCCACGATCGCAATCTCGCCAGGCATCGGCCCGGAATAAGCAGCCACGAAGTGGTCGGTGCCCAACACGTCGAGCGGCAACCCGAGGAAGGCGTCTGTGGTGAATTGGATCCGGTTGAGCCCGTAGACGGTCACCTCGTCGTTGGCGACGACGTGGACGGCCAACGGTTGGTTGGCGCCGAAGACGCCCGATGCCTGCACCATCGCCTCGGTCGGCAACACGACCGTGGTCACAGCGCCGGGAACCACCGTGAACGATGCCGTAAAACCGATTCCCGGCACATCGACCGTGCCCGAAGTGGCGGTCTCACCGGCGATGAACAAGGAGAGTTCCGGCGTCCCGACGTGGTTCGATTGGAAGGCGAGCCAGTGCTCGCGGCCCTTCGAGTCGCGACTTCCGACGAATGGGCCGACGCGCACTGTACGCGTGGTCGTCGCCGATCCCCCGCCCCCGTCTGACACGGTCACCGAGACGGTGTACGTGCCGGCGGATGCATAGACGTGGTCGGCGGAGAGGCCGGCAGCAGTTCCTCCGTCCCCGAAGCTCCAAACGCCGGAGAGCACGTCATTCACGCCGGGATCGGTGGCAAACGCGCGGAACGAAGCGAGTTCGCCTGGCTCGGGCGTAGCGATGTAGGCAATTCCGATAATCGTCGGCGGGGTGTTGGTGACGGTGACGATTGCGGTGTCGGTGACAACGGTGTTGGTGGCGATGTCAGTGACTCGCAAAGTCGCCGTGAAGATGCCGTCGTCGACGTACCTGTGTACGGGCAGGCGTTCCGAGCTGGTGAGGCCGTCACCGAAGTCCCACAGAAAGGACGTCTCCGACTCGGCCGCCGAGGTATTCGGGCCGCCGAGCGATACTTCTGATCCCACGGCCACCGTGACATCGGCACCCGCATCAGCGGTGAGAGCGCGCACCGTGACCGCCACGTGCTTCGTCCCGACACCGCCGTGAACGTCGGTCGCGGTGACGGTCGCGTCGAACGTGCCGGGTACGGAGTACGTGTGGTTGACGGCGGTCCCGCTCGCAGTTGTGCCGTCGCCGAAATCCCACATCACACTCTCGATGTCACCGACCCCGCCTGGATCACTGACATCGACCGAGTACAAGCGTTCGAGTCCGGTCGGCACACGTCGCGAGTCGGCGCTCGTCACCGTCGGAGCGACGTTTCGGACGGTGACCGTGATGGTGTCCTCGTCGGTGGCCCCTTGGTCGTCGGTGACGGTGAGTCGCACCAGATGCACACCGACGCTCAAGGCGTGGCCCGACAGCCAATACGGGTTCACCTCGTCCGCGCTGCCGTCGTCCCAGTGCCACGTGTAGGAGACGATCGACCCATCGGAGTCGAACGACTGCTGCCCATCGAAGAAGTAGGTGCCGAGCTGCTGGTCGACCTCTCTGTCGCCGCCGGCGTTGGCCGTCGGCGGAGCGTTCCCGACGGTGATCGCGACGGTCCCGGCCGCTGATGTCAGCTGTCCGTCGCTCACCGTGAACTGAAATGCGTCCGGTCCGGTGTAGCCCGCGACCGGCGTGTAGACGAGCTCCGGTGCCACTCCCGACAGCGAGCCGTGGAGCGGTCCGGACATGACAGAAAACGACAACACGTCTCCGTCGGGATCCGATCCGGTCAACGCGATCGCCAACGACGTGTTCGCCGGCGTGACCCTCGATTGGGGATTCGCCACCGGCCGGCGGTTGAGGGCAACGACCTGGATGGTGACCTCGGCGTTCGCCGAGTTCGCCTGCCCGTCGCTGGCCAGGAAATTGAACGAGTCCGAGCCGACGTAGCCCGACTGGGGCGTGTAGGTGAGATTTGGAGCGACGCCGGTCAGGGTCCCGTGCGACGGCCCGCTGACGATCGTGAACGACAGAGGGTCGGAATCCTGGTCGGCTCCGGTCAACGTGATCGGCAACGGTGTGTCGGCGGAGGTGGACCGCGTCTGGCCTACCGCGATCGGAGCATGGTTCGCTTCAGGTGGACTCACGAGGTTGGTCGCGGTGAAGACGACGTCTGCATAGTTCGCGCCACCGCCACCATCCACGAGATCCTCGAATACGAATTCCACCGGCCCGCCGACGAGGGAATCGAACGACAGCGCCTGAAAGAAGGGAAAGGTGTTGGCGGCCACGATCGAGAACAGCATCCTCGGGGTGGGATCACCGAAGAACCCCGAGTTGAGCTGTTCGTTCGTACTCTGGCTGACGAAGAAGGCAACGCGGGTCCCGCCGGCGAAGGGCAGCGCGACGTCCGGCGTCGACGCGTCCGACGGGATCTCGAAGATGTTCCGAGCTCGAGCGAGCGCCCGCGACCCGTACGCCGGGTCACCGGGCGCGACGCCGCCCACGGTGCCCGCCGCATCGTCGACCTCGAACACCGAGAGCTGGTTCTGGTAGGCGGCCGTTCGGTAGACGAAGTCGAACGTGACGCCGACGTTCCCTGCACCCGGCACGAGCCAGGTCTGAACACCCGGCCTCCAGATGTAATCGCGACACTGCAGCACCAGGCTTGGCAGATCATCCTGGTCGCCACACACCGGCACGGAAAGACTTGCGACGTCGACAGTCGCAACGATGACGGAATCGGGCGATCTGCTCGAGAGACCGTCGTCATCGGTTACCGTCAGCGTGATGGGGTAGGTGCCGGCATTGGCGTACAGGTGGCTGGCAATCCGACCGCTTCCCGTGGTTCCGTCACCGAAATTCCAGTCGTACGACACGATCCTGCCGTCGAGATCGGTGGATTCGGTGGCGTCGAACGACACGGTTGCCGGCGCCGGGCCCCCACCAGGCGAACGTGTGAACGCCGCTACTGGAGCACCGCCAACCGAGATCGTGATCGTCGCCGATGTCGAGGTGTCGGTCCCGTCGCTGGTCGTGAAGGTCAACGAGTCCGGGCCGGCATACCCTGCGGTCGGGGTGTACGTGATGCTCGGGACGGTGCCGCTCAGCGTGCCGTGACTCGGCCCGGTTCCGATCGCGAACGTCAGTGCGTCGCCGTCGGCGTCGTTGCCGGTCAGCGTGATACCCGCCGGCGTGTTCTTGGCTGTCGAGACCGTTTGGCTGGCTGCAGTCGGAGCGTGGTTTTGTGCTTGCGTGACGACGATTGCGGCGACATGCCGAGCGAATGCGTCGGTTGCACCTACTGCCGCGTCGAATCCATCGGCAATCTCGAGCAGCACCGAATCAAGCGTCGCCCCGGGAGTGATGTCGAGAGCCCGATTGAACCAGGTGCGGGCGTTGACGATCTGAGCGTCGTTGGCGCCGAGCGCCCGCAGCTGTGCGACCTCATTGTCGGTGAAGCCAGTCGTCGTCACCCGCTGAGCCATCGCCTTCAACGCTGCGAGCGCCTCGACGGTGTGCACAGGGACCCCCTCCACAGCCGGCTCGGTCGACGCCGCCGCGTCGCGCAGCGCGTCGGCGCTGGTGCGCATCGCGTCGGCGAGTTGCAGCCCGAATTCACCGGCGGCGTCGAGTTGGCGCTGCTGGGCGGCAGCGTCGCCGACTGCGAGGGCACCTTGATATCGCTCGTAGGCGACTCGCGTCGCAATCCCGAAGGCCGCTTGACGGTCGAGCGCCTCGGCGAGCGCGTCGCTGGCCGGCTGGCCGGACGCCGGGAGCGTCGAGAACACGGGCGGTTGCACCGTGGCAAAGTTCGGATCTGGCGGGTCGGCGGCGATGTCCTCGTGCATCTTGGCGACCTCGCAGGAGAGCATCATCAGGATCTTCTTGGCGACGTCGTTGTACGACTGGAACTCGAGCCCCAATTCTCCGAACGCGAACCCGCCGATGAAGATCAACTGCGGTCCGAGTGAACGACTTCCGAGCGCCTTGAGACCGCCTTTGATCGTCGACTTGGCTTCCTCGTCATCGCTGGTGCCGAGATGGTCGCAGGCCTTCGATGCCAGCAACGTGGCGTCGGCGCTGGCAGCCTTGAACGCGTCGGCCTGCTCTCGGCCAACGGTCGAGTCGCAGTTGAGACCGCACGGGCCGATCGTGAACACGTCGCTGGTCGCTCCCTCCTCCCATCCCTCGACACCCGCAGGGCGTGCACTTTCGGTCCGCAACCGAAACGTGCCCTCGAGCAATGCCGGCCCCTCGATCAGGGAGAAGACCGTGCCGATGCCGATGATCACATTCGGTTCGCCCATCGCAGGGTGTTCGCAGCTTCCCCCTCCGGTCGCGGCGATCACGCAGACCCGCCCGCCGCGCAGGTCGGACGTGACGTACGCGAACAACGCATCGGTCGTGGTCAGATCATCGGGGTAGATATCGCCCGCCGCATTTGCCGGCCAGACGTTGGTCAGCGCGGCATGCACGGCCTGACGGGGCCCAGTGGCGAGCATGATCGGTACTGCCAACGCGATTGCCAGCAGTATCGCTGAGCCACGTCGGCGACGCCGGACTGACGGTGAGGTGTCGCTTGATCCCGTGCTGAAGATTGCCCGCCTGGTCATGGCCGGAGGGTACGAAGCGTGAGCAAAGACGGAGCAAAGTCACGTCAAGCGTTCGTCAGGTCGCTGGAGGAGGTCGCCAGCCGCTTCGGCCACCGTGCAGCGGCTCCCGGCTGTGACGTGGTGAGCGGCGTCTTGACCGAGCGCGGTGAGGGCCGTATCGGTGATGACGCCGTACCGCTGTTCGTCCAACGGCGACGACAAGGGCATCTCGCGGGGCTCGGTCTGATGCCGCGCTGCACCGATCAGGCGCGCCGCGCGGCGCGGGTCGTCGAGGTGGAGCGCAACATCCGCGAGTTCGAATGCCAAACGCGCCGCATCACCGCCTGGGGCGAACTCGAGCGCCGAGAGGGCTTTGCGACCGCAACCCTTGGCGCGCTCGATGTCGCCGGTGAGGACCGCAACTCTTGTCGCCAGCGTCCATGCCCAGGGTTCGTAGGTACGCAGGCGCGAGCGAGTGATCAGTGTCATCGCCTCGGTGGCGTGACGCTGCGCTCTCTCAGGGGCACCCCTGTCGACGGCAATGTCACCGAGGCCGAGGTGGACATGGATCGCCGTGCCGCGGTTACCGATCAGCCGGCAGCCGTCGAGTGAGGCTTGCAGGTCGACCTCCCCGGCGTCGTCATCACCGACATATCGGTAGCTGTGACCCAAGAGCGCCAGGCTGTGGGCGACATGGAATGCGATCCCCAGACGCTCGAACCCGGCCAAGACCTGGTGCTGCTCTCGCAAGCCATCGTCGATTCGGCCGGATTGGACCAACGCAAGACCGACGAACTTGCGTGCCTCGAGTTCCTCGATCGTTCGGCCGGCAGCGCTGAAGCGTTCGATCGCCGACCAATTCGCGGCCAGCGAAGCCTCGTACTCCCCGTGCCACCACAAGGCGATCCCGCGCAGGTGTCCCGAGTAGGCGGCGAGCATCTCATCACCGAGTGCCGTCGCCATCCGCTCGGCTTCAGTGAGAAAGCCGAGATCGAATTGGGACAGCACGCCAGCTCGTCCGCGCAGGGCGAGCGCGCGAGCGCGGACCGCACTCGATGGGCCAGGGATCTCGAGAGCTCGGTCGAGCAGCTGGTTCTTCTCGGTCCACCAGCCCAGCATGTACAGCGCCGCGTCGAGCCGGCCAGCGAGCTCGAGCGCCCGGTCGGCGTCGCCGGTCGTCGCCAGGTGGCCGATCGCGGTGTGCGCCACGGAGATCATGGCAATCGTTCTCGGCTCGACATCATCGATCCGTTCACCGTGTCGTATGCCCCGACCGATCGCTCTCGCCTCGGCGATCCCATAATCGGCCAGCCGGTGCAAGGCCTGCTGGCGGGACCGCCCGTCGATCAGGTCGCCAACCGCTACATCTCGCAGCGGGGGGAGGATCCGGTATCGAGCCGGAGGCCCGGGCACCATGTCGATCAAGCCCGCGTCGACGAGTTGCACGATCGTTGTGATGAACTCCTCGACCGGCATGCCGGCCACGGCGGCACCACACCCGGCGTCGAACTCGCCGATGAGCACACCCAACGACGCATAGGCCTGTTGCTGACAGAGCGGCAGCAGGGCGAGCGTGGCCGCCACCATTTGCCCCAGTTGCGATGAGACCGCCGCCTCGGCGACGCGAACTCGAGCTGCCGTGCCGAGCGCTCGCAATTCGCCGGCCGCCAACCTGAGCGCCAAGGGGAGGCCACCGGAGACGGCGCAGACCTCGAGCACCTCGTCACGCGTCAATCGAACCGCAGGGGCGAAATCGGCAAGCGCACCACGCAGCAACAACACGGATGGATTGGCCTCGACCTCCTCATCCGAATCGTCAGATCCCGGGAGCGGCAATGGCTTCAACGCCACGCAGACGCCAGGGACCGACAGACGCACCCGACTCGTGATCAGAATGTGAAGCTCGGGCAGCACCCGGTGCAGTTCCATCACGAACTGCTCCACGGCAGCTGCCACATGTTCGGCGTTGTCGAGCACAACGAGCGCGTGCAAACCGGCGAACAGCTCGCAGATGTGCGAAAGCTCACTGTCGGGCGAAGCGCCAGAAGCCAACGCGGTCGCCCGCACAGGGTCGGTGTGTGCGTGCAGATCGACCCATACAACCGAACGGGACCTGTCGGCGAGCCGACAGGTTTCCTGGGCAAGGCGTGTCTTGCCGACGCCAGGTAGGCCGTGAATGGCGACAACCCGATGAGCGGCGAGCGCTTCGACGCAGCGCCGCAACTCGGCGCCACGACCCATGATCGGGCCGGCAATCGGTGGCGCCGTGGTTGATATCGCCGGTCGTTGCGGGCCGGACGCCAGGCCGTGCACATCGTGCATCAACACCATCCGTTCGAGCTTCTGGAGCAACGGGCCCGGCTCCGTGCCGAACTCGTCGACGAACAACGTTCGAACCGATCGATAGGTCGCCAACGCCTCGTGGGGGCGATTGTCCAGATACAGGGCGCGCATCAACTGTGCCCAGCGAACTTCTCGAAACGGGCTCTCCTCGACCAGGCGGGCGGCCTCCGCCTCGGCGGCCTGGAACGAACCGGTCGCCAGCAACGCTTCGACGAGATCTTCCTCTCCAGCGAGTCGAAACCCGTCCAGCCGCTGTGACAGGAATGCGATCCCATCTGAGTTGCTCGTCATACCGCCCAACCGACCCTGCGGCAGGGAGAGCGCGCACCTGAGGACCTCGGCGGCTTCTTCCGGATTCGTCAGCAGCCCGCTATGGGCCTGCTCGACCAGGTCAACCATCAACCTATGGTCGAGCTCGAGGTCGCCAAGATTGATCCGATAGCCGACCGATGACCGCTCGACAACCACGCCGGAGTTGGATCGAGCCAACCAACGTCGCACTGCTCCAAGGTGAACGTGGAGGGCGGGCCTCGCCGTGTCAGGCGGCGCCCCCGCCCAGAGCGTCTCCACCAACTCGTCCAAGGAGACGCAGCGATCGTCGGAGCAGCACAGCAGCGTGACGAGGCGTGCAGGCATTCCCGACAGCGGATGCTCGCGCCGATCGACCAGCAGCGCTACTCGCCCCAGGACGCACAGACGATCCGACTCGAACCGAGCCCGCCAGGGTGGAATGTCCCCGCCATCCGCCATTCGCCGATGCTAGCTCAGGGCTCAGAAATGGTCGATTTGGCGATCGTGCTCGTGCCGGTGTGTCAGGCAACCAGCGCGAGTTCTTCGATCAGCCGTTTGGTCGTCGTGCGCCAGACGCTTCGAGCGATCCCCGGGGGCTGCAATTGTTCGAGGATTCGTCGTGGACCGTCCGCCCCGGTCGTCACCTGGCGTCCCCTCGCCGCCCACGACGTGTCGTGGCTGCGCATCAGGTCGAGCGTGACCTCGATCGGGTCGGCCAGCGCCCGCAGCGCCTCGAGCTCGTAGACGCAGATGTTCCACGCAGCGTGTGCGCCGACCGCCGACACCGCCCCGGTCACGACGTCTGCCCACCGATGCTCGAAGGAGATCATGGTCCGTGGATCGTCGAGCTTCGACATGACGTCGGACGTGTCGGCGAACACGAGCCCTACATGGCGGCCATCGAGCGCACCACCGAGATGCTCCAGTTCGTGCGAGAGCGATCGCACAATCAGTTCGGGCTCGTAAGCCTGTGGCCTGTCGCGGCGGAGGTTGATCGAATGCTGACCGTCGGATGCAGCGAGCTGCTTTTCTGGCGACGATGCGGCCAAGATCCACGAGTCGACCCTCGACTGCGTGACGCTGCGGGCATGCTCCAGCGGCGATTGCTGGTCGTCCTCGACGACCAGGAGTACATGTCGAGCGACCTGCCGAAGGGCTGCCGAAAACAAGTCAACCGGTGCAATCTCGAGCGCCTCGGCGAGCCGCGCGACGACGTCGACGGTGGGGGTCGGTCCTTTGGGAAGCGAAGTCGTCCGTGACCGTTCGAGTGCGACGACGTAGGGCTGCGAGATGCCGGCGCGGCGTGCCAGCTGGCGGGTCGACCAGCCGAGGTGGTGACGACCGTCTCTGATCGCACGGGCAAGACCGACACCGTCGAATTCCCAATTGCCCGATGGCTGGCGCGTTCTTGGTCGAGGCAGAATGCGATCACTATAGTGATCGTTCGTGGGGGCGATCAACATCAACGCCGTGTCTCGTGTGCAGTCTCGTGGGCGGTCTCGCGTGCGGCTGTCATCGCTGTCTCCCTGGCCCTACTTCATTGCAGCACTGGTGCTGTGCTGGGCACTGCTGATCCGCAATCATCTCGCCGTCCACGGATCCGGGCACGCCGCCGACCCGTCAGCAGTCTGGGGGATGTGGACGTTGATGACGGTGGCGATGATGGCGCCCACGGCGGTCCCGGTGCTGGCGTCGCTCCGCGACGTGCTCACCTCGTCGTCGATCCGCCCGTGGTGGGCGTTCCTCGGTGGCTACCTCGTGATCTGGCTCGGATTCGCTGGAGCGGCGGCGACCGGACAGCTGTGGGTGATCGACCTCGATCTCGTCGGCCACGACGGATCGGCCACGTCGCCTGCCCTCACCGGGTCGCTGCTGGCAGTCGCCGGGGTGTACCAATTCAGCTCGTTGAAGCGGCGGTGCGCCACCGAGTGCGTCCACCCGATGACGTTCTTCTTCCAGCACTGGCGTGACGGAGTGCGTGGCGGGGCACGAATGGGGATGCGTCACGGCGTGTCGTGCCTCGGGTGCTGCTGGGCGTTGATGCTGCTGGCGTTCGTCGGTGGCGTCGCCAACGTCTGGTTCATGATCCTGTCGGCGGTCGTCATGTCAGTCGAGAAGCTCCCTGCCGTCGGTCGGTTCGTCACGGCGCCGCTCGGCGTCGCCCTGTTGATCGGCAGCGTCGTGGTCGTGGCCGGTCGATCGAACGATGTCGACCCCGCGACCCACCATCAGCACTCGATCGAATCCCCCAACGAGCAAACACCGGCCGAACCGGTCGATGCCATGAAAGGAAACCCGTGGTTACGAAACCCGTGAATACCAAAGTCGTGAATACCTGGTCACTCGAGGGTGAACTGATCCTCAATTGCAACTGCACCGTGTTCTGTCCGTGCGTCATCTCGCTCGGCAAGCACCCGCCGACCGAAGGGTATTGCCAAGCCTGGGCCGGCGTCCGCATCGATCGCGGTCGGGCAGGCGACACCGATCTCTCCGGTCTCAACGTGGCGATGCTGCTCGACATCCCCGGCAAGATGGAACGCGGCAACTGGACGCTCGCCCTCTGGATCGACGATCGCGCCACCGACGAGCAGTTCGAGCAACTCGAGACGATCTTCCGCGGCGGTGCCCGAGGGACGACCGGGCTGTTCAAGTTGCTGGTCGGTGACTACCTGGGTGCCGAGAGAGTGCCCGTCTCGTTCGTCACCGACGGTGAGACCCGCACGCTGTCGGCCGGCAAGTACATCCAGGGCGCGGTCGCCCCGATCGGTGGCGCCCGCACGGGTGAAGACGTCAGCGTCGTCAACACCCAGTACTGGATGGGGCCGGAGGTCACGGTCGCCGAGGCATCGCTCGGGCGGGTTCGTGCCTTTGGCCGAGTGTGGAACTTCGAGGGACGCAGCGCAGAGATCTGCACGATCAAGTGGGAGGGCCCATGACGCCACCGATGCTGTCGATCACGCGACGAATTCGTTCGACACCGTTCTCCAGCCGGGTCGAAGCGTTCGGGGTCACCTCGTACACGGTCTACAACCACATGCTGCTACCGACCCAGATCCGCGGGGTCGAGGCGGACTACCACCACCTTCGAAGTCATCCTCAGGTGTGGGACGTCTACTGCGAACGCCAGGTCGAGCTGGTCGGACCCGACGCCGCCCGGCTGGCGCAGCTGTTGACCGTACGCGATCTGCGTTCCTTCGCCGTCGGGCGTTGCGGGTACGCGCCGGTGGTCGACGAAGACGGGCGCCTGATCAACGATCCCGTCGTGTTGCGGCTTGCCGACGATCGATTCTGGTTCTCGGTTTCCGACTCCGATGTGGTGCTGTGGGCCGGAGGCCTTGCCCACGGGTTCGGCCTCGACGTCAGGGTGCACGAGCCCGACGTCGGGCCGTTGGCCGTCCAGGGTCGTCATGCCGAAGACGTCGTGGCGACGGTGTTCGGCGAGTCCGTTCGCGAGATCAAGTTCTTCCGGTTCGCACCGCTCGACTTCGGCGGTCATCAACTGCTCGTCGCCCGCAGTGGCTGGAGCGCACAGGGCGGTTTCGAGATCTACGTCGACGACGCCGGGCTGGGCGGCGAGCTCTACGATGCGCTGATGGCAGCCGGCGAGCAGTACGGCATCGGACCGGGGTGCCCCAACCTGATCGAGCGGATCGAGGCAGGGCTGCTGACCTACGGCACCGACGTGACCCGCGCCGACACCGCGCTCGAGGCAGGCCTCGACCGCTACTGCTCGCTCGATGCACCGATCGAGGCGATCGGGATCGAAGCGCTCCGCCGCCAAGCTGCGGCAGGCGTCACCCGACGGATCTGCGGATTCCTGATCGACGGACCGGCGGTCCCCGCTCAACGCGACCCCTGGACGATCGCCGTCGCCGGCCGGCCGGCCGGCAGCATCACGTCCGCCGTGTGGTCACCGCGGCTCGGATCGAACGTCTCGCTCGGGATGGTCCCCATCGAGCACGCCGCGATCGGCACTGAGGTCGTCGTGGAGACACCCGACGGAGTTCGGACGGCAAGGGTCGTCGACGTCCCCTTCCCCGGCGCATCACAGCGTTGAGGCTTCGGGGCGTCGCCGGTTCAGCCTGTCAGCAAGCTCGGCAGCGAGTCGCTGCCGAGCAGGAGGGCTGAGCCCACGATCAGGCTCAAGGCGGTCGTCAGCACCGCCAACGTGGCTTGAACAACCGGTCGCGCGGCGATGCTTCCGAAGCCGCTCACGCCGACAAGGGTGATCGTCGAGTTCGACACGAGCAGGCCACCGACGAAGGCCGCCAGCACGGCGGTCCCGGTCGCGATCCCACCGGCGTTCGCTGCCGCCAGGAAGACGACCAGCTGCGTCGGCGTCTCCGCCCCGACGCCGTGCAGCATCCCGATCAAGAAGCTGATCTTCCCCGTGTACTGCTCGAGGCCCTGGTCATGGGCGTGAACGTGGTGGTGGATCGGCGCCCGTAGTCTGGCCCCTGATGATCCATCCGCCGAAAGTGCTATCTCGTCGTCATGGTGGAACCCCTCGATCGCCACATGATCGTGGACGTGCTCGATCGTCCCGGACGAATGCAAGCCACGCCGAATCGCCCGCCCGAGTCGGCGGGCGCCGACGATCAGGATCAACCACCGACTGCGCATCCGGAACTGGCCGCGCTCTCGCGCCAGCGAGACGATCACGCCAACGGCCAGCACGACGAGCGTGAAGCCCGCAACGCGACCCATGACGTCGTCGGCCGAGGGCGGCAGCCGATGCCCGAGTTCCAGGGCGAGCCCCCCGAGCACGAGTACGACGACGGCGTGACCGAGGGCGTACAGCGTGCCGAGTCGGAGACCGCCACGGGCATCGTTGACCGCCGTGATGTCGGAGATCGCGGCGATGTGATCCCAGTCGATGCCGTGGCGGAGACCGAGGACGAGCGCAGCGATGAGCAGGCCGGCGTCGAAACCGTTGCCGGGTATCGATGTCGCCAGCATGAACATCTCGGTCACCTCGGGTCGAGCTCGAGCGTCGTGACCTCGCCGCCGACGACCGCGAACGGTGTGTGCTCGATGCCCTCGTCAGTCAGTAGGGAGTACTGGCCTGCGCGGACCTCGGGGAACACGGCGATCCATGCCTCCTCGTCGCCGATGCTCCGGAGGTGAACACCCGTGTGGAAGTGAGCGGAGGGATCCGCCCGCGGGCACGCCATCAGCTCGCCCGTCGGGGAGTCCTCGGGCAAGCGCACCACCACCGCGCCGATGTCGCCTCCGATATCGAGAAGCGACGCCGGCCCGGGGGCAGGGTGCGACTCGCGCCAGCTGTGTTGGTGCGAGTGCTGGTGGTTCATGTGCCGACGCTGTAACCGCTGTACGGCGTGCCGATGTACGGGAAGCTCGGCAAGAAGGTGCGTCCTGGATTGCCGAACGTACCGTCTTCGATTGCCGAGGCTGCCCCGTCCGGTGTGTACGACGGGTCGACGAGTGGGTAGGTCACCCCAGCGATCGCTCGTATTTCGATCGTCGTGATGTCGTCCTCGAGCCGACGACCGTTCGGGAACCCGGCCGGATCTCCGCCGATCAGACCCAGCCGGTTGGGTGCGCCCGCGGCGATCGGCACAGCCATGTTGAGCCTGAGCAGGTCGGCCTGTGTCGGACCGGTGAAGTTCTGAAACCCGGGGACGATGCCCGGCGGGATGCCGGTCAACAAGATCGCAGCCAGATCGGCTCGGTCGGCCGTCAGCCCTGCGAGATTCGGGAAGACCCCCGGATAGAGCACCGGGAGCAGCTTCGCCAGTTCGGGTTGGGCGACGTACTGCGCGAAGGTGCTGTCGTCGTGAGGATCGGTCGCGTTCCACTCGTCCTTGCGGGCCAATGGCACGATCACCTCGTTGAACAACGGGTTACCGAGGCGAGAGACTTGTTCCCACGGCCCCGCCGTGCGGCGATGACCGGATTGGATTCGCAGTCCTCGTTGGCGCGACGCCGAGGCGTAGACGCCGATCGTCGCCCGTTCGTCCAGCACGTCCGTCGGCACTGATCCGTCGCACGTCAGCTGGGCGATCGGGATCTGGATGACGATCGCGTGGACGTTCGATTGGGCAAGCGAGTCGACGCCCGTATCACTCAGGCCTGGGAGTTTGATGAGGTGTGCGCCCTGGAACGGACGGAGCGTTCCGAGGTCGAACACGGATCCGAGGTCGACGAAGAAGGAATCGGCGCGCTGGCCGGCGAAGACCTTGATGCTCGAGTGGTTCTTCGGGTGGGTGAGTTGGTACACCGTACTCGCAGCGAGCGCCTCGTAATCCGGCGTCGAGCGCGGTCCGACGTTCGCCGGAGGACAGCTCAGATTCGCTCCGAGCTGAACCGAGCGGTGCTTGCCGCCGGAGCGGTTGACCTGCGTGACCGAGTACATCTGACGGCGGTTCCAGTTGGGATCGTTGACCGATCCGATGGGGCCGGTGTTGTACAGGAACGTGTTGGGATTGGTATTGACCGTCGAGAAGCGGAACTGGAAGACGATGTCCTCCTCCGCGTCGCCATCGTTGTCGATGTTGATCTCGTACAGCACCTCGTCGTCGAACTCGTAGAAGTTCGGGCCACCACTCGGCGCCTGTGACGGGAGGTAGCTGGCGATGATCGTGACGGTGTCGCCAGGCGTTCGGAAGGCGTAGAGGTCGGTGTTGTCGGCGACCGGGTCCTTGGAAATCGACGGTGCTTCGCGATGTGACGACATCACACCGCTCCGTTCCGGGTGGCACGGGCAAGTTTCGCCACGAGGCTGCGGTCGGTGAACGTGATCGCCTGCTCGCCGACCAGGATCTCGAGTTCACCGGTCGTCGGATCGGTGACGGAGAGCATGACCGGGATGTCGAGTGCTTCCAGATCGGCGGCACTCAATTCGCTGTTGAACAACTCATCGGTATGGCGCTCGCCGAAGGTGGCCACCGCGCCGGCTCCAACCAGCGCAGCACCCCCTCCGATCAACGCGCGTCTTGAAATAGGCATGACGGCTACCTCCATTGTCTTGTCCCGGGACCGGGACGCTTGCAACTGACCTCTATTCGTCACCAAGCGCCTCCCGGATTGCTCTGATGCCGAGATTTCTTCCAGCGCCCCGGGAGGCAGCCGATGCGACGTGCTGAAGGTGACGTGCGCAGGGTGCGGCGGGCGTGCGGCCAGACGCCGGTAGTGTCGTCTCGCAGCGAGCTCCGGACCGCGGAGTTGCCTGCAAGCCACGTCCTGAGGCGCCTGGTTCGGGCGGGATCAACCGGAGGAACACCGTGACAGCCATCCTTGATCGACGAACCGTGGCGGAGGTCCGAAATGGCCGTTGAGGCTGCTGGTGATCCGTTTCGCGTCGTCGAGGTCTTCGCTGACGTGACGTGTCCCTTTGCGCACTACAGCATTCGACGTTTCACCGAGCGACGTCACCTGCTCGGAGCCGATCACGTTCGGCTTCGGGTGCGGACATGGCCGTTGGAGCTCGCCAACGGTGAACCGCTTGCGGCTGACAAGGTCGGCGAGGAAATCGCTGACCTGCGTGCCCAAGTTGCCGCCGACCTGTTCACCGACTTCGTGCCGTCACAGTTCCCGACAGCCACCGTCTTGATCCTCGGTACCGCCACGCTGGCATATCGGCAGGGCATCGAAACCGGGGAGGCCTTCAACCTCGCAATCCGCAACGCGCTGTTCGAACAGGGCCGAGCGATCGGTCGATCAGATGTGCTGACGGAACTCGCCGGGGAACACGGTGTCACCATCCCGGACGCGGCGTCGGCCCGTGCCGCCGTCGATGCAGACTTCGCCGAAGGCCGTGCACGCGGCGTGATCGGTTCCCCGCATTTCTTTGCCGGCCAGCAATCGTTCTTCTGTCCGATGCTCGACATCGAGCACCAGGGCGAGCACTTGCAGTTCCAGATCAACGACACCGAACTCGACCACTTCTGCGATCAAGCGTTCGGGTGATCCGGGCGCTCTTGCATGCAGCTGACCGCAGACCGGTCAACCGTCGAAGCTGGCGCGGTTGACGGCGGCGATGAAGTCGGGGGTCGTGCCACAACATCCGCCGACGAAATCGGCGCCCGCCGCCAGGATCGCTGCGACGTGGCCGGCGAACTGTGCGGGCGTCATCCGGTACACGACCTCGTGACCGACCAACTCCGGTACCCCGGCGTTGGGTTTGATCCATACGGGAAGGTTCGTGGCGCTCGCAAGCTCGGCACAGATCGGGGCGGCGGCTTCGACGCCGACGCCGCAGTTGGCGCCGATCACATCGGCACCGGCGGCAGCGAGGCGTTGCGCCGCTTGGGTTGGCGTCGCCCCCGTCATCGTCCGATCCCGGTTCCTCCCGGAGTCGAACGTCATGCAGGCGACGACGGGGAGACCCGTCACGTTCGCCGCCTCGACGGCGATCACCGCCTCCTCGAGGTCCGACATCGTCTCGATCACGATGCCATCGGCACCGGCGTCGGCGAGCGCTGTCGCCTGTTCACCGAAGGCAGCCCGCAACTCGTCCTCGCCGACCTCGCCGGCAACCAGCAGCTTGTTGCTCGGTCCGATCGAGCCGAACACCTTGGCCCGCGAACCTGCCGCCCGCAGGGAGATCTCGACACCGGCCCGGTTGATCGCGGCGAGGTCGCTGGTGGGGTGGCGCAGTGCGAAGCGGTTGGCCTGGAAGGTGTTGGTGAGGATGATCCGGCTCCCGGCCTCGACGTAACTCCTCGCCACCGCCTCCACCCGATCAGGGTGAGTGAGGTTCCACATGTCAGGACGCTGACCTGGGACGACGGCTTGGGCGTACAGCAGGCTTCCCCACGCCCCGTCGGTCAGCACCGGACCATCGGTGAGCAGCTCGTCGATCACCGAAACCTGCATCATGCAGCCACCAGCTGCAGCGCCAGGCGGACGGCGGCGTTGGCGTTGGCGGCGTAGCCGTCGGCTCCGAACGCCTCGGCGCTGGCTTCGTTCAGCGGGGCTCCACCGACGAGCACCTTGACATCTTGGCGTAGGCCGGCCGCGACGATCGCTTCGATGATCCTGGGCATGGAGCGCATGGTGGTCGTCAGCAACGCCGAGAGTCCGACGACGTCCGGCCGATGCTCCTGGATCGCGGCTACGACCTGCCCGGGAGAGACGTCGATCCCGAGGTCGATGACCTCGAACCCTGCGCCTTCGAGCATCACAGCGACGAGGTTCTTGCCGATGTCGTGGAGATCGCCCTGCACCGTACCGATCACCACACGGCCGGCATGCTGCTCCCTGCCACCGGCGAGCAGCGGTTGCAGGATCGCCAGCCCGGCCTTGATCGCCCGCCCGGCCGTCAGCAGTTCGGGGACGAAGTACTCCTCGTCCTCGAACAGCCGGCCGGCCTCGCCCATCGCCGGGATCATCGCCTCGTCGATCATGGTCTGCGGCAGGAGGCCGGCGTCGAGGCCCTGCTGCGTCAATTCGGCGACGACATCATCGTCTCCGTTGAGTACGGCCTCGTAGAGTTCGTCGAGCAACGTCATCGTGGATCATGTCCTTCCGTTGAACTCGTGGACTGCATCGATCAGGGCGACGATGTTCTCAAGTGGCGTCCCCGCCTGCACGTTGTGGATCGTGTTGAACACGAACCCTCCACCGGCACCGAACACCTCGCAGCGGCTCAGCACCTGTTGGCGGACTTCGTCGGGCGTGCCGAACGGCAAGGTGTGCTGGGTGTCGACACCACCGCCCCAGAAGACGAGATCGCGCCCGTACTCGCGCTTCAAGTGCTCGGCCTCCATGTGGGCGGCAGAGCACTGGACCGGATTGATGATGTCGAACCCGCACTCGATGAACGACCGCATGAACCGCTCGACCGAACCGCACGAGTGCTTGAACGTCTTCCAGCCGGTGTTGTCGTGGATCCAGTTGTTGACCCGCTTGTAGTGCGGAGCCCAGAGGTCCTCGAAGGTGGCGACGGAACAGAACGCCGAGTTCTGCGTGCCGAAGTCGGTGCCGCACGTCATCACGGCATCGAAACGATCACCGACCCTGGTGTGGATCCGCTCCAGGTTCTCGAGCGCGATCTCGACTTGTGCGGCGAACACGTGACGGACGTACTCGGGGCGCTTCTTGATCGAGATGTACCACTCGGTGACGTCGCGGATCCCGCGCGGCCGCTCGAGGCCCGGCGCCGGCACGAAGGCAATGTCGCCCAACGCCATTCCCGGCAGTACACCGATCACGGCCCGCCCCGTGGCCTCGGCGATCGCCAGGTCGACGTCGAGTTCATCGAGGTCGGCGTCCGAGACGACGTGGTATTCCTCGAGATTGTCGGCAGGGTCGAGTTGGGTGGCGTCGATCGGCGCCTGCCGGATGATCGTGTCGAAGAAGAAACCGGTCTTCGGCATCCGACCGCTCGGCGGGGCTGACAGATTGCCCTTCGGATAGATGAATGTGTCGCCACGATCGTCGACGGTCGTGCGGAAGCCTTCGGCGACGAGCACTTCGAGACCGTGCGGCATCGTCCACGGCCGCCAGTTGTCGTTGCGGAAGCCGAACATCGTCTCGCGACCGATGACTCCTTCCACATCGACACCCAGCGCCTGCTTCAGATCGTCGTCGATCGTGCCCAGCATCTGGTACGGCTCGTGGACCTTCACCAGGCGGCGCTCGAGCCCGTAATGATCCCGCAGGGCGGCGACGACGGAGACGTGGATCCCGGTCACTGCCGTTCCGCCGAAATCGATCGGGATCCGGTCGGGTTGGCGGTGATCGAGCGTGGTCAACACCCGATCCCGGCAGCTCATCGTCATCTGGTCGATCTGGTCGGTCATGTCAACTCCATCGCGACGTCCGTCCGAGCTCACCCGGAACGGTTCCAACGTACGCCCCGCTCCCCCGGACCGGGAGGGGCGAAAGTCACTTCTCGCAAGGTCGCCTCAAACCTTCTCGAATCAGGCGATTCCAGCGTTTGCAGATCGTCGACAACGCGGTGTCGACATCCTGCAACCGCACAGGTTCAGGGTGGACGCATGACAGCAAAACGAGATCGAGTCGTGGGCAGCGTCCTGATCGTGCTGGGAGTGCTCGGCTTGTGTTTGGCTCAGATGGACACGGCGCATGCGGCGGACCGAGCGGGTTCGACGACCTCCCAGACGCGGGCCTTGAAAGCTGCGCCGGCAGCGAGACGAACCACCAACCCGACCGTCGTGTTGTACGGGGACTCGTTGGCATGGGAGGCCAAGGAGTTCTTCGCCTTCAACTTCGCCAACCGTTCCGACGTGCATGTGGTTGCCCGCACGTACGGTGGCACGGCGATCTGTGACTGGCTTGCGGAGATGGCAGATGACGCCGTCGCACTGGTGCCGTCGGTGGTCGTGATCGAGTTCAGTGGAAACGCGTTGACAACCTGTATGCAGGACAGCGCGGGGCGGGCGCTCACGGGCGAGGCGCTGGTCGAGCGGTACCGGGCCGACGTCGAAGCGGCGATCGCCGCCTTCGCAGCGGTCGGCGCCCAGATCCTGCTGGCCGGTGCACCAGTCATCCAGTCCGCCGAGCGACACCCCGACGGTGTTCACGACCGGACACTCAACGGCATGTACGCCGATGTCGCCGACCGGTACCTCTCCGTGCGATACGTCGATGCCGGGGCCTCGGTGCTCGACCAGGGTGGGTGGACTGCAACCCTGCCGTGCCTGCCCGGCGAGCCGTGCACCGGTGGCCTCGACGGATCCGGGCAGCCTGTCAACGTGGTCAGGGCACCAGATGGGATCCACTTCTGCCCTGCGGCTCCGAACGCCCGACGCGGTGTCACTCAGGCCTGCCCGGTGTGGTCGAGCGGGGCGTTCCGATTTGCTGCCGCAATGGCCCGGGCGGCGATCGAAGGTTTGCCCACACGTAGGGCTGGGTGATCCGGATCAACAGCGGGACCAGGCGCAACATCGGCCCCTCCCGACGAACGAGCACCCGAACGTATGCGACGATACGTCAGTGGGTTCGGCAGCATCGCGAGGCGAGTGGTTGAACGACTCGTCGAATTCGCGTTCCGCGACGCGTGACCCTCCCGATTCGGGGGCCAGGGCGAGGGTGCACTTCACCGTGTTGCGAGGAGGCGTGGGAGCATCGGTCGACGGCCGGCCCGTCGCAATCGGAGGCTCGCAGCAGCGTCGACTGCTCGCCGCACTGCTGGCCGCACAGGGAGCGGTGGTCAGCGCCGACCGCCTGGCCGACACGATCTGGCCGGACGGTACGGCGCCGGACGGAGCGCGCCGAACGGTCATGACCTACGTCTCGCGGCTGCGATCGACGATCGGTGGCGACTGCGTGGTGACCAGCCAACAGGGCTACCAACTGGTGCTCAACGACGCGTCGTACGACGCCGCCGATTTCGAAGCACAGCTCGCCGCGGCACGTGCCGTCGACGGCGTCGAGGCGATCGCCGCCTACGACTCGGCGCTTCGGCTGTGGTCAGGTCGAGCATTCGGCGACGACAGCGACGAATGGTGGCTGCGACCCGTTGTCGTCCGCCTCGAGGAGCTCCGACTGGTGGCCATCGAGGAGCGCATCGGGCGGTTGATCGAGATCGGGCGTCACGCTGAGGCGGTGGCTGATCTCGAAGGTCTGATCGTCGGCCAGCCATTGCGAGAGGAGCTTGTAGCTTTGGAGATGCGAGCCCTGTTCCTAGCAGGGCGTCAGGCGGAGGCCTTGCGGGCATACCGCAAATTCTGCGAGCACCTCGCCGACGAGACGGGACTCGGTCCGTCCGACACGTTGATCGAGCTGGAACACCGGATCGTCATCGGTGACTCGTCGCTGCCGCCGACCGCAATGTTTGCGGGTCTCGACTACGAACTCGGGGAACTGATCGGTGAGGGTCCGCTCGGGGCGGTGTACCGTGCCGTGCAGCCGAGCATCGGACGTGAGGTGGCCGTCAAAGCGATCAAGGCGGCGTACGCGGACGACCCGCGGTTCGTGGAGCGGTTCGAGGCGGAGGCTCGGCTCGTTGCCCGCTTGGAACACCCACACGTCGTCCCGCTGTACGACTTCTGGCGACGACCGGGTGCCGCCTTCATGGTGTTCCGTCTGCTGCGCGGCGGGTCGCTGGCAGACCGTGTCGCCACCGATGGCGCGCTCCCGCTCCCCCAGGTCACCCGGCTCATCGAGGAGATCGGCGGTGCCCTTGGTGCGGCGCACGCGGTCGGTATCGTGCACCGTGACGTGCGGCCGGCCAACGTGTTGTTCGACGAATCGGGTAACAGTTATCTGTACCTGGCCGACTTCGGGATCGACGCCGGCGACGTCGTCGCCGATCCGGAAGCCACGCTTCGGATGGCGGGCGCCCTGCAGTATGCCAGCCCCGAGCAGGCACTCGACGGCATCGCCCGCCCCGCCTCGGATCAGTACTCCCTCGCCGTCGTGGCGTGGGAAGCACTCACCGGGCGGCTGCCATTCACCGGCACCACCGCCAACGAGATTCGGCGCACCAAGCTGGTCGAACCACTGCCTCCCCTCGACGCCCTCGACGCCCTCGACGCCCTCGACGCAGCTTCGCCCGCTGGCGTGCCGGCTCGACTCAGCGCGGTGTTGCGGCGCGCATCGGCGCCGGAGATGGCCGATCGGTACGGAAACATCGACGACTTCGTTCGCGCCTGGTGGGCAGCGTGTTCGGACGACGAATCACGGTCGCCACGGACGACACGGATGGGATGACAGGACTGGACCGGCCGCTCAGGTGCCGGCGGTCAGCTCGATATCGGATGAACCAGTTGTCTGACGGTGAAGTCGCCCGCCAGTACCCGCACGACGAGTTGCCCGTTCGTGAGCGAAGCCTCGACGCCGGAGCCGAATCCCGCGGGCGTCTCGACGGATCGCTCGTAGCCCCCGTACTCCCATTCGTGAATCGCGTAGTCACGCGGCCCGGCACTGCGCAGTTCGGCCCAGAACCGGACCCCGTGGGCGCTGAGTTCCACCGAGACGTCGTGCTCGGTCACGGCCGGGAAGGGGGCGACAATCACGAAGGCGCCCGGGGTCTCGTAGGCGTTGACCGGGACCCGTTGCGGGGTCATCGAACGGGCGGTCTCTGCCGTCGTCGCGCGGACCTCCTCGGGCGATGGTCGGGTGATCGGCACATCGTCGAGATTACGCTCACCCGGAAGCGTTGTCCACCGCCCAGTCGCGGATCGAGCATGTCCGGCGCTGACGGTCGATCGAGGCGTCAACAGTTTGGTGGGAAGCCGAGCGGACCAGCTTGAACACGTTTATCACCAGCTTGGCGCGGCTGGCTCAGCAACCGGGCATGCCGAGATCGTCGATCACCCTGGCACTGCGGTCAAGCTCTTGGCGCAGCGCACTGCGGGTTCAGCCGAGCAGGGAACGGCCGAGCGGCCGCATCACGTGGTGAGCCGCCATCGCCGAACCCTGCGGGCCCATCAGCGCCTTGTACCGGCGCCAACGCCTGTTGAACAGCTTCACGAGTTCGACGTCGTGAGCTCCGTCGTCGGCGAGCACGAACCGCTCGAGTTCGGCTTCGCACTCGTCCCAGCTGTGCGGGGCGGGCTGCCCGGTCAGGGCCGACAGATCGGCACGGTCCATCTCGACCACGTCGGCACCGATCTGGTTGAAGCGTTCGAGGTGGCGAGCGAGCCGGAATGCGATCCGCACCTGCCAGGCGACGAACGGATCATCCACCTTGATCGCGCCGAGCGATCGTGAGAGGTGTTCGTGCGGAGCCGATACCGGCGACGAAACCGGCTCGGGAATCTCGACCGCGTCGAGTTCGATCCCCAGGTATTCGGCCATCGTCTCGATCGTGTGGAGGTTGGTCTCACTCACCCAGTGGGCGTACGTCATGTAGTCGGTGTCAGGGGTCGGAATGGCGAGCGCTCGGTGGAAGCTGAGCTGGTTGGTCAGTGTGAAGAACAGGTGGTGGTACTGGATCGCCGCCATGTCGACCGGCTTCCCGGTCAGCTCCGCGTAGCGGGCGTAGAGGGCGCCGAAGTCGCCGAAGGGGATCACGGTCTCGCGCATGCGCCACGCCGCCAGATCCATCATCGGGTCACCGAGATGACCCAGCTCGACGTCGATCACGTTCGTGAAGTGGCCGTGCTCGTGGTGGAACTGACCAGAATCCCACACCACCGCCGCCTCACGATCGGAGGGCGGCATTGGGTGTCGGTCGAGCCAGCCGAGGGCGAACTCGACCAGCGGATCGGGCCGCGCCTTCGTGGCCCGGTACACGCGGACGAATTGGCGGATGCCGACAAGGGCGGCGTCGGCCGGCGAACTCCCGCGGACGATACCGGCCTCGACGAATGGCTCGATCGGCAGCGCATGGATTCGTGCCAGCACCTGCAGGTATTCGTCGACGATGACATCTCGATCGTCGGCGTCGACCCCTGCGAAGTCGGGTTTTCCGGGCACCGCCGTCATCGCATAGGCGGGCGGATCGTCGCACCACCCGAAGACGTGCGGGACCGGGATGCCGTGCTGCTCGAGCAATTTCTGGAAGCGCATCTCGTGATCGAGCGTGAACTGCTGCACCGAGTCGGAGCGCTCGCCGCGCACGACGACTTGCTCGAGGTCGCCGCCGCGGTCGACCTCGACGAACCACATCGGACGCCACCGCGGCTGCCGCGACCATGACACCACCTTGCCGTCGAGCAACGACTCCAACCACGACATGATCCGGGCGTCGTCGCCAGCATCGGGCAACGCAGCATCATCTCGACTCATCGGTCTGTCTCCTCGGCTGATCAACGGGTTCGGTGGGTACGCCCTTCGCGGGCGAGCAGCGACTGAACCGACAGAGCATTGCAGAATCGGCGCCCACGACGATCACCCGTCACGCACAGCGTGAGCCTCCCGACGGCACGCGACCGGTGATTGAGGTCAGCTCGTCGGGAGGTCCAAGACGTCGTCGATGAACGCGTTCACATCCGTGAGGACTTCTTCGGAATTGGTCTCGTTGAACACTTCATGACGGGCACCTGGATAGACGTGTTGCTGGAAAATGGTGCCGTGCAGCGCCTCGATCCCGACGCGGGTCCCCTCGACCGGCACGAGCTGATCCTCGGCGCCGTGGATCCAGAGCAAGGGCAGGTCGCCGAGCGAGCCGCCGGTACGGATCGCCTCGATCGTTCCCGCCATCGCCTCCAGCAGCGGGCGCTTGAACGGGCCATGCCACACCAGCGGATCGGCATCGTACGCCGCTCCGACGGCCGGGTCGCGAGAGAGGATCGCCGGGTCGAGCGGGACATCCGGCAGTTCGTCGAGGGCGAGTAGCTGACCGACGAGCTGGAAGTCACCCAGAACGGCACCGGAGAGCACGACCGCGGCGAGCCGCTCACCGTGGCGCTGCGCGTGGCGAGCGGTGATCATCCCACCCATCGAGTGTCCGATCAACACGATCGGGAGCCCGGGCCACTCGACTCCAGCGGTGGTCACCACGACATCGAGATCGTCGACGACGTCCTCGAAATCGATCACCAGCACTCGTTCGCCTCCGCTCCTGCCGTGACCCATGTGATCGAGCCCGTAGACGACGGCGCCATCGGCGATCAGGGACGCGGCAACATGCTCGTAGCGCCCGATGTGCTCGCCGTAGCCGTGCACGAGTACGGCGACGAATCGTGGCGCGGCACCGGCGGCGTACCACGATCTCGCCACGATCGGCACACGCTTGCCCTCGAACGTCCACTCCCTGATGTCACCCATCGGCTACTCCTCACTGCCATCGCACGGCCCTCGTCAACTGCGGGTCGAACGGTCAATCCTGCCACGCACGCGGTCGGTACTTCGAGCGACGTGACGGGGACCAGGACGACGGTCCGGCGACGCGTCAGCGCAGCCGCGCCGCCATCCCGACGACCATGACGCAGCCGGCCAGACCGAGCAGCCGGCGCCAGGGGTTGACACCCCGGAACAGCTCGTCGAGCGCCCACCAGGCCAAAGCAACAACTTCGATTCCCTCGAGCACGCGGTGCGCAACCGTGCCGGCGGGCACGATCCAGCGCAGCACGACGCTGACGATGAACGTCCACAGCGCCGGGTTCGGGAACTGAGCAAAGATGATCCGACCCGTCTCACGGTCGCGGAACAACCAGTCGACCAACGACGTCGTCGTCCCCTCGGGTGACTGCTGATGCATGGGTTTCGGTCGGTCAGTGTCGCTTGACGCCGCCATACTTCATCCGTGTGTCGCTCATCGACGCCGCCCGTGCCTCGTCGTTGCGGACGCCGGCGTCGACCACTTCGCCGACGAAGAGAGTGTGGGTGCCCAGGTCGTGCGTATGCCGGACCTTGCAGTCGAGGAAGGCGATCGCCTCGACGAACACCGGTGCGCCGGTGACGCCCTCGGTGACAGCCCGACCGTTCAACGCCATCTCCTCGAACGTCGCCGGCTTGGAGAACTTGACGAACACACGGGTGTCATCAGCCGACCAGAGGTTGACGCTGAACGATCCGCCCGCGCTGATCAGCCGGTGCGTGACGGCGCTGTTGTCGACGCCGATCCCGACGAGCACCGGATCCATCGACAGTTGCGTGATCCAACTCGTGGTCATCGCGTTCCACTCGTCGCCTGCCCGCGACCCGACCAGCGCCAGCGCGTTCGGGATCTTCCATGTGACCCGGTTGACCAGTTCGTCGTTGAGCAGTTCGTCGTCGAGCGCCATGCGTCGAGGCTACGTGGTGGCTCCGGAGATCGTCAGGACGTCTCGCCGATCTCGAACCGCTCCAGCCGACGCACGGCGTACCAGGTTGATCCGCCGGCCACGACCACCATCATGACGAGAGCGGTGACAGAACCCAGCTTGGCCTCGAAGACGTTGGCGGGCAAGTCGATGAACGCATCGGCGACGCCGAGCGTGTAGTGACGAACGCTGAGGAGGCGCGTGCCGGCAAACAGCCCGTTGATCACACCCTCCCAGATGAAGACGTAAGCAAGACCGGCGATCAAGGAGCGACTCGTGACGACGCTCAACATCACGAACAGCGCGCAATACACGAGCGCTCCGAGCGCGAGCGCGACGCCGAAGCCGGGGAGCAGCCCGCCACCGCGTTCGCCGGACAGGCCGATCGCCCCGGCCGCAAGCCCCGACGTCAGCACCGTGGCGGTGGTGACGACCCACGCTGCCAGCAGCTTGGCAAGGATGATCCGGCTGCGTGGAACCGGCTTCGCCAGCAGATACACCGCTGTGCCGTCCTCGATCTCGGCGCCGAGCGCAGCGGTGCCGAAGACGAGCGCTGTGAGCGGGAGGAGGGTCGACACGACGAGCCCGTCGAGCAGCGTCTGGCCGACCCAGGCCACAGGGTCGGTGTCTTGGCTCCCGAGCCGGTAGACGATCGCCAGACCTACGGGCAACAGGGCCAGCAGGCCGATCAAGATCGTTCGTCCGCGGCCGAGGAGCTGGCGAAACGTGAGCGCTGCGACGATGCCAATCATCCGTTCACCGTCATCCGTGCACCGTCATCGTGCACCATCACCCGTTCACCAGGTAGGAGAACACGTCCTCGAGCGACTCGTCGGTGGCGCGCAGCTCGAAGATCGAGACCTCGGTGGAACGCGCGATCGACGGCACGGCGCGTGCGAAGGCGCTGAGCTCCGACGTGCGAACGGTCAGCCGGCCATCGATCAGCTCCACCCCGAGGACGCTCTCGTGGGCGACGAGCGCCGACGCCAGCCGGCGGTCGTTCGAGGTTCGGACGATGAACGTGTGCGGGCGATCGGTCATCAGCCGGCGTATCTCGCGGAAATCCCCCGCCGCCGCCAGTCGTCCTCCGACGATCACGAGGACCCGCTCGGCGAGCCGCTCGACCTCCTCGAGGATATGGGAGGAGAACACGAGCGTGCGCCCCTCGGCCGCGAGGCGGCGGAAGAGTTCGGTCATGTGCAGACGCTGACGCGGGTCGGCACCGTTGAACGGCTCGTCGAGCAGCAGGATCTCCGGGTCGTGCACGAGCGCCGCGGCGATCTTGATCCGCTGCTTCATGCCCTTCGAATACCCACCTGTGGAGCGCTGCGCGGCATCCTCCAGATCGACCTCGCGGATCGAGCGCTGCGTCGCCGCGACCGGGTCGGCAGTCCCCTGGAGGCGGGCGTTGAGCAGGACGAACTCGTAACCGGTGAGCGAGTCGTACACCGACTCCCGCTCGGGCACGAGCCCGACCTTGCGATACAACTCGGGATCGCGCCAGGTCGCGGCGCCGAGTACCGTGACCTCGCCTGCGGAGGGCTCCAGGAAGCCGGACAGCATGTGCAGCAGCGTGCTCTTGCCCGCCCCGTTCGGGCCGAGCAGACCCGTAATTCCGGGCGAGACGCTGAATGACATGCCGTTCACGGCGACCACATTGCCGTACCAGCGCGACACATCCTTGAGCACGATCGTGGCGTCTGTCAGGGGCGCGGTCGTGCCGGCCGAAGTGCTCATGTCGCCACGCGCCGGATCCGTCGCAGGGTCGAGCCCACAGCCGCAACGATCGCGCCGACGACCGTTGCGAAGTAGACCCAGCCGTCGTGGTTCGCCACTGCCAGCTCTTCGAGCGGCTCGACTCTGAAGAGCCAGACGATCACGCCCTCCCATGCGATCGGGCTGGCCAGCAGTGTCCACCGAGCGACGCCGATGTCGACCGTCTCGATCAGGATGTGGGCGATCGACAGCGTGAGGATGAACAGCCCGACGATCGCCGCCGCCGAGTAGGCCCGCCGCGGCAGATACGCTGCAATCGCCAGCCCGAGCGAGGCGATCGTCAAAGCGATCAGCAGCGAGCCGGCCACGATCGGGAAGACGAGATCCCAGTTGTCCGCGATGTACCCGGACAGGTCGTCGTTCGCCATGCCATTGCCGATGAAGAGCAGCAGCTGCGGGCCGAGCGTGAGTACGAGCATCGCGCTCGTCAGCGCCGCCAGCTTGGCGAGCACGTAGTCGAGCGGTGTCACCGCGCGGGAGAAGTAGAGCGCCAGCATCCGGTTCCTCTGGTCACGACCGATCAGCTCGGGTGCGACCGCAGCACAGAACAGCACGAGGATCACCCTCACGTACGTGAAGTAGTCCTCGTGCCTGAAGAGGTCGATCTGCCCGTCGGCCCCGCTGAGGATCGCCCCGACACCGAGTTGGATGATGGCGGGGATGAACGCGAACACCGCCAGCGCGAGGGGGAAGACCTTGCTCGAGGCTCGCCGCCCGAGCCCGAAGGCGCTCCGCAGTCCGTGCACGTACAGCGTCAGCAGCGTTCCGCCGCGGCCGATCCGCTGACCCTCGTAGTGGCGGTAGCCGAGGTCGTAGATACTGCTCGATGCGGCGTCAGACACCGACTGACTCCGGTGCGTCGTCGCGGAACAGGTCTTCGAGCTGCTGGCGGCGCTGCTCGACCCGGATCAGGCCGAGCCCGAGCGTGGCCGCACCGTCTCGAATCGCGTCGAAGAGCTGATCGTCACGGAGTGTCACGTCAAAGGTGCGTTCGCTCTCACCGAGCTCGTACCCCTGCTCGCGCAGCCTCGCCGCCAGCCCGGCGATCGGGCCGTCGACCTCGACCGTGAGCACCGATGTGCGTCCGGTGAACGAGGCCAGGCTGTCGGACTGCACGAGCCTGCCTCCCTCGATCACGACGAGGTACTCGCATACTCGCTCGATCTCGGTCAGCAGGTGGGACGACATCAAGATCGAGATCCCGAACTCCGTGCCGATCCGTTTGATGAGGTCGAGCATCTCGTCGCGCCCTGCCGGATCGAGTCCGTTCGTCGGTTCGTCGAGCAGCATCAGCTGTGGGTCGTGGACGAGCGCTTGGGCCAGCTTCACACGCTGGCGCATTCCGGTCGAGTAGCCGCGCATCTCGCGGTAGCGCTCCTCGAACAGTCCGACGTGGCGCAGCGTCTCGGCCGTGCGCTCACGAGCAGCGCTCCGCGGCAGCCCGTTGACCTGCGCCATGTGTGCGACGAACTCGGTCGCACTGATCTCGAGCGGCAGGCAATCGTGCTCGGGCATGTACCCGATCCTTCGGCGGATCTCGAGCCCATCAGCGGCGATGTCGAGATCGAACATCGAAGCCGATCCGGAGGTAGGCGGGAGCAGGCCGAGCAGGATCTTGATCAAGGTGCTCTTCCCGGCGCCGTTGGCCCCGACCAGCCCGATCACGCCAGGTTCGAGTGAGAGATCGAGATCGTCGAGGGCGACGACGGAGCCGTAATGCTTCGTCAGGCCACGCGTCGTGATCAAAGGCACGAGTCGAGGCTACGCCATCGCCATGTGACCCCCTCGGTGCGACGTCGCCCGGACTCCCGCGACGGCGCGACACGGTGCGCCAGATTCGATGTATCCCAGTTGCCGTCGCTGGGTCTTGAGTGCGCTCCGCCTGGAGCGCACGACGCGTCCACCAGGACGAGTCGATCGACATCTGAAAGGAACCAACCGTCATGGCCGTCATCGCCAAACCATTCATTTCCGACCTCAAGCTCGAGATCGACAAGGACACTGCCAACGCCAACGTCAAGGTCGACTTCAAAATCAATTGGAGCGAGTTCGACAAGCTGACCAACCTCCCCTACGACGAGAAGTGGGAGCTCGTCGGCGACGACAACGGCGTCAGCACGACGATCTTCGTGGGACCGTCGCTCGTCAGCGGGGTCAGCTCGAACGGCAACGCCACAACTCAGCGCACCAAGACCGCCACCATCGCCTGGGCCGATCTCAATGAGGACCCGAGCAACCTCGACGAGATCGCTGCACTGGTGACGATGACCCCCAAGTTGCCAGTAGCCAAATCGACGAAGAGCGCGCTCGTCGTGGTCGACGCACCCTGAACCGCATCGACCTCGGCAAGGTCCGCTCCCGAACTCTGCGGGAGCGGACCCGTTCTCACCACATTCGAGCGACGGGCCGGTCTCGATCACCGGGCGGCGTTCATCAACTGGCTGTGGTGCCCGATCTCGATCGAGTGATCCTGTTCACAACGGTGCCAGCGAACGCGCCGCTGGGTCAGGGCGACCGGTCGACGAGTGCGTGCTCGGCGCACTCGGCAAGCCATGGCTCGTTCCACACACCACGTGCGTCGTGGCGCAGGTCGTGGAGGACGTCGGCGGTGCTCGGCCAGGAAGCCACCGTGGCACGCAACCCGCGCTCGGCGGCCGAGGAGTCGTGACCCAGATGGAGGATCGCCATGACGGCGGCGCGGTGGGCGCTCGGGGTGTTCACCTCGATGGTCTCCAAAGCGACTGCCCGCTGGCGCTCGTCGCCCATCAGCCACTGCCGGGCGCGATCGAGCGTTGGGACGTCGATCAGGAGCGCCAACGCATACAGCGCGTTGTCTCGCACGGTTCGCGCTTCATCCGCGAGTGCATCGCGCAACGGCTGCACGGCATCGCCTGCCGGCAGGTTGGCGTCGGCGTGGAGGATCTCCGCCGCGTCGGATGCGGCACGGACGATTGCGGTTCCGGCGAGTTCGGATCGACGCGGGTCGGCGGTGTCCAACAAGCGAGCCAGCCGGTCGGTCGCCAGCGCGCGTATGTCGCGTGATCGGTGGTCGGCCAGGTTCACCAGGGAGTCGACCACCGCTGGATCCGCACTTCTTGCGGATCGGATGAGGCGAGCGACGTGGCGTGTATCGGCGCTCGGATCATCGACGAACGCGGCGAGCTCGCTGGCAAGCAGTTCCGGATCGTGGCGACCAGCGCCATCGTGATCGTCAGCGCGCTCATCAGCGTCGTCGTGGAGCAACACATCGATCAATCCGTCGGTGGCGGTGTCGCCGTACGGGATCAGATGTGGCGTCAAGACGCGATGGCTGAGGTTCTCACGCAATTGATGCCGATAGCGCGTGAAGAGCGCAAGCGTCGCGATCAGCCACAGCGAGCAGACCGAGATCGTCACAGCGATGACTGCCAGCACGCCGCCATCGAGGAGCTGGACGACGAGCAGTAGAATCAGTCCACTCAGTCCGATCGCGCCAGGCACCCCGAGGCCTTCGGCGCGAGCTTGCACGGCCGGCCGCACACCAACCGGCAGCGCCAGGTACGCAGTGTTCGTCGCAGTCCGCGTCGTACTGTTCGTCAACACGATGTCGCCGATCCGGGCTGCGCCGACGGCGCTGAACAGCGCCAGCGATCCGGTTCCCAGGCCGACGCCGGCAAAGGCTGCGCCGACCACCGCCACCGTCAACACCACGGGATTGGCGAACAGACCGAGCCGCAGACCGAAGCGCGCCAGGAGCGGTCCGGCCACGAGGAAGAGAAACACCAGTTCGACGATGTTGAGACCGACGTTGAAGTGTGACGTGAATCGGGCCAGTTCCTCGCTGCTCGAGTAGCGCGCTGCGGCCCGGTCGTAGAGGAGGAACTCGGCGAGTTGGGTGCCGAGCGCCGATAACACCTGATAGCCGAACAGCAAGATGATCAACGAACGCACCGGCGCTCCGGCAGGCGGCGGCGCCGCCGATATCGCCCGACGCGGAGTTGGACTCGACACTGCGAGGCGCTCGGCATGGCGATGGTGTGTCCGCGACACGAGAACGAGCATGAGGACGGCCGAAGCCGCCGTGAATCCGAGGATGTGCTCGGTTCCGCCCATGACGTCGATGATCAGCGGGGCGACGAGACCGCCGAGCAGGAAACCGACGCTGAATCCCGACGCGATGATGGAGAACCACGCCTTCATCTCGCGCATCGTCAACAGGCGACCAGCCTGGGTCCCCAGGAACACGAAGCCGACCTGGAGGGTGACCGGGAAGAGCACCTCGAGAATCACCGACGGCCAGGCTGCTTTCGAACCTGCGAGCACCGCCCAGCATCCGAGGTGGAGTGCTCCCAGACCGAGCAGGATCGGTCGGGCGATCGTCGCCACCGTCCACCGTCCGAGGGCGCGGCCGAAGAAGGGGGCCGTCAGCACTCCGGTTCCAGCAACGAGCAGGTACACGTAGGGAAGCCGTTCAGAGCCGAATGCCGACAGGAAGATCCCGGCCGCCGGGATGATCGTGAACGCGCACAACAGCCCGTGCGCAAACGCCTGGGCGCCGAGCAGCGGCACCGGAACGGGGCG
Organism: Ilumatobacteraceae bacterium; assembly: GCA_043773365.1. Classification (GTDB taxonomy): domain Bacteria; phylum Actinomycetota; class Acidimicrobiia; order Acidimicrobiales; family Ilumatobacteraceae; genus Ilumatobacter. The sequence goes on from JAYVFI010000065.1 coordinate 32,303, forward strand.
TGGGCCGAGCCGAACGAACATCAGTCGCGGGGGTCCATCGGGCGCCGGTTCTGCTCCTGGATCCGGCGCACGAGTGCCACGATGACACTGTTTGCCACCTCAGGATGATCCAGCAGCAACTCGTCGACTGCCGACTTGTCGATCGACAACAAGCGTCCGGGCGACAGCGCACGCACGGTCGCAGATCGCGCTTCGGGAACGAAAATCGCCAACTCTCCAAAGACAGCGCCCGGGCCGAGCGTGGCGATCACCTGGCCGTTGACCTCGACCGCCAGTTCCCCCTCCAGCACGACGTAGAGCGTGTGGCCGACGTCGCCTTGTTCGAGCACGATGGCATCTTCCGGAACATCGACCTCGACCGCCACGGCCGCCACACCGGCCAGCATCCTGCCGGGGGCTCCTGCAAACAGTTCGACCTGGCGCAGCACGGATACTCGTTCGACGACGTTCATGCAAGCACTCGATTCGTGTTCCATCGTGCGACGACGCCCGGGATCTCTTCGACCGAATACGGGCGGAACCATTCCCGCAGGTAGACCTCGGCGGGCACGACGGCGACCTCGACCTCGTGGTCGGCGACCACCGAGGCGTTCCGCAAACCGCCGCGAACGACTCCCGTCACACCAACCGGCAACCAGGGATGAATCGGTTGCGGCTCCGAGCCCGTCCTGGGATGAACCCGTAAGCCGGAGCCGAGCGGGATCACGACGACCGGCGACGTCGTGTCGACCTGGAGTACTTCGGTGCCCGCTGGGACGGTCACAAGACGCAGGCCCTCGGCGGCGGCGGCGGCGGCGATGCGCGACGTGTCGAGGCCACGATCCGCCATGTTGGCGAGGAGTTTCGCGAAACGAGCGTCGGTCCGCCGGACTCGCACGCTGCCCGTCAGCCAGCTGAGATCCGGTTCGTCGGTCTGATCGGCGGAAGGGGCGACGGTTGCGACGCGACCACGAAGTCGCGTTGAGCGCTGCTGTGCGATCACGCCGATCGCCTCCGTGAAAGCGTGGTCTCCGGGCACCGCGACCAGATCCACCTGTGGCGGTGCCGTTCCCCACTCGAACGACTCGATGGCGTCGGCCTCGATGTCGATCACCACGTCGGCGGTCGCGTCGATGATCAGGTTGCGGACGGCGGGCACGGCAAAGGATCGGTTGAAACCGATCTGCAGCTCGCCGCTCGTTCCGAGCCGTGCGAAGGCGATGTTCGACTCAGCTGCACTGATCGGGTTGTGAACCGCCAAGACGGCCGCGTGGCGACCGTCGTGACTTCGCAAACCGTAGACAGCTTCGCCAGTCGCGGGGTTCACACAGATCTCGAAACCGCCGCTCGTGCAGAACGAGACACCCCGTTGGCGCAATGCGTCGGCAGCTCGAACCAGTCGGGCGGCGTCGATCACGTCGTCGGCCAACTGTGTCGCCGCGACCGATGGGTGGACGAGCCAGGCGAAGGACTCGTCCGTCAACACGACATAGTTGGCAGCGGCCTCCGACAATCGGTCGGGATTCCACGGTCGGCCGGCGAGAACCGTTAGCGGCGCCGATTGCTGTGAGGTCAGGGGCGTGAACGCTGCCCGTTGCAGGCAGGCGCGGAGTTGTTCCCGATCGCTCAGAACTGTCGCCGGCACTGCGCTCTTGCTGTGACAAAGACTCATCGCCAACACTTCCCGCAACAACACGCGCCCGTCGACCGGCACGCCGACTTCGGACCGAACGTGATCAAGTCGCGCTCGGAGTCCGGGATCGTGCTCCCAGATTCGATCGATCAGATCGGTGAACTCGACGCCGAGCGCCAACTGGGCCGCGAACTGAGGATGCACGCGCCGGGCCGCGATCGTCGGCGCCCCCATACCGATGTCGTGCAGGTACGTCAGCCCCACCGCGATCTGGCGGACCGCCTTGGCCCGCTGCGGGGAACGGGCAGGGATCAGGATGCCATCATTGCGAGACGCAAGTTCGACAGCGGTTTTGGCGATGTCGCGGACATGCGTCAGACCGTGATCCGCGAACAGTGCCGGGTGGGCGTGGGCGTTCGAGGCGAGATCAGGGTCGCCGACGAAGTTCTCGGCGAGTGCTCCCACCTTGATCGGCAACCAGTACCGCTGCTCGATCAGTGCAAGGGCTTCCGAAGGCAGATCTGTTGACTCTCCAGCATGAGTACCCACAACGGTGAAGCCTAAACGACGGGCGGTGTGACCGATCGCTGTCGGCGCGTCGGGTCACGCGCCCCGCTCAGACGATCGTTGGACGCTACATTTTGGCGAGACTCCTCAGCGGCGGCATGCCGCGAGGCGAACGACGCGATGCCGACTGGAGATGACCAGCTATGACCCCCGATTCCCTCTCGCTCGGCGGCGGTGGTTGATGGATCTCGACGTGCGCAAGATCGTGTCGTCCGTGGAGACGACGCGGCACGAGATGGGCCGCGTGGTCGACGGACTGCACCGCAAGGTTGCCACGGCGGTGGTGTTCACCAATCCACTGGCCGGGGTGTACGTCGCCGACCTCGCTGAGCTGGTCGATCTGGGCGCCCCGCTCGGACAGTTGTTGGTCGACGAAGCGCTCGCCGCCCTCGGCCGGCCGGCCGACGAAGTGTCCGCGTACGGCAAGGCGGTGATCGTCGGCATCGCCGGGGAGATCGAGCATGGCGCGGCGCTGATCCACCCCAAGTTCGGAGCACCGATTCGGGCCGCGCTCGGACGTGGACCGGCAATCATTCCCTCGACCAAGCTGCTCGGCGGACCGGGAACCCGGATTGTCGCACCGCTCACGAACTGTTCCGACATCTGGGCGTTCGACGACATGGACGCAATTGCGATCTCGATCGATGATGCGCCGCGACCCGACGAGATCGTCGCCGTGCTGGCGCTCGGCGTCGGTGGCCGGCCGTTGCATCGGATCGGTGCGCCGGCATGAGCTGCAAGGCGATCATCCTGCTCTCGCGCCGTGCCGACACGACGCACGAGCAGTTCCTCTCATGGTGGTTCGACGAGCACGCCCCGCTCGCTGCCCAACTCCCGAACGTGCGCGGCATCGTGTTCAATCCGACCGAAGAGCACGACGACATCGACGGTGTCTCCGAGCTGTGGTTCGACACCCGTGTCGATTTCGACGCCGCCTACGCGACCGAGATCGGCCGGCAGGTGGCCGCGGATTCGATGGCGCACGTCCGCAGCAGGGTGCGTCTGTTCGTCGACGAGCGGTCGATCGTCAGCGGATGAACGGCGAGCGAACGACGCCCGCTTCGCCCGACCTTCCGCCGTTCGTCCCGCGGGTCGATCCACGCGACCTGAAGGCTGGTCGGGTCGTGTCCGATCGCAACGGGTACTACGACAGCCAGAACATCGTCGCCGTCCGCGACCCGGAGCGCGAGTCGTACACGTACTCGGTGGTGCTGCATCATTCCGAGAACCGCGAGGGCGGGCCTGGCCTGCAGCTGTTCGGCACTCGCAGCACCGACGGCGGGCGGACGTGGACGCCGCTGATCCCGGTCGATTCACCGGAGCGTCAATCCCACGATGGCTACCAACTCGTGCACCGGCGCGACGACGGGACCGATCGGGTCTTCGTGTTCTACGGCTGGAACGTCGGCTCGCAGTATCCACCGTGTGCACACGACAGCCTGATCCCGATCACCCGCACTGACATGCAGCTCGACGAGGGCTACTGGTTCCGGGTGTCCGAAGACGACGGGCGCACTTGGGGGTCGCAGCGTTACTCGATCCCGGTGCGACGGACGCGGATCGACCGCGACAATCCGTGGTCAGGCAAGACGATCGGTATGTTCATGTGCGACAAGCCGTCGGTGATCGACGGCGCGGTCTACATGGCGTTCCAGAAGACCCGCGATGGTGCGGGAGAGACGCCCGGCTCGGAGGTGTTCTTCCTGCGCAGCACGAACCTGCTGGAGGTCGATGACCTACACGACGCCGTATGGGAGACCCTGCCGTTCGGCGACACCGGTCTCCAGGCACCCGGCGGCGAACTGCGACTGGGCGAGGAACCGCATGTCATGGCGGTCAGCGACAGGATGCCCGGCCGACTGTTCTCGCTGTGGCGGGCCGAGACCGGCCGCCTGGCGGGCGCCTATTCCGACGACGGTGGTGAGACGTGGGGCGATTCGTTCTGGCTCACGTACGAGGGCGAGCCGATAGGTGCCGGTGGATTACAACCGATCAAGAACCCGCGCGGTTCGATCACGCCGTATCGGATGCACCGGCCCTCGCCGGTCGGTGGCGCCGAGTTCGTCATGCTGTTCTACAACAACGGCCGGACCGAGCGGCTCGGCTACACCGGCCGACGCGTGTACTGGCTGACCGTGGGGCGCGAGACCGACGCCGGCGCGATTCGCTGGGCCCAACCCGAAATCGGCCTGTACTGGGACGGCACCGCTCTCGACGATCGGCCGGGGTGGAACCCCGACTGGGCGATCGTCGATGGCCCCGGTTACCCCGACTGGGTCGAACTCGACGACGGCACGCTCGCCTGCGTCGAGTCGAACAAGCTGGCCGTCCGCTTCCATGAGATCGACCAACGTCTGCTGCAGCATCTTCGGGTGCAGCCCGAGCTGTCCGTGTTGCCGACCGAAGGCTGCCTCGTCGACTGGTCGGCCGGAGACGGCACTCCCATCGGCCCGGTGCTGCCCGACCTGCGCAGCGGTGGCGGCTTCACCCTGACCGTGCAGATCAGTGGAACGCAAGAAGCTGCGCTCACACGCAGGACGATCATGTCGGCGTACACCGACGCGACCGCCGCGCTCGGCGAGGAACCGACCGACCGACGGATCACGAAGGGCTACGAGATCTCGGTCGACGATGCCGGCGAGATCGAGTTCTCGATCACCGACGGATTCGGCACGCACTTTCGTCATTCGACTCGGATCGGTGCCGCCAGCGGTGTTTGGGACGGAGGCGAGCACGTTGTGAGCTTCATCGTCGACGGCGGCCCCAACGTGGCGAGCGTCGTCGTCGACGAGCGGCTCGATGACGGCGGCGATCAACCGCAGGGCTGGGCCTTCGTCCCGCAGTCGCTCGGAGAGGTCGGCGGTTCGGAACTCCGGCTCGCACCCGACTTCGGAGGCACGATGTCTCGCTTCTTGATCTTCGACCGGGCGCTGCTCGCCACCGAAGCAATCGCCACATCGCGGGCGCTGCTCGGCGAACGACGGTTGCTCGGTCATCGAGCTTGATCGGTGAGCGGGACGTTGGCCCCTTGCGGCGTGCCGGAAAAGGAGGATCATGAAAGGTGGAACCTCCATGAACGCGCAGGAAGGAGCCTCCACATGCTCCGCACACGAAGATCCATCGTGGTGATCACCGCAATCGCACTGCTGGCAGCGTGCGGCGACGAGTCGTCCGGCGACTCGACCAGTGCCGACTCGACCAGTGCCGACTCGACCAGCACCACGACCCCGACCACCACTCCGACCACAACTGCGACCACAACTGCGACCACGGTGCCGGCCACGACAACGACGGTTGCGACGACCAGCACCACAACTGCGACCACGGTGCCGGCCGTCAGCACGACAACCAGCACGCCCGCGACGACCACCGTTCCGGCGCAACAGCAATTGGCGATCTGGCCTGCGTCCGACGTGGTGTTCAACACCCCGGAGGCAGCCGCCAACGACTTCCTCGCCAACGTCTTCGGCGAGGGCCCCGTGCTCGGCACATTCCGGGCCGGCGACCAGCGCAGCGGCGAGATCGAGGTCTTCGCCACCGAAGGCGGCACTCCGATCGGCGATCCGCGCAGCCTGTTGCTGCTGCGCCAACTCGGCCCGTCGAATGGCTGGTTCGTGCTGGCCGCAGTGAGCGATGTCGCCTCCGTCACCGCACCCGAGTCGATGGCGACCGTGCCGGCCGCCCCCTTGACGGTGGAAGGTGTCGGAACCGGGTTCGAGGCGACGATCGTGGTGAGCGCCTTCGTCGCCGGACGGGCTGCAACCGAGTTCGACCGCGAGATCGCCATGGCCGGGAACTTCGGCGAGGTATTGCCCTACTCGGTCACGCTCGACCTGGCGAAGGCCTCACCCGGTGACGTCGTCGTGCTGCTGGTGCGCGGCGGAACCGGACTGGAGACCGATCCGGGTGACTTCGGGGCCGTCCCCGTCGTTGTCGGCTGATACTCGCCGGTCACAGCGCCCCACACCGCTGACGCTCAGCCACGTGCTGGACCCGCCATGCGCCACTCACCTCGCTCACGCGCGAACGCGATCGCTTTCGCCTTCACCACGCGGGAACCGACGGACTCCCCTGGCCGTGCGCAAGTGCGTCAATCGCCGGCGACGACGGCCCGGAGTGCCTTGGCATCCTCCTCGAGCTTGTCAGAGGTCCCCCGATCGGCGGACGACACAGCACGCCCACACCCGGATAATCGACCCCATGGTCCTTCTCGCAACGCCAACGGCGCCTGACCCGCCACCACAAGACCGGCGATCACTCGACCCGCCGTCACCCGGCTGGCCATCACCACGCTGGCCCTCACCAGACAGACCCTCACCCGATCGACCACGATTCGTCCGCTCGCGGTCCGATCGAATCGCAGCGGTGCTGGCCCTCATCGGTGTGGGTGCCTCACTGGCGTTCGGTCTGGATCCGCTGCTGACCGTTGCCTTCCTGTTCGTGATCGTCGTGCCGTTCGAGAAGATCTTCCCGCGCCATCGCCAACCGCTGCGGCGGCCACACGTCGGCACCGATATCGCGTACGCGCTGACGTCGACCCCGCTCGCCGCGCTCGGGATCATCGTCGGTCTCGTCATCTCGATCGCATCGATGGCGTGGATCCCTGGTTTGCTATTACGACCGCTCGTCGCACTGCTGCCCCCCCTTCCAAGGATGCTGCTGGGAGTTCTGCTCTTCGACCTGGCGATCTACTGGGTGCATCGATTCGGTCACGAGATTCCCTTCATGTGGCGATTCCATCGGATCCACCATTCGACAGAGCATCTCGACTGGGTCAGCGGATTTCGCGGTCACCCACTCGACGGGGTTCTGCTTGCGCCCGCATTCGTGCTGCTGTTGGTGGCCGGTTTCAGCTCGGAATTCAGCGGTGCGCTGCTTGTCCTCCAGATCGTGACCGGACTGTTCCTGCACGCCAACGTTCGCTGGCGTTGGCGACCGCTTCACCGGTTGGTGATCACGCCGGAGTTCCATCATTGGCACCACTCGAACGAGGTCGATGCGCGGTCGACGAACTATTCGGTGTTCCTGCCCGTGTGGGACATCATCTTCGGCACGTACTTCATGCCGTCGGATCGCCGACCGGCCGTCTACGGGATCGACGGGCCGGTGTCGAGGGGGATACTCGGACAACTCTGGGATCCCTTCCGCGGCTTGCGGAACCCGATTCGCCTGTTGCGGCATCCGATCGGAACGGCACGCGAGCTGCTCCGCATGGTCCGACGAGGATTGGCGCAGATGTCGGTGTCTGCCCGTCGCCCTCGCTCTCGACCGGCTGCACCAGCGTAGAGCTGGTGACCCGTACAATGCAGTCATGACCGCGCCGTTTGCATGGTTGCGATCGCGGCGGCTCGTTCGGATCCTCGATGCGACGCTGGTCGGCTCCGCATTCGCGGTGGGAGTGATCGGCCACGTGGCAGCGCGCCACGACGAGTCGGTCGAGGCGGCCCCGCTCGGTCTACCGATTTTGGTGTTTGCGGCGCTCGCCGCAGCGACGTTGGGGTGGCGCCGCACTCGACCGCTGCTGGCTCTTGGTCTGCTCGCCGCGATCGCGATCCTGGCGGGCAGCGTCGGCGATCCGGCGTTGTTCACGATGCAGTTGGGGCTCGAGGTGATGGTGCTGTTCCATGCCGCCGGGTCGTGGTGCAATCGGCGTCGGCTCGCTGCCGGAGTTGCGGTCGGATCCGGAGCCTTGATCCTCGCCGCGTCGATAGCCGACGAGAGCACGATCTTGGCGTCTGGGGCGTTCGCTGTCGCGCTCGTCGGGTTCCCCTTCGCCGCTGGTTACGCCGCACGCGTTCGGCGCCAGTATCTCGAGCAGGTCGAGCGTCGACTCGCTGATGCGGAACGCGACCGAGATGAACGGGCGCGACGAGCGATCGCCGACGAACGCACTCGTATCGCCCGTGAACTTCACGACGTCGTTGCTCATCATGTGAGCCTGATCGGCGTGCAGGCGGGTGCCGCCCGATCCGCCCACGACCGATCGCCACGAGCCACGATCGAAGCGCTGGAGGCGATCGAGTCGTCGAGTCGCGCGGCGGTCGGCGAGATGCGACGACTGCTGAACGCCCTCGAACCTCGATCCGACGATTCGGTCACGAGGCAGCCCCAGCCGGGTCTCGGTGACGTACCGGCGTTGATCGAACGGCTGCGAACTGCCGGCGTCGATGTCACCTTGCGTGCCGATTCAGGTGACGTCGTCGACCTCGAGCCAGCGCTCTCGCTCACGTGTTATCGGATTCTCGAGGAGTCGCTGACCAACGTGGTGAAACACAGCCTTGCGAGGGAGGTATCGATCGATCTGACCGTTACGCCCGAGTCCGTGCGACTCTCGGTGCGTGATCCCGGTCCGCATCGCCGACCGGAGCGGCACGACCAAGGGCGTGGCCTACGCGGCATGGCCGATCGGATCGCGCTGTTCACCGGCACGCTCGACGCGTTCGAGCCGCCGACCGGCGGATTCTGCGTAGAAGCGGTAGTGCCGCGGGTGCGGCGATGATCAGGGTCGTGCTGGTCGACGACCAACCGAAGATGCGGGCGGCCTTTCGCACGATTCTCGAAGCAGCCGAGATCGAGGTCGTCGGCGAGGCTGGAGATGGCGACAGCGCGTGCACGGTGGTGCGAACGACCCGACCCGATGTCGCGCTGATGGACGTTCGAATGCCGGGACGTGATGGCATCTCAGCCACGGCAGTCATCGTCGCCGAGCATCCGGCGACGAAGGTGCTGATGCTCACGACGTTCGACGACGACGACGTCCTCTACGGTGCGCTGGCGGCGGGCGCGGCAGGCTTCTTGTTGAAGAACTCGACGCCGGAATCACTGGTGGGCGCAATCCACCAGGTGGCTGGCGGCGACGCAGTGCTCGACGCCGCCGTCGCCGATCGGGTCTTCGCCCGATTCGCAAAACGGATCCCGTCTCGCGATCACGGTCAGCTCGATCGCCTCACCGAACGCGAGCGCGACGTGCTGCGATTGATGTGCAAAGGGCAGACCAATGGCGAGATCGCGACGACGCTGGGCATGGGCGAAGCGACTGCCAAGACCCACGTCTCGCGGGTACTCATGAAGCTCGGTGTTCGTGATCGGGTGCAAGCGGTGATCTATTCCTACGAAGTCGGCTTCGCCACCGCCTGACGACGCCGCCAACGCTCGTACAGCGTCGGGCGTCCAGTGCGTACAGTGTTGAGGTGGTTCGCCGTCTGCCGGCTCCAGGCACGCTCTCCCCGATGTACTTCCTGTTTGCGGCGTCGCAGCGCGTCGTTCGGGTCTCCTCGATCTACTGGGACGTCGGCGGCGCCGGTGACGACCGCGAGTGGATCGCTCCCGACGTTCCCGTAGCGCTCGGCGTCAGCGATCTGCTGGCAGGGCGCGACCCCGTGCTCGAGGCCGCGATCGATCTCGACTGACCGAAGCCAGGCCGACCGCCGGCACGGGGCAGCAACCCGGGCTGCCCGGTGATGATCACGTCGACACCGCGATGATCGCTGCCAAGGCGACCTCGGTGTCCAGCGAATCGCGGACGGCGATCGTGTCGATTCCCATCGCCTTGACCGCGTAGTCGTTGCCCCCTTCGTCGAGTTGGTCGCCGAAGTACACGATCTCCTCCATTTCCAGCCCGAGCACCGACATCAACTTGCGCATGCCATACGCCTTGTCGATGCCACGACGAGTCACGTCGATCGACGTCGTGCCACCTGCCCGGACCTCGAGATCGGGGAGCAGTTCGGCGGCCACACGGCGCAGCGATTCCTTCTTCGCCCCGTCAGGATCCCACTCGTACTTGAGCGCCGCCGGCGCCTCCTGACCGAGGGCCGAGAACGTGATCTGACTGCCGCGATCCTCGATGATCTCGCCAGAGGGACGCTGCTCCCAGAGCCCGAGCTGCTTCGCCGCAACCTCGAGTGCACCCCGGATTCTCGCTTTCTCGGCCTCGCCGAGGTCCTCGGAGTACTGCTCGACCCAGGCGGCCCGCGCCTCATCGAATCGGTAGTACCGGGTGCCCGACGTCGGCATCAGGTGAACCCTGGCGAGGCGCGCCTTGTCGACGTGCAGACGTTCGACGACCTGCACTTCGAACTGGTGGAAGGCGCCTCCAGAGATCACACAGATCTCGAACAACTGCAAGACCTGCCCGAGCAGTTCCGCCATCGACGCGGAGATCGGTGATTTGGTCACTGCGAGGGTGTCGTCGAGATCGAAGGCGAGCACCCGTCGACTCGTCGTCGGCTGCAGCGCACCCGTCATGAGGGCCACTCCGGGTTCGAGCGCGCCCCGTTCGGGTGACGCTGCCCGTCTGTCGATGCTGTTGGCATCTCGCCATTGAACCGCGAAATCGGGCGAGGTCACCGGCAACCCCACGGTTCTGCGAGGAGGCGTGCCGTCGGCACGCCGTGTCACTGCAAGGCGGCAAGGAGCGCGGCCGAGAGCGCCAGCACGCTGACGATCGTGATCAGGATCTTGACTCGTCGCGCGCCGAGGCCACGCGCAAACGAGCCGATCGAGTCGACTTGACCCATCGGTGTCAGCGCGTCACGCGGGGCGTCGCCGAACGGGACCGGCTCGGATGTCAACGCGTCGAAGGGCTGATCCTCCGGGGAATTGGGTTCCATCGAGCTGATGGTACGTCGGCGACGCCCAGCAGGCGTACGCTGCCGGCAGGACCGCCTGGATCGGAGCCCGGATGATGGACACTGTGGACGTGGCTTGCCCCCACCTCGAAACGACCGCCGAAGTGGAGCCGTCCAGTACGGGCTGCGAGGACTGCCTGCTCATCGGGGGCAGGTGGGTCCACCTCCGGATGTGCACGGCGTGCGGCCACATCGGGTGCTGCGACAACTCTCCCAACCGGCACGCCACCGCCCACTGGCACCAACACCCCGATCACCCCATCATCCGATCCTACGAACCGGGCGAGGACTGGTGGTGGTGCTACGCCGACGAACTCTTCTTCGAAATCGACGACGCCCCACCCGCACCCAGCCACCCCTGATGCGCAAACAGCGGGTGGTTTCGCCACACGCCGAGCCGGGTACGTCCCGTCCAACTGCGACCAACAGGAGGACGACATGCCACGCAACCAATGGTCACCGAAGCGCGAACGCCAATACGAACACATCAAGGACGGGCTCCTCGAACAGGGGCGCGACGAGGAAACTGCCGAGGAGATCGCGGCACGCACCGTCAACAAGGAACGTGCCCGCGCCGGCGAGTCGAAGACGGCGAGCAGGACGTCGATCGATGACATCTCGTCGAGTCGTCGCGGCGGCCTTCGATCCCACCGCGGGCCGGGTGGCAGGACGCGCGACCAGCTCTATCGCGAAGCGCAGGAAATGAACATCAGCGGCCGATCAACGATGTCGAAAGCCGACCTGGAGCGAGCGGTCAATCGCCGATCCAAGCGATCGAAATGAGCTGGATCGGACGCTGAGCAATCTCGCTCGACGCCATGACCACCCGGGCGTACGCTTCGGCGCATGGCAAGGACGAGCGACTCCAACCGGGCTTACAAGGTGCACATCATGGTCGACGCGCGAGAGTTCGAGGTCGACATCAGGGGTAAGTCGGAAGCGACCAGCCTCGCCGACGCCGTGCGCGGCGCCGCTGAGGCGGGACGCACCCACCGATTCGACCCGGGTGACGGCTCCACGGTGGTCATCAACTTCGCCAATGTCGGGTGCACGATCGTGTCCGTTAACGCCGGGCAAGGCGGCGCGATCAACATCCGCCGCTGAACAGGTGACGCTGAGCACTGGCGTCACGGCGCCAGCAGTCCGCGCCGACGGGCTTCGTGAACGGCCGCCCCGCGAGTAGCCGCGTCGAGCTTCGTGAGGCAGCGCTCGACGTGCACGTCGACGGTCCGGGGACTGATCGTCAGCGTGCGCGCCACGTCGCGGTTGGTCAGGCCGCGTGCGACCAAGTCGAGCACTTCGAGTTCGCGGGCGGTCAGCGGTCCTTCGGTTCGTCGCGGCGGGCGTCGACCGCCAGCCGCCCGCCAGGCCACGTCTGCGGCAGTCGCCAGTCCGCCCGCCCCGAGTGCCCCGGCTTGCTCGGCGAGCGCCGCGATCGTGTCCAAGTCGCCATCTTGGACGGCGCCGTCGAGCCGGCAGCGCCATGATCCGAACGGCGCCGGGACGTCGTCCCATGCCGCCGCGGCGGTCGCCCAGGTGGCGCTCGACGGTGCCTGCAAGGCGTCGAGCTCAGCGAGCAACGCAACGACCTCACGCCCGATCGGGAACGGCAGGGACTCCGTAGCAACCGTAGCGCCGGCTGCTCGTGCGGCGCGGCGCCAGCCGACGAGCAACCGTGCTCGCGCCAGGTCGTCGCCGGCATCGACAGCAGCCAACCCGGCCCGCGCCGTCGCCGCAGCGATCCCCGATTCGCCCCGCACCATCGCCAAATCGATCTGGCGCAAGGCGAGTTCGGGCGCCACCGTCGAGTCTCCGGCACACGACATGGCGGCCACGCCGGCGACGAGCCCGGCCGCCATCTCGGTGGCGCCACGCAGGAGCGCCACCTCCGCCTCCAGCAGGTCGACCAAGGCGACCGCGTCGGCCGTCGCACGTGTGCGCCGCGCCGCCTCGATCACCACATCAGCGTCGTCGAGCCTGGCGAGCATCACGAGCGCGACCGCCCGCGACAGGCTGAGCTGGTCACCCAGGAAGCGGAGCCCACGAGCCTCGAGCCGTTCGAGTTCGATCCGTGCGACGCGCTCGACCTCGAGTGGTCGGCCGGCGCGCCACAGGGCGTACACGTGATTCCCCGCGATGCGGGCCTCGACCACCGGGTCGCCTGCCGCATCGGCTTCAACGAGGGCGTCCGAGAAGTACCGGGCTGCCGGCTCCAGGTCGCCGCCGACGGCGAACGCCAACCCCGCCGCACCGAGCGCACCGGCACGCGCGGCGGGATCGTGCAGGGTCGTGGCGATCTCCAACGCCTTGATCGCCTGGGCCATCGATCGCGCCGGGTCGGCGAGCACGACCCGGTATGCGTCGAGCACGAGCGCGTCGACGAGCGCCGACGACGGATGAGGCGGTTCAGCGAGCGCGTCGTCGAGCGCTGCGTCGGCGTCGTCGGAACCCGTCGAGAACCGAGCTCGGTACCGAACGACGTGCAACGCCGTACGTTCGGCGACGGCGTTGCGTGGCAGTCGAGGCGCGAGCGCCGAAGCGACCCGCTCGGCATCTTCCCAATCGGCGGCGGCGATCGAGAGTTCGGCCGCACGCTGACCGAGACGCAACAAGATGTCGGACCCGCCGATCTCGATCGCCCGCCGCAGTTGGTCTGCTGCAGTCGCAACGGCGTGGTGCTCGATCGCCGTGTCTGCCGCCCGCTCGTGAGCCGCGGCGGCACGATCCGGCTGGTCGGCGACAGCCCAGGTCGCGGCGGCCAGGGCGGCGCTGCCGTGCTGTTCGATCAGCGGAGCCACCAGGCCGGCAACGTGGCGAGCGCCGCCGACCTGAGCGAGCGCGGCCTCCAGCCACCAGTCCCCTGCCGGGATCATCGCGTCGATCGCCGGGCCGGCCCGGTGCAGGGCGCCACTCGCGCACAGCGTTTCGAACTCGGCATCCGAACACTCGACCGCATCACACAGTTCGCCGACCGGAACGTGCCCAGAAGCGTACGTCGCGGCGACCACCAGCCGAGCGGCGCCGACACCGAGACCTCGCAGGATCGAGGCCAACGGCTGGAGCGGGTCGTCCACCGATGCGAGTTGTTTCGCCAGGCCGGGGCGGCCCGCAGCTGCCGCAACCGTCGCAGCGACGATGTCGGGAGAGGCGTCAGGGCGGATCGAGCGCACGATCCGCTCGATCGCGGCGTCGCTGAGGGCTGCAATCCGCAGCTCCGATCCGAACGATTCGTCCCCGAGTGGCACAGGCGGCGAGCCATCGGATCGCGACCGACCGACGAGCACGAGCAGTACGGCGGCGTCCGCGACGAGCGGGGCCAAGGCGACGAGCAGTCGCTGGGTCGACGCGTCGGCGCCGTCAACGTCGTCGACGACAGCCACGAGCGGAGTCAACTCGGCTTGATCGCGCAACCGGCCCGCCATACCCGTGAGTAGCGCGATGCCCGTCGTGTCGTGCAGTGCGGCGGCGACGGAAGCCGCCTCTGCAAGCCATGCGCCGCCACCGCCCGGAGCACCGGAGAGCAGGCCGGCGAACGGCTCGTACGCGAGCCCGATACCCCTCGTGCAGCGACCCGACCACCACGTGTGAGGGAGGCGACGTCGCCCGATCTCGTGTTCGAGTTCGTGCACGACCGACGACGATCCCACGCCCGCCGCGCCGTGGACCACGACGGTCCGCCCCTTGCGACCGACCCGGCAGGCGTCGAACTCGGCGACGAGTCGAGACAACTCGTCCTCACGTCCGATCAGCGGTGGGCGCGCCGTTTCCACCCGCGGAGTTTCTCACGTCGCGCCCGCCGGCCTTGCGTACGCAGAATTACGGATGTGAGGGTCCTGTCCGAATCGGGACGATGACACCAGTCGGAACAAGCCGACGCTCGACAACGGAGGTCATCATGCACCGCTCGTACAACCCCCCTACCCACCCCCCAACCCACCCCACCGCCCACCCCCCAACCCACCCCGCCGCCCACCCCCCAACCCACCCCACCGCCCGCCGGGCATCGTCGCCGCGGACCGTCGATCGACGTCGATCCAGTGTGCTCGCGGCTGGGCTGGTCAGTGTCGTGATCGCAGCGAGCGCGTCGATGACCTCGCCGTTGGCAGCCGCCGGTGGCGACACCATCGAGGGCTCGGACCCCGGCGAGTTCACCGTCAGCGTCGACGGCTCGATCCCCTCGGCGTCCGGCGTCAAGTTCTCCGATCCGATCTCAACCATCGTGGGACCTCACGGCACAGCCACGGACTTCGTCAGCGGTCGGCTCCTCATCTCGACCGGCAATCCCGACGAGGCGGCGGCCGTTGCGGAACGCGTCGGGGGCAAGGCGCACATCGCTGCGGATCCCCGCGAGGCGATCGCCGCTCTGGATCCGGACGATCGTAAGCTCGCAGAGCGGCTCGATCCGACCTGGATCGTCGACTTCGTCCCTGATCCCTCACTGGCCAAGGCGGGAGCCGAGTTGATCGCACGCAGCGCCGGCGACGTCGCCCGCGGCGACTACAGGTTCTCGAACCCGGACGGTTTGGCGACGATGGCGCAGGCGGCATCGTTGCGCCTCGACGGACTTGCGGTTGAGCTCGACTTCGTGTTGGCGCCGTACACCTTCCGCAACCTGGTCACCACTGAGTCACCGACCCAACCAGGTCTGATGGGCACCAATTCATCGACATGGGCGCACCTCACGGAGATCAGGGTCCCGGGAGCCTGGAACATCCTGGCGAGAGCGGGACTGCTGAACGCCGGATCGGTGCCTGTCGCCGTGCTCGACGGCGGGTTCGGCTTCAATGATGTCGATCGTGCTCCCGGCGGATTCGCCGACCCGTCGATGCCGAACTCCGTACCGTGTAGCGGCGGATCGTCCTGCCCGTTTCACGGGGCCAACGTCGCCAGCACGTTGATGGCGGTGCCTGACAACTCGTTCGGCAGCGCCGGGCCGGGCGGACCGGTGGCAACGCCGATCCTGATCGACCGGGGCGCGGTCGTCTCCGATGTCCTCGCCGGGTACTTCCGGGCAGTCGGCGCCGGTGCCCGGATCGTCAACATGAGCTTTGGCGCCGATCTTCCGGCGGTCGCTGCCGTGTTCACCGGGGCGGTGGATGCGACGTTCAGCACGATGCGGCTGGCAGGCGTCATGAACGTCGCCGCGGCCGGCAACAGCAGCTTCGACATCGACCGTACGGATTGCTTCATCACGTGCTGGGAGGCTGTGACCGTGCTGCCGTGCGAGGCGTTGGGTGTGACGTGTGTGGGTGGTACCAATGGTGCCGGCACGCCGCATTCAGGGTCCAACTGGGGAAGCGGCGGCCTGTCGCCGAGTCAGTCCGTCGACCTGTGGGCGGCCTTCGTCACGCTGGCAGGGCCGGATCCGTCGGCTCCGGCCAACGTCACTCGTTTCGTGCGCGGCACGAGTTTCGCCAGCCCGCTCGTTGCCGGTGTCGCCGCGCTGGCGAGAACGGCGAGCCCTGGTGCGACGGTTGGCGACGTGGAAGCCACGTTGCGTGGCACCGCTCAGGCAGGGGCGTGCTCCGCCGCAGGACGGTGCGCATCTGCGATCGTCAATGCCGCCGGCGCCGTCTCGGCGCTGCTCGGAAACGTTCCCCCCGATCTGACGATCACACCCACCGGCCCGGTCACCACACCGCGCGGGGTTCCGGTCACGTTTGCAGCCAATGCGTTCGACCCGGACGGCACGACGCCGACCGTGTCGTGGTTCGTCGACGGCATCTTCGTGACCCAGGGTGCGACCTTCCAGCCGAACCGGTTCTTGAACTTCGGCTCGCACCAGGTCACGGCGTCGGCCTTCGACGGGCGCTGGAATGTGCCAGATTCCACGGGCGGTCGACAGCTCGTCGTCTACAACACCGCTCCGAGCACAGTGATCACGCAACCGGCCAACGGAGCCGTGCTCCGGGAGTTCGGGGGTTCGTGCGGGCGGTGGTTTGTGTGCTTGCAGCCGAACATGGTGGCACAGACGACCGACGTCAACGAACCGGGCGGGATTGCGTCGAGCGCCGGCAGGTGGGAGATCGACGGCGTCGTCGTCGCAACCGGTCACATCGCTCCACTGCCGCTCCTCGCGGCCGGTACGCACACCATCAAGTTCGTTGTCAGTGACCCTCAGGGGCTGACTGCGTCGCACCAGATCACGATCGAGGTGACTCCTCGATTCTACCGAGTGCCGTTCCAACCGTAATCGTGATTGCGGGACGAGACGCCCTTCCCACGGGAAGGGCGTTTCGTCGCGCCGGTCGCACGATCAGGGCGCCGGGGCCGACACAACTCGCTCCTCCGTGGGACACGCCGCCGTGCGTGTCAATCGCCATCGTGCTCGTCGTGATCATCATGCTTTCCGCACGACGCATCGGTGCCCGAGTAGAACTGCTCGAAGATCGCATCTTCGCTGCCGAACGGCACGAAGACGGAGCCGGTGTCCCTGAGTTCGCTGAAGCTGATCGGCTCCACGTTGCGAAGATCGGCGACGCGTGTGTGTCCGCCGGCGATCCCAATCGTTCCGAGGATGCTCGGAGAATACACGGCGCCGGTAGCGGCGAGTTCGCCGACGATCATCTCGATCTTGCCGCTGTCGTAGATCGCGATCTGCAGCGTGTTGGGTGCAGTCGTGCCGGCGGCCGGCACGTCCCGGTACGTCACGACGACACGATGCTCGGCGGCGTCGAGATACCCGAACACGTGGCCCCCGGTGGCGGCGGGGGCCACGGTGCTGAGGTCTTTCATCAGGGCGCCGATCGTGAACTGGGCGCTCAGCAGCAGGTGGCCCTTCATGTACCAGGGCGAGCCGTTGTCGTCGATGCCGCCGATGTCCGGCGAGGTCCGCGTCGAGATGACCCCGTTCTCGTTGACGATCAGGTTCTCGATCGGGTCCGGCATACCGGGCACGTGGAACGAAAACCCGTCGAACTTGAGATACGACACACCATTGCCGTTGACGCCGAGCTTCACCAGCCCTCGGTCGTAGAGCGATTGGCCCGAAGCGACGCTGAGGTCGTAACCCGAATCGCCGACGGGGACGAACGTGATCTTGTCTCCCGGCAGCAGGTCGATCGGATGCGCGTCGACGTTCTGGCAATTCGCGACGACCGTGACCAGCGGGTTGCGACGTCCCTTGGGGGCGGACAACGAGCGCGACGCCGAGTCGTCGTGTTTCAACGTCTTGTTGAAGAAGGCCACCGCGTACTGGTTGGTCATCCGGGTGATCTCGGCGATCGATGCTTCGGGCTTGAGCGGCATCGAGCCGATCAGCTCGTCCCTGACACCCAGGATCCGCGAGTCACCGAACAGCACTGCAGTCAGTTGGGCGTCGCTGATGTCGTCGAACACCGAAGGATCGCAGTAGTCGAACACCCCCGACTCCCGCCGGCCCGTGTAGCTGAAGTAGAAGGTCGCATCGAAGATGTAGTTGGCGACATCGGAGCGGTCGAGTGACGCCGCCCCGCCGGTGAACACGGCCGGGAAGACGGCAGGGTTCACGACCTTCATCGAGTTGTGGAAATCCGGGCACCAACTGGACTCGTAGCCGCCGATGTGATGGTTGTAGTCGGCGATGTCGACGAGGTACTTCTCGCGGGTGCCGGTGAACTCGTTGAAGGTGTTGTACACGATGCCGGTGTCGTTGCCGAAGAACATCAGCGGGACCTTGGCATTGGCGTAGTCCGCAGAGTTCAGCAGCAGGCCGTAGTTGGTTCCGGCGCCCATGAAGGCGGCCTTCACGCGACGATCCGCGGGATAACCGGCCGAGCCGATGCCGGTCACCGTAGCGAGGCTCGTCTGCCCACCGAGGGAGTACCCCAGCACACCGATCTTCTTGGCATCGATCCGCCTGGAGAACCCGATACCCGCGTTCTGGTCGACGATCCCCGCAAGCGCCGCGTCGATCACGAAACTGACGTCCTTGGTGCGTTGCAGGATGTTGCCTGCGGCGCTGATGCTCGGATTCGGGCCGAGCGGCAGGCCAAGCCGTCGACCGAGGAAATCTGCCTGGTACCAGGCGTCGTCGTTGCCGGTGTGTTCGACGGACATCACGACGTAGCCGTGGCTGGCGAGCGTCTCCAGCGTGTCAGGCATGTTCTTGGCAGACGAGACCAGGTTGCCGTGGGATGCGACCAGCAGCGGGAACTTACCCCTCGCCAGCGGTGCTCCTTCGAGCACGGGGTTGAGGGAAACGCTCCCCTCGGCGGTCAGCGACGGGAGGTCAGGCAGCCCCGGGTAGACCGAGCCACCCGGATTCTCGTTGTAGAGCGGGTTGTTCCACGTGTAGGCGATGTGCTCGGTCGCCTTGGCGCGGGTCGGGTACCAGATGTCGAGGTGCAGCGGTCGGCCGCCGGAAGTCGCCGGCGTCGAGCCGTCCAGGTTGCGACTCGGATCGGTCACCACGACCGTCGTATGGCCGATGGAATACGGTCCGGCCTGATCCGGCGACGGTTCCCTCGAATCGTTGGCGAGTACCGAAGCATTGCCGGCGAATGCCGAACTGATGGTCACGAGCAACGCCCCGATCAGCAGCGCTTTGCCAAACCCCGATACAGCAGAATCCCCGACCCTTTGACGCTTCACACTCGTACCTCCTGGCTCGAGCGTCATTCGCCCCCGGCGTGACGCGTGCCTTCCCCTGAAGCGCTGATGGTAGTTCAGCTCGTGCTGCGCGCACCAGCCCCTGCTGCTCGACGGCGTCAGCGAACCTGCGAGGTCGAATCAGCAGAACCGGTCAGGTAGCTGGCGGTCAGGCGCTCGGGTTCGGATCGAAGCCTGCTGGCGTCATCGGTCAACGCCAATCGCCCGTGATTGAGGACATACGCCCGGTCGGCGACCTCGAGCGCAAGGTGCACATGTTGTTCGACCAGCAGCACCCCGGCACCGGTCGACGTGGCGATCTGGCGCAGGACCGGCAACAGCCGAGCCACCAGAATTGGCGCCAGTCCAAGACTCAGCTCGTCGATGATGATCAGTCTCGGATCGGTGGTCAACGCCTGAGCGAGCGCCAACATCTGCTGCTCTCCCCCGGAGAGCAACCCGGCGCGATGATCCATTAGCGGCGCAAGTGCAGGGAACCAGCCGAGCGCCTGGTCGATCATGTTCGACCGGCGACCGGCGTTGAGTCGAAGATGCTCACGGACCGTGAGCCTGAAGAACAATCCTCGATCTTCCGGAACATGAGCGAGTCCATCGCGGGCGATGAGATGCGCTCTTCGGCCACGGATCGAGCGGCCGAGCACCTTGATGTCGCCGGCCATCAACTCACCGAGCCCGGAAATCGCCAACAGGGTCGATGTCTTGCCGGCTCCATTCGGACCCAGCAGCGCCACGACCTCTCCCTCGTCAACCCGCAGGTCGAGTTGACGAACGACCGCGACCCCGCGATAACCCGTCGACATCTGACTGATTTCGAGCAGACTCAACTCGAGCCCCCGTGAGCAGTTGGCGGCGCCTGTCCGAGATAGGCCTGGATCACGGCAGGGTCGCGGGAAATCTCCTCCGGTGGCCCCTCTGCGATCTTGACGCCGAAGTCGATGACATAGACGTAGTCGCAGACCCCGAAAACGAGATCCATGTCGTGATCGACGAGCAGGACGCTTGTACCGCCTTCGACAATGCTGCGTAACCGTGCTCCGAGCTGGGCGCTCTCGCTGGTATCGAGCCCGGCAGCGGGCTCGTCCATGCAGATCAGCTTTGGCCGGGCGGCCAGCGCCCGCGCCGTCGCCACCATCTTGCGTTGGCCCTGACTGATCTCGTTCGGCATCATCGAGGCCAGATCACGGATTCCCAAAGCATCGAGGGCGTGGTCGACAGCGCTGGTTTCTCGGCGGCGATTCGGTACGAAGAGGTCGAGGGCGAATCCACGACCGCTCTGTGGCTCGGCGGCAGCCTGCAGGTTCTCCTCGACCGTCAGGTCGTCGAACAGTTCGAGCGACTGCCAGGTACGTCCAAGGCCCCGGTTGGCCCGTCGGTGGGGACGTAACCCGGCGATGTCCTTGCCGTCGAACAGCACCCGACCTGTGGTCGCGACAAATCCCGTGACCGCGTCTATGCACGTGGTCTTGCCGGCTCCATTGGGTCCGATCAGGCCGACCATGGCTCCCGGAGCGACCTCGATATCGAGCCGATCGAGCGCACGTACCCCACCGAAGGTGACCGAAAGGGCATGTGTGGACAAGAGAGCCATCAGCGGTTCGGCCCCGTCGATGGAGCGACGAGGGTCTGCGATTCGGCAACGCATGATCGTGCGACCCGCTGCCTGAAGTGTCGCCGAACGGTGCCGGAGTGTCGCCGCAAGGTCCCAACCAGGCCCTCGGGGTTGCGCACGGCGATGACGATCAACGCGACACCGCTGATGGTGGCCTCCCACTCGCCGAGTGAACCGAATGCTCGGTTGGCAACGAAGAACAGCAAACCCGACGCAGCCACCACTCCAGACGTCAGGGCACCGCTGACGCTCGTGATCCCACCCAGGTAGGCCACCGCAAGCGCGGTGAGCGAGGCAATCACACCGAACGACGCATCGGAAACACTCCCGAAGCGATAGGCGATCAAGCAACCTCCGATTCCTGCGATGAAACTGGAGATGGCGTACATCAGCACCTTGCCGCGGGCGACATCGATACCGATTGCGCTCGCCGCACGTTCGTTGGATCGAATCGCCAACATCCGCCGCCCGGTGGTGCTGCGACGCAGGTTGGCGACCGCGACACAGAGTGCAGCCAACACGATGATCAGGACGAGGCCGAAAACTGGTCGCGACGATTTGGAACCCAACACCAGCCCCAGATCCCAACCACCGAGGCGCGGATTCGGCACCGTCGCAGCACCGTTGGAACCACCACCGACGTAGGCGGGGTTCTTGAAGATGAACTCGGCGATCGCCAGGCCGCCGGCCAAGGTGACGATGGCAAGGTTGGTTCCTCTGATCCGCAAAGCGGGAATGCCGACCAGGACCCCGAAAACGGCCGCCACGGCGGCGGCGAGCAGCGGGGCCAACGGGAACGGCACGCCCCACTCCGTTGCCAACCGCGATAACCCGAAACCGGCGACTCCGGCGAACGCCAGCTGGGCCAGGGAGGTCTGACCACCGAAACCCGTGAGCACCACGAACGACAGGGCAATCACAGAAGCAATCACCGTGGTCATGATCGCCGCTCGCCACAATGGCCCGAGGAAGATCAACCCGGCCGAAGCGAGCACCATCGGGGCGATGATCCGCATGGCCGTGATCCGCGCCGGTGGTACCGACGGTAGTCGAGTGCGATCGATCTCTCCTCGGCTCGGCAACCCTTCGCCGAAGACCATCATCGCCACGATGATCAGCATGAACGGCAAGCCCTCGCGTGCGCCGTACTTCGGGAACCAGCCGACATCGCCCTGCAACTTGGTGAATGTCGATTGGATCATCCCGATCGCCATACCGGCGCCTACCGTGACCCCCAGATTGCGGAACTTCCCCACCAGTGCCGCTCCGAGAGCGGGGATGAAGAAGCCGAACGTGTAGACGCTGGAGTCGAGCTGAATCATCGGAGCAGCCAGGATCCCGATCAGCCCACTGATGACCGAGGCAACCACGAACCCTGCTGCCGCCAGCCGCTCTGGCGACAGGCCGCGCAGGATCGCACCCTTTTCGTTCTCTGCCGCAGCACGCGTTTGCAGCCCGACACGGGTGTACCGCGAAAAGGCCGACAACATGGCGGCGAACAACAGTACGCACAGCGTCAACCACAGTCCGTCGCGTGGAACCGTGAGCGAATCGCTGAACGACACCGGTTGGCGGGGCAGGATCGAGCCAACTCGTATCGTGGTCTTGTCCGCGAACCGCCGCGCGACCAGTGAGATCAGCACAATCAGTACACCGATGCTGGCCACGATGTTGGCGAGCAGTGGCGCCCGCCGCAATGGCCGAAACACGACCCAATAGGTGAGCAGCCCGAGCGCCGCGGCCGTCGCCAGCGACATCACCATTGCCCAGGCGAAACCGACGTCGCCCTCGAAGTGGACCCTCGGCATCAGCCCGGGTATCGGCAACGGGTAGGCACCGCCGCGCAAGTCGGCATAGACGTAGGCAACCCACATGGTCATCGCCCCGTGGGCGAAGTTGACGACCCCGGAACCTTGATAGGTGACGACGAGCCCGAGGCCCAACGCGGCGATGATCGCCCCGGCACCCGCGCCGAGCAACAGGTAGAACAGGTAGTCGCTCACCGACGCGCCGGCCAAGCCAACGTCACCCGAGCCACGGTCACCGAAGACACACGCACCGAAGACACACGCACCGAAGACACGGTCACGGCAGGTAGTCGAGGCTGGAAACCGCCTCCAGTCCAGGGATGGTCACCACGTCTCCCCCTGGCCGGTACTCCGCAAATGGGAAGTCGAACGAGCAGATCGATGAGTACTTCTCCGAGACACCACACCGCACGGCTGCGCCCGAGCCCCACAATGTCAGGTCGGGCGACGACCCCAGGTACTCGTAGATCGCGCTGCCGGTGACGTCGGTTCCGGCGCTGTGGAGGGCGTCGGCGTACACGGCGAGCGACATGATCTCGAAGATCCCTAACGCACCAAGCCCAAGGGAGCTCGAGTCGACCTCACTCGGCTCGACGCCGAGCACCGGAGCCATGATCTCGCGCAGGATCGCCGCCGATGGCGTTTCCTGCGGGGACTGGACACCGCTGAAACTCCAGCCGATGGCGTCGTCGCCGACTTCGTCGAGTACGTCGCTGGAGGCGCAGATTCCGGTCGTGACCACGGGAATTGTGATCCCGAGCGATGCCCGGGCGCGCATCGTGCCGATACACCCGGCATCCGAGTACAACGAGACGAGCAGATCAGGGTTGTCCTTCGATGCCTCGCGCATCAGCCCCTGGAATCCGGCATCCGTCTCGTTGTCGCCTCCCTTCACGGTTTGGTGAGCGATTCCGGCAAGATCGAGCGCAGCGACCAATGACGCCTCCGAGGAGTTGGCCCCCGGGTTGTCCGCACCGATGATGGCCACGTTCGTCGCCTGAAAGTGGTCCTTGGCGACCGAAGCAATCGCCGACATGAGTGTCGCGTTGCCTCCAGTGAGGAACAAGGCGTCGGCCGTGTAGTCACCGGGAAGGATCGGCAGGACCCCGACAACCGGGACACTCGCTGCCCCATAGGTGGCATAGTCAGGAAACAGGTCGAGCCCGAGCAAGACCAATTCGACGTCCTTGCCGACCAACTCCTGGGCACATGCTTGCGACGCTTCGGGCGAGCCGTTGGTCGTGCAGGTGATCAGATCGATGGGGCGGTCACCCATCCCACCGTGGTTGTTCAGATAGTCGGCCGAGGCAGAAATGTTGATCCGGATCTCCGGGAAGTCGAGGCCCGGGGTTCCTTCGGTGTTGACCAGACCGACCTTGATCGGCACCCCGGTCGGCGCTTCGCGAGCAGCGAGACCACCGCCCGAGTCCTCTGTCGTCGCAGGTCCGGTCGACGTCGTGGGGGCCGGGTCACCGACGGTGTCGTCGCTGTCCGGAGTGCCTTCGCTGCTCGAAGTGTCATCACTGGCTGAAGTGTCTTCCGTGGCTGGAATGGCTTCGGCGTCCGACGTGTCAGGAGTGACGGCGGTCGCACTCTCTGTTGCAGCAGCGCTGCCACCATTCGATGCCGGTTCCTCGGTGCTGCAACCGGACACGACACACGCCAACGCGACAATCGCAGAAACAGATCGCGGCGGCAGGCTACGGATTGAACGACGCGAGGTCGATCGGTGCACGGTCACCCCTCGACCCTGTCCGGTATCCAACTCCCGTGAGCCCCATACGGCACTCGACGGGGGAGGTGAACCGTCGCAACCGGTGCAGCGGAGAAATCTTGCGCATCGATGACCAGCAGCCGCGACTCGCCCGAGTTGGTGTCGTGCGACAGGCTGATCACCCATCCCTCGTCCTCCCCGGCGTCGGCCGAAGCCGACGCGAAGACCGGCTCGGCACCGCGGACCCCGTCTCCGAGATGGTGCTCCCAGCAGTTACCGGTACGGAGGTCGTACTTCCACAGCGCCGAGCCGTAGACCGGCTCCTCGCTGTTGCCTTCGCCGGCGAGCGCCATCAGATACCCGTAGCGCGCGTCGAGCCCAATCATCCGGTCATCGATCCGACCGAAGTCCCCCGGGCGGTCGTCGATCTGTTGCTCCGTCACGACACCATTGGTGAGATCGATCGTCCAACGCCACAGCCGACCGACTTCTGCATAGTCGTCGTTGCTCGACCCGAATGCTTCGCGCTGGCGCGAGACGTGGATCACGATCGTGTCACCATCTTCGTGAGCGTTGACCGGATGGAAGACGTAGCACGGATCGATGTCGAACCACCGGACATCGGCGTTGCCGCCGTTTCGGGGCATCACGCCCAACCGGGCCCCGGCATTACGATCGAAACGGAACGGCAGCCCCGTCGCCAAAGCGTCCAGGTCGAAGCACACCGGTAGGTCCATGAAGATCACGTAGTTACGGGTGACGTTGAAGTCGTGCATCATCACCATGTTGGGGATGTGGATCTCTTCGAGTTGGCGGAGAACACCGTCGGCACCGACGCGGATGTATCGCAGAAAGTTCGGGCCGGGGTTCAAGTAGCTGAAGGCGATCAGTTCCCCCGTCTCAGGACAGATCTTTGGGTGGGCGGTCATCGAACACGTCAGTGCGCCTCCGTAGTTCTGGACGCCGATCGTGTTCAGTTCGTTGTCGATCCGCCACGGCCAATGGCCTTCTTCCAAGCACAGGATCTGGTTGCCGTGGGCGACGACGTGGGTGTTGCCGGTGCCGCGGGAGAGATCCCCCATTCCGGCCATCGGGTCATCCAAGGGGTCGGAGACGTTCGGAGTCTCGATGAACCGATTTCGGTACCATTCGGCTTTTCCGTTGGCCAGTCGAATTCCGTGAACCATCCCATCACCGAAGAACCAGTGATCAGATTTGCCCGTCGCCGGGTTTGGTCCGGTACGAATGTACGTGCCTTGTAGTTGCGGCGGAATCGTGCCGTCGACGCGCAGATCGTGGGCGGTCATCTCCTCGAGAACCGGCGCCCAGTTCCCTCGCAGATGCCACTTCAGGTCCCCCAAGTTCTCAACAGTGGTCACGACAACTCCCTTTCGCGCGGTGTACTAACGGATGTCCTCAGGTGGATTCTCATCGCAGCGACCCCCAGACCGCATGATCGAAACCCGATCTGCGTCGTCGCCCCATGGATCGTGACCGAGTCTAACCACGCGCACGAGTGCGATCTGAAGGTGGGTGAACGGCGTTCCAGAACTCCTCGCGAATCGCGGGTCGGCGGTGTCGGGCGGTCAGTGCACGGAGTTTGCCGAATCGTGTGACGCGGCTGAGGGCGACGTTCGGCCGGCGCCCTCAGTGCTCGTGGTCGTCTTGTTGGTGCGGATGGGACGAGTCCCACGCATGTCGTGTCAGCCGGTTGCCGACTCGGTCGAGGTGATCGCGAACGAGGCGTCGAGCTCGACGGTTAGCTCACTGCCGTCGGCGAGGGTGATGTGGGCCTCGTAGGCGGCGCCGTCGGCATCAGTTTCCATGCGGTTGATCGTGGCATCGGGATAGGCAGCGGTCACAGCGGCTTCGACACTGGCGGCGGCGTCGCCGGTCAGGGCTTCCTCGGTCAGCCAACAGCACCACCCATGAGCTTGCTGATCATCGTCGTCACCGCCGACGGCCTGCTCAGCAGCCAGCTCGTGTACTTCGACCGGATGCTGCTCGCCGAGCAGTTGGGGCTGCTCCCCCAACACGTCTGACGAGGACGTCGTCGGCGTTCAGGGGTCGTGACTGGGAGGGGCGTCGGCGCGGCGGGCTCAGAACAGGTGACCGAACCGCGCGCAGTAGTCACCGAAGCCGGCTTCCACCTGATCGGCCTCGAGACCGAAATCGGCCAGGGTGAACTTCACCGAGCTCATGTGTTGGGCAGGATGCTCGAGCCATTGGCGCATCGCCTGTTCGGCCGCTGGCGTGAACGGCAGGTCGAAGTGGTCGTACACGGAGCGCACCGTGCCCATCGGGTCGGCAGCAGTCGCCTTGTGGGAAACATCGAACACGCGGCTGTCGACCGCGGGATCCTGCCGGGAAGCGATGCCGCGCTGGAGGCCCGTGCCCCACACCTCGAGCAGCTCGCGCCCCGTCGCCAGTCGTCCTGGATCGTCTGGCCCCTGGCCCCGGATGGTCGCGTAGAGACCACACATCGACGGCATCAGCTCGATCGGGTTTCGGTGGGTGTGCACCAGCATGGCGTCGGGGTACTGGTCGATGAACTGCGGGATCGCGAAGAGGTGGAAGGGCGACTTCAGCGTCCATCGGCCGGCCGGACCGTGGGCCTGTAGGTGCTGCAACACCCGGTGATGGGTGGCGTACGGCCGCACGAGACCGCTCAACCGCATCCACTCGCTGTAGGCCGGGAGCGCCTGGGTGACGACAAGGTTCGGGCTCCAGAAATCGAGTGCGAGGAACGAGTTGCACTCGTCGGGCAGCATCGCGCCGAACGTGTGCAGGCCGAGCGCCACGATCGGGTTCACCGAGGCCATCTGGTCGAACACGGCCTGCAAACCGGCGATGCGCGGATCGGTCGACCAATCGCTCTTGCTCGACGGTGGGAACAGGTTCGCAGTCTCCCACTGCATCGGCGCCCGGGCGGCTGGATCCTGCGCGAGCAGATCGACCAGCGCCGTCGTGCCGGTGCGCGGCAGACCGATGACGGCCAACGGACCGTCGATCGTCTGCGCTGCGATCTCGGGCCGTTCCTGTCGCAACTGCACCATCTGCAGCCTGATCTGCAAGGAGGCAACCCAGCCCGTTTCGAGAGCGACCAGCGTCTCGTCGGCGATGCCGGCAGCCTCTGCGCCGGCGATCAGGGTGCGCAGGCCGGCCTGGAAGTCGAGGTGGTCACCGAAGTCCGACAGGCCTGTGGCTGTCATCGCCTGATCCATCAGGGTTTGTGCGCTCCGGCTCATACCAGCTCCTCGATCGGGGCGGACCGCTCGATCAACCCGTAGGCCGTCTCTCCGTCCCAGTGGAACCGCGCCATCCCGTGCGCAAGCACGTACGAGCCGGCCGCGTGGTTCACTCCCATTCCCATCGAACACGACATCGCAACGGTCTCTCCCTTGATCTCCGTCGGCCCATCGACCGTATCGAGTGCAACGCTCCACGTCTCGCCTGTGCAGTCCAGCTTCGTCAGCCACGGCGAGTCGATCAGGCTCGCGCCGAGGAGGCCGTCCGGCCCGCTGATCCAGGCCTCGCGGAACAAGTCGCCGCCGTTCGCGGGGTCGGGGAACTTCATGGAGCCGAATGCCCGCCCGCTGGGGAACAGGGCCGTGAGCCACGAATGGCCGCGCATTTTCACCAGCGTACGATTGCCGTAGCGATGTGTGCGCAAGCCGGTTGCCTCCAGTGGACGTTGCACCCCGTCGACCGTGATCGATCCGTTGGCTCGATAGAGCTGTTCGAACCTCGGGACACCGATGAACGTCAGACCGGTCTCACGACCGGGCAGGTCCTCGGCGAACTGGCCCTGGATCCACGGCGGCATCGCCATCGACAGTTCGAGGTCGACCTCGACGGGTGCTCGCTCTCCGGCCAGATCGGTGACCCCCGCGCGCTGCTGCGTGGTCGTGGTTGCGACCGGCGTACCACGGTACGTTGCCGTCCATCGGAGCATCGGCTCGACGCACCGGAACGTCCACCCACCGGTCACCAGTGTGTCGTGCGTCGTGCCCGGGTCGGCTGCCCAGTCGACGAAGAGGCGCTCGTGCGGCGCAGCGATGGCGAACCCGATGCGCCGGACATCCCAGCTCGGCCACGACTGTCCAGGCACACCACCGGCCTGCACGTGACCGTTCAGGAGTGCGTACTCGCCATTGCTGTCGAACACCCAGAACGCATGGTTCTCGCCGATCGCGAGATCACGCGCCGGATCCAGGATCGGCAGATCGTCGGAAGCGGGCAAGCCGCCGGTCAGGTCCATGGTGTTTCCTCATGCCGTTCGTCATCGCGACCCCCGCGCTGACCGGCCATAGAAACCTATCACCACAACGACAATCCTGTATAGGAATATTTTCCGGGTCAAGCGCCATCGTTCGCGGGCGGGTAGACGACCAGTCGTCGGTCGCCACCCTCTGGTCTGGTGGGATCGACCTGAGCGCGGTGCTCCGTCCACGCCCGCTCGGCACCCGCCGCGTCGCCGGCCTCGATCCGATCGACCACGCGGGTCCATTCGGCGGCGAACCAGGCCCCCTTCTCACCCGACAGCCATTCGTCGTCCCGGATGAACCTGCGGAACTCCTGGCGCATCAGCCGGTCGATCATCACCGCGAACAACGCCAGCGTCCGATTGCCGGATGCGACGAGCAACGACTCGACGAAGTCGGCCGCCATCTCGCCGAATGCGTCGCCGCTCCGGCAGGTGTGGACAAGTTCGATGATCGCTCGCAACCGCGCGATATCGACTGGGTCGCGACGCTCGGCCGCAAGTCGCACGGCGCCTGGATCGATCAGATTGCGGGCAACGCGGATGTCCGTGAGATCGGCGCCCTGCAACTGCAAGAACAGACCCGCGCGACGGGCGAGCGACTGGGGGTCGGGTGCGAGTACTTCGGCGCCGCCACTCGCGCCACGCACGATCCGGATCAGCCCATCGGACTCGAGGATGCGCAACGCCTCTCGCATGCTCGGGCGGCCGACGCCGTAGTGAGCCATCGAGAGGGCTTCCGGAGGCAGGAATTGTCCCGGACAGTAGACACCGCTGGCGATCTCACCGCGCAACCGTTCGGCCAGTTGCTCACTCACCTTCGATCGGGGTGTTCGATCTGCACCGACGGCTGTCACGCCCATCATCCAACCATGACTCCCGGGCCAACCATGATTCCCGGGCCAACCATGTTTCCCGGAGCAACCATGATTCACGGGCGGCGGGGTCCCCGTCAGCCGTCGACGGCGAAGACCCGGACCGCCTCGGACTTATCCTTCAGCATCGCTTCTCCCAGGTCGGTCAACTTGAACTCGTCACCGATCTCGTCGCGGACGTGCGCCTCGAGCCGGGCGGCGCGGTTCACAGTGCGGCGCGGCGTGGTCGAACGTGCTCGCCGTCCTGCCCTCTTCCGTCTGTGGCTCCCTTGTCCTGCGCGGCTGGGTGTGGGGCAAGACCGGCGACCACAGCGTCACCCGCGACGTCGTTCCGTTCTTGACCCTGCTCGGCCTCACCGTCGGCACGGCCGCCGTCGCCGATTGGCGTCGGTCAGGGGCGCGGGGCGAGGCGTCCGGTTTGGCGCTCGGTCCGGAATGCATCCAGGATCTCGTCGAGCGACAGCAGCGGGGTGCCGAGCCGCTCGGCGGTGGCGTGGGCGGACAGCGACGTGTCGTACGGGATTCGCCAGCCGGCGAACGCCTCGACCGGCGCCCGGCCGAATCGCAGCAGGGAGGAATCGAGGCCGAACACGTCGACCGTCGCCTCCGCCAGCCGGCGGCGCGTGACCGCGTCGGATCCACAGCAATGGAACACCCCAGTCGCGCCCTGGGCGACGATCGCCCGCATCACCTCGCCGCACATCGCCGCCAGCGACGGGCTGGCGACGGCGTTCAACTCGTCGCCCTCCCACAACGTGAACGGCTCGCCCCGCTCGAGGTGGTCGACGATCGAGGCCACGAGGTAGCCGAACCCGGGATCCTGTTCCCGAGGTGTCGACGGCCGTGCCCAATGCGTGCCGTTCACGCCCGACACCCGGGCGACTGCCCCGCCGCGATCGAGCGTGACTAGCTCCGAGCTGGCCTTCAAGAACCCGTAGAGGTTGATCGGGTTGGGCGGTGTCGTCTCGGTGGCGCCGGTCTGTGTGCCGTCGAACACCCAGTCGGTGGAGACGAGGCAGAACGGGATCGAAGCTGCTGCTGCCGCATCGGCGTAGGCGCGCGTCGCCTCGACGTACGCGGCCCACGCAAGGTGCCGATCGACGTGCATCCGCTGCCAGTCGTTGAGGATCGCGCAGTGGATCACGGCGTCCGGGGCGGTCGCCGCCACGTGCCGGAGCACGGCCTCGCGATCGGTCATGTCGACGCGGTCGTCGATCACGGTGTCACCGTGGCGATCGCACAGCACCTTGGCGATGTTCGATCCGACGAAGCCGGAAGCACCGGTCACGATCGTGCGCATTGGCGTCCCCCGTCCAGTCAGCCGTAGCTGGTCGATCCACGAGAAGTTTCGTCTGCAGACAGGACGTTGTCCAGCGCGCCGCGTCTGGATCGCCGAGATCGACCTCAACCCCGTCTTCGTGCTGGAACACGGCGTCGCCGTCGCCGACGCTCGGATCCGACGCACCACCGGCGACACTCGCTGATGGATGCCGGGTCACCGGCGTCAGCGGTTCGCATCAGCAACTCGATCGCCGATCCAACCCCGAGCTTTGATGGGATCCGATCGCGCCGGCCGCCGGCACCCGACTCGTCAGACCACGCGGCCGAGGAAGTTCAGCATCTTCGTCTGCGCGTCGGCGCCGGGAGCCGGCTTGACTGCGGCGGCCATCATCCCCGGCATCCGCAGCACCGACTCGGGCAGCCCCTTCCACGTGGCCAGCGTGTACTTCACCAAGGCCGGGTCGAGTCGCTCGTCCACCTTGGCCGTGCGAGCCATGTCCCACGTGTGCGGCACGAGGTCGGCAGCCATGAAGCCGACCAGCGCATCCATGGGCATCGGGCCGAACTCCGGCCCGAACGGATCCTTGGCGATCGACTCCAGCACGTGCGGGTGGTCGAGCACCTCCAACGTCTGCTCGCGCAGCTTGATCCAAGCACCCAGCGGGTCGGCGCCGAGCTTCGGCGACGACTTCGGCCCCTTGCCGGTGGCGGCGAAGCTCTTGATCATCGCCAGGCTTCCCATCGCATGCTCGTACACGTCCTTGCCGGTCCAGCCCGCGCACGGTGCCTTGCGTGAGAACGCCGTCGGCTTGGCCATCTTCAGCACATGTTCGAAGGCGTAGACGGAGGAGGTGTACAGGCGAAGGTTGGCGCTCATGCCCGAAAGCTACCCCACCTTCCCGTGCCCAGCAGCAACGGCGCTGGCGGCTCGAGTGCATCGAACTGCAACGCCACCCATGAGGGCTC
Source organism: Ilumatobacteraceae bacterium (assembly GCA_043773365.1). Classification (GTDB taxonomy): domain Bacteria; phylum Actinomycetota; class Acidimicrobiia; order Acidimicrobiales; family Ilumatobacteraceae; genus Ilumatobacter. The sequence continues at coordinate 64,218 of JAYVFI010000065.1, forward strand.
TTCGCCGGCCTCGCAACGAGTCGACGGCACATGACGGCGCTCGCCTGTCCGATCGATCGAACACCGCACGGGCGCGGCGTCGATTGGCACGAGCAACTCGACTACCATGCCCGTCGCTGACCTCCGCTGACCTGCGCTGACCTGCGCTGACCTCCACCGGCCGCGCACCCCCACGACCTGACCACCCGCCCACACGTCCCAGCGTCCACAGGAGAACCGGTGCCCGAGACAAACGACCTGACGGTGCCCCACCGGGCTGATGCCCACCGCCGACTCGACGTGTTCGTCGGCGCCTGGCACACCGAAGGCACCTCCTTCGCTGATGGACAAATGCCCGAGGACCCGCGTGCGTCGGGCGTGTTATGGACGAGCGACGAGACCTACGAGTGGCTGCCGGGAGGCTTCTTCTTGCTGCACCGGTGGGACGCGCTCGCTGGCAGCCGCGTCTTTCAGGGCACCGAGGTTCTCGGTCACGATGATGCCATCGGCGGCTATTTCACGCGGTTCTTCGACAACGCCGGGTTCCATCCCGAGTACACAGCGGCCGTCGATGGTGACGTCTGGACGTTCACTGAACCATCAACACGCGCGACGGTCACGATCCAAGACGACGGTCAACACATCGATCACCGTTGGGAGTGGCGAGTGGCTGGTGGCGACTGGCTGCCGCTCTGCGAGCGAGTCGCCACCCGAAGGTGACACCGCACCCGTACCCATTCCAGCGCTCCGCGGCGTGATCTGAAGTCGCCGACCGGACGCACGTCCACACGCGAGAGCTCTTGGGGTCGGTGTCGGCGGCTTCGATGCTGGGTGGCGAACCAGGAACCCTGCCGGTCCGCTCGTGAGAGCGACGACCGTTGCTGGCGGGCACTCGGCCCCGCTGTGCCCAATGGTCCGGGTAGGCCCACCGGTCCGGGCAGGCCTTGCGGCCCGGGGGTGCCGGTGCCAGGTTCGTAGGAGCCGACGATGTCGACCAGGAGCTGGGTTGTGGCGTAGCGGTGCTCAGCATTCCGCGTGCTGTTGTGTCTGATGGGTTGGTTCCGACCCGCCGCGGACCAGGGGTTTGCGGCTCGCCGATTAGCGTTCGCGAGGTGGATCCTGCGCCGAGGCCTACCAGCGGTTTCGTCGGCCGTGTCGAAGAGTTTGCGTCGCTCTATGAGACGTGGAGGGGCGCAACTCGTCCGATCTCTCTCCGATCGTACCGACGTGTGGAGGCCGACCGAGACGGGGCCGATGTCGTGCGCGACCAGCCGATGGTTTCCTATTGCCGCTGAACCGGTGATGGCATCGCGATCGAGATCTTGCCGCGGACTGTGCCCGCTTCGAGTTGGCACATCGCGTCTCGCGCTTGGTCGAGCGTGTAGGTCGCCTCGATGCTCGGCGTGAGCTTTCCGGCGTCGATGAGTTCGGTCAACGGCGCCAGGTCGGCATGGTGCTCCTTGGAGGCGAGCATGGTCAGACGTTGACGCACGAACAGCGACACCAGTGGTGCTCGCAGGCTTCTTCCGAAGCCTCCGGTCAAGTTGCCTTTGCTCTCGCCGCCGACGATGACGAGGCTGCCCCTTGGGTTGAGGGCACGCCGTAGGCGTCGAAGGGGGGTGTTACCGGCGATGTCGAGGATCAGGTCGTATCGGCGTGATCCGTCGGCGAAGTCCTCGATGCCGTAGTCGATCGTATGGTCAGCGCCGAGCGACCGCACGAGGTCGGTCTTCGCAGCGCTGCATACGCCGGTGACCTCGGTGCCGTAGGACTTCGCGAGCTGAACGGCGTAGCTGCCGACGCCCCCGGATGCTCCGATGATCAAGACCTTCTGTCCGGCTTCGATCCGGCCGAGGCGCAGCCCTTGGAGGGCTGTGGTCGCCGAGATCGGCACGGCGGCAGCCTGTTCGAAGGTGAGGGTGGAGGGCTTGCGTGCGAGCTTGTCTTCGCTGGCCGCGACGTACTCGGCGAAAGCTCCTCGGCCGGCACCGAAGACTTCGTCGCCGACCGTGAACCGGGTCACGTTCGCGCCGACGGCGGCGACGGTCCCAGCGACAGCGCGTCCGGGCACGCGGTTCTTCGGTGAGCGGAGACCGAAGCCCATGATGCGCATCAGGTAGGGGCGGCCGGTCATCTCATGCCAGGTTCCACGGTCGAGGCCGGCAGCGTGCGCTCTGATGAGCACTTCGTGTGGCTTGATCTCGGGGCGGCCGATGTCGATCAGTTGCCACGTGTCGCTGGAGCCGTAGCGGTCTTGCACAATGGCCCGCATTCTCGGTGAGGTGTAGGTCTGCCGGTGGGTGGTCGTGATCACGGTGTCCTCCTGTGGGTTGGTGTTGTGGTGGGTGAGATCTCTACTCGTTCGTCGCGGGAACTGACTGCCCGGTCCGGGCTGACCGGACGACGTCGACGATGGCCTGCACCGAGGCTTCGAAGCTCGTGCCGTCGTCGATGATCCCTGCGTGCGTGGCGTCGGTGACTCGGTGATCGTTGTTGGTCGACAGGGCGGCGAGGCGGTCCTGCAGACCGACCCATTCTTCATGCTTTTGTATCGACTCGGTCGCGGTGACGACGACGAGCGGCTTGCTGTCGAGCGACGTGAGTGCCTTGGCCTGTTCGAACACGGTGCGATACATCGACTGCTCGTCTCGAGTGTTGCGCATGCCGCGGGCGCTGGCGGCGAATGCTTGCACCTGCGATGCTGCCGGCTCGGGGAGGCTCGACCACGCAGATGTGGGCAGGATCCGTCCGGCACCCAACCTGGTGAGGCTGGGGAGCATCGCGAGCCCTCGGCTCATCATCGACTGCTCGCTGGCGAAGCCGGGCAGGTCGCTGAACTCGTACGGGCTCATCGAGTCGAGCAGCACCATGCCGGCGATCTCGTCCGGGTACCTGGCGGCAAAGGTCATCACGTATGGGCCGCCTGCGGAGTGGCCGACGAGCAGGTACGGCCCCGGTTCGCCCGAGCGCTCGAGAAGGGTGTGCAGGTCCGCTGCGATTGCCTGACCGTCCTGTGCAGCGTCGACGTCGTCGCTCCAGCCTTGGCCGGCGCGGTCGTAGGCGCAGACGCGAGTGGCGCGACTCACCTGTGAGGTGATGCGGGTCCACGTGGCCGATATCTCTCCGAGCCCGTTCTCCAGCACGACCGTGGGGCTGCCCGATCCCGAGCAGTTCAGGTGCAGGCGGTGACCGCCGACGTCGTAGAGCGTGCCGGGCGCGGGGTAGGCGTTCTGGTCGTGCGCCCTGACGGCGGTCTCGTACATCCCGCCGACGGCGGCGATGGCCAGCGAGGCGACGACCGGGTAGATCAGCCAGTGCACGCGACCTGTGAGGTTCCGGCGAAGCTGGAAGCCCATCCACATGGCGAGCGCGAGCACCACCGGAGGCCACACCCACCCAGCGGTGTTGAGCGCCTGATCGCCAGGCTGTGCGACCAGCAGCGTCAGCCCCGCGACAGCCATGAAGGCTGCAGGCACCCGTGCCCAGCGTTGCGGCTGGCTGGTGAAGCGACCCGACAGGAGGGCGAGCATCGCCCAGCCGCCGGCGAACGCGAGTAGTGCCGAGCCGGAGATGGCGTGCTCGGCGGCACCGCCGACGACGCCCAGCGTCAGCACGATGGCTCCCAGGAAGCCGGCGGCGAGCGAACCGCCGACGACTCGCCAAAGGGGTTCCCGTCCGGCTTCGTCGTGTGCGACGGCCGGCTCACTGTCAGTGTCGACTGTCCTCGAGGTTGGCTCGATCGATGTCTCGGTGTGGTGCATTGTGTTCACGGTCAGTTCTCCTTCGTTGATGGCGATTGCTGTTGGGGTCACTGTTTGGTCGAGGGGATCCACGTGCAGCGGAGCCCGTGTGGGACTGGTTGAGGGATGCGAACGGTGGCGATGGCCGGCCCGGCGATGTGGGCGGTATCGATCACGCGGAGCTCGGTCGCTGCGCCGGAGGTGTCGTGGACGAACCCGATGAGCCAGCCTCCGGCGTCGCTCGGTCGCGTCGCGTCGGCGACGAACACAAGGTCTCCGGGCACGTCCGTCCGGAGGCTGTGATGTACGTGGTGCGAATCGGCGAGATCGTGGTGGCCGATCGTCCCGTTGCCCGTGGTCCACAGAAAACTCGGCGGCGCCTCTGCGCCATCGATGCCGTAGTGGGCGAAGTGTCGAGGCGTCGGATCCAGCACCTCGCGCTGGATGCTTCCCGTTCCGGGGTGCAGCGTCCATCGCTCGAGCAACGGGGTGAGCGCGAGCACGACGACGGTTTCACCCGCCTCGCACGCGTGGACGGGATGTGGCGCGGAGACGCCGGTCGAGATCCACGTCGTGCGTGGATCGCCATCGCGTGACGCGACGCCGACGAAACCGTCAGCGACGAAGATTGCGTGGTCGCGGCTGAGCGCGAGATCTTGGAGGCGGTCCGGCGTGTCGAGGACGGGGCGGCTGCGGCGAGTGAGCGCACCGGCGGAGACGACGACGTGCGCCTGCACACCGTCCGTGTCGTGAGCGATGACGTGCAGCTCGCCGGTCGTCAAGTCGTGCTTCGGGTAGGCAGCCAGCGAGCGTTTGTGGCCCGCGAGATCGACACGCCGCAGCGTGTCGACCTCGGTTCTCAACTCGTACGCAGGCGAGTCGTCGCCGAACGCCAGAATCGAGCCTTCGAATGCTACGAGATTGTGGACAACTGCCTCGGTGCGGAACCGACGAACGCGGTATGACACCCTGCCCGTGTCCACTTGCACCGAGTGGACGATGCCGTCGCGACCGATCCCCAACAGTCGGCCGGACAGCCCCGGCGGGAACGCGCCGCGCACGTCGAGGTCGACGTAGGGCTTTTGTGGGTTCGACGCGGCGGTCGGCGAGGGCATGACTGCATCGTCGGCCTAAGGCCGCGGCGAGCGCATCGGGCGCTCCCCCTCAGATCACCAAGTTCGCCTCAGGCGATGCCCAGGCGTTGCGCCACGGCAGCCGCATCGACGCGGCTGTTCACACCGAGCTTGCGCAGGATGTTCGAAACGTGGACGCTGGCCGTCTTGTCCGACACGAACAGCTCGTCGCCGATCTGACGATTGGTGCGGCCGGCGGCCACAAGGGCCAATACCTCCGCTTCGCGCGGTGTCAGCCCGAGGCGTTCGGCGGAGGTCTCGTCGATCACGACACGAGTGGGGGCTTCGATGCTGACCCGCGTTCGGCTGGAGACTGCTTCGATCTCGGCCAGCAGAGGCAGGGCGCCCAGCTCGGACGCGATGGCGTGTGCTCGCCGTAGTGAGGTCGCGGCGCGGTCGGCAGCGCCGGCCACGGCCGCCGCCTCCGCTTCCCGCACGAGAGCTCCTGAGGTTGACCAACGATCGCCGAGTTCACTCCAGCGCGCTGCTGCTTCAGTCCATGCGCCAGCATCGGAGGGGGCAAGGCGCGTCAGGCTGGCCTCTGCGTGCCCGAGGTGTGCAGCCGTGTCGCGCTGCGGGCCGCCCGGCACACCCTCGGCGAACAAACGAACTGCGTCGAGCCGCTGCCGCAGACGGGCGATCACCGCGTCGGCATCGACTGGCTCACGGCGCGCCCGCTGGTCGAGCGTTCGCTCCACCTCTGCAACCACCCCGAACATCGCGAACCGTGCCGCCCACAACACCGAGGTCGTGCCGGTCGCAGCCCAACCCCGCTCCGCGGCGTGCGCCGCCTCGTCCCAGTTGCCGAGCGCGACGTGCACATTGGCTGTCGCAGCGTCACGAAGGATCGCATGCCAGCCGTCAATCGGCAGCTGGTGCGCAGTCGCGAGCTGGGCAAGCGCTTCGCTGCCATCGCCGCGTCGTGCCGCCAATACCGCCTTCACTCGAGCGAGTTGCAGGCGACCGACCGGCAGCGTGTCGGGAAGCGGATGGCGGGCGAGCACGCCGGCGACTTCCGTCCATCGACCGAGGCGGACGAGCGCATCTGCGGCGAGCGAGTCGAAGTAGCATCCGAAGCCGCGATCGAGGCCGGTCACGTGTCCTTCGGCGACGGCGTCCTGAGCGATGCCGAGCTCGGCCGCGTACTCACCGGCGTCACCGAGGGTGACACAGAGGTAGAGCCCCGCGAGAGCGCGACTTTGCGCGTTCGGCGCAGCGGCCATGGCGGCTCGACAGAGCTCGACCGCAGTTGCCGGGTCGCCCTGGTTGCTGCGGACGATGCCCAGCGCCCGGCGGGCCATGCTCCATGCGACAGGGTTGTCGGCGGGTGACTGGACGAGTTCGAATACCTTCCCGCACCACTGCTCAGCGCTGGCATCGCGTCCCGCAAGCGCCTCGGCCTGGGCGAGGCCGGCATAGACCGGTGCGGCGGTGGGGTCGGCCTCGCTCCCAAGCGACGCCGCCGCCCGGGCGAACTCGATTGCACCTTCCTGCAGCCGACCGGTGGCCCAGAGATAGCGACCAAGGCGTTCATGACCCCAAGCGGCGCCGAGCGGAGGCGGCCCCTGCTCGGAGGCAGCAAGCGCTAGTTGCACGGCTCGTTCGTTGCCGACCGTGGAGGTGGCGATGTCGGCCGCCTGCCACAAGCGGTGAGCTCGATTGACCCCCGTTGAGCGCTGGCCGACCGAATCCCACAACTCGAACGCCCGCTCCAGATGGCCGAACGCGGCCGCTGGGGCCATCGTCTCGGCAACATCGGCGGCGGCCAGCAACGCCGAGAACGCGTTCTCGGCGTCGCCCGCGAGGTCAAGGTGAAAGGCCAGCTCGCCCGCTCGGTCGGCTCGTCGCAGCACATCGGCGGCTTGCTGCTGCAGCGTTGCGGCGATGCTGCGGTGCAAGCGCGCTCGTTGTGGCGGCAGCAAGTCGGCGTACACGACCTCCCCGAGCAACGGATGGCGGAACCGGTACGCATCATTGTCGACGACCAGCATGCGCGCATCGATCACGGTCCGCACTGCCGCCTCGAGCTCGTGTTCCGAGATGTCGACGATCGAGGCGAGCAGCTCGTGGCTCGCCTCGCGGCCGATCGTCGCGACCGCACCCAACACCAGTCGAGCTCGATCGTCGAGATCGACGATCTCCGCGGAGATCAGATCGGACAGCACGATCGGGATGGCCTCGCCTGACAGATGCGCAGCAACGAGCTCGCTGGTGAAGAACGGATTGCCGCGACCGCGCGCGGCCACCTGATCGACGAGCGCCCTCGGTGCAGGGCCACCCAGCAGCGACGCGACCCGCTCGGCGATCTCGTCGCGATCCAACCCCTCCAGATGGACGCGATGAGCCGCCGGTAGCCGGCACAGCTCAGCCAATCGACCCCGTTGGCTCGCATGGATGGCGACCTCGTTGTCCCGATACGTGCCGACCAGCACCACGTGCTCGTCAATCAGGTTGCGGGCGAGGTACTCGAACAGATCCCACGTCACCGTGTCGGCCCAGTGCAGGTCTTCGAACCCAACCATCACACCTTCGTCAGCGGCCAACTGAGTGATCAACTCGAGGACGGCGGCGAACAAACCGCCATGCGGCGAGCCGTGCAGCTCCGTTACGGCCGCGCCGGGCGCGAACCACTGCTGCAACGCCGCCAAGGCCGGCGCCTCAGTCAACAGATCCGGCTTCGACCGGCGCACCTGGCGCACCAGATCGGCCAATGGCGCCAGGGGAATCGTGTCGCCGCCGATGTGTGTGGACCGCCCGAGATACAGGCCGATACCGGCGCGAACGGCACTCTCACTCACGATCGTTGTCTTGCCGATGCCCGCGTCACCGCTCACCAACACAACCGACGGCAGCCCATTGCGCGCATCCGTGATCGCGCGATCGAACGTCGCCAGCTGAGCGCGCCGGCCGACGAAGTCCGATGAAGGCAGGCGGTCGTGGGCGATGTCGCTCAGTATCGCGTGATCCGGCGCCGACCCGGTCAGTGGCCGCCTCATCCGAAGTGCAGCCGGGTCGTGCCGATCTGAGGGGGTGTGGCCGATGCGAACCGCGACCCCTTAGGTCGATCGTGGCGTCCATGAACACCACCGACGTGATTGCCCTTCATAGCAGCCAAACCAACACCCGCCCGCACGCCTTGAGCCGCCTCGGCGTCGCTCTCCTCGCCAGCCTGCTCGTCAACGCTGCGGCGTGTGGCAGCGACACGGGGACCGCGGCGACAGGCACCCCGATGCCGACAGCCGTCACCCCGACAACCAACATGTCACCGGCCACGACGACGTCACCCGCTTCGACGACGTCACCCGCTTCGACGACTACAGCGCCGGAGACCACCGCGTCGGCGAGCACGGCGACACGATCGTCGGCGACCATCGATGAAACCGTCGGCGCTGAAGGCCGGCGAGTGCACGTCCGCTGCGTCGGCCAAGGAGACACGACGGTGCTGCTGATCGCCGGCTTCGGCGGCGACACCACGAACTGGGTCAACGTCGAGCCCGCTCTCGCCACCCGGGCCAGAGTGTGCTCGTACGACCGGCCCGGGACGGGAACAAGCGACCCGGCCACATCGACCGCGACGTTCACGACCGATGCGACCGACCTTCACACTCTGCTGAGCACACTCGGCGAACCCGGACCGTACGTGGTCGTCGGCCATTCCTTCGGCGGCGCGGAAGCGATCACGTTTGCAGCGCTCTTCGCCGACGAGGTCGCCGGGCTAGCGCTCATCGACGCATCGCCCACGACCTGGCCGGCCGCCGCCTGCTCGGTTGCCGATGACGGCTCCGGCATGGCCGCGATGATGCGAGCGAGCTGCACCGGCGCCTTCCTTCCCACCGGCAACAGCGAGCGCCTCGATGTCGCCGCCGCTTTCGCCGAGGTGGCCGAGATCGATTCGCTTGGCTCGCTACCGATGGCTGTCATCACAGCGAACCATCGTGACTTGGGCGACATGACCGCACCTGAGGTGGCACGGCTCACCGAGGTGTGGAACCAGGGCCAGCAGAACTGGATGGCGCTATCGACGGCGTCGCATCTGCTGTCGGTGGCGAACACCGGCCACCACATCGAGATCGACCAACCAGGTGTCGTGATCGACGAGATCACCCAACTGCTCCCGTAGCCAGACCCAACCCAACCAACCCGCACCATCACACCCAAGGAGTCATCATGCACGGCCGCCCCATCACCCAATCCCTCGGCGAAACACACGTCAGTCACCCCAACCGTTGGCGCATCCTCGGTGTGCTCAACCTCGCCCTGCTCGTAACTTCCATCGACCACACCATCATCAATGTCGCGATGCCCCGGCTGGTCGGCGATCTCGGTGCCAGCTCGGCGCAGCTGCAGTGGATCGTCGCCTCGTACACCATCGTGTTCGCCGGACTTCTCCTCACCGCGGGAAGCATCGGCGATCGCTTCGGACGCCGCCACGCACTCCTCGCCGGCCTGGCCACATTCCTCGCCGGCTCGGTCGTTGCGGCCACAGCAGGATCGACCGCTGCACTCATCACCGGTCGCTGTGTCATGGGCGTCGGCGGTGCGCTGATCATGCCGACCACACTGTCGATCCTCGTCAACGTGTTCGGGGATCCCCGCGAACGCGCCAAGGCCATCGCAGGCTGGACCGCAGCCAGCGGAGCCGGCATCGCCCTCGGACCGATCGTCGGCGGCGCATTGATGCGCAGCTTCTCGTGGTCGTCTGTGTTCTGGATCAACGTGCCGCTGCTGGCAGCAGCATTCATCGGAGCGCTGCACCTGATTCCCGACTCCCGCGACCCGCACGCCACACGACTCGATCCGGTCGGGGCCGTGTTGTCCGTCGCAGCGATCAGCTCATTGGTGTACGCAATCATCCAAGCACCCGAGCGCGGCTGGACCTCAACGCCCTCAATCGTCAACTTCGTGATCGGGACTGGGATCGGGATCGTGTTTGTCGGGTGGGAGATGCGCCGCGACGACCCGATGCTCGACATGTCGCTATTCCGCAACCGCAGCTTCTCCGCCGGCAGCATCGCCCTTGCCCTGCTCTTCTTCGCGATGGCCGGCACGGTGTTCCTGCAGGCCCAGTACCTGCAGTTCGTGCTCGAGTACACGCCACTGGCAGCTGGCTTCGCTCTGATTCCCGCCGCGATCGGGATGTTGCTCGGAACCGGAGCCGGCGCGCATCTCGCCGAGATGCACGGGGGGCGCATCGCTGTCACAGCAGGCACGCTGATCGCCACCGCGGGCGTCGCCGTGCAGGCCGCGTTCGTCGATGGCGGCTCTTACGTTCCGACCGGTGTCGGGCTGCTGCTGTTCGGCCTCGGCGCCGGCATCGCAATGCCGCCCGCGACAGAGATGATCATGGCGACACTTCCCCCGGCCCGCGCCGGTGTCGGGTCCGCCGTCAACGACACCGTCCGCGAGTTCGGTGGTGCACTCGGGGTCGCGGTCATCGGCAGCGTTGCCGCCACGAGCTACGTGACGTCCATGCACAGCGAGCTCGACCGGTTCCCGAACCTGACCGGCGCCGATCGCAGCATGTTGATCAATAACGTCGGCGCTGCGATCCACACCAGCCAGCACCTCGGCGATCAGGCCGACCAGATCGCAACCGCTGCTCGCGCCGCATTCGTCGATTCCATGCACAGCTCGTTGTGGATCGCCGCGGGCCTTGCGTTCTGCGCCGCAGTCGTCACCTTCACGCAGATGCCCCGCCAGGCAGCTGCGAACGCACACCGTCATCACGGTGCAGCAGCCGCTCACGGCGGTCATCACGCCGTCGCCAATGCCGGTCACCACCCGCACGTCGCGGCAGTCGAGGGCATCTCACCGGCCGAGGTATCGGCGTCATGACCGACACCTCGGGCGACGTTGCCGGCGATGTGATCATCGTCGGCGGCGGCGCCGCCGGACTCACAGCAGCGCTCGTGCTGGCGAGGGCCAGGCACCGAATCACCGTCGTCGACGACCAGACGCACCGCAACGCCTCCGTCAACGAGTTCCACGGCTTCCCCACACGGGATGCGACCACTCCCGATAGCTTCCGGACAGACGCACTCACCGAGCTGTACTCGTACGGCGTAACGATGGTTCGCTCCGCGGTCACCAATGCGCACAGCGCCGACCGGAACGTGTCGATGACGCTTGCTGACGGCACCACCGTGCACGGCAATGCCGTGGTGCTGGCCACCGGCGTACACGACCAACTCCCACCGATCGACGGTCTCGCCGACCGGTGGGGCAAGTCGGTGTTCAACTGTCCGTTCTGCGACGGGTGGGAACATCGTGACCAGGCAGTAGTCGTCATCGATGCTGCACCCGGCGCCGACCATCTCGCCAGCCTGCTTCGCTCGTGGACGCCGCACGTCACGGTCGTCACGGCAGACGAAATCGTGGCCCTCGTCGGCAACGGCACCACCATCAGCCACGTGACGCTTCGCGACGGGCGCGTGATCGCGGTGACGGCCGCGTTCGTGAAAGCGCCCGTCGTGCCGCGCAACTCGATCGCAAGAGCGCTCGGCTGCGCGGTCGACGCAGATGGCTACATCGTCACAAGCGGGACAGGCGCCACCAGCCACCCACTCGTCTGGGCAGCCGGAGACGTGCGCCGCCCACCGCCCATGCCCCACCAGGTGGTACTCGCCGCTGCCGACGGCTCCGCCGCAGGCATCGACATCCACAAGGCGTTCGTCGCGCGCACCATCGGGACCGGACATACCGGAGCCGGCTCGCCGGCTGTTCTCGCACCTAGATGATCGGTTCCAAGGGTCGGGGTGTCAGCCAGCCTCTACAGCGCGTCCGCACGAGACATCCGCCCGCCCCTGCAGCCGTGATCCCCGGGTGAGAGGGCCAGTGTGTTCGCGATGCCGAGCAGTGCGATGAGCACGGCGAGGGCGAGCATGGCGTAGATGACTCCGAGCAAGGCGTGACGAACACACCGCCAACAGCCTGCTTCACGCCGACCCAGCCGTCGCCGCCGGCGTGCTGACCTACACACTGCACGAAGTGATCGCCTACTTCGACGTGTACGCCGCCACCCGAACCGAGGATACGATCGCCGGGCTCGCCGCCCGCCGTCGCGGCGAGTGAAAGGCTCGTCGTCATGATCACCGAACACGACGCAGCAACGATTGCCCGCACGTTCGACCTCGGTCCACACCCGCAACTGGAAGGACCCGTCGCCAGAGGCGAGGTCGGCCAGATCTGGAAGCTCACCACGACGACCGGTCGATGGGCGATCAAGGAAGCGTTCGAACCGCCATCACCCACCGAAGCCGAACATGACGCGTCGTTTCAGGGACTCGTCCAGTCGGCCGGTGTGAACGTGCCGACGGTCAGACGCGCTCACGGCGAACGCGTCTTGGCGGAGGTCAACGGGTCGCTCGTTCGTGCCTATTCGTGGGTCGACCTCTCGGCCACTGACCCGTCAATCGACCCGGCCCAGGTCGGACGTGTCGTCGCTTCCATCCACCGCGTCGTCCATCACGACGCCAACGCCACCGACCCTTGGTACACCGAACCCGTCGGCGCTGACCGATGGAACGAACTGATCGCCGAGTTACGACATGCCCAAGCCGCGTTCGCCGACCAGCTCGCCGAACAACACCACGACCTGATCGCGCTCGAAGCACTCCTGCGACCACCAACCCGGCTGCAGGCCTGCCATCGAGACCTGTTCGCCGACAACGTGCTGTCCACACCCAGCGGCGACCTCTGCGTGATCGACTGGGAAAACAGCGGCCTCGCCGATCCCAGCCAGGAACTCGCCGTAGTCCTCTTCGAGTACAGCCGCGGTGAGAGCGCCCGCAGTCGTCTCCTCTACGACACCTACATCACCAGCGGAGGCCCGGGCCGAGTGCGCGACCCGGGTGACTTCTCGATGCTGATCGCCCAACTCGGCCACATCGGCGAGATCGCCTGCCGACGATGGCTCGACCCCAACCGAATCAACGAACGCGAGCGCAACGAAGCCCGCATCGAAGAGTTCCTCACCGATCGGCTCACAACCACCACCATCGACGAGATCCTCGCCGCGATCGCATGAGCATGCCCGGGCCGCGCCCGGCTACGCCCGATCACTTGCCGAGGGCTGCCGATGTCCACTTTGCTGAGCGCGAGCAACACCATGGTCCGGCGACGCTCCCATCGCCGAATGGAACCGACGCAACCAACTCGATGGCCGAGCCCGAGAGATCTGGATCGCCGGCCCGGCGGCGCTGATCGTGGCCAAGCTCCACAAGATCGGCGAGCGCGTCGGTGCACAGGACCGCGTCCGCGACAAGGAC
>JAYVFI010000066.1:0-29808 GCA_043773365.1 Ilumatobacteraceae bacterium
GCGTCGAGTGAGCTCGTTTGATCGAGGTAGGTCGATCGAGGTAGGTCGATCGCTCACGAACGGTGAACGCCGGTAACTTGAACGTCTCACTATGCGAACCACTTTGACGGCGCTGCTGGAATCAGGACGACCACTGCTCGCCGATGGCGCGACGGGCACCAACTACTTCGGGATGGGACTCGGGCCCGGCGAACCGCCGGAGATTTGGAATCTCGATCAGCCCGAAAAGGTTCGCCAGCTGCATCAGGAGTTCGTCGACGCCGGCGCCGACATCATCTTGACCAACACGTTCGGCTGCAACCGATACCGGTTGAAGCTGCACAACCTCGAGTCGCGCACCCGTGAGATCGCGATGCGAGCGGCACAGATCGCCAGCGAGGTCGCCACTGCAGCGCCCCGCCCGGTCGTGGTTGCAGGATCAATTGGTCCAACCGGCGAACTGCTCGTCCCACTCGGCCCGGTGACCGAGGAAGAAGCAACCGAAGCGTTCGTCGAAGAGACCGAAGGGCTGCGCGACGGCGGTGCCGACGTCGCCTGGATCGAGACCAAGTCGGCGGCCAGTGAGATGCGATCCGCCGCCAGGGCGGCGATCATCGTCGGACTCCCCTACGTCGTGACCGGGTCGTTCGACACCGCCGGCCGCACGATGATGGGACTCCCACCTGCGGAACTGGCGGACGTGTTCGCCGACCTCGACGTCGCTCCCCTCGCGATCGGCGCCAACTGCGGCGTCGGGGCATCCGACCTGCTGCTGACGATCCAGCAGATGCAGCATCAAGATCATGTGATCATCGCCAAGAGCAACTGCGGGATCCCCCGATTCAGAGGGACCGAGATCGAGTACACGGGCAATCCCGAGTTGATGGGGAGGTACGCCACGCTGGCGGTCGACTCCGGAGCCCGGATCATCGGTGGTTGCTGTGGAACGTCGCCGACCCATCTCGCCGAGATGCGTCGGTCGCTCGACTCGCACGTGCCGAACGTGCGACCGACGATCGACGAGATCATCGAGGCGGTCGGGCCGCTGACCAACTCGGTCACATCGGCAGGCACGCCCGGGGAGGGCCGTCGTCGGCCCAACCGCCGGAGCCAGTAGATCGGGCGTGACGACATGGTGACGCCTGCCGCGGATCTCGATCTCCCTGATCTCGCCTTCGACGACCCCAACATCACCCTGGAGCAGCGTCGCGCTGCATCGAGTGCCGCCGCCCAGCAGTCGTGGATCGCCCGCAACCTGTTCGGTTTCTCGATCCTGCACTACGACGATGTCGTGGCGATGCTGCGGGACAAGCGATGGCACAGCGCCTCCGGTCAACTGCTCGAACTGAGCGGGATCGACAACCCCGAGTGGCTGGCTCGCAGGCGCAAGTCGATCCTCTCGTCGGAGGGCGATGAACACACCCGGCTCCGGCGTCTCGTCGGGCCGGCGTTCTCCCCCCGTCACGCCGACAACCTGCGGCCCTACATGCGCGACGTCGTCAACTCGTTGATCGACACCTTCGTCGGGCGCGGCGAAACCGACATCGCGGTCGACTTCTGTGAGCCGTATCCGATCCCGATCATCTGCGAATTGTTCGGCGCCCCGAAACAGGACTGGAAGCTGTTCAGCGACTGGGCGACCGACATCTTCCGGATCTTCAACGGCAACCTCCAGAACGATATGCCGGCGATCATCAAGGCCCAGGACGAGCTCGATGCCTACCTGACGGATCTGATCGAGCAGCGTCGATCAACGCCGTCCGACGACCTGTTGTCGGCGCTGATCGCCGCCGAAGCGGAAGGCGACCGCTTGACTCGCGACGAGCTCGTGACGATGTGCGAGGCAATTCTGATGGCCGGCACCGACACGACCCGTAACCAGCTCGGTTGTTCGATCTCGCTGTTCGCACAGCATCCCGATCAGTGGGCGCTGCTCGCCGAACGTCCAGAACTGGCGCCTCGCGCCGTCGAGGAGACGATGCGCTTCTTCGGGACCGTACGCGTCACCGGCAGATTTGCGAGTGAGGACATCGAGTACCGCGACATCCTGTTCCCGAAGGGCACGTTCATCGCCCCGTCGCTGGCCCAGGCCAACCATGATCCGAGCGTGTTCGCCTCACCGGGCACGTTCGACATCACCCGTGACCCGCCGGACAAACCGCAGCTCACGTTCGGCTCGGGTATCCACTACTGCTTGGGCGCCGCGCTGGCGCGAGCCGAACAACAAGAGGCACTGGCGATCATGGCGAAACGACTCCCGAATCTCGAACTCGCCGGTGAGATCACGTGGAAGTCGGCCTTGGTCGGGATCTTCGGCCCCGAACACCTCCCGGTCCGTTTCACTCCGAACTGACACTGCCCGATCGACATCAATCGTCGGCTGCTGGGCGGCGGCGCTGACGCTTGACGTCGCCGCGCTGCTGCTTGGCGGCAACTCGTCGGGCTTGCGAGGCCCTTGTCGGTTTCGTCGGCCGGCGTGGTCGTTCGATGTGGAGCGCCGATTGGAGTCGCGCAACCAAACGCTGCTCGGCGAGTGACCGGTTGCGGAGCTGACTTCGTTCGTCATCGGCGACGACGCGGATCTCCGAGCCCAGTCGCTCGATCACACGTTGCCGTTGGCCAGGTCCGAAGGCCGCCGAGTTCTCGATGTCGAAACGGATCTCGACTCGGGTGGCCGTCTTGTTGGCGTGTTGGCCGCCGGGTCCACCGGAGGCGCTGAACGAGACCTGGAGCTCGCGACGCGGGATCCTTACGGATCGAGTCACGATCAGTTCGTCATCCATCGCCGGCGCTCGAATCAGTCACAGCAACTGTCACGCCAGCCGCAGCCGGCGCACTTGAAATGGGCGTGCTCGGGAAACAGATCGCCACCGCACAACGGGCATTCAGGGTATGTGCCGAGCGGTGACCGGCAGCTCCGCTGACTGAGTGTTGCCGGCATCGCCGACGCTTCTTGATGTGACATGGGACCGCAACTTTCGCGCGCTTGCTACCCGATTCGCGCGGACCCTGCACAGTAACCTCGACCAGCGAGTCACGTCATGACCAGTTCACTCACCACCGGCGCCGAGCGCCGGCACCGATACCAACCGGGCACGGCGCGTGCCGCGCTGGCGTATCCGGAATACCGAGTTCTGTTCATCGGGATGACCTTGTCGAGCATCGGCACCTGGATGCAGAACCTCACGCTGCCTGCCTACATCGATCATCGCACCGGCTCGGCCTCGCTCGTCGGCCTGCTCGTCTTCACCCAACTTGGACCGTTGCTGCTGCTCTCGATCCCGGCAGGCGTGCTCGCCGATCGGGTCGACCGGACTCGACTCGTGATTGCCGCTCAGGCGACGATGCTGGTGGCAGCGATCGGCTTGGCTGCGCTGATCTGGATCGACGCCCCGCTGTGGACGATCTTCGCCGTCCAACTCGCAATCGGCGTGGCGAATGCGATCAACGCACCCGCCTTCAATGCCAGCCTCAACCTGTTGGTCGATCGGCCAGACCGGCCTGGGGCGATCAGCCTCAATTCGGCGATGCTGAACGGCACTCGGATCCTCGGCCCGGCAGTCGCGGCACTGCTCGGGGTGCTGGGTTTCGGGGTTTCCCGGTTGCTCCTGGTGAACGCCGCCACGTTCCTGTTCCTGATCGTTCCGCTGTTTCGCGTGCGGCTTCCCGATGTCCGCGGCAATCATCCGGAGGAAGGCTGGCGACGCCTCTTGAGCGGGGTCAACATCGCCCGACGTCGACACGTGTTGAGCCGCCTGCTTGTGACGATGAGCCTGTTCTCGCTGGTCTGTCTCCCGTTCATCGGACTGTTCTCCTCGGTCTCGCGCATGAACTTCGGGATCGACCCGAGCGGGTCGACTTTTCGGTGGCTGTACGTGGTGTGGGGGCTCGGTGCCCTCGCCGGGTCGCTGGCGGTCGGAACCGTGTTCGCCAATACTCTCAAGAGCCGCCTGGTCGCCCCGGGATTCGTCCTCTTCGGGGCCAGCCTTGCCGGGTTCGCCGCCGCCCGAACAGCATCCGTTGCGTTCCCGGTTGCGGTGGCGCTCGGGTTCTTCTACTTCCTCACAGCGACCAGTTTGATCACGGTGCTCCAGCAGAACATGGCCGACCACGAGCGCGGCGTCGTGATGCCACTGTGGTTCATGGCCTGGGGCGGCTCGATCCCGATCGGCAACCTGATCGCCGGTCCGATCATCGACGCCGTCGGCGCCCGGCCGGTGTTGTACGCGGGTGCCGCGTTCGCCCTCTTCCTGGCCCGCTGGGGCGACCTCGATCGTCTACCGAAAAGCGCATTCCTGGCGGAGCACGAGCACCATCAGCCGATGCCCGTCAGCGACTCCGAACCGTTCTGACCGTCGTGCGTTGGTTCAGGCCAACAGGGCGGCGGCGAGCCGTTCGAGCCCGGCCACTCTGCTCGCCTTGACGAGCACGGCATCACCCGCGCCGAGGACGCCGAGCGCTGCGATCGGGTCATCAACGGGGGCGACGCCGTAGCGATCGGTCCCGACCGCGATCAGCGTGATCCCTCGCTCGGCCGCGTCGTCGGCGACCTGACGGTGGCCGGCCGCCGGGTCGTCCAATTCGGCCATCACGCCGAGCACGGCGATGCGCCGCGTGGCGCTGATCTTGCTGAGCGCCTGCAGCGCCGCCCGCATCGAGTCAGGGTTGGCGTTGTACGCATCGTTGACGATCACCGCACCTGCCGCGGAGCGCCGCACTTCCATTCGCATCGCCGACAGTTCGGCATCCGCCAGGGCGTCGATGGCGGCGTCGATCCGGCCCTCGACCACGCCGACCACGGCAAGCGCTGCAGCGGCGTTGGCCGCCATGTGTTCGCCGCTCACGCCGAGTACGACGGCCCCGCTCCCCCAAGGCGTGTCGACGCGGAACCTCGGACGGGCGAGGTCATCGAATTCGATTGCACTGAACCTGATGTCCCCTCGTTTTCCGTAGGTCAGGACCCGCGCCAGCGAGTGTTCGGACATGGCGGCAACCCGGTCATCGTCTGCATTCAGGATCGCCGTGCCAGCGGACGGGAGCGCCTCGACCAACTCACGTTTGGCACGTGCCACGCCATCGATGCCGCCGACCCGTTCCGTGTGGGCACCCGCCACGCATGTCACGACGCCGATCGTCGGACGGGCAACTTCACACAGCCGACCGATCTCGCCGAATCCTCGCATCCCCATCTCGACCACCAACGCCTCGGTGTCGTCGTGTGCCCCGAGAATCGTGACGGGCAGACCCTGTTCGTTGTTGTAGCTGCGCACGTTCGCGGTCACGCGTCGCGTCGCCCCGAGAGCGGCCGCGATCAGGTCTTTCGTGCTCGTCTTGCCGACGCTGCCCGTCACCGCGATCACCGGGACGTCGAGCCGGTTACGAGCCCAGGCCGCAAGGTCCATCAACGCCGCCGCCGTGTCGGGGACGACGACCGCCGAACCCCCCCGCTGCGTGTTCATCGAGGTGTTCGACGATTCGCTGGTGAGGTACGCAGGAGCACCGCGGCGAAGGGCATCATCGATGAACTCGTGGCCATTTCGATCGGCGATCAAGGGAACGAAGAGTTGACCCGGCAGCGTGGAGCGTGAGTCGAACGAGGCACCGTCGACGAGGACGTCCGGACCCACCAGCCGACCGCGCGTCGCCGCCGCGACCTGGGATGCCAGAATCCTCATGGTCCCGAACGGTACCGTCGTGCAGGTGAGCAGCGAGCGGATCCACCTGGTTGTCCTGTTCGGCGGGCAATCCGCTGAACACGATGTGAGTTGCACCACCGCTGCCCACGTGCTCGCTGCAGCCGACCCGGCGAAGTACCGGGTGACCCCGATCGGGATCTCGACGGAGGGCGATTGGGCGTTGGCCTCCGAAGCGGCGGCGGCCTTGCAGATCGGTCCGCACGCGCTTCCGCCGCGACTCGATCCTGCCGGACAGCGAATGTCTCCGTCGTTGGCGCTCGGTGACGCCGCCGACAGCGCCGAACGAACCGTCGTGCTCCCGCTGCTGCACGGCCCGATGGGTGAGGACGGCACCGTCCAGGGAATGCTCGAACTGGCGGGCGTTGCCTACGTCGGTTCTGGCGTGTTGGGGTCGGCGGTGGCGATGGACAAGGCGATGGCAAAGCAGGTGCTGATCGCGGCGGGCATCCCGCAGGCTCGGTTTCGGGCCTTCGCCGATCACCATCGGACGCCCGATCTGCCGGCAGAGCTGGTCGATCAACTCGGTCTGCCCTGCTTCGTCAAGCCTGCCAACATGGGTTCGTCAGTCGGTGTCAGCAAGGCCCATACGGTCGAGGAACTCCGCACCGCGATCGACTACGCCCTCACGTACGACGAGTGGATCGTGGTCGAGGAAGCAATCGTCGGACGGGAGATCGAAGTCGCCGTGATCGGCAACATCGACCCGTTCGTGTCGGTCCCCGGGGAGATCATTCCGGGTGACGAGTTCTACAGCTACGACGACAAGTACGTCAACGACACGAGCGTCGGATTGATTCCGGCTTCGTTGACCGACGACCAGGTCGCCGACGTTCAGGCCCAAGCGTTGGCAGTGTTTCGAGCGCTGCGCTGCGAAGGACTGGCGCGGTGCGACTTCTTCCTCGAACATCCGGGACGCGGCTTCCTGTGCAACGAGGTCAACACGATGCCCGGCTTCACGCCGATCTCGATGTTCCCGAAGATGCTGATCGCCAGCGGGATGACGTACCGGGAGATCATCGATCGGCTCGTCGAGTTGGCGCTCGAGCGTCAAGCGCGTCGACGCCGCAACACGAAACACTAGGTCGTCGGGGCGCTCACGCCGGGGGCGGCGTGAGGGCGGCCCGCAGGAACGCCCGAAGTTCGTCGCGCAGGCGGCGGAGGCCGACCTGGTTGGCCTCCCACCCCACCGCTCGGAGCGCCTCCGGTTCGGTTGCGATGCCCGTCACGGTGGCGTATGCCAGGGCGGCGACCAACCGCGGATCGCTGCGCCGCAGGCGACCCTTGTCCATCTCCGATGCGAGGTAGTCGATGCCTCGGTCGACGAGCGGTTGCACATGGTGTCGAAGCCGGTCGGCCTGGGCGGCCGGGAGACGGCTGACCTCGCGAACGAGGCCGAGCATCGCGGGGCGACGAACGGCCGGACGGAAGACGGCCCGAACGACGGCATCGATCCGGTCGAGCGGATCGTCGGGGACCGATCGCACGGCGGCGTCGATCACGACGATCAACTCGGCAGCGACGGTTTCGAGCACGGCTGCGACCAGTTCGTCCTTGGACGCGAACCAGTACAGCACGGTCTGCTTCCGGACGCCGACGTGGCGAGCGATCTCGTCGAGTGACACGGCGTCGACGCCACGCGCGCCGAACAGATCGAGCGCCGCATCCAAGATGCGCTGGTGGGTTCGAGTGACGTTCGGCATTCGGCAGTCTGTGGAGTTGGCGATCTGTTCGCAAACATGTCTACCAAATGGTAGACATACGCACTGTGATCGCTGAATCGCTTGCTGGCAAGCGCATCTTTGTTACCGGCTCGACCGGATTCGTCGGCACGGCACTCGTCGAGCGACTGCTACGAGCGGTTCCCGACTGCGAGCTGGTGCTGCTCGTTCGAGAGGGGCAGCGCACACCTGCAGCGACTCGGGTCCAGAAGGAGTTGCTCAAGAACGACGCCTTCGACCGGCTGCGCGCATCGTGCGCCGCGGCGGGAAGCACCGAGACGTTCGCCGAGATGACCGCTCGCCGAATCACGACCGTGCGCGGCGACGTGAGTACCGACGGGCTCGGTCTCAACGACAACGACCGACATTTGTTCGCCACGTGCGATGTGATCATCCACTCGGCGGCGAGCGTGTCGTTCGACTCGCCGCTCGATCGCGCCGTCGAGATCAACCTGCTCGGACCCTCACGGATCGCCGAGTTGTGTCACGCGTTGGGGATCACCCCGCACCTCGTAGCCGTGTCGACCTGTTACGTCGCCGGCAACCGGCGCGGCAACGCTCCTGAACAGCTCGTCAGCCAAGGCCCGTTCGACCTCGGCTTGAACTGGAAGACCGAGGTCACCGCCGCCCGCCGGTTGAAAGGCGATGCGGAGGCCCACAGCCGCTCGACGGAGAACCTCCTGCGTTTCCGCAAGGAAGCCCGCGACGAGCTCGGCGCCGCAGGCGCGCCGGCGCTTGCGTCCAAGACGGAACAGATCCGCGAGCGGTGGGTCAAGGACCAACTCGTCGAGGCCGGGCGTTCACGCGCGGCCAGCGTCGGCTGGCCCGACGCCTACGCCTACACCAAGGCGCTCGGTGAACAGGCGCTGACCGACATCAAGGGCAATGTGCCCGTTTCGATCGTGCGTCCGTCGATCATCGAGTCGGCCTGGGCCGAGCCATTCCCTGGCTGGATCCGCGGCTTCCGGATGGCCGAACCGGTGATCATCTCGTACGCACGCGGCCTGTTGCGAGAGTTCCCCGGCGTGCCCGAGGGCACGGTCGACGTGATCCCCGTCGACATCGTGGTGGCGGCAATCATCGCTGTGGCCGGTGCCGGCCCGGAGAAGGCACCGGCAATCACCCAGGTCGCCTCCGGCGGGATCAACCCGCTCAAGTACCGCTTCCTGGTCGACAACATCCGCTCGTGGTTCACCGCTCATCCGCTGTACGACAACGAAGGCCAACCGATCCTCGTTCCCGAGTGGCGCTTCCCCGGTCGCGGCACGGTCGAAGGCCAGCTCAGCCGGGCCAAGAACGTGCTCAGCCGGACCGAGAAGGCGCTGGCCGCACTCCCCCTTCGCGGCAAGCAGGCGGAGTTCACGGCAACCCTCGAAACCAAACGACACGACGTCGAACGGGCGCTCGAATACGTCGAGCTCTACGGGTTGTACACCGAATGCGAAGCGATCTATCAGGTCGACAACCTGATGTCGCTGTGGGAGTCGCTCGATGCCGCCGACCAGGCGGCGTTCGCGTTCGATCCACGGCAGGTCAGTTGGGGCCAATACGTCAACGAGATCCACCTCCCGTCGATCGTGCAACATGCCCGCGTCAAGTCGACGCCCGGCAAAGCCCGCGGCACCGATCGCATGACCCGACTCCGCAAGCAGGTCCTCGATCCGAAGCGCCACGTGGTCGCATTCGACCTCGAGAACACCCTGATCGCCTCCAACGTCGTCGAGAGCTATTCGTTCCTGGCGACACGACGGCTCAACCAACCCGAACGGTTGCGCTACGTGATGAGAACGTTGGTCGAGGCTCCGCACCTGCTCAAGATCGACAAGCGCGATCGAACCGACTTCCTTCGACATTTCTACCGACGGTACGAAGATGCCCCGGTCGAGCAGATCCAGGAGGACGCTCGCGAGATGATGACGCAGCTGATCCTGACCAAGAGCTTCCCGGAGGGGATGCGACGGGTCCGCGAGCACCGCGCCGCCGGGCATCGGACGGTGTTGATCACGGGAGCACTGAGTTTCAACGTGGCGGGCCTCAAGCCGCTGTTCGACGAGATCTTCGCGGCAGAGATGAGCGTTCGTCCCGACGGCACTTACTCGGGCGAGATGATGACGGTTCCGCCGACAGGCGAGGCACGCGCCCAACTCCTGTCCGACTACTGCGAGGCCGAGAACCTCCGTCTCGACGAGTGCGTCGCCTACGCCGACTCGTCGTCGGACATCCCCCTGTTCGAGGCAGTCGGCTTCCCGGTGGCCGTGAACCCCGAGACCCGGTTGGCAAACATCGCCCGCAAGCGCGGCTGGCTGGTCGAGAACTGGTCGAAATCGCCCGGGGCGCGGCGACCGCTGCTCCCGATCGGCAACATGCTCAGCGAGCGCGAACGCCGAAAGGTCTTCTCGTGAAGGCCCTCCAAGTACGTCGTTCGGCGGCGAAGTTCGGTTTGGCGCGGATCGCGTCGGCGGTCGCGCCTGCCACGGCGGCCCGGATCGGGCCACTGGAGTATCGCTCGATCGACGATCCGGATTGCCCCGGTGAGGGTTGGCACCAGGTGCGAACCCGGCTGGCTGGTATCTGCGGGTCCGACCTGTCGCTGGTCGAGGGGCATGCTTCGACGTACTTCGACGAGTACGTCAGTTTCCCGTTCGTTCCCGGTCACGAGGTCGTCGGTGAACTGGGAGATGGAACACGTGTCGTGATCGAACCCGTGCTCGGCCACGCCGCCCGCGGGTTCAAGCCGCCATTCGTTGGTGCCGCACCCGGTGACGGCGACGACTACGCCCATTTGGCGACGGGCCATCTGGAACCCGGGATCCAGACCGGATTCTGCTGCTCGACCGGGGGCGGCTGGGCTCCGTGGTTCTGGGCCCACGAAACGCAGTTGCATCGGCTCGCCGACGACATGCCCGACGAGCGCGCCGTCATGATCGAACCGTTGGCGGGCGGGATCCACGCCGCCCTGCTGGCGTGGCCGACGATCGCCAACACGACGCAACCGATCGTCGCCGTGCTCGGCGCCGGCACGATGGGGCTGCTCGCAGTCGCCGGGCTCCGGCGCTACATCCCGGGTGTCCGGATCGTGGTCGGCGCCCGCTATCCGCATCAGATCGCGTTCGCCAAAGCGCTCGGCGCCGACATCGTCGTTCCCGCTTCGAAGCTCGATCGGGCCGTGCGTCGCGAAGCGGGGTGCCACCTCATCGGCGAACACCTCAGTTCCGGCGCCCATGTCACAATCGATGCCGTAGGTACCAGCGAATCGATCCACGATGCGTTGCGGATCACCCGCCCGCGCGGCCGGGTGGTGTTGCTCGGAATGCCGGCCGATGTCAAACTCGATCTGACCGGCCTGTGGCATCGCGAGACCGAACTGAAGGGTGCCTACACCTACGGCACCGAGACGCTGCCTGATGGCACGACGGCGCGGACGTTCGATCTCGCGATCGAGACCGCCACCCACATCCAGGCCGAACAACTCGTGTCGGCCTCGTATCGACTGGACGACCACGTCGACGCCATCGCCCACGCCGCCTCGGCCGGCCGTCGCGGCGCCGTCAAGGTCGCCTTCGACCTGCGAGACGACGCCTCGTGAACCGCACACTGCGAAGCACCGTGTCACTCACCACATCCCCGGGCGAACTGCACCGCCCAATCACCGCAATCGTCGTGACCGCCGATCGTGCGTCGGTCCGACCCTCGTCCCCGAAAGGCTTCGGCTCCTGACCATGCCTCGTCCTGGATTCGTACTCGATGTCGACAAGTCGACCCCTCCGATCTTGTTCTGGCGCGGCGAGGGCTTCAGCCTCGAGAAGTTGCCGGCCGACCGCAGCCGGGTGATCTACCCGTCCGAGCCGCACGCCGGGCTCGACGACGTCGACGGCGCAATCCGCAACGCGCTCCTCAACCCGGTCGACATGGAACCGTTGCCGTCGCTGCTGACGCCCGACATGAAGCTCACGATCGTGTTCGACGACGCCAGTCTGTCGCTCCCGAAGATGCGCAAGCCCGACAACCGGCAGCGGATCATCGAGGCAGTCCTCGACCTCGCCGCCGAAGCAGGTGTCGACGACATTCACCTGATCGCCGCGCTCGGCCTGCACCGCCGGATGCACGAATACGAGTTGCGCCACGTGCTCGGCGACCGGATCTACGACGCCTTCCACCCGCGGGGAACGCTCTATCAGCACGACGCCGAGGACTACGACAACCTGACCGTGATCGGCACCACCGATCACGGCGAGATCGTCGAGATCAACTCGCGTGCGGCCGAATCGGATCTGATCGTCTACGCCAACGTCAACCAGGTTGCGATGGACGGCGGTTGGAAGTCGATCACGACCGGGCTCGCCTCGTACCGGTGCCTCAGCTACCACCACAACCCGGAATCGCTGCAGAACACCCGCAGCCTGATGGATCGCCACCATTCGGCGCTGCACCACAGCATCTGGCGGATGGGCAAGGTGCTGCGGGACCACGGCCCGAAGATCTTCCAGGTCGAGACCACGATCAACACCGATGCCTTCCCGTCACCGTTCGACTTCCTCTCGAAGCGCGAATGGGAATGGACCCTCAAGGACCGAGCGACCTATCTGGCGACGGCCAAGTCGCTGAACCGCACGCCGAACCGGATCAAACGCAAGATCTTCCATTCGATGGAGGCGCCGTACGCCACCACGAGCGTTCAGGCCGGCTTCACCGAGTCGGTCCACGAGATCACGCTCGAGAACGTCTACGCCCAGCACATCGTCGAGGTCGAAGGCCAGACCGACATCCTCACGATGGGCGTACCGTTCATCAGCCCGTACAACCCCGAGGGGATCATGAACCCGATCCTCGTGATGTGCATGGGCCTCGGCTACATGTTCAACATGTACCGCGGCAAGCCGCTGGTGCGTGAGGGTGGCGTCGTGATCATGACCCACCCGACGTACCGTGAATTCAACCCGGTCCACCACCCGAGCTACATCGACTTCTTCGACGAGGTGCTCACCGACACGACCGACCCGGCGGTGATGTCGACGAAGTGGGAGAAGAAGTACGCCGAGGACGAGTGGTACCGCCACCTCTATCGGACCGGCAACGCCTACCACGGCGTGCACCCGTTCTACGCCTGGTACTGGGGTGCCCATGGCCAGCAGTGGTGCGGCAAGGTGATCATCGTCGGCGGCGACCCGTCGACAGTGAGGCGTCTCGGATTCACGCCGGCCTCGACGATGGACGACGCCTTCGAGATCGCATCCGACGTGGTCGGCCGCTCCCCCACCATCTCCCATCTCCACGTGCCGAGCGTGCTCGTGGCGGACGTCAAGTAGCGCGTGACGGCGATGGCCAACCGATACCTGCAATACGGCCAACGCGCCGCCGGAAAGGCAGAGAACGTCGTTCGTGCTGCCGCCAAGCCGCTTCGCGCCTACGGCTTCCCGTACCGACCGCCATCCGTTCCGAAGGGGATGTCGGTTCCCGCCAAGCCGGCCACACTCGGACCCGATTACGAGACGGAGTGGGCCCGCCGCCCGCTCGCCCGGATCGCCCGCAACGTGATCACCGAAGGGCCGATGCGGCTCGTGATCAAGGGGCTGACGAGCCCGGAAGTGGTCGGCCTCGA
Organism: Ilumatobacteraceae bacterium; assembly: GCA_043773365.1. Taxonomy (GTDB): domain Bacteria; phylum Actinomycetota; class Acidimicrobiia; order Acidimicrobiales; family Ilumatobacteraceae; genus Ilumatobacter. The sequence goes on from JAYVFI010000066.1 coordinate 12,993, forward strand.
TCGACTCGCCGACCTCATCAACATGGACGATCCACCCCCGGTGATCTTCGCCCCGAACCACCACAGTCATCTCGACACCGGGCTGATGATCCGCTCGATCCCGTCGTGCTGGCGACGTCATCTCGTCGTTGCCGCAGCCGCCGACTACTTCTTCGACAAGTCGTGGAAAGCAGCGGTGTCGGCGTTGGCGTTGAACGCCATCCCGATCGATCGTGAGGTCACCAATCGCAGGTCGAGCGACATGTTCCGTGACCTCGTCGCCGACGGGAACAGTTTGCTGATCTATCCGGAGGGCGGCCGCTCGCCCGACGGCTGGGGACAGTCGTTCAAGGGCGGCGCAGCGTATCTTTCGGCTCGCACGGGTGCCGCCGTGATCCCGGTCTTCATCGATGGCACCGGCGTGATCTTCGGCAAGGGCATGAAGCGACCGAAGCCCGGCCGTGCCAAGGTCGTCTTCGGGGCCCCGCTCGTGCCGGCCGACGACGAGAACACGCGCCGTTTCAACGCCAGGATCGAAGCCGCTGTGACCCGTCTCGGCGACGAGGCGCTGACCGACTACTGGTCGGCATCCAAGCGGGCCGCCCGCGGCAAGAACCCGTCGCTGGCCGGCCCGGAGTACAACGGATGGCGACGTGCGTGGAAGTTGAGCGAACATCGCCAGCACGGCGCGGCGGGCCTGAGGCGACGTCAGAACCGCCGCTGGCCCGACCTCGGCTGAAGGCTTCGCCCGACGGGCGTTGTCAGAAACTTGCCGATCGGCGGCGAGTCAGCAGTCGCCGCCGGCAGGGATGTCGAGCAGTGATCCGATCAGGAACGACTGATACGCAGGATTTCCGGCGTTGGCGGCGGCCAACTCGTCGACCGTGATGCCGTACTTCTTTGCGACTCGAGTCGGGTTGTCGTTGGCGACCACCTCGTGTTGACATGCCACGCCGGGGGCGACGCTGTCGGATGTGCCCGTCGTCTCTCCGGTGCCGGTGTCGGTTGCTGTCGCCGTTCCGGGGATTTTCGAGTCCGGCGGAATCTTGATCTGATCACCGACACCCAGGAAATGGGTCAGACCGTCGGTCCACCCGTTGTAGCTCACCAGTTGGTCCGAGGTGATGTCGTGGATCGACGCAATTTTGGAAATCGAGTCATTTGCAACGACTGTGTAGATCTGTTCGGTGGGAGACACGCCCTCGACCGGCGGACCAGGAGCAAGCGTGGTCGTCGTCGTGGTGGTGGCCGGATCTTTGACGACGTAGCTCGAAGGCTGTTGGAAGACGAGCGTGCTCTGCGAACCCGTCGCCTCGTTCCCGCAACCGGCGGCGAGCAACGCGGGACCGAGGCCGAAACCGGCAATGACGAGGACACGCGGCCTGAAACGCATGCCCCTAGCGTACGACGAACGACGAGCGTGTGCGTGTCACCATCGATGCGAAATCGCCGAAGTCACATCAACGGGCGAGATGTCGGCTCGATCGGCTCCGGCAACTTCGTCTCGCCCATCAGATACCGGTCTGCGCCCGCTGCCGCCGAACGACCCTCGGCAATCGCCCACACGATCAGGCTCTGGCCACGACCCATGTCTCCGGCCACGAACACGCCGGGCACGTTCGACATGAAGTTCTGATCGCGAGCGACGTTGCCGCGAGCATCGAACGACACGCCCAGGTCGTCGAGCCACGAGCCCTTCTCGGGGCCGACGAAACCCATTGCCAAGAACACGTAATCGGTGGGGATCTCGCGATCGCTGCCTTCGACCTTGACGAACTTGCCGTCGATCATCTCGACGTCGTGGATCAACAGGGCACGCACGTTGCCGGCCTCATCAGAGAGAAATCGCTCCGTGTTCACGGAGTAGATCCGCTCGCCGCCTTCGGCGTGAGCCGAGGTGACCTTGTACGTGAAGGCAAACTGCGGCCACGGATTCGTCCCCGCACGCTCATCGGGCGGGCGCGGCAAGATCTCGAGTTGAGTCACTGACGCAGCACCCTGGCGATGGGCGGTGCCGAGGCAGTCGGCCCCGGTATCGCCACCGCCGATGATCACGACATGCTTTCCGTTGACGTCGATCGGGGATTGCTCGATGTCGCCGAGCTGGACCCGGTTCGCCAAGGGGAGGTACTCCATCGCCTGATGGACGTTGTTGAACTCGCGGCCAGGCACGGGAAGGTCGCGCCAGGCCGTGGCCCCGCACGCCAGCACGATCGCGTCGTACGAGGCATGCAGCACGGTGATGTCGACGTTCTGCCCGACGACCGCATTGGTGCGGAACTCGGTGCCCTCCGCCTCCATCTGCTCGAGCCGCCGATCGATGTGACGCTTCTCCATCTTGAACTCGGGAATGCCGTATCGCAGCAAGCCTCCGATGCGGTCAGCACGTTCGAGCACGAGCACGTCGTGGCCCGCCCGTGTGAGTTGCTGTGCAGCGGCGAGACCGGCCGGCCCCGACCCGATCACGACGACGCGCTTGCCGGTCATCACCGATGGCACCATCGGGACGACCCAACCCTCGTCGAACGCTTTGTCGATGATCTCGACTTCGACTTGTTTGATCGCCACGGGTGGCTGGTTGATCGCGAGCACACACGCCGACTCGCACGGTGCCGGGCACAACCGACCGGTGAACTCGGGAAAGTTGTTGGTGGCGTGCAGGCGGTCGATCGCGCCCCGCCAGTGTCCACGGTAGACGAGATCGTTCCAGTCGGGAATCAAGTTGCCGAGCGGACAACCGTTGTTGCAGAACGGGATCCCGCAGTCCATGCAGCGCCCGGCCTGGATGATCAGCTTGTCGTCGGGGAAGTCCTCGTAGACCTCCTTCCAGTCTCGCAAGCGGACCGGCACCGGCCGATACTGCGGCAACTCCCGCTGCCATTGCATGAAACCAGTCGTTTCACCCATGACCGATCGCTCCTCTCTCCATGGTCGGGACTTGCCGCCGCACCGCTTCGGCTGCTCCCTCACCGATGGTCGGGACTGGCCGCCGCACCGCTGTTCTGATGGTCGGGACTGGCCGCCGCTCCGCTTCGGCTGCTCCCTCCGTGTGCCTCGTCGCTGGCGCTTCCCTCGGCACCTGCCCACTGATCCGATCACCGACGCACCCCGTGCCGACGGTCGCGACCAGCCGCCGCTCCGCTTCGGCTGCTCCCTCCGTGTGCCTCGTCACTGGCGCTTCCCTCAGCACCTGCCCACCGATCCGATCACCGACGCACCCCGTGCCGACGGTCGCGACCTGCGGCCGCTCCGCTGTGCTGATGATCGCTCCGCAGATCGTCCTCATGCGCGGGCCGCTTCCATGATTCGGTCGACGGTTTGTTGCTCGTCGAGGCCTTCCGACTCGGCCTGCTTGATCACCGTCAGGACACGTTTGTAATCGATCGGCATCACCTTCCGGAAGTGGCCGACTTCAGTACTCCACGCCGACAGGATCCGCTTGGCGAGGGCAGATCCGGTGCAATCGGCGTGGGTCGCGATCAGTGATTGCACCAACTCAACATCATCCGCATCGAGTGCTTCGATCGCCACCATCTCGTAGTTGACCTTGCGGGCGAAGTCGGTGCTCGGGTCGTAGACGTAGGCGATCCCACCCGACATCCCGGCACCGAAATTGCGACCGGTCTGGCCGAGTACGACGACACGGCCACCGGTCATGTATTCGCAGCCGTGGTCACCGACGCCTTCGACCACTGCGATCGCGCCGGAGTTGCGGACGCAGAAGCGTTCACCGACGATGCCGTTCAAGTAGATCTCACCGCCGGTCGCCCCGTAGCCGATCACATTGCCGGCGATGATCTGCTCCTCGGCCGCGAACGAAGCGCGGGTTGACGGGTGAACGATCAGGCGTCCACCCGAGAGGCCCTTGCCGAGGTAGTCGTTGGCATCACCTTCGAGCCGCATCGTGATCCCCTTCGGCAGGAAGGCCCCGAAGCTCTGACCGGCGGAACCCGTGAAATGGATGTTGATCGTGTCGGCGGGCAAGCCGTCACCCTTGTAACGCTTGGTGACCTCGTGCCCGAGCAACGTGCCGACGGTCCGATTGACGTTGCGGATCGGCAACTCGATGTCGACGCGATGCGCATCGTTCAGCGCCGGCTGCGACAAACGGATCAGCTCCTGATCGAGCGATTCCTCGAGCCCATGATCCTGCGCCACCGACTGGAAGAAGGTCTGATCGTAGGCGTTGTTCGGGATCGCCAGAATTGGTGAGATGTCGAGCCCACTCGCCTTCCAATGGTCGATTGCCGGCTTGACGTCGAGCGCCTCCACGTGGCCGATCATCTCGGCCATCGTTCGGAACCCGAGTTGCGCCATGTACTCGCGAACTTCCTCAGCGATGTACTCGAAGAAGTTGATCACGAACTCCGGCTTGCCGCTGAACCTTTTTCGGAGCTCCGGGTTCTGGGTGGCAACACCGACCGGGCAGGTGTCGAGGTGGCAGACCCGCATCATCACACAGCCGGAGACGACCAGAGGCGCTGTCGCGAACCCGTACTCCTCGGCACCGAGCAGAGCCGCCACGATCACGTCGCGACCAGTCTTCAGCTGGCCGTCGGTCTGGACGACGATGCGGTCACGGAGTCCGTTCAGCAGCAGCGTCTGTTGGGTTTCCGCCAGACCCAGCTCCCAGGGACCGCCGGCGTGCTTCAACGACGTCAACGGTGACGCCCCGGTCCCGCCGTCGTGGCCGGAGATCAGGACGACGTCTGCCTTGGCCTTGGAAACACCGGCGGCGACCGTACCGACGCCCATCTCTGCGACGAGTTTGACGTGGATCCGAGCGCTCGGGTTGGCGTTCTTCAGGTCGTGGATCAGTTGTTTCAGATCCTCGATCGAGTAGATGTCGTGATGCGGTGGCGGGCTGATCAGGCCGACGCCCGGCGTCGAGTGTCGCGTTCTCGCGATCCACGGGTACACCTTGTGGCCGGGCAGTTGGCCCCCTTCGCCAGGCTTGGCGCCTTGGGCCATCTTGATCTGCAGGTCGTCGGCGTTGGTCAGGTATTCCGAGGTGACCCCGAACCGACCCGAGGCAACCTGCTTGATCGCCGAACGCCGGCGGGCATCGTGGAGACGTTCAGGATCCTCGCCACCTTCACCGGTGTTCGATTTGGCACCGATCTGATTCATGGCGATCGCCAAGGTCTCGTGGGCCTCGGCAGAGATCGAGCCGTACGACATCGCTCCGGTCGAGAACCGCTTCAGGATCTCGGAAACCGGTTCGACCTCGTCGATCGAGATCGATTGCCGGCCAACGGCGAACTGGAACAGGCCGCGCAGCGTGGCGAGGTGCTTCGACTGATCGTCGACGAGCCGGGTGTACTCCTTGAAGACGTCGTAACGCTTGGCGCGTGTGGCGTGCTGGAGCTTGAACACGGTCTCCGGGTTGAACAGGTGGTACTCACCTTCGCGGCGCCACTGGTACTCACCGCCGAGCTCCAGTTTCCGGTGAGCCCGCTCCTCCGGCCGCGTCGGGTTGGCGACCGCGTGGCGCATCTGCACGCCCTTCGCGATCTGCTCGAGCGAGATGCCGCCGAGCCGGCTGACCGTTCCCGTGAAGTACATGTCGACCAGTTCGGAACCGAGTCCGATCGCCTCGAAGATCTGCGCCCCTGTGTACGACGCAACCGTCGAGACGCCCATCTTCGACATCACCTTGAGGACGCCCCTCCCGCACGCCTTGATGTAGTTCTTGACGGCCTTGTTCGGGTCCATCCCGGCCAAACCGTGGAGGCCTTCGGCGATCAGGTCCTCGATCGATTCGAACGCCAGATACGGGTTGATCGCGCCCGCTCCGTAGCCGACGAGGAGCGCCATGTGATGCACTTCCCTGGCGTCCCCACACTCGACGACGAGTCCGACCTTGGTGCGCTGCTTGGTGCGCACGAGGTGATGGTGGACCGCAGAGGTCAGCAGCAACGACGGGATCGGGGCATCCACCGAGTCAGCGTTGCGGTCGGACAACACGATCACACGAGCACCGGCGGCGATCGCATCGGTGACCTCTGCGAAGATCTCGTCGAGCGCCGCCTTCAGCCCGGCCCCGCCGCGATTGACACGGTACAGACCCTTGACGACGTAGGCCTCGAGACCCGGGAACTCCCCGTCGTTGTTGGCATGGATGATCTTCGCCAGTTCGTCGTTGTCGATGATCGGGAACGGCAGCGACAGTTGCCGGCAGCTTTCGGGACCAGGCGCGAGCAGATTTGCTTCCGGTCCGATCGTCGACGACACGGCGGTCACGACCTCCTCTCGAATCGCATCGAGCGGCGGATTGGTGACTTGCGCAAACAACTGCTGGAAATAGTCGAACAACAGACGGGGACGGTTGGAGAGGACCGCGATCGGCGTATCGGTCCCCATCGAACCGAGTGGTTCGTAAGCGCTCTTCGCCATCGGCGCAACGATGATCTTCAGTTCCTCGTGGGTGTACCCGAACATCTGCTGACGTCGCAACACGCTGTCGTGGCTGAAGACGACGTGCTCGCGGGCGGGCAGATCCTCGAAGTCGACCATTCCCTCACTGAGCCATTCGCCGTACGGCTGCTCGGCGGCCAGCGTCTGCTTGATCTCCTCGTCGTCGATGATCCGGCCCTGGCTCGTGTCGATCAGGAACATCTTGCCGGGCTGGAGTCGACCCTTCGTGATCACCTTGCTCGGGTCGATCTCGAGCACGCCGACCTCCGACGCCATGATCACCAGATCGTCGTCGGTGACCCAGTACCGACTCGGTCGCAACCCGTTTCGGTCGAGCACCGCGCCGATCACCGTGCCATCGGTGAAGGTGACGCTCGCCGGCCCGTCCCACGGCTCCATCACACTCGAATGGAACCTGTAGAACGCCCGCCGTGTAGCGTCCATCTCCGTGTTGTTCTCCCAGGCCTCGGGAATCATCATCAGCACGGCGTGCTGGAGCGGCCGACCGGCGAGATGGAGCAGTTCGAGTACCTCGTCGAATCGAGCCGTGTCGGAGGCGCCGTCGGTGCAGATCGGAAAAGCCTTGTCGAGGTTGGGCAGCAGCGGACTGGCAGCCATCGCCTCACGGGCTCGCATCCAGTTCTGATTCCCCTGCACCGTGTTGATCTCGCCGTTGTGGGCGATGTAGCGATACGGGTGGGCCAACGGCCACGACGGGAACGTGTTGGTCGAGAACCGAGAGTGCACGAGCAGCAGCGCACTCTCGATCCGGGGGTCGTTGAGGTCGGTGTAAAATGCGCTCAACTGGGGGGTCGTGAACATCCCCTTGTAGACGATCGTGCGAGCGGACAAGGAGGAGAAGTAGGTCGTCAGATCGCTGGGGAGTTCGTGCTCGACCCGCTTTCGGGCGACGAACGTCTTGCGATCGAGATCGATGCCCGTCGATCCGTCGATGGCCACCACGAACAACTGCTGGAACCCCGGCATTGCCAGGAACGCCGTCTTGCCGAGGCATTCGGGCGAAACCGGTACGTCGCGCCACCCCAACGTCTCGAGCCCTTCATCGCGCATGATCGTCTCGATCATCGCCTTCGCCTTCTCGGCGGATTCCTGGGCCGGCGGCAAGAACGCGATCCCGGCCGCGTAGGCGCCCTCGCCCGGGAGCTCGAACGAGACCGTGGCGCGGAACAGTTGATCGGGGATCTGGATCAGGATTCCGGCCCCGTCACCCGTATCCGCCTCTGCACCGGTGGCACCGCGATGTTCCATGTTGGTGAGCGCCAGGAGGCCGGTTCGAACGAGTTGATTCGAGCGCTGGCCCTTCATGTGGGCAACGAACGACACGCCACATGAGTCGTGTTCGAATCGCGGGTCATAGAGGCCCGAAGGCCCGGGTGTCGTCTGCATTTGGCACTTCCACGAAAGTCGGAGGTTGGCTTGTGGGAGTCCGGGACGACGTTGGCCCGAAGTTGGCAACAGCGTAGACGCTCCAGCAGCGCCCGCCACCACGATTTCGCTAATCGGCGAAAATCGGCGTTCGATGCTCCAAGTTGGCGGTGATCGCCTCGATCTGGTTCGGTGAGCCGATCTCAGTGAAGATCACGTCGCGTTCGGCGGCGAAGTGGTCAGCCGCCCCATCGGCGAACAAGCGGTTGAACAACGATTTTGCACCACGCACGGCACCCGGGCTGCGGCCGGCGATGTCGGCCGCGATCGCCATCGCATCGACGTACGGCGTGTCACTGAGACGAGTCACGAGGCCGAGCCGGAACGCCTCGGCACCGTCGAACACCCTGGCCGTGTAGGTGAGTTCACGGGCGATGTCGGATCGCACGAGCCGCGACAGCGTGAATGTTCCGGTCATGTCGGGCACGATCCCCCAATGCAGCTCTCTCACCGACCACTGCGCCGCCGGATGCGAGATCCGGATGTCGGCACCGAGCGCGATCTGCAGCCCCCCACCCAAGGCGTGTCCGTGCACGGCAGCGATCACGGGGATCGGCAACTCCTGCCAGACCCAGCAGATCTGCTGCGCGAGGTGGGTGATCCCACTCTCGGTGAGTTGGCCGGGGTTACCGCGTTTGCTCGGATCCTGGATCCCTGCGCCGCCCGTCATCTGTCCGAAGATCGAGAAGTCGAGCCCCGCACAGAATGACTCACCTTCGCCGGAGAGCACGACGACGCGCACGCCAGGCTCCGACTTCAGACGCTGACCCGCCTCGGCGATCGCGGCAAACTGCTCGCCATCGAGCGCATTGCGCTTGTCGGCGCGATTGAAACGAACGTCGGCAATCCCGTCGGCAATCGACATCAGCACGCGATCAGACATCTCGACAGTCTGCACGCCGATCACCCCCGACCAGCAACCCGACTACTCACACGATTCTGCTGGCGCGAAGATCTGCAACCCGCACCAGATCGCGCCACCAGAACAGCCATCCCGCCGCCGGAAACCGACGAACGAGCTATTCGACCAGGCGCAGGCCCGTTGGGGTGAGTGAGGGACCGTCGTTGGGGAGATCGACGACGAACTCGGTGCGGTGGGCCGGAAACAGGTACTCGCTGAGCAGGACCGGTCGACCGTGGACATCAGTCGTCAGCCGTCGACATTTCAGCAACGGTGAGCCGATCGGCACTCCCAGCAGTTCGGCGTCGGCGGGTTCGGCTGAGTCGGCTCCGATCGTCTGCGTCGCGCCGCGGAACTCCACCTCCAACAACTCGTAGAACGGACGCCGCTCGACGTCGTCCTTCGACAGTTTCTGGCCGAGTTCGGCCGGGCACCACACCGTGACGACTGCGAACGGCTCGCCGTCCGCCAGGTTGATCCGTTTGACTCGCAACACCTTGGCGGCCTCCAACGATGCGACAACGTGGGCCGGGGCGTCGACGAACGCGAACTCGACGACTTGCCGCCTTGCCGACTTGCCGCTGACTTCGAGCTGCGCCTCGATCGTGCCGAGCCGCTCGAGGCTCTGACGTACCGGAGCAGTCGTGACGAACCACCCAAAACCCTGGCGTGCTGCGATCAGACCTTCATCACGAACCATGTCGAGTGCACGCCGTATGGTGACCCGACTCACGCCGAACTCGTTCGACAGTTCGGCTTCGCTCGGCAACACCGAACCCGGCGATGCGGCTCGAACGCGCTTGCGCAGTGCCGCTGCGATCTCCTGATATCGAATCGATCTCATCGTTCCCCCACACCTGCGTCGCCGGAACTGACGTCACGAGGAAAGCCCCTCGGAAATCGGCAGCGTCGGTTTTCAATCTCCACGAACTTGTATTATAGTTGTCTACATGAGCGTCAGTGCCACCACCCCCATCGAACTCGTCAACGGCGTTTACGCCACCCTTGCCAGCACTGCTGAACTCGGGCGAAAACGGCTCGGACGACCGCTCACCTTGGCCGAAAAGATCCTGATCAACCACCTCTCCGACCCGTCAGGTCAGGAGTTGGAGCGGGGCGTCAGTTATGCCGACTTCCACCCAGATCGCGTGGCGATGCAGGACGCCACCGCTCAGATGGCGCTGCTGCAGTTCACCACTGCGGGGCTGCCCGAAGCAGCGGTGCCGTCGACCGTCCACTGCGACCACCTCATCCAAGCCAAGGTCGGAGCGCAGATCGACCTCGGCGTGGCGATCGACACCAACCGCGAGGTCTACGAGTTCCTGAAGAGCGTTTCCGCCAAGTACCAACTCGGCTTCTGGGGACCTGGCTCGGGGATCATCCACCAGGTCGTGCTCGAGAATTACGCGTTCCCCGGCGGGATGATGATCGGCACCGACAGTCACACCCCCAACGCCGGCGGGCTGGGGATGGTCGCGATCGGCGTCGGCGGCGCCGACGCCGTCGACGTGATGACCGGCTTCCCGTGGAACGTTCGTTGGCCGAAGGTGATCGGCGTCCGTCTGACCGGTGCGCTGTCAGGGTGGTCGAGTCCGAAGGACGTGATCCTGGAAGTCGCCCGACAGCTGACGGTCGAAGGCGGCACTGGCGCGATCGTCGAATACCACGGTCCAGGAGCCGACACGATTTCCGCCACCGGCAAGGCGACGATCTGCAACATGGGCGCCGAGATCGGTGCCACCACGTCGCTGTTCCCCTACGACGAGAACATGTCGCAGTACCTCCAGGCCACGGGCCGAGTGGCAATCGCCAGCGCAGCCGACTTGGTGGTCGACGATCTACGACCCGACGAGGGCGCGCTGTACGACCAACTGCTCGAAATCAACCTCGACGATCTCAAACCGCTGATCAACGGACCACATTCCCCCGACCGAGCGCATCGAGTCGGCGCCGCAGGAGTCGGTGCCGCAGCACGTGCCAACGATTGGCCGCTCGAGGTTTCGGCGGCACTGATCGGGTCGTGCACCAACTCGTCGTACGAAGACATCACCCGGGCGGCATCGATCGCCCGCCAAGCCGCCGCCCACGGCATCATCGCCAAGACGGAACTGCTGATCACGCCCGGATCTGAGCAGACCCGCGCAACGATCGAACGCGACGGCCTGCTCGCCGATCTCGAAGCGGTCGGAGCGACCGTGCTGGCCAACGCCTGTGGGCCGTGCATCGGCCAGTGGAGCCGCCCCGCAGACATCACCGGACGCCCGAATACGATCGTCAACTCGTTCAACCGTAACTTCCCCAAGCGCAACGACGGTTCTGCGAACACGTTGTCGTTCGTCACGTCGCCCGACACGGTGATGGCGATCGCGCTGTCAGGCCGACTCGACTTCGACCCGACGACCGACACGCTGACGGCCGCCGACGGCACCGAAGTTCGGCTCGAGGCGCCGGTCGGACAGGTCTTGCCCGACGCCGGCTACGACCCCGGGGAAGACACGTTCACCGCTCCCCCTGCCGACCCGAGCGGCGTCGAAGTGCTCGTCAGCCCGACCAGCGATCGTCTCCAACTGCTCGAACCATTCGCCGCGTGGGATGGCAACGATTACATCGGCCTGCCGATCCTGATGAAGGCTCAGGGAAAGTGCACTACCGACCACATCTCGGCTGCCGGTCCCTGGCTCAAGTATCGAGGTCACCTCGAGAACATCTCCGGCAACCTGTTCGCGAGCGCCGTCAACGCCTACACCGGTGAATCCGGCACCGGCGTCGACGTCACCGATGGCGGGACCCGCACGTACCCCGAGATCGCCAAGCGCTATCACGAAGCAGGAATTCGCTGGGTGGCGATCGGTGACCGCAACTACGGCGAGGGCTCGTCTCGCGAACACGCCGCAATGGAGCCACGTTTCCGCAACGGCGTCGTGATCCTGGCCCGCTCGTTTGCGCGAATCCATGAGACCAACGCCAAGAAGCAAGGCCTCATACCGCTGACCTTCGCCGACCCCGACACGTACGACCTGATCGAACAGAACGATCGGATCAACGTGCTCGACCTGCCGCCGGTCCCTGGCAAGAACGTCCGCTGTCAAATCGTGAAACCCGACGGTTCGATCATCGATTTCGATGCCGTCCACACGTACAGCCCCGAACAGGTCGAGTGGTTCAAAGCCGGTTCCGCATTGAACATCGTGCGTCAAAAGGTCGCCGCCGGCGAGGCGTAGGCGTCTTGGATCTGCGCGAGACAATACGGACAACCGGTGCGGTCCGGGAGTTCCTCGAACGTTTGGTGCCCGACAACGTCGTCGCCGAGATCCTCGACGATGCTCGTTTCGCTCCGTCCGGCGGCAATCGGCAACCCTGGAGGGTCGCCGTCGTTGTCGACGTGACGATTCGTCGTCAACTCGCCGAACTGATGCGCCCGACCTGGGACGAGTATGTCGCCGCCACGCGAGCCGGGCAGGTTCCGTTCAATTCGATCGACTACAGCACTCCGACGCGGATCACCCGACGCCCAACCCACTCCTCGACCGGATCGACACGATCCCTGTCGTGCTCGCCGTCGCTGCCGACCTGCGAAAGATCGTCGCCACTGATCGCCAACTCGGGAGGATCGCGATAGTCCCCGGAGCGTCGATCTATCCGTTCTGTTGGAGCATCTTGTTGTCAGCTCGTGCTCACGGGCTCGGCGGCGTGATGTCGACGTTCCTGTCACGCGCCGAGGACGCAGCCGGCAATCTGTTGCAGCTTCCTGAGCACCACGCGCTGGCGGCCACGATCTTCCTCGGGTATCCCATCCATCAACCGACCAGGTTGCGGCGCGCCGAGGCAACGGCGTTCACCTCAGTCGATACATTCGAGGGGGACGCGTTTGACCGAGTTGGCATGTGATTCGAGCCGAGCGATTCCGGCCTCCGACTGGGTTTCGAAACGCATCGACTTCCATAACCACTGACGATCGAGCGACCACCGGCTGATCAGACGCCATACCGCGATTGCACCTATCACGAGGAATCCCGCAGCGGCAGCGTCGATCCACCAATGGTTGGCGGTGCCGATGATCGCCAACGCCATCAACACGGGATGCAACAGCGCCATAAACCGCCAGGTCGACTTGATTACGGCGATCACCGCCAACGCCTCGATCAACGCCCAGCCGAAATGCAACGAAGGCATCGCCGCGATCTGATTGGCGGCACCGTCGAGGGCGCTGTCGCCGTAGATGTTCGGGCCGTACTGCTGCATCGTGTCGACGAACCCGTCCATCATCCGTGGCGGTGCGAGCGGAAACACGAGATGGACGATCAATGCCACGAAGGTGGTGAAGGCCATCAGGTTGCGAACCCCGCGGTGTCGCTCAGGGTGCTTGGCGTAGAGCCAGAGCAGGAGTCCGATCGCGGCCGGGAAATGGAACCAGATGTAGTAATGATTCAAGAATTTGATGATCGTCGGATTGTCGAGGAGCCAACGCTGGATGTCGTCCTCGAAGGGCATTCCGAGCCAACTCTCGAAACGGATCACCTCGCGAGCATGCCCGAGCGCCGGCGCGATATCAGTCCGGTTAACCGTACGAATTGCCCGATAGGCGATCAACAACGCCGCACAGAGGGCGACTTCGACCAGCAGTTGCCCGCCGTACCGGTTTCGCCACCAGGACGCGAGCGAGCGCTGACCGCCGCGTTCCCCCGATGACAAAGAAGTGCTCATGACAGGCTCCTTGAACAAGAATAGTCTTGTCATCTCATCGACATCCATCGTTATTCCCTGAAATGACGGATTTCACACCTCCAGAAAGCAGATGACTATCAGCAGCGAAACGCCGACCCCGAACATGATTGGAGAGATTCCGCTCGCCAACGAGCCGATTCGCAACGCCGGCGAACGCGAGACCCTGATCGGATTCCTCGACTACTTCCGATCCGTGCTGATCCGCCGGGGCGTGGGCCTGACTCGCCAACAGCTCGCCCAGCGACTTGGCCCGTCGACATTGACGCTGGGCGGTTTGGTCAAGCATGCCGCTCTGGTCGAGGACCACTGGTTCGAACACACCTGGTTGGGCCGAGACTCGCCGGCACCGTGGGCTTCGGTTGATTGGGAGGCAACGCCCGACTGGGAGTTCGAGACCGCCGCACAGGATCAACCTTCCGAACTGCTCGATCTGTTCGAACAGGCGGTGGCGCGAAGTCGGGCGGCGGTTGCGGATTCCTATGACCTCGACGTGCTCGCCCCGATCGAGTCCCGGCTCGGCCCGACATCACTGCGATGGATCCTGATCCACATGATCGAGGAATATGCCCGCCACTGCGGCCATGCCGACCTGATCAGGGAATCGATCGACCAGCAGACCGGCGATTGATCAGTCGTGACCGGGGCGGCGGTCCGACTCCTTGGCCGGGTCGCCCTTGTACCCAGGCGGATAGGTTTCGGCGAGTTCCTCGGCTGTCGGCACGCGGCGCTTGTTGGCTTTCGCCGGCAACAACTTCGAGATCGCCTTCATGATCTTCTTGGTGTCGGCGTCGAGGCTGATGTGCTTCAGTTCGACCGGTTTGCCGACCGTGATGGTCACGGTCGGTCGGTCGGTGACGTTGAGCACCTTCGGAATCCGAGACGAACGGGGCCAGACCTTCTCGGTTCCCCACAGGCCGATTGGAATCACCTGAGCGCCGGTCATCTGGGCGAGACGGGCGGCGCCGTAGCGGCCTTTGAGTTCGGGGTCGAAGAACGCTGGGCCGCGGGGAATCGTGCCCTGGGGCATGATCGCCACCATCTCGCCGCCGTTCAGTGCGGCCGCGGCGGCTTCGAGCGGCTCGATCGATCCGGTTCCGCGATCGACTTTGATGCCACCCAACGCAACCGCAAGATGACCGAACAACGGGATCTCGAAGACCTCCTTTTTCCCGAGGAATCGCACGGTGCGGCCGGTTTTGGCAATCACCATCGCGATCGCCAGCGGGTCGAAGTAGGAGCGATGGTTTCCGACGACGATCACCGGCCCTTCCGTTGGGATGTGCTCGACGCCGCGTATCTCGAAGTTGGCATAGGGGATCATCCCCGGTCGGGTCAGCGCCATCACCAGTTTCTGCACCTCGAGCCCGACAACCGGCAACTTGATGACTCCGGGCGAGACGTCGAGATGCAGCGTCGGCCAACGACGTGCCGCCGCCATGAACACCATCCGTGCGTCAGGGTTGACGACCACCGGGTGGCCGACGGCCGCCAACAACGGCGTGTCGTACACGCTGTCGGAGTACGCAAAGCTCTCGGCGAGATCGACCCCGTGCGCTTCGGCCCACTCGCGAACGGCTTCCAACTTGCCGGACGACCACACGAATGGTCCGGTCAGCGACCCGTCGTACGTGTCGCCATCGTCCTCCACGCCGTACTTCGTGGCGATCACGTCGTCGAGGCCGAGCAGATCGGCAAACGGCTTGACCAGGTCGTAGGGACTCGTGGTGGCGAGCACGATCGGACGCCCGGCGGCGCGGTGCATCGCGAAGACCGGCTCGGCGAACGGTTGCACCATCGCGACCAGACGCTCGGCAACACCTTCTGACGCCGACAGCACTGCTGCCCGCGATCGTCCCCTGGCGAGGGTGACCGCCTGGCGAGCAATCATCATCGAGGGCAACGTCTCGCCGACCCTGTTGAACAGCTGATAGAGCAGTTTCTCGCCAGGGAGGTGACGAGTCACCAGCCCCGCCATGCGCATCGCGTCGGAGAACACCTCCCCGCTGGCGCCACGCAGCAAGGTTCGATCGAGATCGAAGAACGCCGCCCCGGATGGACCTCTCGACTCGGCAGGCCGCGCTCGTTTGCTCACACCGACAGACTACGACAGACAGCTGAGCCAGCACTCACGGGGCGAAAACGGGAAACGCCCCGATGGGGGATCGGGGCGTCTCAACCTGAAATCCCATCGGTGGGGGACCGACTTTCGGGACTTCATACCGAGCGGTACTTGGGGGGTGTACTCGCTTCGACTTACTTGTGAAAGTATGCACGTGCGTGTGTGCATCTCGCAAGTAGAACATGATGATATCTAGTATCACTTTTAATGATACGGTCCCGACGTGGACGTTCGCCAGCTCGCAGCCATCGTCGCCGTCGCTGATCACGGCACATTCTCGTCGGCGGCGAGGGCCCTCTACACCGTGCAATCCAATGTCTCCGGGCACGTATCCAAGTTGGAGCGCGAACTCGGGGTGATCCTGGTCGATCGTACCAACGGTGGATTGACCGAGCAGGGCGAGCGAGTTGTCGAGCGCGCCAGGCGTGTGCTCAACGAGATCGACGACATCGCCGCCGACATCGCCTCGCTCGAAGACGACGTCTCCGGAGACGCCAGAATCGGCGTGATCGGCACGACGGCGAGATGGCTGATGCCGCAACTGCTCGGGGCCGTCGAACGGCGTCACCCGCGCGTCCACCCGATCGTGAGCGAAGGCAGCACCAGCACGATCGTTCCCGGTGTGCTGTCAGGTCAGCTCAACGCGGCAATCATCCACCTGCCGATCGACGATCCGGAACTCCTCGTCGAGCCGTTGTTCGCCGAAGACCTGCTGTTGCTCGTGCACAGCTCACACCCATTAGCCGGTCGCCAGTCGATGACCCTCAAAGAACTCGAAGACGTGCCGTTGCTGCTGCCGCCGAAAGGTGCCGCTCTCCGACGAGTGCTCGACCGAGCGGCCGCCAATGCCAACGTGACACTCCGAGCGCAGGCCGACATCGACGGCGTCCGACTGCTCGCTTCGTTGGCGTTCGACGGGTATGGCGCGGCGATCGTGCCGGCGACTGCGGCACCGAAGCAGATCGAAGGCAACTTCAGCCGTGTCGCCGTGCCAGAACTCCCCCGCCGAGTCGTCGCCTGGGTCCGACGGCGCCGCCCAGGGCCGAGCGCTGCCACCAATGCAGTCGCGGCGATACTGCTCGAAGTGGTGCAGACCCACGCCTGCGAGCAACCGGGCGTGCACCTCGGCTCCGAAGCATTCCCACTCCAGCGTTCCGTCTAGGGTCGTCGCCGTCTAGGGTCACCTGCGATGTCGCTCGACGAACTGGATCTGCTGACTCGGATGCCCG
>JAYVFI010000067.1:0-17661 GCA_043773365.1 Ilumatobacteraceae bacterium
CACCTCAGCAGCGAACAGGAGACCGTTTGCCCGCCCAAGGTCGCTCGGCTCGACGATCATGGGGAGGAACGCCTGGGCGCTGCTGTCGAACACGACCTCGCACGACCCGACGATGACCAGCAGGCCGAGCAACGTCCACATCGAGAGGTGATCGGCAACGGCGGCGAAAGCGATTGCGGCGAACAGGGCGACTCGGATCAAACTCGACGCAACCATCAACAACTGTCGATCGGCCCGATCGACGACGACGCCCACAGGAAGGGCCAACAGCAGCCACGGCAGGAATACCGCGAACGTCGTGAGGGAGAGCAGTCGTTCGTCGTCTGTCAGCGAAAACGCCAGGAGAGGCATCGCCACGAAGTTGATGCCATCCCCGAGATTGCTGATCGCGCTCGCAGTCCACTGTCGCCAGTACGCATGGGGAAGTCGATCGGACGAACCAGGTTTCACACGACTCCCGTGGATCGGGCGTTCGGGAGGCGAGGCATGATTGGAAACCTTACTCCAACCGATCCGAAAGATTCACTCGTTGCACCTTGCCGACCGCGGTGCGCGGGATAGCGTCGACATAGACAACGTGGCGCGGTGCTCCGTATGAGGGCGCCTGGAGTTTGACGTGATCTCGCAGCGAGGCCAACGATGGTGGATCGGAGCGGTCGGTTGCGACTACGTACGCGACGACGACCTCGCCCCACTCGGGGTCGGCTCGACCGGCAACGGCAACGTCGGCGATGCGATCGTGCGACCGAAGGATGGCCTCGATCTGCTCGGGCCAGACGTTTTCGCCGCCGGTGATGATCAGTTCGTCCCTGCGGCCATGGACGCGAAGCAATCCGCTGGCGTCGATGTCTCCGAGGTCCCCGGTCGGGAACCATCCATCGGAGGACTTCGGATCGACGCCGTTGCGATAGCAACGCAGCAGCATGGGGCCGCGGAGTTGGATCTCACGTTCGATGATCCGGACCTCGACCCCATCGAGCGGCGTGTGGTCGTACACCACGCCACTGCCCGTCTCGGTCATGCCGTACGTGATCACGACGTTGGCAGGCCGATCCGTTGGCGGGCGTGAACCGCCCAGCACGATTCTCCGGAACCGGCTTGGATCGATCCGCTGCAGCGCGGTCGGAACGAGCGAGACGAGCGATGCCTCGCTGGCGTCGACGAGGTCGGCATCGAAAACTGGGAGCACGGTCAATCTGGTCCCCGTGTGCAGCGCCCGGGTCACCACCGACAGCCCTCCGACATGCGACAGCGGCAGGCATGCCAGCCAGTAATCGTCGTCAGTCACCTCGAGTCGGCGCGAGGTGGCCTCCGCCGAAGCTGCGAGTGCAGCGTGCGTGAGCACCACTCCTTTTGGCGCGCCCGACGACCCGCTCGTGGCAACGACGACCGCATCTCCCGGCTCGACCGGTTGGCGACCGCACCCCATCTCCTCGATCAGTGCTCGTTTGGCAGCCGGCGGAAGCCGTTGATCGACCGGGAACGCCGCATCTCCAGCATCCCAGATTCGTTGCAGTCGCTCGACGAACTCGGGCCCGCCGGATAGGTCGATTGCAACGAGTTGCGGCATGAATCAGGACTCGACCGGGTCGATCGGGGTCACGATCTCCGACGCCTCCTCGATCTGCTCGGCGATCGCGAGACATCGAAGATCGGTGAAGCGATCTCCGAGCACCTGCACGCCGACCGGCAGACCGGCCGCCATTCCGAACGGGACGACCACCCCGGGGATCCCCAAGAAGTTGCCGGGTAGCACGGGGCGAAGCGTGTCACGCATGATCTCGGTGATCTCGTCGCCACGCGTGTCGGCGTCGTGCTCGAACGCCGGCTGCCCCCACGTCGGCGACAGCAACACCTGGTGCTGTGCGAAGAAAGCGGACCACTCCCGCATCAACTTGAAACGCTCGCCCTGCAACGTCACGCTCGACTGCAAGGACGGCGTCGGATACTGGGACACCAGCGCGTCGAGTACGACCCGGGCGTCCTCCGCCATCACGATGTCGAGCATCGATCGAGTTTCGTTGATGTCGGCGATCAGCAGCATCGCCCACAGTTCGGTGACCCGCTCGTAGCTCGGTGGCGTCACTTCGATGACGTCGTGACCGAGGTCGGCCAAGACGTCGCCGGCACGCCGCACGGCGTCGGCAATTCCCGGATGCGTAGCTCCACCAGGCGGCTCGGCGAGCACGGCGATCGAGATCCGCTCGCCGTCGCCGAGATCGGTGAACGTCGCCGGCACCGAACGTGGGTCACGTTCGCTCCAGCCGGCGATCGCCTTGAACGCCACCCGGATGTCGGCGATGCGGCGTGCCATCGGCCCCTCGACGAGCATCTGCTGGGCCGCCAACATGAGGTCCTCGGGAGGGATCACGGTCGCCATCGGAACCGCCCCGACGGTCGGTTTGATCGAGGCGATGCCGCAGCAGTGAGCCGGATTGCGGAGCGATCCGCCGATGTCGTTGCCGAGCCCGAGCGGCGACATGCCCGATGCGATTGCGGAGCCCTCGCCGCCGCTCGATCCTCCTGCGGTCACGCTCGGATTCCAGGGATTGCGTGTCAATCCGTGCAGCGACGAGCGGGTGTGGACCCGTAGACCGAGGTCGGGGAGGTTCGTGCGTGCAAACGGGATCGCCCCGGCAGCCCGCATCCGCTGCACCGTGGGGGCATCGATCGCGGCGATCGCACCTGCCAGAAACGGAGTGCCTTGCGTCGTCGGCGTGCCGGCAACGTCGATGTTCTCCTTGATCGTGCATGGCACGCCGTGCAGCGGACCCAGCGCTGTACCCGCGGCGACAGCCCGGTCAGCGGCATCCGCTGCAGCCAGCGCCTCGTCGTCGAGACGTCGCACGATCGCGTTCAAATTCGGATTGACGGCGTCGATTCGGGCAAGATGCGCTTCGACCACCTCGCGACTCGAGACATCCTTCGATCGAATCCGCTCGGCCAGTTGCAGGGCGCCGAGCCGCCAGAGTTCACTCATTCCCACATCATGACCGACGTATGACAACTTCACCGAACCCCTCACCGAACCCGTCATCAAACCCGCGACCGCACGCCTCACACGCCTCTGTCAGGACGTGGATTGCCGGTGCGCGGCCGAGGACCCTGCCAGCCGCCGTCGTGCCGGTGTTGGTGGGTGCCGCATCTGCAGTTGGTGTGCGCAACGGTCCGGACGTCGTGTGGTGGCGCGTCGTCGGGGCTTTGCTCGTCTCACTGCTGCTACAGATTGGCGTGAACTACGCAAATGACTACAGCGACGGTGTCAAGGGAACCGACGACGTCCGGGTCGGTCCGATCCGGCTGGTTGCCTCCGGCGCCGCCGCGGCGAAGTCAGTCAAACGTGCGGCCCTGATGACACTCCTGATCGCTGCTCTCGTTGGACTCGTGTTGGCGCTTGCGACCTCGTGGTGGCTGCTCGTCGTCGGCGGATTGGCGATCGCGGCTGCGTGGGGATACACGGGTGGGCCGAGGCCGTACGGTTACCTCGGTCTCGGAGAGTTGTTCGTGTTCGTGTTCTTCGGTCTCGTTGCGACGGTGGGAACGACGTACGTGGCGATCGAGCAGGTGCCGGGGGTGACGTGGGTTGCCGCCTGCGGGGTGGGTTTCCTCGCGTGCGCGCTGTTGGTCGTCAACAACCTGCGTGACATCCCGACCGATCGATCGGTCGGCAAGCGAACGCTGGCGGTTCGGCTCGGAGACCGCCCGACACGTTGGATGTACCTCGGCCTGATCGTCGCCGCCCTTGCGGTTGCCGGGATGGTGGCGGCGGTGCGGCCGTGGTCCGCGATCGCGTTCGTGGCGGTCGCGGTTGCTCGAACGCCGGCTCGCCGTGTGCTGCGCGGTGCGACCGGGCGCGAGTTGATCGAGGTGCTCGGCGGTACCGGGAGGACCCAACTCGCCTACGGGGTCCTGTTGGCGATCGGTCTCGCCGTCGGCTGACCGGTCTGGCGATCGATCCAACCGGCGATCGCATCAGCTGTGGCTGCTGGCTGCTCGGTATGGGCAGCGTGTCCGGCCCCGCGAATCGACGCGAATGTGGCATTCGGGAGTTCACCCGCAAGGCGTGCTCCGATCGACGTGAACTTCGCGTCCGCCTCGCCGGCGAGCACGAGCACGGGGATCTCGATCTCGCCCAGATTTTCCCACAACGGCGTCTGCGATCCGATGCCTGCCGATCTCAAGCTGGATGCAAGCCCGTCGATCCCGTTCGCACGTCGGTGAGCACGGTCAACAGCGTCTTCCGGGAGCGAGGCGAACAGTGGTCCGCGCAACCACTCGTCGAGGAACGCATCGACGCCGATCCGTTCGATACGCACGGCGAGCGCGTCGTCGGCGGCTCGCCGGGCGAGTCGTTCTGTCGCATCCTCGATTCCGGGGTTCACCCCGATCACCACGAGTCGTTCGATCTCTGGTGGCGATTGCGCTGCCGCCACGAGCGCGAACCGGGCCCCCATCGAATAGCCGATCCAGGTACCTGCGCCGCCGAGGTGCGTCAGCAGCGGGGCGGCCTGATCGATCGCAGTCCGATCGGTTGCGCTGAGTCCGTGACCTGGCAGGTCGACGAACGCCAGTGCCGGCGATCGGAGGCGGGCTGCGATCAAGCTCGCACAACGATGCCAATGATGGTGTGTCTGGGTGAACCCGTGCAGAAAGACGAGCCGATCGTCAGCCCGCGGGCTCTCAGGTCGAGTGGCGATCGTCACCGGGCTCCTTTGTGTCGCTCGGTTCGGACTCGTTGGCTCTCGAACTGTCGGCTTCTGCGGCGATCCGCGCAGCGAGTTGGCGCAGGACGCGGACGAACGTTTCGGTGTCTTGCGCCCCGGGGATCGCCCAACGACCGTCGATCACGTAGGTCGGGACCGCGCTGATCCCGAGATCGCCTGCTCGATCGATCTGAGCTGCGACTTCGGCACGCCCGCGATCGCTGTCGAGGAATGCGACCGCTCGGGACCGGTCGAACCCCACCTGCTCGGCGCAGTCGGCAAGCACGACAGGGTCGCCGATGTCGAGACCGTCGATAAAATAAGCCCGGAGCAGTCGTTCCTTGATGGCGTCTTGGGTGACAGGTGAGTCAGCCTGCTCGGCGAACCAGATCATTCGGTGCGCGAGCTGGGTGTTGGCCCGTAGCGCCCGATCCATCCGAAACTCGAGACCGTCTTCGGCGGCCGATGCCGTGACCCGTTCGATGATCCTGCGAGCCTGGTCCTCGCCACCGAATTTCTTGGCGTACGCATCGATAACGGGCTCCGTCTTGCCGGGGGACGCGGTTGGGTCGAGTTGGAACGGCCGAAAGGACATTTCGACATCGACCTCGCCGTGGAGTTGGTCGACGGCTCGTTCGAACCGCCGCTTGCCGATGTAGCACCACGGACAGACGACGTCGGACCAGATCTCGACCCGGAGCGGCGCGGGAGTTGCAACCATGACGATCACGATAGGGCTCGTTCAATTCCACCGGAAGAATTGCACGTCGATTCGCATGGTTCGATTCGCATGGTTCGAAGTGCGGGTTCGAAGTGCCTCGAGCGGTCTGAGCGTCAACTCGCCTATCGTCGGAGGTCGTGAACGTCACTGCCAACGCGACCGCCTGCGCAACGCTTGTCGACGAATGGGTTCGATGCGGGGTTCGACACGCGGTCGTCGCTCCCGGGTCGCGCAGCACCCCGATGGCGCTGGCGCTGGCTGCCCGATCCGAACTGGGTGTGCACGTCGTTCATGATGAACGCGTTGCCGCATTCGTGGCGCTCGGGTTGGGGCTGGGTGGGTTCCCGGCAGTGCTGTTGTGCACGAGCGGCACAGCGGCTGCGAACTTCCACCCTGCGGTGGTCGAGGCCGGCCTGTCCGAAGTTCCGATGATCGTCGTCACCGCCGACCGACCACCTGAATTGCGCGGCGTGGGTTCACCGCAGACGATCGATCAGATCGAGCTGTTCGGCCGATCCGTGCGCTGGTTCCATGATGCACCGGTGCCCGATCAGGCGGACCCGTCGTCGTGGAGGCCGTTGGCTCAGCGCGTCTTCGGCGCCGCCGGAGCTGGGCCGGTCCATCTCAACATGCCGTTCCGCGAGCCGTTGATCGGCGCCGCCGGAGCGTTGCCCGATCCGCTCGGTCCGCCGCTCGTCGTGCCCAGAGGTCGCATGTCGAGTGGACCTCTTGGTGACGAGTTCGATCGTGCTCGAGGAGTGATCGTCGCCGGTGGGTTGCATGGATTCACTGGTGATCAGGTCGAGTCGCTGGCGAGTCGTTTGGGCTGGCCGGTGCTCGCCGACCCGCTCTCGAGGCTTCGCTCGATCGACGGCGCGGTGACGGCGTTCGATTCGCTGTTGCGAGACGCCGCGTTTGCTGTCGACAACGAGCCGGAGATCGTGATTCGGCTTGGACGGGCACCAGCATCGAGAGTCCTGTCGCAGTGGATCGTGGCGAGTGGAGCTCCGGTGATCCAGATCGGCGGGCCAGGCGTTGTCGATCCTGACCGCAACGTTGCGGCGCACTGCACACTCGATGACTTGGGCAAGTTGTCAGGATCTCCGGACCCGGGATGGGCGCTGCGATGGCGCCAGGCCAACGATCTCGTCGAAGCGAGCTTCGATCGGTACTTGGCCGATCTGTCGCTCAGCGAGCCCGGTGTAGCCCGCGCGATCGCCAACAACCTTCCGGACGAGGTCGACCTCGTCGTCGCATCGTCGATGCCGATCCGTGATCTGGAGTGGTTCGGTGGCCGATCAGCGCGAGCTCACGCCAATCGGGGAGCCAATGGAATCGACGGGACGCTGTCGACCGCGCTCGGACTCGCACTGAGCGGGCGGCGTGTGGTCGCTCTGCTCGGTGATCTCGCGTTCGTGCATGACAGCAATGCCCTGTGGGCGCTCGATGGGCGCTCGGCAGACGTGCGAATCGTCGTGATCGACAATGGCGGCGGCGGCATCTTCTCGTTTCTGCCCCCAGCGAGCGCGCTCGATCCCGAGCAGTTCGAACAGCTGTTCGGCACGCCACACCAGACCGACATCGTTGCCCTCGCGAAGTCGCATGGAATCCGGGCGATCACGGCAACGACGCACGCCGAACTGCTGGGATCGGTGGCGACTCCCGGCCCGAGCGTGACTCGTGTCGTCACCGATCGGATCGAGAATGTCCGAGTCCACGCCGCCCTCAACGAGTGCTGGCACGAACGGTGAGACACGAACGGTAAGACACGAACGCTAAGACACGAACGCTAAGACAGTAGGGTTCGGTGTATGGCAATACCGAAGGTCTGCGGGATCGAGACCGAGTACGGGATTGTCGTTCGCGGCGCCGAGAACAACCCGGTTTCCGCCTCGTCGCTGTTGATCAACGCCTACGTGTCGGCGACTTCCCGCAAGGTCGGATGGGACTTCGAGGGCGAGCAACCTGCCAATGACGCACGTGGCTTCCTGCTCGACGACTCGTTCGCCCCCGAGGTGGAGAGCACGCTCGTCAACGCCGTGCTGACCAACGGTGCCCGCTACTACGTCGATCACGCCCATCCCGAGATATCGATACCGGAAGTGACGACTGCCGCCGAAGCGGTGCGTTGGGACCGAGCCGCGGACGAGATCGTGCGGGCATCGATGGACTACGCCCGCCCACTGCTCGCCCCTGGCGCCGAGCTGGTGATCTACAAGAACAATTCGGATGGCAAAGGGAACAGCTACGGCTGTCACGAGAACTACCTGATGGACCGCGAGACACCGTTCGGTAGAATCGTCAGTCACATCACGCCCCACTTCGTCACCAGACAGATCTTCTGCGGGGCAGGCAAGGTCGGCTGTGAGCTGCCGAATCGGGACCCTGCCGACGTTCCGTACCAGTTGAGCCAGCGGGCCGACTTCTTCGAGGAGGAGGTCGGACTCGAGACGACCTTGAAGCGTCCGATCGTCAACACTCGCGACGAACCGCATTGTGATCCGCAGAAGTACCGCCGCTTGCACGTAATTGTCGGTGACGCCAACATGAGCGAGGTCGCCACCTACCTCAAGATCGGTACGACGGCGATCATCTTGGCGATGATCGAGGACAACGAACTCGGCGACGACTGCTTGCTCGGTAATCCCGTCGCCGCGATTCGTCAGGTCAGTCACGATCCGACGCTGCGTCGCACGATCATCTTGAGGAACGGAGGTCGTGCCACCGCCCTCGAGATCCAATGGTCGTTGTTCGAACGGGCCCGCAAGTACGAACAGACGCACGGTCTGACCGTCGTCGGGGAGGCTGTGGGTGCCGATGTGCTCGCTCGCTGGGAGCACGTTCTCACTGGGCTCGAGCGTGATCCTGAGTCCGTCGCGACGTGGGTCGACTGGGTCGCCAAACGGCGCTTGGTGGAGGGCTACGCCGAGCGCCACGGACTGCCGACCGACTCCCCGAAGCTGAAGGCGATCGACCTGCAGTATCACGACATGCGGCTCGACAAGTGCTTGGCGTTACGGGTCGGGCTGGAAACCATGGTCGATCCGTCCGATGCGGTGTCGGCGATGACGCAACCGCCGACCACGACACGGGCCTACTTCCGGGGCAAGTGTCTCGAGAAGTATCCGAACGAGGTCGTCGCCGCCAACTGGGATTCGCTGGTGTTCGATGTCGGGCGCGATCCGCTCCGTCGGGTCCCGATGATGGAACCATTGCGCGGGACGGCCGAACACGTCGCTAGGTTGATCGACGAGAGCGACACCGCCGTCGAGTTGCTCGAACGGTTGGGTGGGTGAGATTCCCACGAGGATCATGCCCGAATGGGCTGGATACGGCGTTTGACAATGGGAGGAAGAGATGGCTGAACGAACGCACAAGCAGAAGCCAGCGTCGGAGCGCACCGACGAGGTCGTGACCGAAGCCGCCCCGGCGACCACCGAGGCCGGTGACAAACTCAAGGCCGAGCTCGATGACCTGCTCGACGAGATCGACGAAGTGCTCGAGACCAACGCTGAGGACTTCGTGAAGTCGTATGTCCAGAAGGGCGGTCAGTAGACCGTGGCAATGCCGTTCTTCGACCCGACTACGGATCCGGGGTCGAACTTTCCTGAACTGCTTCGTCGCATCGGGCTCGGCCCCGACGTGTTGACCGCCGGTGCGGGAGTGCTCGAGGTGCCCCACGCCACGACGTGTGTGGCATTGCGGTATGCGGACGGTGTTGTCATGGCGGGTGACCGACGGGCCACCTCTGGGAATCTGATCTCGCATCGTGCGATGGAGAAGGTCGTCCAGGCCGACAAGCACAGCGGCGTCGCGATTGCGGGTGCTGCTGGTCCCGCGATGGAGATGATCCGGTTGTTCCAGCTGCAGCTCGAACACTACGAGAAGGTCGAAGGGACTCCGCTCAGCCTGGAGGGCAAGGCCAACCAGCTCTCAGCAATGGTTCGCGGCAACCTGCCGGCGGCGATGCAGGGGATGGTCGTGGTGCCGCTCTTCGCCGGCTACGACTTGCGTCGTGAGGTCGGACGACTGTTCGCCTACGACGTCACCGGGGGCCGCTACGAGGAGCGCGAATTCGTTGCAACCGGGTCAGGAAGTCTCCACGCCGGCACCGTGATCAAGGTGGGATACCTCGACGACATGTCACGCGACGACGCCATCAACCTCGCCGTCAAGAGTCTGTGGGAAGCAGCCGACGCCGATTCGGCGACTGGCGGGCCCGACCCGCTCCGGGGCATCTTCCCGACCGTTGCCACCGTCACGGCCGACGGATGGCAACCGGTGACTGACGAGGAACTCCGGACCCGTTTCGAAGCGCTTGCCTCGGAGGTCAGAGCCCGATGACGAAACGCCGTGCGAGGTCTGACCGTGAGACGGCCGACCGGGTGAGGCCCGACGCGGAGCGTGTGCGATGAGTCAACCGTTCTACGTGTCGCCGGAACAGGTCATGAAGGACCGGGCCGACTATGCCCGAAAAGGGATTGCGCGGGGGCGCGCGCTCGTCGCGATTCGATTCGTCGATGGCATCGCGATCGTCGCCGAGAATCCCTCGGAGACGCTGCGCAAGGTCAGTGAGATCTATGACCGAATCGCCTTCGCCGGCGTCGGCCGGTACAACGAATTCGACCAACTCCGCGTTTCCGGGATCCGCGCCGCCGACCTCAAGGGATACCAGTACTCTCGCGACGACGTCGATGCTCGCACCTTGGCGAGCCAGTACGCCCAGATCCTCGGCAACATCTTCACCCATGAGATGAAGCCCTTGGAGGTCGAAATTCTCGTCGCCGAGGTCGGCGTCGACGCCTCCGATGACCAGATGTTCCACATCGTCTACGACGGGACGATCTTCGACCAACGCAACACGACAGTGCTCGGCGGCGACGACGACACCGTGGGTGAGCGTTTGCGGGCAGGATTCAGCGAAGGTATGGATCTGGTCTCCGCGGTCAAGTTGGGTATGTCCGCTCTGGCAGGAGCGGATCGAGAGTTGCCGGTCAGCGAACTCGAGGTGGCAGTGCTCTCCCGCGGAAACGGTCGTCGATGCTTCCGTCGCCTCGACGACGAAGCGGTCATCGCCCTCCTGGCCGGCTGACACGTCCGGGAATCGCGATGGCCTCGATCGATCTGAACGCTGATCTCGGCGAGGGTTTCGGGATCTGGTCGTTGGGGGACGACGAGGCGATGCTGGACCTCGTCACCAGCGCCAATGTGGCATGTGGTTTTCACGCCGGTGATCCGTCGACGCTGCGCCGCGTGTGCCAAGCAGCCGCAGATCGTGGGGTGGCGATCGGCGCCCAGGTCTCGTATCCCGACCTCGCCGGATTCGGGCGGCGATTCATCGACATCGACCCTGCCGAGTTACGCGATGCCGTGCTCTATCAACTCGGCGCGCTCGACGCGTTCGCCCAGGTCGCCGGGACGGGGGTGGCGTACATCAAGCCGCACGGGGCGCTGTATCACGCCTGTGCGACGCACCGGGCCCAGGCGGAAGCCGTGGTCGCTGCTGCGCACGAGTACGACCCATCGCTGGCAGTCGTCGGCCAACCCGATTCGCACGTTCTGACGATTGCCGACGCGCTCGGGATGGAGTTCGTGCCCGAGGCATTCGCTGATCGCGCCTACCTGGCCGGCGGGGGATTGGTGCCACGTTCAGAGCTCGGCAGCGTGATCACGGACCCGGCCCTGGCGTCGGCACGCGCCGTTCAGATCGCAACCGAGCATTCCGTCCTGGCGATCGACGGTTCGTCGGTGTCCATATTCGCTCGCTCGATCTGCATCCACGGCGACACACCAGGTGCGGTTGCTCTTGCACGTGCCGTGCGGGCCAGTCTTGAAGCGGCTTCAGTCGGCGTGTACGCGTTCACTGGCTGATCATGCGCGTGCTCCCGATGGGTCAGCGGGCTGTGCTGTTGGAGGACCTCGAGCTCGATCCGGCAACGTGGAGCGCCGCTTTTCGAGCGCATCCACAACCGGGCGTCGTCGATGTGGTCCCGGCCGCCAAAACGGTGCTGGTGACGTTCTCGTCGGCCGAAGCTCGTGGCGGTGCGTCGTTCGCCGTGGTTCAGGCGGCGGCGGCTGCGAACGTTCGACCTGCGCTCGTCGAGATCCCGGTGACCTACGACGGGGCGGATCTGGAGGAAGTCGCACAGCGAACGGGTTTGACGACGGCACAAGTGGTCGATCGGCACGCGGGTGCCGTCTACCACGTCGCGTTCTGTGGGTTTGCGCCGGGATTCGCCTATCTACGAGGGCTTCCCGAGGGTCTCCACCTGCCGCGCCGAACAACGCCGCGCACCAGTGTTCCGGCTGGTTCAGTTGCGATTGCGGCTGAATACAGTGCGGTCTACCCGAGGAGCTCCCCGGGCGGGTGGCATCTGCTCGGGACGACCGAAATCGTCTTGTTCGATCCCCACCGGTCGGAACCAGCGCTGCTGCAACCCGGTGCTCGAGTCCGGTTCGTGCCGGCGTGACGGCTCTGGTCGAAGTCGTCGAATCCGGGTGGGCAACGACGATTCAAGACGGTGGTCGGCCTGGTTTCGCCCACCTCGGTGTTCCTTCCAGCGGGTTCGTCGACCCCGCTCTGGCCGCGCTCACGAATCGACTCGTCGGGAACCAGCGTCTGGCGGCGCTGTTCGAGACGTGTGGCGGCTTGACGATCCGAGCTGTCGGAGCGCTGCTGATCGCATCCAGCCGCGAACTTGCGCCGATCTCGCTGGCTGCCGGCGAGACATATCGGCTGGATCCCGACGCCAAACGGCTCTGGCACTACCTCGCCGTGCGAGGTGGGATCGTCGTCGAGAAGGTGCTCGGTTCGTCCGCAACCGACACGCTGTCGGCACTCGGCCCACCACCGGTGAGCGTCGGTGACGCGTACCCCGTCGGTCTCGAGCCGATGACCGCGATCGTCACCGATCAGGCCCCGCGAGGCGAGCTCGCCCACGTCGTGCGGATCACTGCCGGGCCAAGGGCGGATTGGTTCGACGAGTCGTGGCGTCGCCGCATCACAGGCACATCTTGGGAAGTCTCCACGTCCAATCGGGTCGGTGTCCGCCTTTCCGGGAGTCCGCTCGTTCGTCGCGGTTCGGGTGAGCTTGCAAGCGAAGGCCTCGTCCGCGGTGCCCTGCAGGTTCCACCTGACGGAACGCTGGTGATGATGCTGTCGGACCATCCCACCACGGGTGGCTACCCGGTGATCGCGATCGTCCACATCGACGACGTGGCGACCCTTGCCCAGCACCATCCCGGGTCATCGATCCGATTCCGGCTGACGACCGATTGATCGGACAGCCGCCCAACGGCTGGCACACCACAGATCCGATCGGGCGAAAAGAGAATTTCGTCGAGGAAACGCGATCATTGATCTGCGCAACCCCTAAGGTGCGTTTTGTGGAGCGCCGGATCTTCGGGCTTGAGAGCGAGTACGGGGTAACGTGCACGTTACGCGGGCAG
Source organism: Ilumatobacteraceae bacterium (assembly GCA_043773365.1). Classification (GTDB taxonomy): domain Bacteria; phylum Actinomycetota; class Acidimicrobiia; order Acidimicrobiales; family Ilumatobacteraceae; genus Ilumatobacter. Next base: position 12,874 of record JAYVFI010000067.1, read on the forward strand.
CGTCGCCTGAGTCCCGACGAGGTTGCTCGCTACCTGTTCCGCAAGGTCGTGTCATGGGGTCGTTCGTCGAATGTCTTCCTGCAGAATGGCGCTCGCTTGTATCTCGACGTCGGGTCTCACCCCGAGTACGCCACGCCGGAGTGCGACTTGTTGTACGACCTGGTGGTTCATGACAAAGCCGGCGAGCGGATCCTCGAATCGCTGGTCGAATCGGCCGAACAACGGCTTGCCGAGGAGTCGATTCGCGGCACGATCTACCTGTTCAAGAACAACACCGATTCAGCCGGGAACAGCTATGGCTGCCACGAGAACTATCTGACCAACCGAAGCGACGACATCGCGCATTATGGAGAGGTCCTGATTCCGTTCTTCGTCAGTCGTCAGATCTACACCGGAGCCGGCAAGGTGTTGCAAACCGCACGGGGAGCGACCTTCTCGATCGCGCAACGGGCCGAACACATCTGGGAAGGCGTCAGCTCTGCGACCACTCGCAGTCGGCCGATCATCAACACCCGTGACGAGCCACACGCTGATGCGGAGAAGTACCGCCGGCTGCACGTGATCGTGGGCGACTCGAACATGAGCGAGTACACGACGTTCTTGAAGGTCGGCTCGGCGGCGTGCATGTTGCGAATGATCGAGGACAACAATGTCGTTCTCCGCGATATGACGCTCGAGAACCCGATTCGGGCGATTCGAGAGATCAGCCACGACATCACGTGTCGGCGAACGGTTCGGCTCGCCAACGGCCGCGAGGTCAGCGCCCTCGACATCCAGCGTGAGTTCCTCGACCGGGCGCTCCGTTACGCAGACAGCCAGGGATTTCCTCCCCAGGAGCAGCGTGCCCTCGAGATGTGGGAACACTGCATGACCCAGTTGGAGAACGATCCGCTAAAACTCGATCGCGAGGTCGATTGGGTGATCAAGTACAAGTTGATCGAGGCCTTTCGGGAACGTCACGGTCTGCCGCTCGGTCACGCTCGCGTGCAGCTGCTCGACCTGCAATACCACGATGTCGCCCGGCATCGCAGTCCGTTCTACAAGATGCAGGATCGTGGGCTGGTCGAGCGCATGTGCACCGAGGAAGACATCGTGGCGGCGGTCGACACGCCTCCTCAGACCACACGGGCGCGACTCCGGGGCGAATTCGTCAAACGTGCCAAGGAGCGGCGACGTGACTACACCGTCGACTGGGTCCATCTCAAACTGAATGATCAGGCGCAACGAACAGTGCTCTGCAAAGATCCGTTCAAGAGTCGAGATGAACGTGTCGAGAAACTGATCGAATCGTTGTGACGCCCCTCTGTCGTCAGCAACCGATACCGTGACTTCCCAGTGACCCAACTCTCCCACCCTCCGATCAATCCGAAGTTCGGTGACCCGGACTTCAGCGACGTCGACGAATCCGATCATGAGGATGTCGTCGAATCGGATCTGAGCCGTGGGTCGGGGATGTCGCGTGGCGCACGCGCGGTCTTCGACTGGGTCGTCGTCGTCGCCGTTGCGCTGCTCGTGGCGATGACCGTGCGGGTGTTCCTGCTGGCGCATTTCATCGTCGAGGGCGCTTCGATGTACTCCACGCTCGAAACCGGCGACCGGGTCTTCGTCAACAAGCTGTCGTACCGGCTGCACGACCCGAATCGCGGCGACGTCGTGGTGCTCCACGAGCTTTCCGGAGCGAGCCAGCGGGACCTGATCAAACGCGTGATCGGCCTGCCCGGCGACGAGATCGAGATGGTCAATTGCGAGGTTCGGATCAATGGGCAGGTGTTGGACGAGCCGTACCTCGACCCGGATGTGGTCACGCTCGGCAACTGCGGTGGCAACTTCGATCCTCTCGTGGTGCCTCCCGAACATGTGTTCGTGATGGGCGACAATCGCGCCGGCTCGCAAGACAGCCGAGCGCTCGGGCCGATCGACGAGTCGAATCTCGTCGGCAGGGCGTTCATCCTGTTCTGGCCCAAAAAAGACTGGCAGTGGTTGTAACCAGCTTGTCTCGGCCGGGCGCAACAATTCGCGTTGCCTGTCCGAGTTGTTCGCTGCCTATCCGAGTTCTTTGCTGAAGGCGTCGACCATCCGGTCGACGTAGTCGCTGTAGACGCCGTCGAGCCCCATCCGGAATGCAGGACGCAGTAGGTGCTCGTGCTGCAGATCCCACGAGAACGCGGTCCGCTCGAAGCGATGGAACAACGTGACCAGACCGCCATTCCAGTCGGGTCCGCGCAGGTTGATCCCGTCGATACCGAGATCGGCGAGGCGGGCGGCGCGGCGTTCCGGTCCCTCCGGGATCCGTTCGAGCCGAGTCGAGTCGACGAGTTTGACCTGATCGTCGTACGGGCGCAATGCGGCCAACGCCTCGAGGCTGTGGTCGCAGAGCCATAGCCGTGGCAGCAGTTCAGGACTGCGTTCTCGAACGACGTCGATCACTGCCTGCCCTGAGCGGGGTGCCTTGAGATCCAACGAGAAGTGGTAATCGGTCCCGCAGTCGTCGAGGACGGCGGCCAACGAGGGGATGTGGGCTGGTAGCGCATTGCTGTGGACCGTGCCGATCCAGACCTTCTTGAATCGACCGAAGCGGCCGAATCTGACCACTCCGTCGTGATCGAGCACGGGAATTCCGTCGGCCGTGATCCAGACGTCGCTCTCGAGACCGGTTGCGCCGAGCCGCAACGCCAAGCGGAACGACTCGATCGTGTTCTCGGGCGCGTAGGCCCTGGCACCCCGATGGGCAAACATGATCGGCGGATCGAGGAGGGAGGGGAGTCGTTGCTGCACTGTCGTCTCATCCTGCCAGCGCCGACTGGAAAGAGTCGAAAGCGGCGACGTCGATCGGTTCTTGTGGCGAGCATCCTGCTCCGCCGGGAGAAATGAAAACTCCGGAACTCGAAACCTCGCCGATCTGATCGTGCTCTTAGACTGCAGCCGTGTTCAACCTTCAAGGCGGCGAGATCATCATCGTGATGTTGCTTGCGCTTGTAGTGCTCGGGCCCGAGAAGCTCCCAGAGGCAATGCGTCGGGCCGGCAAGGCCTACGCCGAGTTCAAGAAGATGTCGACGTCATTCCAGCAGGAGTTCCGATCGGTCCTCGATGAACCGATGCGGGAGATGCGCGATACCGCCGATCTCCTGCGCGATTCGGCCGACTTCCGCAAACTCAAAGACGGTGAGCGCGCCGAGAAACCGCATTCCGCCCAAATGGTTGCGGCGCCCGACCCAGACGCGATTCCGACGAGTGACGTCCCGTTCCAAACCGACGAGTCGGGTGGTGTCACCTCAGCACCGGCCGAACCGACACCCGATCCGTTCGGAGCGTCGTTGAGGTTCTCGGCGGCGCCACCATCGCCTCCCACCACCCCGCCGGCAAGCCCGTCGACCGCCACCTCGTCGACGAAAGATGCGTCGCAGCACACCGATCTGGGCGATGCGATCGCTGCGCCCGCGATCGCCGCTCCTGACCCATTCGGGGAGTCACTGACGTTCTCGGCTCCATCGCAGGCGTCCTCGGAACGGCGGCCCGAGGAGCCCACGACGTGAGTCGATTCAGGTCGAGCGACGAAATGTCCGCTCCCAACCAGGGACACATGAGCCTGACGGAGCATCTTGCTGAACTGCGGATGCGGATCGTCCGGGCCGGGCTCGCCGTGCTGTTGGGCTCGATCGTCGTCATGGCGTTCTACGACACGGTGCTCGGATGGATGCTCAGGCCGTACAAGCGACTGTGCATCCGGCGTAAGGCTGAGGATTTCTGCGGCACGTCTCTCGATCGCAAGACCGGCGAAGTGAAATTGTTCAACCTCGATCCGATCGAAGGGCTCTCCACTCGGCTCAAGATCGCCTTCTACGGCGGCATGATCCTGGCGCTCCCCGTGGTGCTCTGGCAGGTGTGGAAGTTCGTGGTTCCTGCCCTCCACAAGAACGAGCGCAAACATGCGATCGGGTTCGTGTCGTCGTCGGTCGTGCTGTTCTGCACCGGCGGCTTCATCGCCTATACGACACTCGAGCGTGCGCTCGAGTTCCTGATCGCCTGGTCGGGCGAGGATGTCGACCAGGCGTTCCAGGTTCAGCCCTACGTGCGGCTGGTGACGTTGATGGTGGTCGCATTCGGCGTCGGCTTCATCATCCCTGTGCTGCTCGTGTTCCTGCAGTTGATCGGCATCGTCCAGCCCAAGACGCTGCTGCGTGGGTGGCGGTATGCGATCGTCGGAACGTTCCTGGTGTCGGCCGCGATCACGCCGTCCGGGGACCCGATCTCACTGCTTGCGCTGTCCGTGCCGCTGATCGTTCTGTACTTCGTCGCGATCGGGATCGGTCGGTTGGCCCAGCGCAAGCGTCTCCGCGCCGAAGCCGCCTGACCCTGCGAGACTGACACCGTGCGGCCCGATCGCGACGAGATCCTTGCCCGTTACACGTTTCCGCTCGACGCGTTCCAGCGCGAGGCGATCGACGTGCTCGACGAGCATCAGCACGTGATTGTCGCCGTCCCGACCGGAAGCGGCAAGACGGTCGTCGCCGAGTACGCGATCGAGACCGCCGTTCGCGACGGCAAGCGGGCGTTCTACACCGCACCGATCAAGGCGCTGTCGAACCAGAAGTATCGCGACCTGCTCGAAGTCCACGGCGACGACAAGGTCGGGTTGTTGACAGGCGACAACTCGATCAATGGTGATGCTCCGATCGTCGTGATGACGACCGAAGTGTTGCGAAACATGATCTACGCCGGGCGTGACCTCGCTGATCTGGCCGTCGTCGTGCTCGACGAAGTGCACTACCTCCAGGACGCGTATCGCGG